>CBFHVC010000019.1:0-36890 GCA_965659515.1 Candidatus Arcticimaribacter sp. | reverse complement strand
ACGTAATAATAAGGATACCTCACGGTAAGCGACAGCTTGTTTCGATAAATCATCATAGATGATTAATCCTGGACGGCCAGTATCTCTAAAATACTCTCCAATTGCAGCTCCTGCCATCGGGGCATATACTTGCATTGGCGCTGGATCAGAGGCATTTGCCGCAACGATAGTCGTATAAGCTAATGCACCTTTATCTTCAAGTGTTTTTGCAATTGCTGCTACTGTAGAGGCTTTTTGGCCAATGGCAACGTAAATACAATAAACAGGCTCTCCTGCATCATAAAATTCTTTTTGATTTAAGATGGTGTCAATACAAACGGTTGTTTTTCCCGTTTGACGGTCACCAATCACCAATTCACGTTGTCCTCTTCCAACAGGAATCATTGCGTCGATTGACTTGATTCCAGTTTGCATAGGCTCGTTTACGGGTTGACGAAAAATTACTCCAGGCGCTTTGCGCTCTAAAGGCATTTCATATAATTCTCCTTCAATAGCGCCTTTTCCGTCGATTGGATTTCCAAGGGTATCTACAACACGCCCAACAATCCCTTCGCCTACTTTGATAGAAGCAATGGTGTTTGTGCGTTTTACGGTATCACCTTCTTTCAGTCCTTTAGAAGGGCCTAATAAAACCACCCCTACATTGTCTTCTTCTAGGTTTAATACCATTCCTTCTAGACCAGAGTCAAAGCGAACCAATTCTCCGTATTGTGCATTAGACAAGCCATACACACGGGCGATTCCATCACCGACTTCTAGTATTGTTCCTACTTCGTCTAAAGAAGAAGCGGTGTCCAATCCTGCTAATTGGTCTTTTAAAATTGCTGAAACTTCAGCGGGTTTAATTGCTGCCATAGTTTATTATTTATGCGCTATAATTCGTTTGTGTCAATTCTCTTTTAAGTTGATCCAACTGATGGGCAACACTTGCGTTGTATTGCAGGTCGCCTATGCGAAGGATAAAACCTCCTATAATAGAAGGGTCAATGTTGTTTTCTAAACTGATTTCAGCAGAAGACAGCTGTTTTGCTTTGGCCAAAATAACTTTTTCTAGTTCAGGGGAAAGGGCAACTGCGGTGGTAACCAAAGCGGTCGCTTTTCCTTGCTGCTTTTCTAGTAAAGTCAAATAAGCCGCTGCTACTTGATTTAATAAGTCAATGCGATTGTTTGTTGCCAACAAGACCACTAATTGATTGCTCAAGGGCTGTAAAGCGGGAAACAGCTTACCTAGGGTGTCTTGTTTGGCTGAGTTAGCCACAACAGGATTTTCTAAGAAAGTAACAAGGGCCTCGTTTTCTTCAAAAACAGCCACGATGTCTTGCATGTCTTTTGCAAGAGCGTCTTCTTGTTTTTGATCTAAAGCAGTACTTAAGGTTGCTTTAGCATAACGTAATGCAGCACGTGTATTTTTCATTGCTTATTTAATCTCGATATCATTCACTAGTTTTTCTACTAGTTGTTCTTGTTTCTTTTGATCGGCAAGTTCATTCTGCAAAACTTTTTGTGCAATTTGAACTGATAAGCTCGCCACTTGACCTTTTAATTCGTTAATGGCTGCTGCTTTTTCTTGCTGGATCGCTTCTTGAGCTGCGATAGCAATTTTATCCGCTTCAGCTTGTGCCGCTTCTTTGGCCTCGTTGATCATTTGCGTGCTGGTTTTTTTGGCTTCTGCCAATAACGCATCGCGATCTGCTCTAGCTTCTTTTAAAATTCGTTTATTGTCGGCTTGCACCGCTTCCATTTCCGCTTTGGTCTTTTCGGCAGAATCGAGCGCATCTTTGATGGTGTTCTCGCGTTCTTCAACAGCAGCTAAAATGGGTTTCCATGCAAATTTGGCAAGTAAAAACAAAAGTCCAACAAACAATAAAGTTTGCCAGAAAAAGAGGCCTAACGAAAATTCTTCAATTAATTTTTCCATAGTGTTAATTTGTCTAATTGATAAAATAAAGCTGCCGCCAACCGCGGAACAGCTTTATTTTATTGTGATTTAGTTATACTGCGAATAAAGCAGCAAAACCAATTCCTTCAATCAATGCAGCGGCGATTAACATCGCTGTTTGAATTTTTCCGTAAGCTTCTGGTTGACGTGCAATGGCGTCCATAGCAGATCCACCGATACGGCCAATCCCCATTCCTACACCAATTACTACGATACCTGCTCCTACTAATGCTGGAATTTCCATAGTGTTTGATTTAAATTAAACAATCATTTACAATACTCAAAATGAGTAGAGTTCGGTTAATGATGCTCGTGCTCTTCGGCGGCGAAGCCGAAATAAAGTGCAGAAAGCATCGTAAATATATAAGCCTGTAAAAAGGCCACTAAAATTTCTATCAATGATATCGCGAAGGCTAAGCCAAATGACAAAGGACTTCCGATCCAACTTTTAAAAATAAACATTAATCCAATCAAGCTCATCAATACAATGTGACCGGCTTGCATGTTGGCATACAAACGAATCAATAAAGAAAAGGGCTTGATGAAAATCCCTAAAATTTCGATAGGGATTAAGATAATGTATAAAGGAATTTTTGCAAACCAAGGCATGGTGTCGCCTAAGGGATCAAAAATATGTAACCAATAATCTTTTGTTCCGGTGAGGTTGGTGATTAAAAAAGTCAACAAGGCTAAACCAAAGGTTACAGCAATGTTTCCAGTAACATTAACCCCAAGTGGCGTCATCCCTAAAAGGTTTAAAAACCAGATAAAGAAAAATATCGTCAAAAGATAATGGATGTATTTTTTGTATTTCTTTTCGCCGATATTAGGACGGGCAATGTCATCGCGAACATACAATACAATGGGCTCTAAGAAACGTCCTATCCCGCCAGCCAGGCCTCCATTTTTGGCGTAAGACGCTGCTTGACTTTTAAACATAAAGAACATTAACAACACAACCAAAATCATGGTTACCACACTTTTCGTAATGGAAAAGTCAAAAGGTTTGTTGTTGGTGGGATGGTGCGCCTCGTCATAATTAATGGTTCCTTGCGCGTCTGTTTCATAAATCTTATTGTGGTAAAGGGCGTAAAACTTCCCTCCGGCTTCTGCCACTGTTTCTCCGTGGTGAAATTTTGAGGAAGAAAAAACCTTCAAGCCATTGTCCCAAAGAATAATGGGCAAAGGAAGACCGATGTAAACATGCTCTCCATTTTCTTTGGTGTATGAATACAGGCTAAAATCGTAAGAATCTTGTAAGTGATGAGAGATATAGGCTTTGATCTCTGATTTAAGATCGCCAGAAGCCGCTTCTTCTTTGTTGTTTGCAAAAGCAAAAGTCGAAAATAAAAAGACCAAAAGCCCTAAACTTTTCGCCTTGTTTTTCAAAATAGTAGATATCTTCTTCATTCGAATTAAATTCGTCTGCAAATGTAGTGCTTTAAACAAAAAAAAGAGGGGTATTTTTAGATTTTATTCAATTTTGAAATTAAGAGCCACGTTTCCAAAATAAGGCTGCTACAATAGGGGATTAGGAAGCTTGTTTTTTCTAGAATACTCACCGTACCATCGGCCTTAAACACGGGCCACAACAAAAGCATAAAAAGACCAAACTTTAGGCCGCTACCCAAAAGGTATAACCAGGCAACATAGTCGCTTAATTTAATGAAAGCGCGCAAAAGCCCCCATAAAAGCAAAAAGGTAATCAAAAAGATACAGCTGTATACCTCAACATAAAGCGCTTCTTCTAAAGCAATTTCTAGAAAAAAAAGAACCAGAAAATGAAGGGCCGCTATAAGTGCATAAAAAAAGACGAAAAAACCCAAAGCGGCACGCATCGTTTTAAAGTTGTTTAGTTTGGTGGATGATTAAACGCAGAATAGCAACCAAGGCAAAGACACAAATACTTAAAGTAAACCATGGTTTTGTTGAATCAAAAAAGCGATCGAGATAGTTGCCTGCTTGAATTGAGAGATACATGAGCGCACCAATTTGAATCGCAAGCGAAAAAAAGATGAGCCAAGTATTAGGCCGTTTTTTCACGTTTTCCAGCAATGGATTTCACATCTGCAGCCGATTTCATCGCGCATTTTGCGTTGAAAATTGCACCAGATTCTACGATAAGTTTCCCAATGATTACTTCTCCTTCAATACTACTGGTCGATTTTAACGAGAGGCTTTCTTTTACCTCAATTTTACCGTTGAATTTTCCTTCTACATCAGCAAAAGTACAATTAACCGTTCCGTTGATAACGCCTTCTTTCCCAATGACAACTTTTCCAGAAGTCGAAATAGAGCCTTCGAGTGTTCCGTCTATTCTAAAATCTGCTTCAGAAATAATTTCCCCTGTGATTTTAGTGCTTCTTTCAATTCTATTGGGCTGTCCGTTGAGTTCGTTGTTTTTCATTCTTGTGGTATTTTTGTAATCGCTGCCCAGCTTTTTAAGCGCTGAACTTGTTCATATTGAGCGGATAAAAGTACAAAATTATTTGTGTTCTTTTCAAAATTAGGCAACTCTGTCCATTTTTCTAAAAAATAGGCCTCGTTGGGTTGTTCTTCTTTGGTGTGAATTACAATAAAGTCTGTCGCTTGGTCATAAACATCCCGAGACAGTTTCCATCCTTTTTGCGCTTCTTTGATGGTTTGTTGCATTTGTTGAGCTAAACTGTCTAGACCTTGCGCTTTTGTTGGAAAAGAAAAGACCCATTTATAGCTTTTTAAGAGCAAGCGTTTGTGCTTTAACTGCTCTTCTTGATCAAGGCGTTTAATGGCTTTTTTCGCCAGCTGTGCTTCACCGGAGTTAGGATAAAGCGCTACCAGTTGTGATAAAGCTGCAACAAAGGCGTCTTCTCCTTCAAGTCTTCCTTTGGCCAAGGCCTGAAGGTACTCTACTTTAGGCGAAAGGTCCGTGCCGCTTACAACAACTTTAAATCCTTCGGTTTCGCGAAGAACCTTCTGAAATTCTTGTTGTTGAAAGGCCTTGTACAGGCGTGCGTAAATAGAAGCTGGGGTTTGGTTGTCTGCCAAAGAAAAGTTGGTTGGATCCCTGACGATTTGCGCAAAAGGAGATTTGGGATATTGCGATAAAAGGCGCTCCTTGTATTGGTTGGCTTGCGCAAGCTCGTCTTTTTCCAAAAGTTTAAAACAATGGTATAAAGCACTGACCTCTTGATTGGGGGTTGGGTCTAGTTGAAACACATTTGTCAATCTTTTAAAGGCAAGTTCTGGATTGTCAAATTTTTCTTTGTATAAGATGCCCACATCGAGGTAAGCTTGTTTTCGGTCTTTTTCAAGGGCAGCAATGGCAAGGCTATCTGTTGGGATTTGTGCTACAAAAAAAGCAGGCGTTTCAATAAAAAACCCTTCCCCTTCTTCTGTTTTTTGGGGAGCTATTTCATTTGCTGCAATTAAGTTAGATGCAGAGAGGCGATTCCAATTATCTGCATTTGGGCGATTTCCCCAGCTAGACAAAAAGGCCTGTCTTCCTGAAACCAAAAGCCGGTCGTTGTAGAAATAAAAATTATTTGCTGCGTTTGTATTAAAGTTAAAAAGACCTTTCTTTTCTTCTTCAACTGCTGCGAGTTCTTGGGCTCTTTTTCGGTCAATTTCTGTTTGAAAGTAGGCTAATTGCGCTTGTTTGGTCATTCCAATTAGAGACAAAATACTGTCTGTTGAGCGAATAATCGTTTCTAATTCAATGACTTCATCTAGCCCGTCTCGTTCTCTTTGTACACTTTTTTTAAAGCGCCCTTCTGCAGGAATGATGCGCAAAAGACTATCTAGATAAGCCCCGGTGTTGAGGTAAACCCCTTTGTCGAAATAATAATCGGCTAATTCTCTGTAATTCGCCATTTGTGTTGGAGTGTCTATCCCAGGACTTTGCAGCGATTTATTATAGTATTGCAAGGCCAAGCTATCTTGTTTTTGGGTGCGTAAATAGCGGGCGTCTTGTTGGTGAATTAGATGAAGGTAGGGTTGATTTTCAAAAAGTTTTGCGAGGCGCTCAAGTGCAGGGCGAGGGCTAATGCTGTCTAGAAGAGCCTGTAAACGAACCGCTTGTAGTTTTGCCTGCATCCAAAAAATACGCGGCGATTTTCGCTTCCAATTAACAATAGATTGATAGGCTCCTCTAGCACTATCTAACAAATGCGCCTTCTCTAACAATTGTGCTTCAATATAGCGATACCGCGCTTTGGCAGTTCTATCTTTCTCGGCTAATGCTGCACGTGAGATATAAACCCTAGCAGAGTCTTTGTTTTTTAAGTTCAAAAATGCTTGTGCGACTGTTGCATTTACTTCTGGATAAAGTTTTTGACCAAAAGGGATGCGTTGAGCAAGCGGCTTAAGGTTGTCTATAGCGAGGGCGTTATTGCCCAAACGAAGGTTGGTTTTTTCTCGCCAAAGCTTGCCTTCATAATAGACCTTTTCGTTTCCGTAATAACCTTCCAAAAGAAAATTAAACGCCTCTAATGCGGGCAAAAAGCGACGGTCAAAATAGCGGGCTTTTCCCAACAGTAAATAAGCCGCTTGAATTTGACGATTGCGCTGTTGACCGGCAATGTTCATCGAGTGTTTTTGAATGGCTTTAACCGCTTTTTCTTCTGCTACCGAAAAACTGGGAATACTGGCCTGCTTTGTTTGGTCTTCCCCTCTTAACAAAATAGGTTCAACGGGAAGCACTTCCAGAAAATTATCTTGATTGTTTTGGTATAAAATGGCTTCGCCTATCGCCAAGGCTTCTTTCCCGTTAAACAAGACATTAAACTTTGTGTTTAAAGCATGGTATTCCCGGTTGATTAGATTGTTTTTTTGGGTAGAACAACCCAGAAAAATTAAACCCAACAATGAAAGTAGCAAAGAGGCGTTTTGAAGTTTCAAAAAAAAGCTTTTGTATTATAACTAAAAAACGCTGGTTTTAGTATGCTATTGCCCCGAAAAATACGCCTCTAATTCTTTCAGTGTCGCTGGACTTTTTGGAGTGTCCTTGATGATTGTTCCCTTTTCAAGAAGTACGATGCGTTCACAAACATCCGTAACGTGATTTAAATCGTGGGAAGAAATCAACAAGGTTTTGTTTTTATTGACGTCGCTTGCTAAAAAAGATTTTAATCTAATTTGCGAGCTAGGGTCGAGATTGGCAAAGGGTTCGTCTAGAATAACAATAGAAGGATCTCCAATAAAAGAAGCCGCCAGGCCTACCTTTTTTTGATTTCCTTTAGACAAATCGCGCAAGTATTTTTTTTGGCCCAAAATCTCGCCATTAAAAAACCCGTCAAATTGCTGTAAAAATGCTTCGCGTGAATTGTTGTCGACTTTTCGCAGTTGTGCGATAAACGCAAAATACTCTTCTGGTGTTAAATAATCAATCAAGAAAGAATCATCGACAAAAGCCGCCACACTTTTCTTCCATGTTTCACTCTTTGCAACGTTAATCTCGTTAATGCTAACTGCGCCGCTAGTCGCTTGAATAAGGTCTAGCAACAAACTAAAGAGGGTTGTTTTTCCTGCGCCATTGTTGCCTACTAAACCAAAATGTTCCCCGTTTTGAATGGCTAAAGAGGCAACGTTTAGGACTTCTTTATTGTCGTATTTTTTAGATAGGTTGTTTACTTGTATCATAGGGCCTATTGGTTAAATGCTTCGATGGTTTCGTGTTTTTGTTTCAGGTAAAGTCGGGTGACAATATTGGCCAGGCGATCTTTGAAAATCATTCCTATTACTCCTGCTCCTGCAAGGGTAAGATAGCCCGCTATTGGCCCTAAAAACTGTGCTGGTAACCAATACAAAAAAATAGGTAAAACCAACTTTGGTAGAATCAATAAAAATTGATTGATAGAAAAGGCTTGGGTGTTTTCAAAGGCCTTTGCCTTTACGTTTAATCGCATGGGCGTTTTATTCAGAAGTCCTCCTAAAAGGGTGGTCCAGGTGTTTAATCCCATATTAAAAAAAGCACCGGCCAAAATAATGCCCATAATATCCCAACCAAAATAAAGATAAGGAAGCGACAAGAGCGTAGAAACCGCAGTCGCAAAAACCATTAAGTTCCACTTAGAAAGCAAGTATTTTTTATAAGAGATGTTTTGGGTCATTAACAGCTTATAATAACTGCTGTCCCAGGCGGGGACATAATTCCCAAAGGTCATGGTAAAACCACCGCTGACAAAAATTCCTGCAAAAACCATAATCGCCTCTTGATTGCGATAGATGTCTTGTGTAAAAAAGATTAATCCATAAAACAAAAAGAGGAAAGACATCAATACAACTTGCCGCGGACGAACATTGCGCAAAATCATCCGTAAATCGTTTTTTAAAATCAACGCATCTTCTCCTAAAAAATTGAGATACGCATGATCGCCCCCACGAACTTTTGTGCGTTTTTTGGCCAAGCCAGCGTCCATATAAAAACCTCGTTTTAAGAAGTAAAAAACCAAAGCATACGAAAACAATAAAGGCAACACAAACAATCCTAGGGTTTCCGGCTGTTTTACAACGACATCAAAAAGAGTTCCTAAGCGGTTTCCTAAATCAATTTCTGTGTAGTGGTCTAAGGCGACCGTTCCCGCGATAAGGGCCAACAAAACGACAAAATAAACGTTGTTTTTATTGACGATATAAATCAGGAAATTTAAACACAACGTAATCGTTAAAAGAGCGCTCCACCAAGCGAGAACTTCACTGCCCAAATAATCATCTCTATACATAGAAATAGCAAAGGGCAGGTAAACAATGAAGGGTGTAGTGTTAAATCCAGAAAAGACGGAACGCAGCAATACATGATTGATGATTTTTCTTTTTTTAAAGGGCAGTAAAATCAAAGCCTGAATGTTGGTCACAGGTAATTGCTGAAGAAAAAAGCGCAACACTAACTCAAAAAAGAAAATATACAACAAGATCCCGTTGAAGACTTCAAGGGGTTCACGGTCTAAAATCTTTTTGTTCAAAATGGGGTAGGCCATGCTTGCGCCAAAAACAAAAGCGCCAATAAAATAGAGCATTACCAGTGCCATGATAATTTTAATGGACAGCTTTGCTTCCCACTGAGGAGCGCGAAAGGTTTCTTTCCATTGTAGCGAAAATAAATTCATAGGCTTATGCTATATCTTGATTAGACGAAACTAGCTGCATTACGTTACACTAAAGAAAATTAAATGTTTATTTTTATCCAAAAAAAAAATGAGCGCATTACACCCACTAACGGTTGAAAAAATCAACCGCCTTACTCCTTCTTCTGTGGCAATTTCTTTTGCCGTTCCGGCAGCTTTAGCGGCCGATTTTGCTTTTAAAGCAGGTCAGTATTTAAGTTTAGAAGCCAGCATTGATGGCGCGAGCGTTCGCCGTTCTTATTCTTTATCGTCGGCGCCACATGAAAACCGTTTGACGGTGGGAATTAAAAAAATTGACCAAGGTGTTTTTTCCAGTTTTGCCAATGATCTTTTAACCGAAGGAGCCACCCTTAAGGTCGCTCCCCCAGAAGGCCGCTTTGTTTATGTACCCAACACAGCCAACCAACAACTGCTTCTAATTGCTGCAGGAAGTGGTATTACGCCTATTTTATCGATCCTTAAAACCAGTTTAGCAAAAAGCGATACCACAACGGTACAACTGGTCTATGGGAATAAATCTCCTGAAGAAACCATGTATCAGGCAGAATTGATTGCCCTTCAAAAACAGTTCAGCGACCGTTTTACAATTCACTGGGTTTATTCAAAAAGCAACGAGGCTGATGCTTTATTTGGACGAATAGATACTGCTGTGGTTAATTATGCGCTTAATCAAGCGGCTAAAAAACCCGATCAGGTTTATCTCTGTGGACCTGAAGCGATGATAGGAATGGCAAAAGACGCTTTAATCAATGCCAATGTCGACAAAGAAAACATTCATTTTGAATTATTTACCAGCAACACTAGCGAGGCGCCAGAAAACGCAAAAGGAGCGGGGAAAGTTCGCCTTTCCATTAAAGCTGATGAAGCAAGTTATTCCTTAGAATCTACACCTGATAAAACCCTTTTAGACGCCGCCCTTCAGCAAAGAATCGACGTTCCTTATTCCTGTCAAGGCGGGGTGTGCTGTAGTTGTATTGCCAAAATAACTGAGGGAAAAGCGGTGATGCAAAACAATCAAATTTTAACCGATGATGAAATTGAAGAAGGCCTAGTGCTTACCTGTCAAGCCTATCCTACCACAGCTACTGTGACGGTAGACTATGATGATGTTTAAAAGCTTTGGCACTTGAAAAAGCCATGATGTTGAAGGCGATTTTATGTCCATACCAACGCTTTACATTCCTTATAAATTGACAAACTAGGGTGACTTTTCTATTGCTATGCTTGTGTCACCCTAAGCAAGGGTTTAATTACTTCTTTTGATCTAAACTTTAAACCGTCTTTTTTTAGCTGTTTTTAAACTTAAAAAGGCAACCCATATTTCCCCAGCAGCAGCAAAAGGAAAATAACGGTGAAGAAGAATTCTCTCAACCAAGCCTTTTTAATGTCTTCAAAAAGTCTTGTTGATAAGGCTGTCAATGCCATTAAAAACAGCACCCAGGCAAGTTCGCTTTGGTTTTGAAAAAACAGACCAAATAAAAGGCTGGTTCCGGCCAAAGAGAACAAGGCAAACATCCCTGCGCCATAAGAAGCACTTTTTGAGCCCATATCGATATAGTGCTTTAAAATTGCCATAAGCAACAAAAGCAGCATAATACCCCACCACAAATTTTGTCTAAACACCGCTGCTAGTGGAAGGCGAAATGTAAGGCTTGAAAAATCAAAGCTTGAAAGTAAAGTGCTTTGCGGAAAGAAATAAACAAAGACAACCTCCAAAAGAAACAAGGCCAGCACGGGCAATAAAGAAATTAAAAAATAAGGAAAATTTAACGCTCCTTTCAGCAGCATAACCAACCATAACAAGGGTAAAACGACGCTTCCCTGCGGGAAAAATAGCACCCCGAGAAAAAAGAAGAAAAAAGCATTAAACACTTTTGCGATATTTCTGCCCGACTGATCAATTGCAACCAAATAATTCATCGCAATCCACAGAAAGAAAAAGAAAAACAAAATCCAATTGTTCCACAGTTCTACAGGTAGCGCTAGCACAAAAAAGGGAAACAACAAAAGGTGATAATTCGCCTTGGTCGCCCAATAGTGTTGTTTTACCGTCCAGTCTACTGCTAGCATACAAAGGCTTAATAGCAACAATGCAACGTTTTTTTTGTTGTCTAGCGAAAACAAGGTCCCGTTGATTTCTCCTTGGAAATATACTGCTGTGGCTAAAAGTGCCAAAGACAGCAAATAACTAAACACACTCGATTTTTTAAAGAAGGAAGCAATCACGTTTATTGGTCTTTGTTTTTGATGCTAAGATAAAGTTGTCTGCCCACTTCTGCCAAGAAGGGAATTCCTTTTTCTTCAAACGCATAGATGTCGTCATTAAAAATACCATTTTGATTGACCAAAATAGTCCCTGCTAGAAAAAAGGCCTTTTTGTTTTGTTTGTCTTCAATAAAGGCGACATCGGTTAGGGTACCATAGGCATAGCCTACTTTGTTATAAATACGTAATGTCTCTGTCATTTTCCCTTTGGTATCACCATAAAGGAAAAATTTGCCATAGCTGTCATAATATTCAGGGGTATGATAGGCTTCGATCTCGCTTTCAAGGGTAGAGCGGCTCATCCAATGGCGGAGAAAAACAAGGTCTTGCTGGTGTAAATCAAATCGTTCTTTTGGTGCAAAAGCTACAGGAAAAATCAAGCGTTGCAACAGGGCGATTTGCGCGCTTAAAGACATCCAGTTTTTTTGCTTGAAATCCATGGGCTTAGGAATTTTTACTCCCCCAGACATGAAAGCCTTCCCCTTTTTTTGCTGCTTGAGGTTTATCGGCGGTATGGGAGGTGAATATTGGCTTTTTTGGTGGTAAAGGGTGTCTTGTGCGTTAAAAAAAACATACTCCCAGCTATTTTCGTTGTCTGCGCCAAAAAGAAATTTATGGCGGATGGCAGTATGGGCTATCCCACGCTCTTTTAAGCCTTCATTAATGGCTTTTTTCCCCAGAAAGTCAAAGAGAATATTATAGGCATCATTGTCACTAACCAAAAAGATTTTTTTGATCAAGTGTCCTATGGTTAAGTGTTTTTGGGGATGGGTGCTGTCGCTTGTTTGAAGGTGCTCCTTTGTTTTTGGGTCAATCACATGAAAAGGAGTGTCTTTTGTCAAGTGAATTCCTTCGGCTTGCAGTTGCTTTATTTTTTGTAAAGCCAAAACGGCAATCGGCAATTTAACGCTGCTGGCAGGATAAAAATAAGTCGAATCTTCCTGTTGAAAGCGGTGGGTAGTAAATTGTGGCGCTTGGCCTTTTTTCTGGTCTATTTCGACCAATAATAATTGCACTTGGTGCTGTGCTAAATTCGCTTTAATGGCCTTGATTTTAGGTAAGTCTAGTTCCATTACATCCGTCAACGGATTCTGCTGGGCATAGGCTGTAAACCCCAAAGACCACAAAAAGAAACCCACCATAAAGCTGGAAGCAGAAAAATTTTGACCGAAGGAGCTTTCCTTGCTGCTAAGTTTTTTCATATTTTTGCAAGGTAAATAAAAACTCCACTCAACATGATAGATATTTTTGGTGCAATTGCCTGGTTATTTGAAGAACTATTATTAGTTCCACACCAGTTTTTATCTGACTTAGAATTAAGTAATTGGTGGCTTGCCAATGGAATAAACTTCTTTTTTATGGCCATTGGATCTACTGCTCTAGTGTACTGGATTAACCAGTTAAAAATCTTTAACGATAATGGCGAAGAGAATAAAGACACTTCTGCCCACTCTTTCTTATAGATCGAATCCTAGGTCTTTCCGGTAATTCATTCCTTCAAAAGAAATGTTTTTGATTGTGGCGTAAGCATTGGTTAATGCATCGCTATAGGCGTTCCCATAAGATGTTACCGCAAGTACTCTTCCGCCAGCCGTTTGAACTTGACCTTCGGCCAATGTCGTTCCTGCGTGGAACAAGATACTTTCGGTAGGATGATCTAAGCCTTTCATTTCCTTTCCTTTTTCATACGCCTCAGGATAACCCCCAGAAACCAGCATTACTGTTGTTGCCGCACGTGGGTCTTCTTCTAAAGTAATTTCAACTAATTTTCCTTTGGCGGTAGCCAATAGAACCTCAACAAAATCGTTTTTTACACGTGGTAAAACGACTTCTGTCTCTGGGTCTCCCATTCGAACGTTGTATTCGATAACATAAGGATCATCACCTACCTTAATTAGGCCAATGAAGACAAAACCCACAAAGGGAAGGTTTCTTTTTTCAAAGCCTTCGATGGTCGGTAAAATAATGCGTTGGTGAATTTTTTCTTCAAAGGCTGGAGTAACGAAAGGCACTGGGGAAATGGCCCCCATTCCTCCGGTGTTTAATCCAGTATCTCCTTCGCCTATTCGCTTGTAATCTTTTGCCATTGGAAGGGTCACAAAATCTTTTCCGTCCGTTAAAACAAAACATGACAATTCAATGCCATCTAAAAACTCTTCAATCACTACAGTGGTAGAAGCAGCGCCAAATTTTTCGTCAATTAACATGGCTTTTAGCTGGGTTTTTGCCTCGGCTAAATCTTCCAGAATTAAAACCCCTTTTCCAGCTGCAAGACCATCTGCCTTCAAAACATAGGGCGCTTTCATTTGATCTAAAAAGGCAAAGCCGTCGTTTAAAGTGGCTGCAGTAAAACGCGCGTATTGTGCTGTTGGGATATTTTGTGCTTGCATGAATTCTTTTGCAAAGGCTTTACTTCCCTCTAATCTTGCGGCTTCTTTTTGCGGGCCAATAACAGCGACCTTTTTAAGTTCAGGGTCGGATAAAAAGAAATCGTGAATACCATTGACCAAAGGATCTTCTGGGCCAACAATAACCATTTCAATTTGGTTCGACAAAACTGCTTTTTTAATGCCTTCAAAATCATTTACCCCAAGGGCTAGGTTTGTTGCAATTGCTGCAGTACCTGCATTTCCTGGAGCGACAAACAATTGATCACACAAGGGACTTTGAACGATTTTCCATGCAAAAGTGTGTTCTCTTCCACCCCCGCCGATAATAAGTATATTCATGAAGCTAATTTTCGCTACAAAGATAAACAACCTCGCGCTTTTGGGTTGCGATTTTATCGTGCATTTATCGTTTCAACATTTGTGCCCATCGATAAGCGCGTATGAATTGCCCTTCTTTTTTGGTTACTAAAAACGAGGAAGCCTTAAAATAGCCACGCAAAAGGCCCCAGCACCAGCGCAAAGATTTTTTTTGCCAGCTGCTTTTTAGACAGGCCAAAAGACTGAGTAAAAGCCCATAGCGCAATTGATAAAAAGCCCGGCCTTGTTGTTGCGCGGCAGAAGCTTTGTATTGACTCCCTAAGGGGCGTAAATGCTTTACCTGAAGTTCTTCTAGGGTTTTAACAGAAAAGCCGTTATAGCGGGCCAAAAGCTCGTCTAGGGTGTCCCAGCCCATCGCTGAGCGCAAGCCGCCAATTGCTTCAAAACAACTTTTGCGGTAGGCTTTAAATGCGCCGCGAACGTGGTCTTGATGCATGCTGTGGTTCTTTTGCCATACTCCCTTGGCGTTTTGTTCATAACAAAAACCCCCCGCTATACCAATTTTTGGGTCTTGAAAACACGCGGCAATCGTTTTAAAATAGTGGGGAGGAAGAATTAAATCGGCATCTAGTTTGACCAAAAAATCATAGGGCGCTTTCACTTGCTTTAAACCAAAATTAAATGCGTTAACTACTTTTGCTCCTGGCAGATGGTCATTTGTTGATGTGTGGTTAAAAGCAAAAGTATTGGGATGCTGCTTTGCCGCTGTTTGCATAATGACTTCAGTCTGATCTGAAGACTGATCGTTGACCAAAAAAACAGCTGTTGGGGAAAGGCTTTGCGCATATAGGCTTTCTAAAAGCCCCGGTAAAAAAACAGCTTCATTGTGCGCTGGTACAATCACAACATATTTCATCTAAAACACTTTTTCTGTTGCCAAGGCGCTAAACCGCGGCCGTTGAATTCCGTCCTGCGGGGTTTGCACTGCTTTTAGTGAAACCTCTAGCTGCTGTTCTTTTAAAATCTTTTTGGCAAAAGCATACCAAGATAAAATCTCTTTTCCTGCATAATGATAAATACCATGTGCCGGGTTTTTTTCCAATAGTCTTACTAAAAAAACGACCAATTCCTCTGTTGAGGTAGGAGTCCCCACTTGGTCATTAACCACCGAAAGACCTTCACCAGCCAAGGCCTTTTTTTGAATGCTGCGATAAAAATTATGCCCTTGTTTTTTATTGTAGAGCCAAGAAGTCCGCACGATATAGTGTTTTTGTGCTTCTGTCAATACTAGCTGCTCGGCTTCGGCTTTGGTTTTTCCATATCTATTAAGGGGATTGGGAAGGTGGCTTTCCAGGTAAGGAAAAGCTTGTTCACCATCAAAAACATAATCGGTTGAGAGTTGCACTAAACAACTTCGGTATTGATTACAAGCAGCAATTAAATGCCTAACGCCTTCTACATTGACTGCCATTGCTTTTGCGGGATTTTCTTCTGCTTGATTAACGTCCGTAAAAGCCGCTGTGTTGATGCAATAGGCGGGTTGGTGTTTTTTAAATGCAGCTGCAACACTTTTGGGTTGACAAATATCCAGTTCGGCTTTGTCATAAAACACCCAAGTAAAGGCGGTTAATTGTTCTGCTTGTGCTTGAAGGCTTTGTCCTAATTGGCCCTTTGCCCCAGTCACTAAAATAACAGGCTGTTGTTTAGACATGGGCTGGCCAATTTAAATCCCGTTCATTGATCATTTGTTCCGCAAGCGGAATGCCCCAATCAAAAGAAAAATAGGGGTCATGCGGAGAAAGGCCGCCCTCTGTTTCTGGTGCATAAGGCGCGTCGACTTTATACAGCACAATAGCACTCGATGAGGTTACGGCATAACCATGGGCAAAGCCTTTTGGCACAAAGAGCTGCTTTTTATTCTCAGCGCTTAATGCAATGCGAAAAGACTTTAAATAAGTAGAAGACGAAGGGCGTAAATCAACCACAATGTCAATTATACTGCCCTGAATTACACGCACTAATTTTGCTTGTGCGTTGTTGCCCTTTTGATAATGCAAGCCGCGTATTACCCCATACACAGAGTGTACTTCGTTGTCTTGAATAAAATTAATGGCGCCTATTTCTTGTTGAAAACTTTCTAGGTGAAAAGCTTCCATAAAAGCGCCTCTTGCATCACTAAAGCTTTCTGGTGCAATTAACCAACAATCGTTTAAAGGAGTTGGACTGTATTTCATGAATTCGCGATAGATTGCATGGCCTCGCCATAAGCGCTGTTATTTACTTTGGCCGCAAGGCGCTTAAATGTTGCTTCATTGATCGCCTTGGCCCTGAAAGCGGCTACTTCAGGAGATCCTACTAAGGTGCCTTGACGCGATTGAATGGCTTGAACATATTGACTGGCTTCCATCAGGGATTCAATTGTTCCTGTATCTAGCCACACTGCACCGTTTTCTAATGGAGTTAAATGCAGTTCGCCTGCAGTCAAATACTCTTGGTTAAGGTCGGTGATTTCTAGCTCTCCTCTGGAAGAAGGTGATAAGCCTTTTGCTTTTTCTACCACGCTTGCATCATATACATAGATGCCCGGAACCACAAAAGAAGATTTTGGCTTTTGAGGTTTCTCTTCTATACTAAGCACTTTGTTGTTCTTGTCAAATTCTACCACGCCATACCGCTGAGGGTCTTTTACTTGATAAGCAAAAATATGGGCACCCTTTTGTGCTTTAAAGCTAGATAGCTGTTCAAGTACTTTTGTTCCGTGAAATAAATTATCACCTAAAATAAGGGTCACGGCTTGTTTTGCAATAAATTCTTCTGCAATTAAAAAGGCTTCTGCAAGGCCATTGGGTTTTGCTTGTTCCGCATAAGAAAAAGCACAGCCCCACTGACTTCCGTCGCCTAATAATCGTTGAAATAGCGGCAGGTCTTCTGGGGTAGAAATAATTAAAATTTCTTTAATCCCTGTTGCGATTAGGGTGCTAACAGGGTAATAAATCATGGGCTTGTCATAAATGGGTAAGAGTTGTTTACTCACCGATTTTGTCAAGGGGTGTAAACGGGTGCCTTTTCCTCCAGCTAAAACAATTCCTTTCATTTTTTGATTAGATTTTTGCGCTATCTTTCTTTAAGTAATATACAACGGTTTTTTGCAATGCTGCTTCAAAGGTGTGTTTTGGCTCCCAATTCAATTCTGTTTTAATTTTGGTCGCATCTATGGCATAGCGAAAGTCGTGTCCTGGACGATCTTCAACAAAAGTAATTTGCCCTTTATAGGAACTCCCATCTTGCTTTGGTTTTAAATTGTCTAAAAGAGAGAGAACCGTGTGGCAAAGGGTCAAATTATCGCGCTCTGCCCCACCACCGATGGTAAAGGTTTCTCCTGCTTTTGCGTTTTGAAGCACCGCCATAATGGCACTACAATGATCTTCTACATACAGCCAATCTCTGCTGTTTTTTCCATCGCCATAAAGCGGAATTGCCTGTCCTGCAAGCGCTGTTCTTATAACAGTAGGAATGAGTTTTTCCTGGTGTTGGTTTGGCCCATAATTGTTTGAGCACTGTGAGATTAATGTGGGGAGACCATAGGTGTGAAAATAACTTCTCACCCAATGGTCTGCCGAGGCTTTTGAGGCGCTATAGGGGCTGTTTGGTGCATAGTTTGAACTTTCAGAGAAAAAGCCTTCTTCCCCTAGAGAACCAAAAACCTCATCGGTAGAAATTTGGTAAAAACGGGCCTGACTAAACTGCGGCTTCAACTGCCGTGGGCTTTCCATCCAAAGTTTGCGCGCAGCTTCTAAAAGAGTAAAGGTGCCGTTTACGTTTGTTGTTAAAAACGGAGCAGGACCATTAATGGAGTTGTCTACATGCGATTCTGCCGCAAAATTGATGATTATTTCGGGCTGATGGACTTGAAAAAGCGACTGCATTTTCTTTGTGTCAGCAATATCTGCTGCTGTAAATAGAAAATTGTCTTCTTCTAGAAAGGGTTCAATTCTATTGGGATCAGCGGCATAGGTGTTTTTGTCAACGACAATCATTTTATGCTGGGGATACTTTTGGCGGTACTGATGGACAAAATGTCCTCCAATAAAGCCTAATCCGCCAGTGATTAAAATTGTCTTATGCGCCATTTTTGTTAATTTGGTGCAGTGCATCCGCAATTTTTCGATCGTTGGAAAGCCGCGGCACTTTGTTTTGCCCGCCTAGTTTTCCAATGGATTTCATATAGGCTTGAAAGCCGTTTTTGACCACAGGAGTAACTTTTAATTTTCGCAAAACATTTCCTTGAATAAGGTCTTGATAATAGATGTTTTGTGCTTCCATTTGCGCATCTAATTTTTCTTCAAATCCAGTTGGATCTTCCGGGGCAACATCAAATTCTATGAGCCATTCATGAAAGGGTAAGCCTTCCTTTGGGTTTACTTGCGGGGCAACGGTAAATTCTCTGATCTGAATGGGCGTGTTTGCCGTTGCTTCTTTTAACGCTGTTTCTACTTCCTTTCCAATAACATGTTCGCCAAAGGCAGAAATAAAATGCTTGACCCTTCCGGTAACCACGAGTCTATAGGGGTCTGTGGAAACAAACCGCACGGTATCCCCAATATTATAAGCCCATAATCCGGCGGTTGTAGATAAAATTAAAACATAATTTATCCCAATCTCCACTTCAGCTAAAGAATAGCGAGGCGGGTTTTCTTCACCAAATTGATCAACCGGAATAAACTCATAAAAGATGCCATTATTAAGTAGGAGTAATAAGCCTTCTTGCTCTTGTTGATCTTGATAAGCAAAGAACCCTTCTGAAGCTGGAAAAAGCTCAATGGTGTCGACTTGTTTCCCAATTAATTTTTTAAAGACCGAGCGATAGGGTTCAAAGTTAACACCACCATAAACAAAGAGGGAAAAATGAGGGAAAACCTCACTTACTTTTGTTCCCTTCAGGGCGTTGATTTTTTCAAAATACATTTGTACCCAAGAAGGTATTCCGCCGATTAAGGTCATTTTTTCTGGGAGGGTTTCTTGGACAACTGCATCTACTTTTTCTTCCCAATCGTCAATGCAATTCGTCTCCCAACTGGGCATTCGACTCGCTTGTAAATAAGAAGGAACATAATGCGCAACGATGCCGGAGAGTCTTCCCAAGGCAATGCCTCCCTTTTTGTCTAGCGTTGGGTTTCCTTGTAAAAAGATTTGTTTTCCCGATAAAAAATCGGTTTTTCCGGTTTGATGAATATAAGTTAACAAAGCATCTCGGGCTGCATTTATATGGGTTGGCATAGAGGCTTTACTAATCGGAATATATTTTGCTCCAGATGTAGTGCCGCTGGTTTTCGATAAATAAAGGGGAGTTCCAGGCCAAAGCACGTCTTTATCTCCTGCAATTATTTTCTCAACATAGGGTCTATGTCCTTCATAATCGCGAACAGGAACCTTTGACTTAAAAGCGGCATAATTGTTAATTTGTGCGAAATCATGGTCTTGCCCAAACTGAGTGTTCTTGGCTGTTTGCAACAGTAATTGAAAGGTTTCTTCTTGCGCTTTCAGCGGATTATTCTTCCATCGCTTGTTTTTGTTTACGATATAGGCTGCAAAGAGTTTTGCGAAAAATTGTTTCATCCTTAGTTTTCTGAAAAGTCAATAAAATTTTCTGGATTCATCGGGAAACCATCGCTCCATAATTCAAAGTGCAAATGATATCCCGTGGAATATTCTCCTGTATTTCCTGCCGTTGCAATGACCTCTCCAGCAGCGACTGTTTCGCCTTGAGATTTGCTTAACGAAGCGTTGTGTTTATATGCAGAAAGTAAACCATAAGGATGTTCAAGAATAATGACATAGCCGGTATCTGCGGTCCACTCTGAGAAAATTACCGTTCCTTCTGCTACGGCTTTAATCGGTGCGTTCTCGTTTAATACTACGTCAACTGCATAGTGTTTGTTAACGGGATCATAGGGTTGAGAAAGACTTCCTGTTGCGGGTGGATACAGGACAAAATCAACTTTACTTCCACTGGTTAATGAAACAGAGTACTTGTCTTCTTGTTCCACCAAAGAACGCAGGAGGGAATCTTGTTTGCTTCGCTTGGGAATCTCTCTTTGTATTTCGTTTTGACTGTCGCCTAAGACGTCCTTTTCTTTAAGTTCTTCAATGTCTACTTCTCCGGTCAGCACTTTTCGAATTGTCCCCAATTGTTGTTTGGATTGACGATAGGCATTTAAAAGGGAGTCTAGTCTAAAGGCGTTGTCAGCGGCTTGCTTGCGCATTTTGGTGGAAGCATAACCTGGAATATATTCTTTAATGGGGGTATAAGAAACCAAAGCGATTGTACCAGAAAACAAAAGCGCACATAAAAAGGTCGAAATAATAATGACATTTAAACGCGTAAGGCGAAAATAAAGCTGCTCTTCAAAGGTTTCCTCATTGAGGATAACCAAACGATAGCGGCTCAGTAATTTTTTCTTTATTCTTTTTCTACGACTGGTTTCTTTTTTCATTACCCACAAATATAGAAATTCCTTGTGGGAATAATTCTGCCTTTATCCCTTCAAATCACTTTAGAGGCGTTAAAATATTGTTTACATTTGTCCAAAAGCATCTCTTATGATAAGTGCAACGATTTTTTTCGGGGCAATTGGCCCACAACAAGTCATTTTAATTTTAATTATTGTTCTCCTTCTTTTTGGCGGTAGAAAAATACCAGAATTAATGCGTGGCCTAGGTAGCGGAATCAAAGAATTCAAAAAAGCCACCAAAGAAGAAGAGGACGAGCTAAGCCAAAAAGAAGAATAAATTATTCTTTTTTGTTGAACTTCAAGGTCGATAAGATACTGTTGAGTTCAAACATATAATCTCGTTTAGAGATGGAAGGCGCAAAGGCAAATCCCTCTATTACCATCCAGTTTTTGGAAACACTATCTTGTATCATATAGTTGACAAAAGGTCCTGCCATGTAGTCGCTTTTTACTTCCCACATTCCCTTGGTTAAATAGGCCTTTTGTCCTGCCAGGGTAGTCTTGTAAAAGTACGGTAAATAGGCCGCTTCTGTAATCATATGTGTATTGGGCAAACGTCCAGGAATATGATCTTTCCCAATAGAATCTCTAATTGCAATGACCCTTTTCAAGCTCGGTTTTGCAAAAGCATTTTTGGGTAAAGAATAGGCAATTATATTAACACTTCCTTTTTGTACCGGCTTTTCAATCCAGATAAAATTCAAACTGTCTTTTACAGTTGAATAAGCCGAGGGATAGGTTAACTCAATCCCAAATTTTTGCTGTAGATCTTTGTCTTTTGCACGGGATTTTTTGATTCTTCTGATTTTTTCTTTGCGTTCGTTTTCCTGAAAAGTCCCAATGAGCAAAGCTGCATTTTCACGAATATACTCCGCCATGACCTCATCATCTTCTCCTTGTGCAATGGCCAAAATTTGCGGTCTCGCATATTGATTTTGAATCAGTTGGAAACGATTAAGGCTGTCTTTTCTACACCAAATAATATTTCTTCCGTGACGCCCAAAGCCTGTAAATGCTGAAGGGACTAGGTGGCGTAGTGAAAATCTAGGCTCGTCTAGCGGAAGGCCTTCGTAGGCGGTTGCAATTTCGTTTCTTACTGTTTCCCCTAAAACACCGTTCCACTGGCTTTTTTTCATGACCACCGTTAAATGGTTAATGTTTCCACTTGAGTCTGGAACAAAGGCTTGTTGCTTCTTGGTGTCGCAAGAAAACAACAGTAAAAGAGAACAAAAGAAACCGAGTTTTTTCATAATTTATGCTTTTAATGCAGCAATTCCAGGAAGTGCTTTTCCTTCTAAGCTTTCTAGCATTGCTCCTCCTCCGGTAGAAACATAGCTTACTTTTTCTGCAAAACCAAATTGTTTCACAGCGGCAACAGAATCGCCACCTCCTACAAGAGAGAAAGCTCCTGCCGCAGTACTTTCAGCAATAAATGTACCCAATTCAATGGTTCCGTTAGAAAAATTCGAGAATTCAAAAACACCTAGTGGGCCATTCCATAAGATTGTTCTGGCCTTTAAAACAACCTCTTTAAAGTTTGCCAAAGATTTTGGACCTGCATCAAGGCCTTCCCAACCATCGGTTATTTCATTAATATTCATTGTTTTACGCTCTGTATCATTGGAAAAATCTGTGGTGGCAATAACATCGACTGGAAGATGAATGGCAACGTTTTTCTCTTTCGCTTTTTGCAATAATTCAAGGGTATAGTCTAAATAATCGTCTTCACAAATGGAATTTCCAACCGTACCGCCTTGTGCTTTTACAAAAGTATAGGCCATTCCTCCTCCTATAATCAGGTGATCTACTTTATCAAGGATGTTCTCGATTATGGTGATTTTTGAAGAGACTTTCGATCCGCCCAAAATGGCTAAAACCGGTTTCTCACCACTTTGTAAAACTTTATCGATCGCGATAATTTCTTGTTCCAAAAGTTTTCCAACCGCTTTCTCATTTTTAAAATACTGTGCGATAATGGTGGTAGAAGCATGTGCGCGGTGTGCTGTTCCAAAAGCATCATTAATATAAACGTCTGCAAGTTGCGCCAGTGCTTTTGCAAAACTTTCGTCGCCAGCTGTTTCTTCTGCGTGGAAACGCAAATTTTCTAATAGTAGAATTTGCCCCGGTTGAAGCGCAGCTGCTTTTGCACGTGCATCCTCTCCGATCGTATCTTTAGCAAAAATGACCTTTTGTCCAAGACTCGTCTCTACTGCAGCAACAATATGTTGTAAAGACAATTCTGGCGTAATTCCTTTTGGACGCCCTAAGTGTGACATTAGAATACAACTTCCACCTGCAGCAAGTACGGCATCGATCGAAGGCTTAGCGGCTAAAATTCTGGTACTATCTGAAACTTGTTGTTCTTCGTTTAACGGAACATTAAAGTCTACGCGAATAATGGCTTTTTTGTTGTTTAGCTCAAGTTGGTTTACTGTTGTCATAAAATGGAATTTTGGCAAAGGTAGCCATATTAATTTTTTAAGAGAAGTTTAATTTTAATGCAGAAAAAATTTCCGTTGGGAAAGAATTATCTTTGTGCATGCAATTTACTCACAGTTTAGGTCAAAATAGCGTAAAATCAGCATTAATTAATGCTTTTGAAAAGGGTCAAGTTCCTCATGCTCAATGCTTTATTGATCAAGGAGGAAGGGGTGGCCTTGCTGTTGCGCTTGAATGCGCCCTATCCCTACTCTGGGCCGAAATACCCGATTCTCGTGAAAAAGCGATGCAACATCCTGATTTACATAGTGTTTACCCTGTAAGTACATCGGCAAATGTGAAAACGAAGCCCCTTTGTAAGGATTATCGCGAAGATTGGGTTGGTTTTATAAAAGAAGAATTGTACAGTCCGCTATCATCTTGGTTGGCAAGAATTGGCTCTGAAAACAAACAGGGAAATATTGGGGTAGAGGAGACAGAAGCCCTTTTTAAGGCATTGTCACTAAAAGCCTTTCTTGGTGAAAATAAGGTTTGCCTTATCTGGGGAGTCGAGCGCTTGAATATTCAAGCAGCCAACAAATTATTGAAGTTGATCGAAGAACCACCGGCCAATACTTATTTTATTTTAGTAGCCAGTCATCCTGAAGATCTTCTAAGTACGATTCGCTCTAGGTGTCAAATGATTCCGCTTCCTCCGCTAAAACCGGAAATAATTGAAACAGCCTTAATCGCAGAAGGTTGCTCGGAAGCCGAGGCTGAAAACATTGCCATTGAGGCAGAGGGAAATTGGGCTACCGCGAAAGAGCTACTTACTTCTGCTGTTCACATCAAAGAGATAGAGGCTTTACTCATTGAATGTTTGCGTTGTGCTTTTCGTACCAATGGAAATAAAGCCATCGGAATTGAATTAATGCAATGGTCGAATCGCATGGGGCAAATGGGACGCCCCTTGCAAAAACAATTCCTCCAGTTTGGTTTGCGTTTTATTCGTCAAGCCCTTTTATTGTCCTATCAAAGTAAGCCTTTGGTTAATTATCGTCCTAAAAACAGTTTCTCGCTAGAGAAATTTGCGCCGTTTGTTCACAGTAAAAATGCGGCTTTATTGATTGCTTTATTTAATGACGCTATTTATGCTGTTGAAAGGAATGCTAATGGTAAAATTTTGTTTGCCGACTTTAGTTTAAGCTTAAGCAGACTACTCAATAAGAAAGAAGCTTAACTGCTTTTTCTAAAAACATAGACTTTAGAGGAATAGGCTTGCGTGAAGAAAGCAAGCATGTTAGACCATAAACCGATTGCCATTCCACGAATAAACGCTGCCTTACTGTTCTTGTGCTTTTCCGATAGATAACTTACATAGAAGGCATCGAAAAACAAGCCCTTACTTTCGACCATTTCAAAACCATGTTGTTTACATAAGCCTACAATTCCTTTTTCAGAAAAATGCCAAAGGTGCCTGGGTACATCATAGGCCGCCCAATCATCTTGGTAGTGCTTTGCGTCAAAGGAATTATAATTAGGGAGGGCTAAAAACAAAAAACCGTCTTTCGCTAAATGATCCTTAAGAGCGTCAAGCGAAGCTGCAGGATTGGGCAGGTGTTCTAAAACATGCCAAAGAGCGATGATCTCAAAATTCTTTTTGGGAACTTGTTTTAAATCTGGGAAAACCTCATTAGGGGCTTCAGAAAAAAGCCGTGCTTTTTCACTGGGTTCAACGCCAAAAGCTTTCCAGCCGTTGTTGTTTAAATACGCAACTAGATTTCCTGTGCCACACCCAAAGTCCAGATAAGTCTGGTCCTTTTGTGCAAATTTTTGTAACCATTGTTGTTTTTGGTGGAGCATTCGCTTTTGGACAACAGCATAAACTTTATCAATAAAAGAGGCTTTTTGATTGCCGTGGGAAATATAGTCCTCTGAGGCGTAATAGCGGGGCAATTGAGTTTCACTCGGTTTTGGATGCGTGTAGGCTACTTGGCTCTCTTGGTCGAGTCTTACTTCAAAGCTTTCGCCAGAGACCAAAAAATCTTTGGTTGAAGCAAGTAGGGTATAAGGGGGGTTTGGTTCCACGTGAAACATTATCTTCCTAGTTTAACCAATAATACAGAAATGTCGCTGGGGTTAATGCCGCTAATGCGCGAGGCTTGTGATATGGTTTTGGGCTGAATCTTGCTGAGTTTCTCTTTGGCTTCATGCGAGAGGGAAGCGAGGATATGGTAATCAAAATTGGCCGGAATCTTAACAGCCTCTAAGCGATTAAGCTTGTCTGCATTCAGTTTTTCCTTTTCGATATAGCCCGCATATTTCAATTGTATCTCTACCTGCTCTTGGACGGCTTTGGTAAAACCGTGCTCTGCTATAAAAGCAGCAACCTTGGGAACAGCCGTCATTTCCTTACTTGTAATGTTTGGTCTAGAATAGATCTTGGCCATTTTATCCGATTGTTTGATCGGCGCGGATTTCTGCTCTACTAAAAAACCGTTCGCCTCTACCGGCGTAATGCTGGTCTTCTCATAGTAGGCCTTTAATAGAGCTGTTTGCTTACTTTTAGCATGTACCGCCATTAGACGATCCTCGTTTGCTAGACCAAGTGCATGCGCTTTTTCTGTTAAACGAAAATCAGCATTGTCTTGACGCAGCAGGGTTCTGTATTCCGCACGGCTGGTAAACATACGATAAGGTTCTTCGGTACCTTTGGTAATTAAGTCATCAATCAAAACGCCGATATAGGCTTCATTGCGTTGCAACAAAAAAGGCTGATCACCCTTTTGATATAGGTGGGCATTAATGCCCGCCATCATTCCTTGCGCTGCGGCTTCTTCATAGCCGGTCGTTCCATTAATTTGACCAGCAAAAAAGAGACCCTTAACCAATTTCGTCTCTAAACTGTGTGTCAGTTGAGTTGGTGGAAAATAATCATATTCTATGGCATAGCCAGGGCGAAAGAATTTAACGGCTTCAAAGCCTTTTACTTTGCGAAGAGCGTCAAATTGAACGTCCTGTGGGAGGGAGGTTGAAAAACCATTAATGTAGTATTCGATGGTATTCCATCCTTCTGGCTCTACAAAAATTTGATGTCTGTTCTTATCAGCAAAGCGATTAATCTTGTCTTCTATAGAAGGACAATAGCGCGGCCCTGTACTTTTAATCGATCCATTAAACATAGGAGAGCGATCAAAACCTGTGCGCAAGGTGTCATGAACTTCTTCAGACGTATAGGTAATATGACAGGAACGTTGTTTGGTTAAAGGCGAGGTCAGATCTAAATAGGAGAATTTATCTGGATGTGCATCTCCGGGTTGTTCTTCCATTTTTGAAAAATCTAAGGACCTTCCATCTACACGTGGAGGAGTCCCCGTTTTCATTCGACCAGAAACAAAACCTCTATTTTCGAGTGAGGCGGTTAAACCTGTTGCTGCAGACTCGCCAGCACGCCCTCCACCAAAATTCTTTTCTCCGATATGAATTAACCCGTTGAGAAAGGTTCCATTGGTTAAAATCACAGAGGAGGCGTAAATAGGAATTCCGGTGCTGGTGGTTACACCTATTACAGTGTCTTGATCGAAAATTAAATCGGTCACCATTTCTTGATAAAAGTCAAGCAAGGGTGTTTGCTCAAGCATTTCCCGCCATGTTTGCGAAAAGAGCATACGGTCAGATTGAACCCTTGGGCTCCACATAGCTGGTCCTTTTGAGCGATTCAACATTTTAAATTGTATAGCAGACTTATCAGAAACAATTCCGCTGTACCCACCCATAGCATCAATCTCACAAATAATCTGACCTTTGGCAATTCCACCCATGGCAGGGTTGCAGGACATTTGGGCAATATTCTGCAAATTCATGGTAACCAATAAGGTCTTACTTCCCATATTAGCGGCCGCTGCTGCTGCTTCAGCTCCAGCGTGACCACCACCAACGACAATTACATCATATTTACTTTCAAACATATTTCTTATTGTTTCACGTGGAACATGTCTATACAACGGTTTTCTTCTTTTCTAATTGCCTCTTTTTCTTGAATAGAATGATCATTATAACCAATGCAATGTAAAAAACCATGAGATAATAGCCTAAGTAGTTCTTTATCAACACTTTCCCTGTTTAATGAGGCATTATCTTCTAATCTAGGCGTAGATATAAAAATTTCAGCTTCCACCTGATGGGTTTCGCCATAAGAGAAAGTAATTATATCGGTATGCGTGTCGTGTTGAAGGTAATCTTGGTTCATCTTCAATAAAGCGGCTTCATCGACAAAATTATAGTCCAGGCGAATAATCTGCACATTGTAACATACGGCAATAGTTTCCAACCAGGGCAGCAATAAAGCGCTTGGTAAATAATGGTTTGGAATGTTGTTAAAAGAAATCATAAGCTGATGCAAATATAGCCAAAGTAGAAAGATGCAGAAGTGAGGCATTGCGTGTATCTTTGCAAAAATATTTATCGCATGGAAAGAGTTCGTTTTGCACCCAGTCCAACTGGACCATTACACATTGGCGGTTTACGCACTGCTTTATTCAATTATCTATATGCACGCAAAAACAAAGGTGTTTTTGTTTTAAGGGTAGAAGATACCGATCAAAACAGAAAGGTAGAAGATAGTGAAGACTATATTCATAAAAGTTTAGCCTGGTGTAATATTGAACCTGATGAAGATCCAATCAAAGGAGGAGCGTATGGACCTTATCGTCAAAGTGAAAGAAAAGAAATTTATGCAGACTATATACAACGCTTAATAAAAAATGGAAAAGCATATTATGCTTTTGATAGTGGTGAAGAACTTAACATAGCGAGAGAGGAGGCTGAAAAAAACAAGGGGGCTTTTAAGTACAATGCGGAAAACAGATTAAAATTTAAGAATAGTCTTAGTTTGGAAGCATCCGAATGTGACTCTTTGATTGAAGATGGGGATTTCGTGATCCGTCTAAAAGTAGATCGAGATGAAACTGTAGTTAGTTCAGATTTAGTAAGAGGAACGGTTCGCGTAAGCACCAACGAATTAGAAGATAAAATATTAATGAAGAAAGATGGAATGCCAACCTATCACTTTGCTAATGTTGTAGATGATTACTTAATGAAAATAACAACTGTGATTAGAGGGGAAGAATGGTTGCCTTCTTTACCCATTCATCAATTACTTTATGACGCGTTTGAGTGGAATGCACCAAAGTTCATGCACTTACCCTTGATTCTAAACCCTTCAGGGAAAGGAAAATTGAGTAAACGAGATGGAGATAAAAATGGATATCCTGTATTTCCATTGGCTTGGAACACATCATTGGGCTATAAAGAAAATGGATTTCTTCCAGAAGCGCACCTGAATTATATCGCACAGTTAGGATGGAGTTTAGGAGAAAACGAAATTATTAGTCTTAAAGAAATGGAACAGCAGTTTGAAGTAAAGGCCATTCAAAAAGGAGGTGCACGCTTTGATTATGAAAAAGCGAAATGGGTCAATCAGCAACACTTAAATCAGTTAAGTGCTGAAGATTTATTAAACGACTATCCAGAATATTTAAATGAATTAAAGGATACAATGGGTGACGCTACAACAGCAGCAGTAAATTTGGTGAAAGAACGGTTTGTCTTGTTAACAGACATTGAAAAGGAAACCAACTGTTTCATCAATGACCCGACAGAATATGATCCTAAATCACTAAAGCGTATCGGGAAGTTGGATATAGCGTTAATCGTAAAGCTTTTGAAAGAAGGAATCGCGGAAAAGGAAATGGGAGAAATTAAAACCTATATGCAAGAAACTGGTGCAGCGGAAGGAATTGGTTTAGGCGCATTTATGCAAGTTATGCGAGTTGCCGTAGTGGGGTCCTTATCAGGACCAGATTTAATTCCTATGTTAAGCGTATTAGGAAAAGATGTAACTTTAAGAAGATTAGATCGTCTAATAAACAATTAACCTTAAAAATAGCCCAAATGAGTATTACTACTTACATTATTTTATTCTTCCTATTCCTGATCATCATTTCAGGTTTATTTATCGTGAAACAACAAACCGGAGCTGTAATTGAACGCTTTGGTCGGTTCTTGGTTATTCGAAATCCAGGATTACACATCAAAATACCATTGATTGATAAAGTGGCTGGACGCTTAAGCTTAAAGATTCTACAGTTGGATGTTATTGTAGAAACAAAAACGAAAGATGATGTCTTTGTCAAATTAAAGGTTTCTGTCCAATACAAGGTGCTAGCTGATAAAGTATATGAAGCATTTTATAAACTGGACTATCCCCAAGATCAAATCACATCCTATGTGT
The DNA here is from genome assembly GCA_965659515.1 of Candidatus Arcticimaribacter sp. Classification (GTDB taxonomy): domain Bacteria; phylum Bacteroidota; class Bacteroidia; order Flavobacteriales; family Flavobacteriaceae; genus Arcticimaribacter. Next base: position 7,653 of record CBFHVC010000019.1, on the reverse strand, counting down.
TTGATGTGGTGCGTGCGGAGGTACCAAAAATGAAACTTGACGATGTTTTTGAAAGAAAGAATGATATTGCTAATGCTGTTAAGGGAGAATTAAATGATGCCATGATTAACTATGGCTATGACATCATAAAAGCTTTGGTTACAGATATTGATCCCGATCAACAGGTGAAAGAAGCAATGAATCGAATTAATGCGGCAGAACGAGAAAAGGTTGCAGCACAGTATGAAGGAGATGCAGCGCGAATTTTAATTGTTGAAAAAGCAAAAGCAGAAGCAGAAAGTAAACGACTACAAGGGCAAGGAATTGCAGACCAAAGAAGGGAAATTGCACGTGGGCTTGAAGAGTCTGTTGATGTACTCAATAATGTGGGAATTAACTCTCAGGAAGCCTCTGCCTTGATCGTGGTAACACAACATTATGACACCCTACAATCAATAGGGGGGGAAACCAATTCTAACCTAATTTTGTTGCCTAATTCTCCACAAGCAGGGAGCGAAATGTTGAACAATATGGTGGCATCGTTTACGGCCAGCAACCAGATTGGAGAAGCAATGAAAAAACAAAATGAGAAAAAGAAAGAAGAAAAATAACCTATTGCTTCTTAGCCCAAGTATCTCTTAACCCAACAATTTTATTAAAAATTAGTTCAGAGGAAAGGGAATCCTCATCAACCGAATAATAACCTAAACGCTGAAATTGTACCCTTTCACCAAGAGAAAGATCTCTAAGAGAAGGTTCAACTTTGGCGTTTTGTATCGATAAAGAATCTGGATTTACAAAGTCTAAAAAAGACTTGTCCTTATGTTGATCTGGACTTTCATCGTTGAACAGGCGATCATAATTTTTAACCGTTGCATCAACGGCATGCGCAACACTTACCCAGTGTATGGTTCCTTTAACTTTTCGCATACTTGCTTCAGAACCTGATCCACTTTTACTATCGGCATCATAAGTACATTGAATGGCGGTAATATTACCTGCTTCATCTTTTATAACAGACTCACCCTTAATAATATAAGCGTTTTTAAGACGTACTTCTTTTCCTATAGTAAGACGGAAAAATTTACGGTTGGCTTCTTCTTTAAAATCTTCACGTTCAATATATAAAGTGCGCGAAAAAGGAATTGTTCTACTGCCTTGTGTTTCGTCTTCAGGGTTGTTAATCGCCGTAAGATCTTCTGTTTGATCTTCAGGGTAATTGGTTATAACCAATTTGACTGGATTGACAACCGCCATAACCCTTGCGGCCGTTTTATTCAGCGATTCACGAACACAGAACTCAAGTAGGGAAACATCGATAACGTTCTCTCTTTTAGAAATACCCGCAGTTGTAACAAAGTTAATCAGAGCTTCTGGAGGATAACCTCTACGGCGCATTCCAGATATCGTGGGCATTCTAGGATCATCCCATCCATTCACGTGCTTTTCTTCAACCAACTGCGCAAGCTTTCGCTTTGAAGTTACAGTATAAGAAAGATTTAAACGTGCAAATTCCCGCTGGTAAGGACGTAAATCACTTGCCGTAGGAAGTTGATCTAAGAACCAATCATAAAGGGCTCTGTGGGGCTTAAATTCAAGTGTACACAGAGAGTGAGACACTTGCTCAATATAATCCGATTCGCCATGCGTCCAATCATACATAGGATAAATACACCATGCATCTCCTGTGCGGTGATGGTGCTTAAAAAGAATACGATACATCACGGGATCACGCAATAACATATTATCAGAACTCATGTCAATTTTTGCACGTAATACATGAGAACCTTCTGAATGCTTACCTGCTTTCATTTCTTCAAAAAGCGATAAGTTCTCTTCAATGGGTCGGTCACGGTAAGGACTATTTTGCCCAGGTTGGGTTGGCGTACCTTTTTGGGCTGCAATTGTTTCAGAATCTTGGGGATCTATATAAGCTTTTCCTTCATTTATTAGATAGATTGCCCATTGGTATAATTGTTGAAAATAATCAGATGCATAACACTCATTGTCCCACTGATAACCCAACCAAGCAATATTTTCTTTAATTGCATCAACAAAGACTTGATTTTCCTTAACAGGATTGGTGTCGTCAAATCTCAAATTAACAGGAGCGTTATATCGCTGTCCTAGATTAAAATTTAATGCAATGGCTTTTAAATGCCCTACGTGAAGATAGCCATTGGGTTCTGGCGGGAATCTAAAACGAATCTTTTGTGGATCAAATCCATTCGAAAGATCTTCTTCAATAATATGTTCGATAAAATGTAGAGGTGCTTTCTCTTCAGACATAAAAAAACTTTTCGCAAAGATATTAAAAAGGCTGGGGTGGCTTAGATTAATCGTTGACTTTATATCTTTATAAAAAAAAAGGAATGGGGATCATAAGAGTGCAAAATATTAGAATACATACCAACCACGGTTGTATGGACGAAGAAGCAAAAATTGGTAGTGATTATATTGTCAATGCGGTAGTTAATACCAATTTAGATGTGTCTGCACAAACAGACGATTTAAAGGATACTGTAGACTATGTCGCCATATATACAATTGTCTATGAAGAAATGAAAATTAGGGCCAAACTATTGGAAACTGTAGTACAGAGAATAATTGACAGAGTTTTAAAGGAGCATTCAACGGTTGAAGAAGTACAAATAGAAGTACAAAAATTAAATCCACCAATAGGTGGAAATGTAGGCTATGTAAGTGTTGAAAGAAAAGGGAAGAAAACTTCGGCTTAAAAAAAAATAAAAAACGTATTTTTGCAGCACGGCACCGTGGCCGAGTGGCTAGGCAGAGCTCTGCAAAAGCTTGTACAGCGGTTCGAATCCGCTCGGTGCCTCTTTAAAAACCCGTCTTTGTGATGGGTTTTTGTTTTTTAGTTCATCTCGACTATCGTACCACCAATAACTTTTTTACGAATCAACTTCGTGGGTTTCCCATGAATTCGAACCGTTCCACCAACGCTAACCGTTGCTTCTAAAAGTGCTGTTGCGTTTATGTAAGCAACACCTCCTGCAGTTACTTTGACAGTAGTCTGTTCTGTAATTAAATTTTCACCTTCGCAAATACCACCACCTAGAATAGAAAGACGATGCGATGTTGCTTTACCTTGAATATTTAGTAGACCTCCAGATTTAACCCTGGAATCAATTTTCTCTGCAGTAATATTTAGTGTTTGCTTAGAACCTTCATGCGCTTTAATTATAATACTAGTTGTTTCAATCTCAGCAGTTGATTCTATCGTACTTCCTTGATAACTGTGCAATGCATCAAGATCTTCTGTAAAATACAATTCTACATATGTATTTGAAGGATTTAATAATTGATCAATGCTGTGTCTAATTTTAAGGATATCTTTCTTTAGCGTAAAAACAACTGTTTCTATATTTTCTCCAGAAATCAGCATTTTATTGGTATCAGAAGGAATTAGTTTAACGTGAATACCAGAATAAACTTTCACCCCTAAAAAAGGAGAAATAGCAACTTCTTTTGTTTTTTGAGCAATTAAACTACAAGAAAGCAAGAATACAGATAGGATAAACAACTTTTTCATAACACAAAAGGTTTGATTTAAAGATAATAATTATTGGGTTTCTGCAAGCATGGTAAAATCCAAATGTCTTTTAACGAGATCTGCTTTAGCTACTTGAACAGTAACAAGATCTCCTAATTGATAGATTTTTTTTGTTTTTTCTCCAACAAGAGAATGATTGCGGTCGTCAAAGACAAAATAATCTCCAGGAACATCTTTAATGCGCACCATACCTTCGCATTTATTTTCCACTATTTCTACATAAAGACCACGATCTGTTACACCAGAAATAACACCTTCAAATTCTTCACCAACATGATTTTCCATAAATTTAATTTGCATAAACTTAATGGAATCTCTTTCTGCCTTTGTGGCCAACTGTTCTCTTTGAGAAGAATGAATACTAGCTTCTTCTAATTGATCTAGGCTTGGCCATTTTTCTTTGTTTAAGTGTTGCGCTAGAAGGCGATGTACCATCACATCTGGATAACGCCTAATGGGAGAGGTAAAGTGTGCGTAATAATCAAAAGCTAAGCCATAATGCCCTATATTTTGAGTGGTATATTCTGCTTTACTCATACAACGTATGGTTAAAGTATCTATCATATTCTGTTCTTGTTTTCCTTGAGTGTCAGAAAGCAGTTGATTGATAGATTGGCTAACATTTTTTGTTTTTAAATTAAGTTTATACCCAAAACCAGCCACAACCATTTGTAGGTTATTAAGTTTATCTGGGTCTGGTTCGTCGTGAATTCTATAAACCATTGGTAAAGGTTGATCTCTCTTACCGGCAAAACGCGCGACTTGTTTATTGGCTAAAAGCATAAACTCTTCAATTAACTTGTTCGCATCTTTAGAGGTTTTAAAAAAAACACTTTCTGGCGTATTGTCTTCCTTTAAATGAAAATTAACTTCTACACGGTCAAAAGAAAGTGCCCCACTTTTCATACGTTCTTTACGTAATTTTTTTGCCATTTTATTAAGGGTAATAATAGCATTAAAAGTTGCATCATCTACCGTATAGGCACCATTGCGTAAAGAATGTTCATCAGGAACAATGGGTGTTTCTGATTCAATCATTGCTTGTGCCTCTTCATAGGCAAATCGGTGATCAGAATAAATCACTGTTCTTCCAAACCATTCGTTTTTTATTTCTCCTTTTCCATTGATTTGAAAAACAGCAGAAAAAGTATACTTTTCCTCATGGGGTCGCAAAGAACACACGCCATTGGAAAGTACTTCTGGCAGCATAGGAACCACTCGATCTACTAGGTAAACAGAAGTTGCGCGATCCAATGCTTCTTTGTCTAAAATACTGTTGGGTTGCACATAGTGCGAAACATCGGCAATATGAATACCAACCTCAAAGAGATCGTCTCCTAATACTTGAAAAGATAAAGCATCATCAAAATCCTTGGCTGTTTTAGGATCAATGGTAAAGGTCAATACTTTTCTAAAATCCCTTCTTTTCTTTATTTCAACTTCACTAATACTTTGGTCTATAGCTGCAGCTGCAGCTTCAACTTCTGGTGGAAAACGCAAAGGCAGTCCATAATCAGAAAGAATAGCGTGCATTTCAGTAGCTGTTTCTCCTGGAGGGCCAAAGTTTTCAATTAAAGTTCCAAAGGGAGATTCTGCACGTTTAGGCCATTCATCAAAACGCACCAATACCTTATCCCCATCACAATAATCTGAACTTAATTGTTTTTTATCAATAAAGAAATCGGTATACATTCTTGCCCCACGGGTGAGCACAAAAGCATGGTTTTTAGCAATCTGTAAAACACCAACAAAAGTTGTTTTCTTGCGCTCAATTATAGTGGTAATTTCTCCTTCTAAACTTCCATTATTTTTTCTTTTATAGGTATATACTTCTACAATATCTCCATTAAAGGCTTTATTGATACCATTTTTAGGAATACTTATGTCTTGTTCAAGATCATCACAAATCACAAATCCACGTCCAGAAGAAGTAACATCTAGAACACCTTGATAGTACTGTTTTTTGGTTTCAACTAAAGTGTATTTCCCTCTACTGGGAGATTTAAGTTGTTTACTTGCCACATTTAGATTGAGGAATTTAATCAATTCATTTCTTCCTCTTGTGTCATGTAAGTTTAAAACTGACGCAACTTGCTTATAATTGTATTCTTTGCCTGGATTTTCGCGAAAAAAAGAAAGCATCTTTTTCTCAATATGGCGGTACTTGTTTTTTGCTTTTCCCATCTCGTCTACAAAACTACTTCTTTAAAATTACAACAAGACTTCTTTTATTCACAACTATATTATATTTCAATGTTCTTTTTTAAAATTTAAATAAATAATAATGCTTATTATTGCTTGTGAATAGCGGTATTTCTTTTATGCTCAAAGTTAGGTTTATCGCAATAAAGCGAGTTTTTAATAACTTATTTTCACTTATTAATAAAGCAAATAATTCTTTTTAAGCGCTTTAGTTAACTTATCAACGTTTGTTTACAATTCCAATTATCCATAACTTCTTTTCGTTAAGCTTTTTTAATAAGTTAACAAACTGCTCTTTTGTGGTCAACAAAAAGTGAACGGATAAAGACAACTTCTTTTGGTTTATTCTGCTTTTTTCACAATCAAAATAGTAAATGAAATAAGCCCTTAACCTTATGAGAACTTATTAACATTTTCTTCAATTGAAACCCTCCCTTATTCACATACTTATGGGCAATGCTTACCTTTGTTAAAAACAAACAAAAATGACTTTTTCAATTGGAAACGACCACGCAGGTGTTGAATATAAAAATGCCATAATTACTTTTTTAGAAGCAAAAGGACACCGTGTTTTTAACCATGGAACTGATGCTCCTGAAAGTGTTGATTATCCCGACTTCATTCATCCCGTTGCCGAAGATGTAGAAGAAGGTAAAGTAGATTTAGGTATTATTATTTGCGGAAGTGGTAATGGTGCTGCAATGACCGCAAATAAACACCAAAAAATACGCGCTGCTTTGTGTTGGACAAAAGAAATTGTTGCCTTAGCAAGAGAACACAACAACGCGAATGTGTTAAGTTTACCCGCTCGTTTTATTTCAATTCCACAAGCACTAGCGATGGTAGATACTTATATTTCTACTGAGTTTGAGGGCGGTCGCCACCAAGGAAGATTAGATAAAATGCCCTGTAGTTAATGATTGCCTTTAGCAGCAAAACCTTCCAAGAATTAACAACCCAAGAGTTGTATCAAATTTTGGCGCTTCGCGCGGAAGTATTCGTTGTTGAACAAAACTGTCCCTATCAAGATGTAGACGGAAAAGACCTTAATAGCCTTCATGTCTTAGGATATTTAGACAAGCAATTAGTCGCTTATGCGCGGGTATTAGCGCAAGGGATTTCCTATAAAGAATACGCCTCAATAGGAAGGGTTGTAACCGCTCCTTCTGTTCGTGGTAAAAACCACGGAGGTGTCTTAATTGACTTCTCTATAAATGTATGTAATAAAAATTTTCCCGGCCAAGCCGTCAAAATCTCCGCACAAGCGCATTTAGAAAAGTTTTATAACCAGCACGGATTTAAGGCCACCGGCGAAAGTTATTTAGAAGACGATATTCCGCATATTGGGATGCTATTAAAAAAGAAAGAATAACTCTTAGCGCTTTTCTTTCAATTGCCGAATGTCTGCGATCAGTTGATTGACAGCGGCTTTATTCAGCCCATTATAGATCCCCCGGATATGGCCATTAAAATCGATCAAAACAAAATTTTCGGTGTGAATAAAATCATCTTCCTTTTTATCCAACCCTAAATCTTCTTCGACAAAATAATCATCTCTTCCTAAGCGATAAATCTCTGCTCGGTTTCCCGTAACCAAATGCCATTTTCCATTCACCACTCCTTTTGCTTTAGCATATTCTTTTAGCACCTCAACACTGTCTTGATTTGGCGTAACAGAATGCGATATTAAAAGCACCTCTGGATCCTCAAGAAATGCCGCTTGCACAAGGGACATGTTTTCGGTCATTTTTGGACATATTCCCGGGCAATGGGTAAAAAAGAAATCTGCGACATAAATCTTGTTGGTAAAGGTGGAATTGGTCACCGTATCTCCCGCTTGATTGAGCAGAGAAAAAGGAGAAATGCGGTGAAAAGTATCGAGTTGTTTATCGTCTTTT
>CBFHVC010000018.1:3943-37264 GCA_965659515.1 Candidatus Arcticimaribacter sp. | reverse complement strand
TTCCCTACCAGTTTGGGCAAGACAGCTAAGCGTTCTTCTAGCGGTAAATCCAAGTAGTTAACCGGCAAATGATCGATATGCTGTTGTATGTCTGGATGCCCCATTATGGTATCAAACACTCCTTGATGCACACGTGCATCTTGACGAATGTCTAGCGAAGCAAAGTGATAGCCGAATAACTTCACTTTGTGCGAAAGCTCTTTAATTTCGTCTACGTAAATGCCTTGGTGCTGTTCTTTTAAAATATTTTCTATCTCTGCCAATTCATTTTTCAATGTTTCTAGGCTAATGACTTCTCCCTTTTCAGGATAAAGCAAAGTCGTATACATGCCGTCTTCAAGGGCGGCGAGTTTATCGTCAACTAAATCAAAAGTGATTTTGCGTTTTAAACGGCGTAAATCTCTGTAGTAATTGCGTTGGATGGTATACTTGAGACGCTCAGCGGTTTTTAGCGAAATTTCTGGCGTAACAAATGGGTTTCCATCTCGGTCTCCTCCTGGCCAAAAACCAAAATTAAATAAAGTGTTATCGATTTGTTCGTCTCCTAAAATATTTTGCTGAACATAGCCGTAAATATGACTTGCCGAGTGATAAAATACATTTTCTAAAAACCACATCAAACTCACTGCCTCATCAAAAGGAGATGGCTTTTCTTTTTGAAAGAAACGCGTTTTACCTAACTGAATCAAAAGTTGTTTGATTTCACTAAGGTTATCTTCTTTAATCGCTTTAGATAAATCATTGATAATCCCTAAAACAGCTCCAGGATAAAATTGGGTGGGATGTGCTGTTAATACCAAGCGCACGTTAAAGCGTTCTAAATAGGCTTTTAACTCTTCCTTCTTCCCTCTTTGAAAGGTTTCTTCTTTTATATAACGTAAGGTTCCCCGCCCGTGCATGTTATTCACCTGAGCAAAAGAAGCATCTTCAATCGCGTCAAACAACACCACCTGACGTTCTATATACTGTATAAAAGCAAAAAGTAAATCGTGTTTTTCAGCCTCCTTCAAATCTGGTCCATAGCTTTCAAAAAAACTATTCACAATTTGTTGCGGGGATTTCTTTTCTTTAAAGCCTTTCTTGCAATGATCTGAAAACAAAGGAAGATAAAGCGAAGACTTTTGAAGTGAATCAAAAGGAAGGGTTAAGAAAAGACTATTGTAAATTTCAAATTTTGAAAGAACACTTTCGTTAAAACGTTCTAGTTTGGTTTTACGGGCCATGTTGGGGGGTGATATTAATTATAAATCGTTAAAAATACTGTGCATCAATCGTTTTTTATCGTTGATGCTTTCTTCTAGTGAAATCATGGTTTCTGTTCGCGAAATACCATCGATATCATCAATCATAAAAATAAGATCTTTGGCATGTTTGGTATCTCTAGCTCTAAGCTTGCAATAAATATTGAATTTACCTGTGGTAATATGCGCCACTGTGATGTAAGGAATCGCTTCTAGCGATTCGAGCACTTGTATGGTCATACTATTTTTCTCTAAATAAATCCCGATATAAGCGATAAAGGAATAGCCTAATTTTTCATAATCCAGGTTCAAAGAAGATCCTTTAATGATTCCAGCGTCCTCCATTTTTTTAACACGAACATGTACTGTTCCTGCAGAGATCAATAAGCGTTTAGAAATATCCGTAAACGGCACCCTAGTGTTATCAATTAGAATATCTAGAATTTGATGATCAATATCATCTAGTTTAATTTTTGTCATAATCGCTACTTTAATTGTGGTATTACCACCTACATGACAAAAATAAGCGATAAATACTAGAAATCAATGAGAGATTGCAAGTGTTTTACCCCATCTAATGAAGATTCAACAACGTTTATTGGATTTGTTTGTTTTTTTTCTAACATATCATGCACAGCTAAACCCACATAATTAGCATCTTGACCAGCATATTCTGGAACCAAGTGAATTTCACCGTCCTTCAGCATTTCTTTGTATTGCACAAATAAGGTTGTTTTTGTGACTTTAGTGTTGTTTACAATTGTAACATTATTGATTTGCACATCCCGTAAATGATTACCATTGTTCGGGATAGCGTCATAATCTTCTCTTTTGAACGCAGTAAAGGTTTGATTCACAAACGAATTAAGACAACTTAACAGCGCGTTAAAGACAAATTGCCTCGTTTTTAAGCGTTCGTAATCTTGTGGATAATGTCCCGCTTCAAAAAGAATGGTTGGCGTGTTTTGTGCTGTGAAATAGTCGCCTGTGCAATTCAAATTAAAAGCGTCGTCATATCGCCCGATCCCCCATGCTTCGCTTTTCGGTTGTTCTGAAGCCATTTGTGCGATTAATTGCATCGCGATTAATCTTACTGGTGTAAGTCCCCTAGACGCTTCAGCTGCAGGGGCTAAAAACGATAAAGAAGCTGGTTTGTTCGTCCCTCCAGCAGAAAAAATAGTGCGTTGCCCGTGAAGATTAAGGCATAAATCGGGCTTAAAGTCGGCATATATCCTACGTAACACCTTCATTTCAGGCTGAGATTGCTTTACGGCATCGCGATTTAAATCAACTTCATTTGCGTTAAGTCTTGTGTAACGCTCTGCCCCATCAGGGTTTAGCTGGAAAATTAATTGGATTTGCAATTTATTACACAATTCCTGCCCCTGCTCACTTTTAAGGTGAGCGACCAAATCGATGCAAGCCTTAGTGGTCGTACTTTCATTGCCGTGCATTTGCGACCACGCCAGCACCTTAAGCGAACCACTACCTAAGCTAAGGCCATATATGGGTCTGTTTTCAGCAGAGTAACCTAATACATTAAGGTTTTTAGCGCAATCTAAACGCTTTAGTTTTTCCATAAGTTTAGCTGGAGGGAAATAACGCTTTGTCAATTTTCTATTCATGTTACAAAAGTATACTTTTGGTTGTATTCATTTGTAAACAATAATAATTTACTTTTGTGTACAACATAAGTGGCTATTTGTTTACAAATTGATTCAAAGTGAGTTAAATTTAATATATTATTTGTTAATTTGCTTATAATCAATACTTAAATAGTTATTTCCTATAATTCACTTTAATTAAATTTGCTGTATAGTACAGCATAATCATCTTGTATTTTTATGTATATTGCAGTGTGAATTAAAATTGTTAACAATGTTAAACAATGAAGCCCTTATAGCGCGTATCAAAATAGTGATGGAACAGCAAGAACTCAATGCGTCTGCCTTTGCTGAAGTTATCGGGGTGCAACGATCTAGCATTTCCCACATCTTATCTGGAAGGAATAAACCTAGCTTAGAATTTCTTGCCAAAATCGAAGCTGCTTTTGAAGAGGTGAATTTTGAATGGCTATTAAAAGGAAATGAAAATAGCGCCGCTAGAATAGACCAAACCCCTACTCTTCCTGAAATATCGCCAGGAAATGAAACAACGCAAACAACAATTCAAACGACCATAGCCCCACAAAAGGATACTATTGTCAAAATTGTTCATTATTATGCAGACGGGAGTTTTGAAAGCTTTTTTAAAAGGTAGTATTTTTGCCTTGATGAAAAAATTACTTCTAATTGCATTTTATACTTTATTTACAAGCTGTTATACAATTGAAAGAAATTGTACCAATTTTCATACGGGTACTTTTCAATTTCAACAAATCATTGGGGACCAACTTCAAACTTCTACTTTTTTAAGAACGAAAGACTTAGAAATAGAATATTTTGACACGAAGATTGATTCTGCGCGCATTCGTTGGATCAACCCCTGTGAGTGTGTGTTAACAAAGCTTAACCCTATATCAAACCAAGACAAAAGGCCTATAGCAATTAAGATTATTTCAACTTCTCAAAAAGAATATGTTTTTGAATACGCCTTAGTTGGCGATCAGAAAAACAAACAAAGAGGGGTGATTCAAAAGATAAGTTCAACCTTAGTCGCTCCCTAAAAATCAAGTTTAGTTTGTGGCGCCTCTTCGTCGTTAATGGCCTCTGGATCATTTACCTCCAGTTGATCCAAGACGATCGGTTCCTCCAGCTCGTAAGGAAGACTTTCTTTAAGTACAATGCGTTTTACTTTTTTATCTGTCAATTGATTTCCCATTGCTTTAAATCCTTTTAGCGCAATAAAATCTTCTACATTGACCATTTTATTGGGCAAGGCTTCTGCACCTCGTGGCTTAACAAATTCGATTTCAATAACAGGACGCCATTCTGTACTAACGAAAACTAAGGTTCCATCTTCTTTGATGAATTGATCTTCTTTGTTTTCGTTTTCAATTAAAAAACGCTTAATAAAATAGCGCTCTTTTTCTAGATCGTAATAAACAGCTGTAATGGGTTTGGTTTTCACCCATCGTTCTAATACAGTTGGAACTTGTTCAAAGTGTAACTCTATTTGAGGAGTTACCGTCTTTGATTCTCCTTTATTGTTGATGATTAACAACCGATCTTCTCCCCTAAAAGCCCCTAATAAATCTCCTCTTTCGTCTAAATTAAGTTTTAAAACTGTTCTGTCGAACCAGATTTTTCTTGGTTTTAGCGTAGATACACCTTTTTCTTTTAAATCAATTTTTAAGACGTTATATTTTGAAACGATATTGCCTTTAACGCCGCGGCCCTTGATTTGAAGATCTGCAAAATCAAGATCCCATTTAAGTTTTTTTGCTTGCCCTGTGTTACGCAATACTACCGTTACAATTTCTGCTTCCCCATTTGGGTTAGCACTAAAATACAATAAACCAGAGCCCTCTTTAGCCTGGGTAATATCATACATTTTATCACGGGTAACCCCAGTTACAGCAAAGCGTTTGATATAAGAAGTACCCAGTTTTCCGTCTTTGTAAATGACATTATAAACAGTACGGCTGTCTTTTTTCTTAAAGACAGCTACATGAATAATGTCTTTTTCAATAAAGACTTTACTATCTACTTTAACCACCTGCATTTTCCCAGATTTGGTGAAAACAATTAGATCATCAATATCTGCACAATCGCAAACATATTCGTCTTTCTTTAAGGAAGTACCCACAAAGCCCTCTTCTCTATTAACGTAAAGCTTGGTATTTCTAACCACTACTTTTTTAGCGTCTACATCATCAAAAGTGCGGATTTCAGACTGGCGCTCTTTTCCTTTTCCGTAATCCTTTTTAAGCTGTTCGAAATAGTCAATGGCAAAATCAATAAGGTTATCCAAGTTGTTTTTAACCAAAGCAATATCTTCCTCTAATGCCGCAATACGCTGTTGCGCTTTATCAATGTCAAACTTGGAAATTCGTTTGATTCGAATCTCCGTAAGGCGCACCAAATCTTCTTCAATAACGGGTCGCTTAAGATGAGAAATATGGGGTTTTATTCCATCGTCAATTGCTTTTAAAACTCCTTCCCAGGTTTCTTCTTCTTCAATTAATCGATAAATTTTATTTTCAATGAATATACGTTCCAAAGAGGCGTAGTGCCATTGATTTTCCAGTTCCTGTAACTTGTATTCTAACTCCTTTTTAAGGGTGCTTACCGTGGTGTCTGTCGAGATTTTCAGCATTTCTGAAACCCCGATAAACTTAGGTTTGTGGTCAATAATGATACATCCAAGAGGAGAAATTGAAGATTCACATGAGGTAAAGGCATACAAGGCATCAATGGTCTTATCTGGTGAGATTCCATTGGGTAAATGCACCAGTATTTCTACTTCTGCAGCAGTGTTGTCTTCAATTTTCTTGATCTTAATTTTCCCTTTTTCATTGGCTTTTAAGATTGAGTCAATTAAAGACGAAGTCGTTGTGCTAAAGGGAATTTCGTGTATGACCAAGGTGTTTTTATCCTTAGCACTAATTTTTGCGCGAACCCTAACTTTTCCGCCGCGCAAGCCATCATTGTAGTTTTGAATATCGATGATTCCACCTGTCTGAAAATCAGGATAAAGGGTAAATTTCTTTCCTTTTAAATAAGCAATGCTGGCTTGTAATAATTCTATAAAGTTATGGGGAAGAATTTTAGTGGATAAACCCACAGCAATCCCTTCAGCCCCTTGGGCCAATAATAACGGAAATTTAACGGGTAAATGTACCGGTTCGTTTTTTCTTCCATCATAAGAAAGTTGCCAGTCGGTTACTTTAGGACTAAATACCACTTCTAGAGCAAATTTAGACAATCGGGCTTCAATATATCGCGAGGCTGCAGCACGGTCTCCTGTGAGAATATTTCCCCAGTTTCCTTGCATATCAATCAAGAGGTCTTTTTGCCCAATTTGCACCATGGCATCTGCTATACTGGCATCCCCATGTGGGTGATATTGCATGGTGTGTCCTACGATATTCGCTACTTTGTTATAGCGCCCATCGTCTAGATCTTTCATGGAATGTAAAATACGGCGTTGAACAGGTTTAAAACCGTCGGAAATGGCCGGTACTGCACGTTCAAGAATAACGTAAGAAGCATAATCAAGAAACCAGTCCTTGTACATGCCCGTTACCTTTACCAATGATTCATTGTCAGGGCTTTGTGGAGTTTCTTCGTAGAATTCCTTTTCTTCCATATTAAGCGTCCAGTTCAGCTAAATCTAGTTCAACTTTAAGGTTATTAATGATGAACTCTTGTCTATTTGGGGTGTTTTTACCCATATAAAATTCTAACAATTGTTCAATGGTAGTGGCCCTGTCTAACATCACAGGATCAAGCCGAATATCCTCCCCAATAAAATACTGGAATTCATCGGGAGAAATTTCACCCAACCCTTTAAAGCGCGTTATTTCTGGTTTCCCTCGTAATTTTTTAATGCCATTGACCCTTTCTTCTTCAGAATAACAGTAAATGGTTTCTTTTTTATCTCTTACCCGGAACAAAGGGGTTTGCAAAATATACAAATGTCCCTCTTTAATCAATTCTGGGAAAAATTGAAGGAAAAACGTAATGAGTAATAAACGAATATGCATTCCATCAACATCGGCATCAGTTGCGATCACAATGTTGTTATAGCGAAGGTCTTCAAGGCCATCTTCAATGTTAAGTGCTGCTTGGAGAAGGTTGAATTCTTCATTTTCGTAGACGATTTTTTTCGTCATCCCATAGGTATTCAATGGCTTTCCGCGTAGGCTAAATACCGCTTGGGTATTTACATCACGGGATTTTGTAATGGATCCACTTGCGGAGTCTCCCTCTGTAATAAACAAAGTAGACTCTAAGCGCCTGTCTTTTTTAAGATCCCCCAGATGCACTCTGCAATCACGCAGTTTTTTATTGTGTAGGCTAGCTTTTTTTGCGCGTTCTCTGGCTAGTTTTCTTATGCCAGAAAGATCTTTTCGCTCTTTTTCTGCCTGTAATATTTTTCTTTGAATGCTGGCTGCAATCTCTTGATTCTTATGCAAGAAGTTATCCAGCTGCGTTCCCATAAACTCATTGATATAAGAGCGCACAGTGGGCATCCCATCCCCCATTTCTGTCGAACCCAATTTTGTTTTTGTTTGCGATTCAAAAACAGGCTCCATTACTTTAATACTTACAGCAGCAATAATCGATTTACGAATATCGGAGGCATCATAACTCTTTCCAAAAAAATCTCTAATCGTTTTTACATAAGCTTCACGAAAAGCAGCTTGGTGGGTTCCCCCTTGGGTAGTGTTTTGACCATTGACAAAAGAGTGGTATTCTTCGCTGTATTGCGACTTGCTGTGGGTTAAGGCCACTTCAATATCCTTGCCTTTTAAATGAATAATGGGGTAAAGCAAATCCGTTTCGTTGATTTGATCTTCTAAAAGATCTTTAAGCCCATTTTCTGAAAAGTATTTTTCACCATTAAAATCTATGGTTAATCCTGGATTGAGATAAACATAGTTTTTAATCATCTTAACGATGTATTCTGCTCTAAACTTATAGTGTTTAAAAATAGCACTATCGGGAATAAAAGAAACCTTGGTACCCTTTCTTGCTTTGGATGGTTTTACATCACTTTCTTCAAGTAAAGAACCCAATGCAAAAGATGCACTTTTGGACTGTTCATCTCGAACAGATTCAACTATAAAAGAGGAAGACAATGCATTAACAGCCTTTGTTCCTACTCCGTTTAAACCAACTGATTTTTTGAAGGCTTTAGAGTCGTATTTTCCCCCAGTATTCATTTTTGAAACCACGTCAACTACTTTTCCAAGGGGAATTCCCCGGCCGTAATCTCGAACACTAACTTGGTTGTCTACAATCTTAATCTCAATGGTTTTACCAGCTCCCATAACAAACTCATCGATACAGTTGTCCAGCACCTCTTTTATCAAGATATAAATACCATCGTCAGAAGAAGAACCGTCGCCTAATTTTCCGATATACATGCCGGGACGCATACGGATATGCTCTTTCCAATCGAGGGAGCGTATGTTATCTTCGGTATATTGTACTTTTTCAGACATAGTGCGGAGTTGCTAATATAAAGGGTTCAAACAATTTGCCCTCTATAGAAGTGACTAAAAAAATTAACAGCCTTTGGTTGAAAACTATTAAATGCTTGGTTATAAACTTTTTCGCGTTTAGCGTTGTGCTAGGTAGTGTCTTATATTTTGCGCTATCCTAGTTTCAATTTGATCGACATTGGCTTTTTCAAATGTTTTTCCAGTGATGTTTTCATACAATTCGATGTATCGATTGGACACTTCTGCAATGTAGGTGTCTGACATATGCGGCACCGTTTGTCCTTCTAGCCCTTGAAATCCATTTGCAATTAACCACTGACGTACAAATTCTTTCGACAATTGCTTTTGTGGTTCTGCCAGAGCTTGTCTTTCTTTATAGCCTTCTGCATAAAAATAACGCGATGAATCTGGCGTGTGAATTTCATCAATTAAAACAATTGTTCCTTCAGCAGTTTTACCAAATTCATATTTGGTGTCAACAAGAATTAATCCTTTTTGTGCGGCTAATTCTGTCCCTCTTTGAAACAGGGCCCGGGTATAGGCTTCTAGCTGAATATAATCGGCTTCAGTAACAATTCCTTGACGAATAATTTCTTCTCTTGAAATATCTTCATCGTGTCCTTCTTCTGCTTTTGTTGCAGGCGTTATTATAGGAGAGGGAAAAGGATCGTTTTCGCGCATTCCTTCGGGCATTGTAACCCCACATAAAAGACGCTTTCCTGCTTTATATTCTCTTGCGGCATGACCAGACATATAGCCTCTAATGACCATTTCAATCTTAAAGGGATCACATTTTTTCCCAATAGAAACACAAGGATCAGGAGTGGCTTCTAGCCAATTGGGAACAATGTCTTTTGTCGCCTCAAGCATTTGTGTTGCAATTTGATTTAGGATTTGTCCTTTATAGGGAATACCCTTTGGCATAACCACGTCAAATGCTGAAAGACGATCTGTGGCAATCATGACCAAGAGGTCATCTTCAAGACTAATTACTTCTCTAACTTTGCCGGTATATTTATGGGTTTGTCCCGGCAGGGTAAAACTTGTCGCTAAAAGGCTATTCATTAATTCTGGTGTTCTATATGCTTGTAGGCGTTAATTACTTTTTTGACCAATTTGTGTCGAATTACGTCCCGGTCATCGAGGTGCAAAATTCCGATTCCTGGCGTTTCTTTCAAAATTAAAAGGGCTTCTTTTAATCCTGAAATTACGCGCCTTGGCAAATCAATCTGTCCAGGATCGCCTGTGATGATGAATTTTGCATTAGGGCCCATTCGGGTTAAAAACATTTTCATTTGTGCATGGGTGGTGTTTTGGGCTTCATCTAAAATCACAAATGCATTGTCTAGGGTTCTACCACGCATAAACGCCAAGGGCGCGATTTGAATGATGCCTTTTTCGATATAAGAAGCTAAACGCTCTGCAGGGATCATGTCTCTTAGAGCGTCATAAAGGGGCTGCATATAGGGGTCTAGCTTTTCTTTCATGTCACCTGGAAGGAAACCTAAATTCTCTCCTGCTTCTACAGCGGGCCGGGTTAAGATGATGCGCTTAACTTGCTTCTCTTTTAAGGCCTTTACGGCTAAAGCTACACTGGTATAGGTTTTTCCTGTTCCTGCCGGACCTATGGCAAAAAGCATATCGTTTTTTTTGCTCAATTGAATTAAACGCTGTTGATTTAATGACTTGGCTTGGATAATTCGCCCGCCAATCCCGTGTAAAATAAAAGCATCTTTCTCGTTGGTTGCCTCATAGTCTTTTGAACCGTCTGAGGAGAGAATTAATTCAATACTAGTTTGGTCTAAGTGATTGAATTTTCCGAAATGAGCGACCAACATATCTAATCGCTTTTCAAATTCCTCTAGAATCTCTTCTTCCCCAAGGGCTTTAATTTTATTGCCCCTTGCAATGATCTTAATTTTAGGAAAATAAGCCCTTAAATGTTCAATGGTTTTGTTTTGTTCTCCAAAAAAATCTTGTGGATTTACTTCCCCTAATTCAATTTCTATCTCGTTCAATAGCTTTTTAATTAACGATTATACGCTTTGTTTTGTAAGTTTGTACTCAAATTTACGTTTTTCGTTTCAATCCTATTATAAATAAAAAAAAACTTTATGTCGATCATCACTTTGACTACCGATTTTGGGCATAAAGACTACTTCGTTGCTGTTACGAAAGCTGCTCTTATTCAGGAGGCACCCGAAGCCACTATCGTTGATGTTTCGCATCAAATCAGCCCTTTTAATCATACGGAAACTGCTTATATTCTTCAAAATGCTTACCAAAGTTTCCCCAAGGGAAGCATCCATATTATAGGGGTTGACTCAGAACTATCGCCAGAGAATAAGCACATTGTAATGCTATTTGACGGACATTACTTTATTGGAGCAAACAATGGAATTTTCGCTTTAATTATAGCAGAATTGAAATATGAAAAGCTGGTAGAGGTCAATATTCACAACTCCTTACTTACCACTTTCCCCGTATTAGATGTTTTTGTAAAAATTGCAGGACACTTGTCTAGAAAAGGCTCAATGGATATTATTGGAAAACCTTTAGCACAACTCAAAGAAATGGTGGGGATAAAACCTGTGTTGAACGATACTCGAACACAATTGATTGGTAGTGTCATATATATTGATAATTTTGGGAATGTTGTTACCAACATTAAAAAAACCAAGTTTTTGGAAATACAAAAAACACGTCCTTTCACCATCTCTGCACAGAGTGTGAAATTTAATCGCATCTATGATTCCTTTGCTGCAGCCATAAACTTTGCTATGCCCAAGGGACAAAGAGAAGAAGATGGAAAAAAAATCGCGCTATGGAACGCCGCTGGCCATTTAGAATTGGCCATATACAAAAGTAATCCTTCTAAGGTGGGCAGTGCCCACAGCTTGTTTGGATTAGATTTTAGAACCCCTATAACCATTGTGTTTGATTAATATGTGGAGCATTTATAAACGTGAATTGCAGAGTTTTTTTTACACCCCTTTGGGTTATGTATTGCTCGCTACTTTTTTCTTGTTAAATGGTTTATTGCTGTGGATATTTCCCTCAAGCTGGAATGTACTAAGTGTTGGTTTTGGGGATATCAATTTATTTTTTGAGCTCAATCCATGGTTGTTTATTTTTTTGCTCCCCGCCATGGGCATGAAGTCATTTTCTGAAGAAATAAAATCAGGGACACTAGAGTTGCTTTTAACGAAGCCCATTGGCATTCCGAACTTAATTGCTGGAAAGTTTTTTGCCTTGCTAACGTTATTGCTAATCGCTTTAAGTGTTTCGCTGTTTTATTTAATACAACTAGACGATTTATTGCGCGAAAACAATACGCTTGACTGGGGCGTATATTTCGGCTCCTTTTTGGGTTTATTTCTTTTAGCTGCTTCCCTAGCAGCAATAAGTTTGTGGGCCTCTACCCTAGTCGAAAGTGCTTTTTCTGCTTTTTTAATCGCAGTATTTGTAAGCATTTTTCATTTTTATGGATGGAGTCAAATCGCTGATTTATTTACGGATTTTAACAGTTATAATTTCTTTAAAAGCATTAGTCTACAATATCATTACAGCGAATTAAACAAAGGAATTATTCGGCTGTCGAATGTTTGCTATCTTTTGCTGCAAAGTCTCTTTTTTCTTTATTTTACAATGATTAACATTAAAAACAGCTGTCAATGATAAAGCGTCAAAGGATTTATCGATTTGCTGCAGCAGTTGCTATTGTTGGCATTGTTATGCAACTGTTTTCCTTTTTTAATTTACAATGGGATCTTACGCTAGACAAACGTTATACCCTTTCAGAGAATACAACAGCTATTGTAAATACGATTGACCAGCCAGTTCTTATAGATGTTATGCTGGGGGGTGACTTACCTTCAAACTACCAACGCTTAAGAACAGAACTAACCGTCTTACTGCAACAACTTAGCACCGAAAATGAATTCATTCAATACAATTTTGTCGATCCATTTGAAGATGTAAACAACAAAGAAGAATTAATTGAAGAACTATATCGCTTTGGATTAGCCCCGGAAGTTGAAATAGATCAAGAAAGCCAATCTACAGCGCAAACCATCGTAGTGCCTTGGATGATTTTAAATCGACAAAACAGCAGCAGTTTAGAAAGCAAATCAATTCGTGTTTCGCTTTTACAAAAAAATCTGGGAGACACCCAAGAACAAAGGATAGAACAATCTATTCAACAATTGGAATACAACCTAACAGATGGTTTACACCGCCTATTTTTAAACAATAAAAAAAGCATTGCAGTACTCAGTTCGCACCAAGGGAGTGAAGACAATCAACTGGCCAGTTTATTGCAAAGCCTTCTTCCCTACTATAAACTAGCGTCTTTTGATCTTAAAGCATTCCCAGAAGCCCCAGAAAAAACCCTTCAAAACCTTTTAAGATTTGATGTGCTTTTGGTTTCAAATCCAACCCAAGCGTTCACAACGCAAGAAAAATTCATGTTGGATCAATACACCCAAAATGGGGGAAGTAGTCTTTTTTTAATCGACCCTGTATCCATCGCCCGAGACAGTCTTTTTTCTATTCAAGGAGATGCCATCGCTTTCCCAACAGATATTGGCCTAGACGAACTCTTTTTTAAATATGGAGTGCGTTTAAACAAAGACATCATCACAGATCTTTACAGCGCCCCCGTTGTTCTGGCACAGGGAGAAAATGCCACTTCAGAATATCGCCCATATCCGTGGGTATATCACCCTTTGGTTGAACCAGAAAAGAGGCATCCCATTGGCAGTGCTGTGGGTAATGTTTTACAACAGTTTGTCAGCTCGATAGACACTTTAAAAAACAGTGTTAGCAAAACCGTTTTACTGGCTAGTTCTAATCGATCAAAGCGTAAAATTCCACCTTTTCTTATTGCCTTAGAAGAAGCCACAAAACCCATAAAGCCTGCCCTATATCAAGATGAAAGTGAAATAACTGGTGTTTTATTAGAAGGAAATTTTCCTTCTTTATTCCAAAATAGAATAGCGCCTTTTGAATGGGAGAAAACAACAAATTCGCGTCCCGCAAAAATGGCCATTTTTTCAGACGGTAATATGGCCGAAAATCAACTTGACAAAGGAAATCCCTTGGAATTGGGCTATGACAAATGGACCAATAACCTCTATGCCAACAAACAGTTATTGCAAAACACCCTGCACTTTCTTATGGGCGAAAACAAGCGCCTAATGCTGCGCGCTAAAGAAATTCGTTTGGCTTTCTTAGATCAAGCTTTAGTTGCTGAACAAAAAAGTGCGCTTCAAACAAAAGTATTTCTCTTTCCGTTGCTGCTTTTGGGCTTCACAGGGCTAATCTTTAGTCTTTTACGCAGACGAAAATATCGTCAATAACTTTTGATAAGTTTCTTTTTGGATTGCCGCGTTTTCAGATATATTTGAGTGTAAAAATATAGAACGCATGAAGTTTATTGTCTCAAGCAACCAACTACTCAAACAACTCCAAATATTGGGTGGAGTAATCAACAGTTCCAACACCCTACCCATTTTAGATAATTTCCTATTTGAATTAAATCAAGATCGATTAACAATCACCGCATCTGATTTAGAGACAAGTATGTCAACAGGTTTAGATGTTGAGTCAACAGACACAGGTAACATTGCTGTTCCTGCGCGTTTATTGCTAGACACCTTAAAAACATTTCCAGAACAACCCCTAACTTTTTCAGCTGAAAATAATGCGATTGAAATTAGTGCCAACAATGGTAAATACAGCCTTGCTTATTTATCTGGAGAGGAATTTCCAAAGGCTGTTCACCTAAAAGATCCCAGTAAAACTGTGATCATGGGAGACACCCTGGCCAATGCCATTAACGCTACGCTTTTTGCTTCTGGAAACGATGATTTAAGACCCGTAATGAGTGGAGTGTTCTTTCAATTTTCTACAGAGGGGCTCACCTTTGTCGCGACAGATGCCCACAAATTGGTGAAATACACCCGCTCAGATGTAACCGCTTCGGCTACAGCTGAATTTATTATGCCAAAAAAAGCCCTGCAGATTTTAAAGGGAATTTTACAAGGCAGTGAAGAAGACATTCATATTGAATACAACGATACCAATGCACAATTTACTTTTGCTAATACCAGCTTGAGCTGTCGTTTAATCGAAGGGAAATACCCCAATTATGAGGCCGTTATTCCCAAAGAAAATCCAAATGTATTAACCATTCGACGGGATACATTACTCAATTCATTGCGCCGTGTGAGTATTTTTTCAAACAAAACCACCCACCAAATTCGTTTAAAAATTGCTGGGGCAGAGTTAAATATATCTGCAGAAGATTATGACTTTAGCAACAAAGCAGAAGAACGCTTGAGCTGTAGCTACTTGGGTGATGATATGCAAATAGGTTTTAATTCCCGTTTTATTATAGAAATGTTGAACAACCTTGGCGCAGAAGAAATTTCCTTATCCATGTCTATGCCCAATCGCGCAGGAATCATCACTCCCCTAGATGATGTAGAGGAAGGCGAACACATTACCATGCTGGTTATGCCAGTAATGTTGAATGACTAATTGTTCTTCCGTTTATACCACAAAAAAAAGACGCTATTATAGCGTCTTTTTTATTTGTAATAATTGTCGTTTTTAAGAAGTGGTAATCGCAGCAGACATTCGTTTATATATGCCTTTTTCTAATTTCTCTCTAATCGAAGAAAAAGCATCTAAGGTAATCGAAACGTCTTCTAAATTATGGGAGGCTGTAGGAATTAAACGCAATAGGATTAATCCTTTAGGGATGACAGGATACACTACTATAGAACAAAAAATACCATAGTTTTCGCGTAAATCTTTTACTAAAACCATCGCTTCTGGAATACTCCCTTTTAGATAAACTGGGGTAACACAACTTTGCGTTGTGCCAATATCAAAACCTCGCTCTTTTAAACCATTTTGCAAGGCATTTACATTTTCCCACAATTTCGCTTTAAATTCTGGACGAGAACGCAACATATCCAAGCGTTTTAATGCCCCTTCTACCAAGACAGATTGCAAGGATTTAGCAAACATTTGAGAACGCATATTGTATTTTAAGAAATCAATGATTTCCTTATCGGCTGCAATAAAAGCTCCTGTTGAAGCCATTGACTTAGCAAAGGTAGCAAAGTAGACATCTATATCAGCTTGAACGCCTTGCTCTTCCCCTGCTCCGGCACCTCTTTCACCAAGAGTTCCAAAGCCGTGGGCATCGTCTACCAATAATCTAAATTGAAATTTATCTTTTAAGGCTACAATTTCTTTTAATCTTCCCTGTTCTCCGCGCATTCCAAACACACCTTCGGAGATCACCAAAATGCCTCCTCCGGTTTGTTCCGCCATCTTGGTTGCTCGACCTAAATTCTTTTCAAGGCTTTCTATATCATTGTGCTGATAAGTGAAGCGTTTCCCAGGGTGTAAACGCACGCCGTCTATAATACAAGCATGGGCATCGACATCATAAACAATAATATCGTTTTTAGAAACCAAAGTATCAATGGTAGACAGAATTCCTTGGTAGCCAAAATTAAGAACGTAGGCCGCTTCTTTCTCTACAAAAGTTGCGAGTTCTTGTTCTAATTGTTCGTGTAAATCTGTATGACCAGACATCATACGCGCCCCCATAGGGTGGGCAGAACCATATTTTGCCGCTGCAGCTGCATCGACCTCGCGAATCTCAGGTTGATTGGCCAAGCCTAAATAATCGTTAACACTCCAAGTAATTACTTCCTTCCCATTAAATTGCATGCGATTTGAAATCGGACCTTCCAACTTTGGAAAAACAAAATAGCCTTCTGCTACAGAAGCCCATTTTCCTAAAGGTCCTTTATTCTCGCGTATACGTTCAAACAAATCTTTCATCTACCTGCTTCTTTCTCTATGTTTAAATACTATTGTATATATTCTACTTTTTTTAAGTCTTCTGCGTGATCAGCATCAAAGAAACCTTGTTCTTTCATCCATTTATCACTGTAAATCTTACTCATATAACGCGAACCATGATCTGGAAAAATAGCAATTACATTGCTGTTTTCGTCAAACTCCCCAGCCTCGGCTAATTGCTTAATGGCCTGCACTGCAGCCCCACAAGTATAGCCAACGAACATGCCTTCTTTTTGGGTGACTTCTCGCGCTGAATGCGCACTTTCTTCATCGGTTACTTTGACAAAGTGATCAATTACATCAAAATTTGTGGCCGTTGGAATTAAGTTTTTCCCTAAGCCTTCAATGCGATAGGGATAAATCTCTTTAGGATCTAGTTCTTGCGTTTCGTGGTATTTTTTTAATACGGAACCATAAGCATCTACACCAATAATACGAATATTCGGGTTTTGCTCTTTAAGGTATTTTGCACATCCAGAAATGGTTCCTCCTGTACCACTACAAGCGATAAGATGGGTTATTTTACCGCTGGTTTGCGTCCATATTTCTGGTCCAGTACTGTTGTAATGGGCTTGCGCATTTAAATCGTTAAAATATTGATTGATATAAATTGAATCTTTGGTCTCTTCATGAATGCGTTTAGCTACTTGATAGTATGACCTTGGATCATCTGCTTTTACATTTGCAGGACAAACATAAACTTTTGCTCCCATAGAGCGCAGCATATTAATTTTATCTTCTGAAGACTTTGAGCTAACGGCCAAAATACAATTATAACCTTTAATCATGGAAACCATCGCTAAGCTAAAGCCTGTATTACCAGAAGTTGTCTCAATAATGGTAGTTTTTTCAGTGAGCAAGCCTTGGCGTTCGGCTTCAATAATGATATGCAAAGCAATGCGGTCTTTATTAGAATGACCAGGATTATAAGCTTCCCATTTTGCAAAAAAATTACCCTTAAAACCGGCAACTACTTTCTTTAGTTCAACCAAAGGAGTATTTCCTATTAGGGATAATAAATTGGGGACGGAATGAATTCCAGATGACATACTTTGTTATGTTGTTGCAAAACCTTGCAAATTTAACTAAAAAATATCAGTTAGCCGTATTCTCCAATGCGAGAAGAAAGGCATATTTCTTGGCCGTCTCCTTCAAACCTTCAAATCTTCCCGATGCACCACCATGTCCCGCAGCCATATTGGTGTCCAAAAACAAGACGGTATTGTCGGTTTTATGTAATCTTAAACGCGCTACCCATTTTGCGGGTTCCCAATACTGTACTTGAGAATCGTGCAGTCCTGTGGTGACCAACATATTCGGATAAGCTTGCTTTTTTACATTGTCATAAGGGGAATAGGATTTGATATAATGATAATAGGCTTCATTGTTCGGATTTCCCCATTCGTCGTATTCTCCAGTAGTTAGAGGAATGGTTTCATCTAACATGGTCGTTACAACATCCACAAAAGGAACTGCTGAAATAACTCCTTTATAGAGTTGTGGCGCATCATTCACAATCACTCCCATTAATAATCCTCCTGCAGACCCACCGTAAGCATACAGGTGATCTTCACTGGTGATTTCTTCTTCAATAAGAAATTGCGAACAAGCAATAAAATCTGAAAAAGTATTTTTCTTTTGTAACATTTTACCATCATCATACCATTGACGCCCCATATACTCACCCCCACGAACATGAGCAATTGCAAAGGCAAATCCTCGGTCCAATAGGCTTAGGCGGGTACTCGAAAAACCAGGATCAATGGTAGAGCCGTAAGACCCATAGGCATACTGTAAAACAGGTGTTTGTGCCGTCAAAGGGGTATCCTTTCTGTAAACCAAAGAAATGGGAATTTTCGCGCCATCTTTGGCAGTGGCCCAAAGGCGTTTAGACAAATAGTTTGCTTTGTCAAATTTTCCGCCCAACACGACTTGTTCTTTAAGCACATCAGTTGTTTTAGCTTGCATATCAAATTCAATCACACTAGCTGGGGTTGTCATGGAATTATAGACATAACGCAACTTAGTGGTATCAAAATCTATATTGGTCGAAGTATAGACTGTGTAGGTCTCCCCCGCTAATGGCAGATAATAATCTTCGCTCCCATCCCAACTTTTGATACGGATTTTTGCTAAGCCTTCTTTTCTTTCTGTTACTGCCCAATAGCGATTAAAAAGCTCCATATCTTCCAATAAAACATCTGCTCTATGGGCCATTACTTCTTCCCAGTTTTCCTTTTGTGTGGCAGTTACTGGGGTTTTCATAATCTTGTAATTCTTCGCCCCATCGGCATTGGTGAAAACATAAAAATAATCCCCATAATGGGAAATACTGTATTCCAAATCTTCTTCTCTTTCCTGAATAACATTAAAAGTATCAAGGGGTTGATTTGCTTTGATGTATTGAAATTCTGTCGACAAGGTGCTGTAGGAACCAATGAAAATATACTCTTCTGATTTTGACGTAGACACATAACATGAAAATGTTTCGTCCTCTTCTTTAAAAACCAATTCACTTGGCGCTGCCAAAGCAGAAAAAGTATGGCGATAAATTGCTTCAGATCGCAGGGTGGTTGGATTCTTTAAGGTATAGAAAAAATGATTATTGTCCTTTGCCCAGGCACTTCCACCCGTACTATTTTTAATCGAGGTGTCATGAATTTCACCACTAATCAAATCTTTAACTTTTAAGACATATTGTCTTCTAGAAACAGTGTCAACACCAAAAATCGCTTTGGTATTGTCTGGACTAATATTAATGCCAACCAAGCGGAAATAGTCGTGCCCTTTGGCCATTTCATTACAATCAAATAAGATTTCTTCTGGCGCAGTTAAACTGTCTTTTTTACGGGTATATATGGGATAATCTTGTCCTTGCTCATAGCGCGTGATATACCAATAATCGTTGTAGAAATAGGGCACAGAATTGTCTTCTTCTTTGATGCGTCCCTTCATTTCTTGAAATAACTTGTCCTGGAGGGGAATCAAATGTTCTGTTGATTTTTGGTAATAATCATTTTCGCGCTCGAGATAGTCAATGACTTCTGGATTTTCGCGCTCTTTAAGCCAATAAAACTCATCTACTCTAATGTCGTTGTGCAATTTGTGCTGATATGGTTTTTGGTCGGCTAATGGCGGGGTAAGCGAGGTGTCTGCTTTCATTTCTGGTATTGTGTTATTGCAAGCTATAGTGAGTAAACATAAAAGCAAAATTAAGCCTTTCTCTCTCGAGAGAGGTCGATTGGGAGCATTATTCATCATGATTTTAAAATTAAAATTGATTTAAACAAGCAAGTACATATTGGTGCTGTTCCTCGGTATAATCGCGATGGGTAACAAAACGTAACTTCCCCGACCCCATACGAATCAATTGTATCCCGCATTTTTGCATATAGGCCATAAATCGATCTTCTATTGGGGAAGCAGCCAATTCAAAAATAACAATATTGGTGTCTACTGGAGCGAGGTACTTAACCCCATCAAGGGCAAGGAGAGCTTTCCCTAATGCTTTTGCTTTGTCGTGGTCATTGGTCATTTCTACCCAGTGATGGTCAATGGCATAGCTGGCTGCTTGTGCCAAATACCCTACTTGTCGCATGCCACCACCAAGGATTTTACGAATCCGCAAGGCTTTGTCCATCATTCTTTTTGATCCAACCAAAGCCGAACCAACAGGAGCACCAAGCCCTTTGCTAAAACAAATTGAAATGGTATCAAAGTGTGCCCCATAAAACGCAGGGGTCGTGTCGGTTGCAATCATGGCATTCCACAATCTAGCCCCATCGAGGTGTAAAGGGAGTTTTTCATTTTCACACAAGGCTGCAATGCGTTTAATTTCCTCTGGATCATAACAGGCACCCCCTCCTTTATTGGTTGTGTTTTCTAAGACAACCAAGGCTGTTTTAGGAGAATGGTAAAAGTCGGCTGGGTTAATGCGTTGTTGAATTTGCGCTGCCGTTATTCGCCCTCGTTCCCCCTCAATCGTAGCACAAGAAACACCGCTGTTAAAGCTTACTCCCCCACCTTCATAATTAAATACATGCGCATAGTGATCACAAATTAACTGGTCTCCTGGATGAGTATGTAACTTTATGGCTGTTTGGTTGGCCATAGTGCCAGATGGGAAAAACAAAGCGGCCTCTTTTCCAAACAGCTGGGCTAATTTGGCTTCAAGTGCATTTACACTTGGATCTTCTTTAAAAACATCATCGCCTACTTTGGTTTGCAGCATTTGTTGCAGCATGGCTGCAGAAGGGCGTGTGACAGTATCACTGATTAAATTTACTTGCATCATTATTGACAAAGTAGACCACTTCCAATTGGAGAACCGTCTGGGATTTTAGGTCGCGCCAAAGGTCGTATTTCAGCGGGATGTGTAAAATAATTTTCAATCATACTTTGATAATAATGTGCATATGGGAAAGTGCCCTGATTCTTCAACCAAGTCGAGAGAGCGTATAAACTTTCGTGTACTTCAGCCCGAACAGCGTTGGGTACATTTGTCGCTTGCCCCAAACGCATCAATTGTTGTAATAAATTGCCTTGCACCACCATTTGGATCGCTTTTGCTTCAGTATCATACTGTTTTTGCTTAAATATTTCCTCGATTAAAAGGGTTAGCATCTCTTTTAGACCTAACTGCTGCTCGGCAAAAGCATTTTGCTGGACCAAACGTGCTGCCCTTTGCTCGTTTAGCAACATAGACAAAACAGCGTCGCTTAAAGTATGGGCTGCGCCCAAAGCATCAAAGGTCAATCCTGTTTGTGTAGCAAAACTTTCTCGACTTGCCCCATAACCAAACGCATGTGGGGGCATCATCTTTCTAATATGTGGTGGAATCCCTAGGGTTCCTTGATCTAATGCGTCAATTAAAGTCATTAAGGCTTCCTTTTGAACACTGGGATCTACTGCTTTTACACCAATAGAAGAAGCTCCTTTCACCCCATAATCATAATCTTGCCCCCCAATCAATTTTACCACACTTTCTAATTGATAGCGATGCAAAAAGTATAAAGGAACTAAACGATCACGAAGAACAGATAGCGGTTCTCCTGTTTTCAATTGATCTACAGAAAAGTTATTCATGGCAATTTGCCGCACCGCCAAAAGGTGCTTAAACGCTTCTACTGCTGTTGCGCCATTGTCCCAAAGATGCGCATAAGGATGCGCCCCGCCAATAGGACGGGCATCACGATCGGCAATAAAGCGGTGTCCTGCGGCAAAACTTTCTTCTAAAATTTGATTTAAAGCAGCCGTTTCGTCTGTTGCTTCAGGGAAATCACTGTAAGCGTATTTAACCGTAACCTTATCCCAATCGCCAATTCCAACGGCATAGGCGTTTTCATAGCTTATTTGGCCATCATTAATGGCCAAAGTTGGATGGGGATAGTCCATCACGGAAGCACGCTCTTTTACACTGGCTGCAAAATTATGGGTAAAGCCCAAGGTATGGCCAATTTCATGGGCAGACAGCTGGCGAATTCTGGCCAAGGCCATTTCAAGCATAGGGCCATCGTTGTCGTCACTTTCAGCATAGGGTTGCTTGGTCAAAGCTTGTGCTATCATAAAATCTTGTCGAATACGCAAACTCCCTAAACTTACGTGTCCTTTTAAAATCTCTCCTGTTCGCGGGTCAACAACACTTGCGCCATAGCTCCACCCCCGTGTTGAACGATGCACCCATTGAATAACATTATAGCGCACATCCATCGGATCGGCATCATCGGGTAATATTTTTAACTGAAAGGCATCTTTATATCCGGCAGCTTCAAAAGCTTGGTTCCACCACTTACCCCCTTCTAGCAAGGCAGAACGAACGGGCTCAGGGGTTCCGTTGTCTAGATAATACACAATGGGTTCTACCGCTTCGCTAATCGCTGCATTCGGGTCTTTCTTTTCCAAACGATGTCGCAGGGTAAAGACTTTTCGGGTTGGTTCATTTACAGGAGTAGAATAATCGTTATAACTAAAAGGAATCGCTCCAGATCTAGGGTCAAACTTTCGCTGCGCAAAGAACTCCTCGGGCAACTGCACAAAAGAGTGGTGCTGATGTACCGTAACACTGTTGGGCGATGGCGTTACGGAACGTATCAAACTTCCTTGCGGGGTCCCCTTAAAAGTGAGCAAGACATCGAATTCACTGTTTTTTGGAAAATTCTTTGTGCGGTCTAGTGAAATCGCGGAACGATTTTTATCAACACTGTAAGTTCCTTGCTTTCTGCGTTTTAAGCGCTGAGAAACCCCATGGGCATCTTGCAATAAAAAAGGAGTTAAATCAATGGTATAATGAGCTGCGGTAGTTTTTTTAATAGGGAAACCAAAAAGTACAGATTTCGCAAAAGCCTGGGCAATTGAAGCTTGCTCTAGGGCATTCGCTGAAGTACTTCTGTAGTCAAGATTAGGTTGCACCAACATCAACTTATCCCCCATTTTAGTGAAATGTACCACGCGTTCATTTCCCAATTGACCCCGGTCTAAACCGATATCGTTACTGCCAATCCCTGCACTTAAACCGTTGATGTATAAAAACGCTTGCTCCATTTGTGTAGCGCGATCGACATTTAACAATAGTTGGCCTGTTGCTTGATCATAACTAAAATCAAAAAAACCAGGATAGCTCTGGGTCGTACTTGTTTTTACTGCAGTTGTTTTACTTGCTTTTCTTCGCTTATTTTGGGCTTGCCCCATAAAAAAAACGAAACATAAGCTTAGTCCTATAATTGTCTTTAAATTCATACCTAAATTTTGTTGTCCTCAAGCTAAAAAAATATTTCATACCAAAGAAGAATCACGAAGTAAATTCTATTTTTACAAAAAAATATTTATGCTCACATCTGATCAACTGAAAGGTCTGTTTGAACGCCTTGGTGCGTTAAGGAGGTATCTTTGACATTGATGCCAAAGAAATACAAATTCGCAATCAAGAAGAGGCGACCCTAGATCCTGCATTTTGGAACGATCCCAAAAAAGCAGAAGCCCACATGAAAGGCTTGCGCAGCTTAAAAAAATGGGTAATCGACTATAGCGAGGCCCAGCAACTGAGTGAAGATCTTGAGGTTTTATAT
This sequence comes from Candidatus Arcticimaribacter sp., assembly GCA_965659515.1. Lineage (GTDB taxonomy): Bacteria > Bacteroidota > Bacteroidia > Flavobacteriales > Flavobacteriaceae > Arcticimaribacter. The sequence continues at coordinate 13,961 of CBFHVC010000018.1, read as the reverse complement.
GATTTTTATAAGGCTGGCGAGGTCGAAGAAAGTGAACTCAATGCAACCCATAAAAAGCTGCTATTACTTCTAGAAGACATCGAATTTCGCAATATGCTTTCAGAAGAAGGCGATGAATTAAGTGCAGTCTTGCAAATTACCGCTGGTGCTGGTGGCACCGAAAGTTGTGACTGGGCAGAGATGCTAATGCGCATGTATTTAATGTGGGCAGAAAAGCAGGGCTTTAAAATCAAAGAACTCAACCATCAAGCCGGTGACGTAGCTGGAATTAAAACCGTTACATTAGAAATGGAGGGAGATTTTGCCTTTGGCTGGTTAAAAGGAGAAAATGGGGTTCACCGTTTGGTGCGTATCTCTCCTTTTGATAGCAATGCAAAACGGCACACCTCTTTTGCCTCGGTTTATGTTTATCCACTTGCAGACGATAGTATTGAAATCATCATTAACCCTTCTGAAATATCATGGGAAACCATGCGCTCTAGTGGTGCTGGAGGACAAGGCGTTAATAAAATCGAGACAGCTGTTCGTTTACGTCATGCTTCATCGGGGATTATGATCGAAAATTCCGAAACTAGATCACAACTCGAGAATAAAGCCAAAGCCATGCAATTACTTAAATCACAATTATACGAGATTGAATTGCAAAAAAAGATGGCCGCTAGAGATGAAATTGAAGCTTCTAAAAAGAAAATTGAATGGGGTTCGCAAATTCGCAACTACGTTATGCAACCCTATAAGCTGGTCAAGGATGTGAGAACACAAACAGAAACCAGTGATGTAGATGGCGTGCTCAATGGAAATATTGATGCCTTTTTAAAGGCCTATTTAATGTTTACCGGTCAAGACAAAGAAACCGATACCTTATGACAAAGATCAAGAATATCATTTTTGATTTAGGGGGCGTCTTGATTGACTGGAACCCAGATTATGTTTTTAAAGACGTTTTTAAAGACGAGGAAAAACTGGCTTGGTTTTATCGTGAAATATGCCCCATGGATTGGAATGAAAATCAAGATGCAGGATATCCTTTGGCCAAGGCAACAGAAGACCGCATTGCCCTTTTTCCCCAATATGAAACATGGATTCGCATGTATTACGGACGCTGGGAAGAAATGTTAGGCGAGGAAATAGAGGGCACAGTCCAACTCTTAAAACAATGTGTCGATAATCCAGAACTTAAGGTGGTTGCCTTAACCAATTGGAGTGCAGAAACCTTTCCTGTTGCCCAAGAAAAATTTCCATTTTTGCAATGGTTTGAAGGCATTGTTGTTTCTGGGGAAGAAAAAACCAGAAAACCCTTTTCAGAAATTTATCACACTACCCTAAACCGTTTTAATTTAAATGCAGAAGAATGTTTATTCATCGATGATAATAAAAGAAACATTGATGCAGCCGCTGCATTAGGAATCCAATGCGTTCACTTTAAATCCCCCGATTTACTCGAAAAAGAATTAAAAAAATTAAGGCTATTATGAACCTGAAAATATACCACAATCCCCGTTGTCGAAAATCAAGAGAAGCACTTCAATATTTAGAAGAAACAAAGCAAAGTTTTGAAGTGATTAAGTATTTAGAACAACCGCTTTCTACAAAAGAAATTGAGCAACTCCTTTCAGAATTGAATTATCAACCAGAGGAATTGATCCGAAAAAATGAGGCCATTTGGAAAACAACCTACAAAGGGAAAGATTTGCCTTTTAACCAACTTCTAATCGCCTTAAGCGAACACCCAAAATTGATTGAACGCCCCATTATATCTAATGGACAGCAAGCGATTGTTGCCCGCCCTTTAGAAAAATTGATTGACTTTTTAAAATAATTTTCATTTAAGTGAAACTTTTTCGCTCTAGTTGAGTCTAATAAGGGCTAATAATTGCTAATGAAAAACACTATTTTACTATGCCTGTCTTTATTGATAGGTACATTTGCCCTTGCACAACGTCCCCAAAATGGACAGCGTCCTGCCAAAATCACCCTTTCGGGAAAGGTGATAGATCAAGAAACAAATGAACCTCTGGAATACGCCACCATCACACTGAAAAATCCCCGTTTTCCCGACCGTCTTCAAGGAGGGATAACCAATGAACAAGGGGTATTTAACTTTGAAATTTTCCCTGGACGCTATACCATAACAACAGAATATATTTCGTTTGAAAATAAGGTACAAGAAGGAGTTGTTTTACGCGAATCAAAAGATCTAGGCACCATTGCTTTGGGTATCGCTGTAAACAGCTTAAACGAAGTAGAATTGGTTGCAGAACGCACCGAAGTAGAGATTCGTTTAGACAAACGAGTCTATAATGTAGGAAAAGACATCACCGTTCGCGGGGGCTCTGTTTCAGATGTTATGGACAATATTCCTTCTGTCTCTGTTGATGTAGAAGGCAATATTTCGCTTCGCGGAAATGATAATGTACGCATTCTAATTAACGGAAAACCCTCCGGACTTGTGGGGCTTTCAGGCCCAGATGCTTTACGTCAACTTCCCGCAGAATCCATTGAACGTGTAGAAGTAATCACTTCTCCTTCTGCGCGCTATGAAGCGGCTGGAACCGCAGGGATTTTAAACATCATTTTAAAAAGAGAAGAATTGGCCGGTTTTAATGGATCCTTTATCCTAAATGGTGGTGCACCCACTACTTACGGCGGATCGGCATCTTTAAACTGGAGAAATAAAAAATTAAACGTCTTTACTACAACTTCCTATAACAATGGGGATTCCATGGGAGGTGGCGTGTTTAATAGTGAATATTTTAACGGAGACCAAGCCAGTACTTTTGCCAATGAAGACCGCGATTACAATCGCAATAGAGAGCGCTTTTTTATCAATCTAGGAGCAGAGTATTTCTTTGACCAAAACACCTCCTTGACTTTAAGTGGGTTCTTAAGACGTTCTAACAATGAAAGTAACAATACTACAATTATTGAAGATCTTGATGCTGCTGGAAGTGTTTTAAACCGATTAGGGCGTTATCAAGATGAGACTGAAGAAGACAACTCGGGTCAATTCACGGCTAATTTTACCAAGAAATTCAACGACAAAGGACACGAGCTTGTCATTGAGTTTCAATCTGAAGAAAGCAGCGAAGATGAATCAGATTATGCAGAGAATACTAATGTATTTGATCAAGCTTCCTCAACAGAAGAAAAGCAAAAAAGACAGTTACTGCAATTGGATTATGTTTATCCTATAGATGAGAATACCCAATTTGAAGCGGGCTTTCGAGGGAATTATAGCCAGCAGGACACTGATTACCAAGTATTTGATATTCAAGGAGGAAATAGAATCTTAAATACTAACTTGACCAATTATTTAGGGTTTACCCAAAATGTCAATGCGGCTTATACGCAATTTGGGAAAAAAATAAATCAATTTTCTTATTTGCTTGGTATACGTATGGAGAATACCAAGATTATCATTGATCAGCGTACGGCCAATATTTACAAAGAAAAAAAATACACCGATTGGTTTCCAACTGTTAACTTATCCTATGAATTCAATGAAAAAGAGAACGTTACTTTAGGATACAGCAGAAGGATTAGACGTCCTCGATCGTGGTCTTTAAATCCTTTTCAATCACTTACCAGTTTAACCTTTTTCAGACAGGGTAATCCAGATTTAGATCCTTCTTATGCCAACTCTTTTGATTTTGGTTATCTCAAACGTTGGGAGAAATTCACTTTCAATGGTTCTGTTTATTATTCAACTTCAAAACAGGTAATCACACGTATAACAGAATCTACTGGAACAATTGTTCGGGTGAGTGAAGATCCTATTATTGAAGTACCCGCCTTGCGTTCAACTTCTGTGAATTTAGCCGAAAATAACCGCACAGGGACAGAATTCACCTTGACCTATTCCCCCAAACGTCAGGTTCGTATTAGTGGTAACTTTAATATATTTAACTCAGAAACCATTGGATCGTATCAAGGTCAAGTGTTTGATGCTGAAATCATCAGCTGGTTTGCTAGAATCAACGCAAGCTTCCCGCTTCCATTTGGTTTAACTACACAATTAAGAACCTTTTACAGAGGCCCTAGAGCCACTGCACAAACAGAATCTGAAGGCATCCTGTCTATGTCTGGGGCAATCAATAAAGAACTCTTTAAAAAGAAGGCAACCTTGTCGTTTAGGGCTTCCGATATCTTTAATTCTAGACGCAGAAAAAGCACTACTTTAACAGACAGTTTTAGTAATTACACAGAATTTCAGTGGAGACAACCCACCTATATATTCACCTTTACTTACCGCATTAACGAAAATAAAAATAAACGAAGAAGAGACCAACGCTCAAATGGAGGAAATGGTGGCGATGAAGGAGGATTTGATTTTTAATCCCCCTAGCCATTAACGCATAAAAAAACACCGCTTAAAGCGGTGTTTTTTATTTATAAGGCGGTAATTATTTGCGCTTTGGTACTTCTTTTCGTCCTTCTTTTTTTTCTTGTAACCATTCAAGCAAAGACCCGGTCAACCAATAAGGAATGACAAAAGTCAATAAAAAAATCATCAGCCAAAAGCCAATGGTTAAAATGGATAAAAAAGTAAGGAATCCTAAATACTGGTCAAATTCAAACATGATCTTCAATTTGTCACAAAATTAAAGCATTTCTATCGTTTTCCCAACGAGATTTCTTTTTTTATTCACAATGCTATTCACACTAGTTCTTAGCTAAATTTTGTCTTATTTTTGTCTAAAATATATTCAGATGGAATACCGTATTGAAAAAGATACCCTTGGGGAAGTTAAAGTCCCAAAAGACGTTTATTGGGGCGCACAAACAGAGCGCTCTCGTGCTAATTTCAAAATCGGTCCTACGGGATCCATGCCGATAGAAGTGGTACAAGGATTTGCCTACTTAAAGAAAGCAGCCGCTTTTACCAACCACGAATTAGGGGTCTTAGATATTACAAAACGCGATCTAATCGCCGAAGTGTGTGAAGAAATTCTTTCCGGAAAATTAGACGACCAATTCCCGTTGGTTATCTGGCAAACTGGCTCTGGAACGCAAAGCAATATGAATGTCAATGAAGTCATTGCAAATCGCGCGCACGTTCTTGCTGGAAACACTTTAGGCGAAGGAGAAAAAACCCTTGCCCCTAACGACGACGTTAATAAGTCACAATCTTCAAATGACACTTTTCCTACGGGCATGCACATCGCGGCTTACAAGAAAATTATAGCCGTTACTTTACCGGGCGTAAAAACCCTTCGCAATGCGCTAGACAAAAAAGCCCAAGCGTTTAAGTCGGTGGTGAAAATTGGGCGTACCCATTTAATGGATGCCACTCCCCTCACCCTTGGACAAGAATTTTCTGGCTATGTTTCGCAATTAGATCATGGAATAGCAGCCTTAGAATTTACGCTAAAACATTTATCAGAAGTGGCTTTGGGTGGAACAGCCGTTGGAACAGGTATTAATACGCCTAAAGGCTACGCCAAAAGAGTTGCAGAATACATTGCTGAATTTACGGGTTTACCCTTTATTACTGCCCACAATAAATTTGAAGCACTGGCTGCACATGATGCCATTGTAGAAACCCATGGTGCCTTAAAACAACTCGCGGTCTCTTTAAATAAAATCGGAAATGACATTCGTTTAATGGCCTCTGGCCCACGTTCTGGAATTGGAGAAATCATTATTCCAGCCAATGAGCCTGGAAGCTCAATTATGCCTGGAAAAGTTAATCCAACCCAATGTGAAGCTTTAACCATGGTTTGTGCGCAAGTAATGGGGAACGATGTGGCCATTACTGTGGGAGGAACACAAGGACATTATGAACTCAATGTATTCAAACCCATGATGGCGGCAAACATTTTACAATCTGCCCGTCTAATTGGAGATGCTTGCGTTAGTTTTACCGAAAACTGTGTGGTAGGAATTGAACCTAACCAGTCTCGAATTGATGAATTGGTGAACAATTCACTCATGCTTGTTACTGCTTTAAACACAAAAATCGGTTATTACAAAGCGGCAGAAATTGCCAATAAAGCACACGAAGAAGGTACTACATTAAAAGAAGCAAGTTTAGCTTTGGGCTATTTAACGGCTGAAGAATTTGATCAGTGGGTTCGTCCAGAAGACATGACAGGAGATGCCTAACATTAACTTTAGAAAATATACAGCAGAAGATGCTGTTGCTTTTAAAGCCCTTAATATTGAATGGCTAGAAACCTATTTTGTGGTTGAACCCATTGATGAACTTGTTTTGAGTAATCCGCAAACAGAAATCATCGATAAAGGAGGTTTTGTTTTTATGGCGATACTGGAAGAAAAAACAGTGGGTACCTTTGCTTTTATCAAAAAGGGAGAGGGCATTTATGAGTTTAGTAAAATGGCTGTCCCTCCTACTCTAAGAGGAAAAGGAATTGGCAATCAAATGATGCAATTTGCGATTCGTTTTGCAGAGCAACACCACTGGGAAAAGATCTTATTGTATTCTAATACCATCTTAGAAAACTCCATTCACCTTTACCGCAAATACGGTTTTATTGAAGTGCCACTAGAAAAAGATGCACTTTATTCAAGGGGGAATATTAAAATGGAAATTAAACTTTAGCGCGTTAAAAAAGCACGACAAATTGCGAGACTCGCCCTTGGTCTTTCCTCCATAGGTACATGTCCTGTTTTGGGCATAATAACAACTTCTGCTTTGGGGATAGCCGCTTTAAACTTAGCGGCATCACTAACGGGTATCCAAGCATCATTTTCTCCCCAAAGGATCAAAGTGGGCGCCTGTATGCTTGAAAGCCGTTCTGTGTAATCCTCTCTTTCGACATAGGCGCGATCTATAAAAGCTTGTCTATTGCCCACATACTGGGTTAAATCGTGATAGCGATCAATGGTTTCATCTTTGATTAGGCTTTCGTCATAGTAAACTTCTTTGATGTTTTTTTCAATAAAACTACGGGGCGTTACATAGCGGATAAAATTATTCAACAGCGGAGTTTTCGCCATTTTAATCACCAAAGGCGTGTTTTTAAAAGGAAAACCACTGGGGTCTAATAGAATAAGCTGCTTTACTTTTTCAGGATGATAGCTTGCGTATAACCAAGAAATCAAGCCGCCAAGAGAGTTTCCCGCTAAATGAAATTTGTCCACCTTTAACTCCCCTAAAAAAGCATGGAGTAAATCGACATAATCTTTTGAACTATAGCGCTTTTGCGGGTCTTTCCCTGTTAGGCCATAAGCAGGCAAATCCAATCGTATCACCCGATAATCTTGGGTTAAATCCTTGGTCCAATCTTCCCAAGTGTGCAAAGAGGCCCCTGTACCGTGAATTAAAACAATGGGAGTCCCTTCACCTTCATCGCGATAGTGCACTTTCATGCCGTTTATCTCCATAAATTGAGAAGGGGCAGCAGCATATTTTGGCGCGAGTTCTTCAAAGGTTTTATCTGGCGAAATAAGAAATTTCCCCAAGAGGATTAGCCCCACAAAGAGGAAGAAAATAATTTTAACGAATTTATGCTTAAACATTAGGCAACTTTTTTTATTGGTTTTGCTTTGCGCAATTCATTTTTAATTTGACGCAGAAACTTGTGAAAATCTACAGTAATTGTATGTCGAGAAGTAGCCAACTGTTTCATATGGGGGGCTGTTACTTCACGTTCACACAACTGTTCAATGTTTTGAGGGCGTTTCCACGCACCACTTATCGCACATGCCGCAAGTTTACTTTGTTGCTCAGCCCCTGGCCAAATACAGCCTAAGGGTTGAAACATTCCAATAAAAAAGAGGTTCTGAATTGTTGGGTGAAACATTTTTAAATACAAGGGAACTGGCCCGCTGCTGTAATCAAGGAAGTTTTTGGTAAAAAACGGATGGGCTAGCACGAAACCAGTGCAAGCAATTACTGTATCAAAATCTTCTTTACTACCGTCTTTAAAATAAACGGTAGAACCCTCAAACTTTTCGATATCTGGTTTAGGCTTCACCTTACCATGTCTAATCATGTAGAGCAATTCACTATTCACCGTAGGATGCGTTGCGCCAAATTTATGGTTCACCTTTGGCAAACCATACCAACTATTTGGACCGGTCGCTATTTTCACCATTATTCCAGCAAAAAAATTTCGTAACCAAATGGGCAAAAAAGTCATAGAAGATGCAAATACATCTGAAGGTTTACCCATAATAAATTTGGGCAAAATTCGATAACCTCTTCGCCAACTGATGCTCGTCTTTTGACTAACTCGACTGGTTTCGACAGCTACATCACAGGCAGAATTTCCTCCCCCTATTACAAGAACTTTCTTTTCCTGAAAGGGAGACGCTTTTTTGTATTGATGAGAATGTAAAAATTCTCCAGAAAATTCCCCTGGATAATTAGGATATTTCGGTTGCCAGTGATGGCCATTGCACACCACTAGATCAGTGAACTTTTCTGTTGTTTCTTCGCCATTGCACAAGGTGGTAACTTCCCAAACATGCTCGGGATTAAGCACACAAGATTTAACCAGTGTATTGAATGAAATCAAAGGATATAAATCAAACGCTTTGGCGTAAGCCTGAAAATAATTCCGCAATTCATCATGAGAAGGATAATCGGCCACTTCTGGTGGAAAAGGAAAATCCTCGTATTGAGAAAGGGTTTTTGAACTAATAATATGGGTAGTTTCAAAGACACTAGAATGGCTTTCTTTTTCAGAAAACAGCCAATTTCCTCCAACATCATGGTTGTAGTCATAGGCAACAACCGCTATCCCTTTTTCATGAATATTCTTAATGGCAGCTATTCCAGATGGACCTGCCCCAATCACACATACGCGCTTTTCCTCCATTCCTAATCTTGTTAAAGTAGGAAGATAGGAATTTTATTTTTCTAAGAAAACGGAAGTTGTAGGGAAAGCAAAATCACTGCCTTGCGCTTGAACAATCTCAATAATGCTAAAATTAATGGCTTGACGGGTATCGATCAACAATTCCCAATCTGGACTATTTACATAATACAGCACCAAAAGATCTAACGAGCTCGCACCAAATTCTTGAAAGCGAACCCTTGCACCATCCTGGGTAGTGTTAGGATGGTTGTTAATCATGGTTTCCATTTCAGTCACAATCTTCTTGATGTTTTCTACAGGCGTTCCATAGGTCAATCCAATGTTAAACTTGACCCTTCTAATAGGACGAAGACCTAAGTTGTCTAATTCGGCATTCACCATGTTCTTATTGGGGACCGTAACGATACTTTTATCGAAGGTTCTGATCCTAGTCGACCTAAAACCAACCTTTTCTACGGTACCGGTATATCCATTTACCGTAACAATATCGCCATAAGTAAAAGGCTTGTCTAAAAAAATCGTAAAAGAACCCAGTAAGTTCTCAAGACTTTCTTTTGAGGCCATTGCAATGGCAATACCACCAATTCCTAAACCTGTGGCCAAAGCAGCTATATTAACATTAAAAACACTGCTCATTACAGTTAAGGACCCTAAAATAATCAAGAGTACTTTGACGATTTCTATCGCAAAAGGAACAATTTGATCGTCCATTTTATTTGAAGTCTTTGCCGCTCTACGCTCCATAATTTCTCCGACAAAATCAACAAAACGCAGCAACAATAAGAAAATAAAATAAGCATAAATTAAAGAAAATCCCTTGTTGAGCAATTGCCTTAATCCAAAATCATCTTCACTGGCAAGCGCCCATGCAGCGGGGAATTGTAGCTGTTGGCTTGCCAAAAAAAGTGCCCCCAGAAGAATTAAATTATTCAATGGCTTTTTTAAACGGTCATCGAAAGCAGAACGCCCTATTTCATGGGCACTTTTCCCCAATAAGCGAAATAAAACACCTCCTAAATAACGACTTATCAACTGCTTAAAAAGCAAGCCAAAAAGCAATATTCCAACGAAAGTTAAATAGGCTCCTAGGCTATTGTCGAAGTAGATAAGCGTAAGCAATTCTTGCGAAAACATGGGTGTACGATTTAATTTAGTCTCGGGTAAGTTTTCTGTACTGAATACGCTTTGGTATCACATCACCGCCCAAACGCTTCTTTTTATTCTCTTCATAA
>CBFHVC010000018.1:0-3933 GCA_965659515.1 Candidatus Arcticimaribacter sp. | reverse complement strand
CCTGAGAATCGCCTTCAAAAGCGAGGATATGGGTGCAAATTCTATCGAGGAACCAACGGTCGTGGGAAATTACAACCGCACAACCAGCAAAATTCTCTAAACCTTCCTCTAGTGCTCTTAAGGTATTTACATCCAAATCATTGGTCGGCTCATCAAGTAACAATACATTCCCCTCTTCTTTTAGTGTCATGGCCAAATGCAAGCGGTTGCGTTGCCCTCCGGAAAGGGTGCTTACTTTTTTATTTTGTTCATTTCCAGAAAAGTTAAAACGGCTTAAGAAAGCGCGAGAATTCACTTGTTTTCCACCTAGCATAATCAACTCTTGCTCATCAGAAAAGTTTTGCCAAATGCTCTTTTCGGCGTCAATGTTGGCGTGTGATTGATCAACGTAGGCCAATTTAACGGTTTCTCCTACAGCAAAGGTTCCGCCGTCTGGCGCTTCTTGCTCCATTATCATTTTAAATATGGTAGACTTTCCTGCACCGTTAGGACCAATAATTCCGACAATTCCTGCCTGTGGTAAAACAAAGTTTAGATCGTCATATAACAGTTTGTCACCAAAGGCTTTTGCGACACCTTTAGCCTCAATTACATTGGTTCCTAAACGCGGGCCGTTGGGAATAAAAATCTCTAGTTTTTCTTGTACCTGGCCTTGGTCTTGGCTCATTAATTTATCGTAATTCGATAAACGTGCCTTTTGCTTGGTTTGTCTTCCTTTTGGTGCCATACGAACCCATTCCAGCTCACGCTCTAAGGTTTTTTGTCGTTTAGAAGCTTGTTTTTGTTCTTGTGCCAAGCGTTTGGATTTTTGTTCTAACCAAGAAGAATAATTTCCTTTCCATGGAATCCCTTCACCGCGATCTAATTCTAAAATCCATCCAGCGACATTATCAAGGAAATAACGATCGTGGGTAACGGCAATAACTGTTCCCTTGTATTGGGCTAAATGATGTTCTAACCAATGAACCGATTCAGCATCTAAGTGGTTGGTGGGTTCATCGAGTAATAAAACATCTGGCTTTTGTAAAAGCAAACGACAAAGGGCCACTCTGCGGCGCTCTCCACCAGAAAGCACTCCAACTTTTTGATCGCTTGGCGGAGTGCGTAAAGCATCCATAGCGATTTCTAATTGTGTGTCCAGTTCCCAAGCGTTGACAGCATCGATTTCGTCTTGTAATTGCGCTTGACGATCCATGAGTTGTTGCATTTTATCGGCATTCTCATACACCTCTGGCAAGCCAAATTGATCGTTAATTTTATTGTATTCGTCTAAAATAGCTACTGTAGCAGCAACTCCTTCTTTAACGATTTCCAAGACGGTTTTATCGTCGTCCATTTCTGGTTCTTGTGCAAGATATCCCACGCTGTAATCTTGCGAAAAAACCACATCTCCTTGGAAGTTTTTATCTAAACCCGCAATAATCTTGAGCAGCGTTGACTTTCCAGAGCCGTTAAGTCCAAGAATCCCGATTTTTGCTCCATAAAAAAAGCTCAGGTAGATATTCTTTAAAACAGGTTGTTGTGAAGAAGGGTAGCTCTTGGTTACCCCAGACATTGAAAAAATGACTTTTTTATCGTCAGACATAGTTATATTCTTCCTTTTAATGCGTTAAATGCCCAGGCAATAACAAAAAAACCAATTCCTGCAACGTAAAAGCCAGTGGCATATTCTCTATAAATAAAATAACCCAAAAGAATCAAAGCTGTCCCAATTAAAGATATAATAAAGGCAGCTATCCTAAAGATTTTATTTTTGTTTAAACTCATAATTTGATTTCTTCCAAAAGCAAATATCGCACTTTTATTTTATTCGGCTTCCTAAAGCTTTTCTTTTCGCTTAAATCGCTGAATACTCTTGTAAACTTTCTTATTTTTATCAAAAGATTGCTATGGATTTGGACTTCAACAAATATGAAGATCACAATAAATTACTTTGGTCTGCTGTCGACAAAAAACTGACCCAAATAAAATTAGGTGGTGGAAAAAAACAGCTGCAAAAATTACGTGACCAAGGTAAAATGACCGCTAGAGAGCGCATTAAAGCACTTATCGATCCTAAATCAAACTTCATTGAAATTGGCGCCTTTGCTGCTTATGAAATGTATAAAGAATACGGTGGTGCCCCTGCTGCTGGAGTTGTTGTTGTTTTAGGCTACATCCAAAAAAGATTATGTGTTATTGTCGCCAATGACGCTTCTGTTAAAGCTGGTGCATGGTTTCCCATGGCTGGAAAAAAGAATCTAAGGGCACAAGAAATCGCCTTAGAGAACAATTTACCCATAGTGTATCTCGTTGATTCTGCTGGGGTGTTTTTACCCATGCAAGATGAAATTTTTCCAGACAAGGAACATTTTGGCCGTATTTTCCGCAATAATGCCAAAATGAGTAGCAAAGGCATTATTCAGATTGCTGCTGTGATGGGCAGTTGTGTTGCCGGAGGCGCCTATCTACCTATTATGTCAGATGAATCATTAATTGTAGATAAAACGGGAAGTATTTTTTTAGCTGGAAGCTATTTGGTAAAAGCAGCGATAGGAGAAAATATAGACAATGAGACCCTAGGGGGAGCCACAACCCATACAGAAATAAGTGGCGTTACCGATTATAAAGTTCCTGATGATGCTGCAGCACTGCAAAAAATAAGATCGCTAATCGATAAATTGGGCAGTCCAGATCTCGCTGGGTTTAACCGCTCAACTCCTGCCCTTCCGTTAAAAGACCAGGAACAAATATTTGGCCTGCTTCCCAAAGAAAGAAACACTCCCTATGACACCTACCCTTTGATTGAACATTTAGTCGATAAAGGAGAATATGACGAATACAAAGCAGCTTATGGAAAAACCATAATTACAGTTTATGCCAGAATCGATGGCTGGGCAGTGGGGATTGTCGCCAATCAGCGCAAGGTGGTCAAATCAAAAAAAGGTGAAATGCAATTGGGCGGAGTTATCTATGGTGATGCTGCAGATAAAGCGACACGTTTTATAGCCAACTGCAATCAAAAGAAAATCCCCTTGGTCTTTTTACAAGATGTCAATGGTTTTATGGTAGGCAGTCAAGCAGAACATGGCGGTATTATTAAAGACGGGGCAAAAATGGTCAACGCAATGGCCAATTCTGTTGTGCCGAAATTCACGGTTATCTTGGGGAATTCTTATGGGGCAGGAAACTATGCCATGTGCGGGAAAGCTTTTGATCCCAGGCTAATTATTGCCTGGCCTTCGGCCGAAATGGCTGTGATGGGTGGTGCACAAGCGGCTAAAGTATTGATGCAAATTGAAGCCAGTTCCCTCAAGAAAAAAGGCGTGAAAATTTCTGAGGAAGAACAAAACAATTTGTTTGAAAAAATTAAAGGACGTTATGATTATCAAACCAAAGCAGAATATGCTGCAGCCCGTTTATGGACAGATGCCATTATCAATCCAACAGATACCCGTCAATGGATCAGCATGGGAATAGCAGCAGCCAACCATGCGCCTATAACAGAACGCTTTAATATGGGCGTTTTACAAGTCTAATGCTGCGAGGGTTTGCTGGCGTTGTATTTTCCCATTTGGTGTTCTTGAAAATGCTTTGATGGCCTTAATTTCCTTTGGCAATTCATATTTCGACAAAGCTTCAATCCCCTTTAGGGTTTGTAAAAGGTCTTTAGCATAGTTCCCTTCAACGAAAAGGATGATTTTTTGGCCTAGTGCAGAATCGTTTACTGCTCCTATGAAAAAAGATTGAGGAATATAAGCCGCCAACTTGGCTTCAACTTCTTCCGGAATAACTTTAATCCCACCCGTATTGATAATATTATCGAATCTCCCTTTTAAAAAGAAGCGTTGATCATTTTCAAGTTCAACAAGATCGTTGGTGATGATTTTTTCTTCGGTTAAATAGGGAACATCTATCACCAAACAAGTTCGCTCGTCTGTGGATAGCTTCACC
>CBFHVC010000017.1:0-37968 GCA_965659515.1 Candidatus Arcticimaribacter sp. | reverse complement strand
AAATTATAAAATTGAACCTAGCTTCTATTTTGGGTCAATGTATATTTCTTATGCTTTAGGCATTGCAATTGCAATTACCATTTATTTGCTAACTCATTTGCTTTCTATTGAAATAAGTTATAAACAACTTTTTGGACTAATTACTGGAATACTTGTGCTTAGCATGCCCATTATTGGTGCCTGGTCAAAAACCATTTGGGCTAATATTTTCATGCATTATGATGAAGCCATTGCCAATAAAGTAAAAAATAATAATGCTTAATCATATCACCATTCCAAAGTAGCCTAAGCTTATTTTACTTTTATTGCTCAAGAATAAAGTGAAGCTGTAAATCGCTTTATCATCAGCATAGCATATTGCTTTACTTACCGATACAGAAGTTGGCAAAAATATTTCCTAAAAGCTCATCATTCGTTACTTCACCAGTAATTTCACCGAGGTGAAATAAAGCTTGTCTTAAGTCTATGGCGAGTAAATCTCCGCTTAGTCCTTCTTTTACGCCTGTTTGTACTTTGGTGATTTCTATCAAGGCAGCACTTAAAGCAGCATAATGGCGCGAATTGGTGATGATGCTTTCGTCTTGATAGTTGTTTTCTTCCATGTGTTGCACCAATACATTTTTTAAAGACTCGATTCCTGTTTTGCTTTTTGCGCTCATTTGGAGACAGGGGTAGCCTTCAATTGTTCTAGGGAGAGATGCCTTTGTCAGATCTGTTTTATTGAGTAAGATCCACAAGGGTTTATTCGGAAATTGGGTTTGTAGCCCGCTGAGTTTTTCACGGTGTATTTCCGCTTCTTCATTATAACTTTGACTGTCGATCAAATAAAGAATTATGGCAGCTTGTTCGGCTTTTTCAAAAGCCTTTTTAATCCCTATTTGCTCGATCTCATCCTGGGTTTCTCTTATCCCAGCAGTATCGATAAATCTAAAGCCAATGCCTGCTATGGTCATTTCATCTTCAATGCTGTCTCTGGTTGTTCCGGCAATAGCCGAAATAATGGCTTTATCTTCTTCTAATAAAGCATTGAGAAGGGTTGATTTCCCGGCATTAGGCGGACCAATGATGGCGATGGGAACACCTTTTTTGATCACATTGCCAAGGGCAAAAGAATCGATTAGTTTCTTTAATAAGGTATTGATTTTGATCAGTAAAGCTTCAAAAGCAGATTTGTCAGCAAATGCAACGTCTTCTTCGGCAAAATCGAGTTCTAATTCGATTAGACTGGCAAAATCGAGGAGTTCTTGCCGCAGCAATTTAATTTCGGTACTAATTCCCCCACGCATTTGTTGCATGGCGACTTGATGACTGGCTTCGTTTTCAGAGGCGATAACATCTGCGACAGCTTCAGCTTGGGCCAAATCCATTTTCCCATTGATAAAGGCGCGAAGGGTAAATTCTCCTGCTTTTGCCGGCCTTATTCCCTTTTGGATAAAAAGTTGAATGATTTTTTCTTGAATATACCGCGATCCATGACATGAAATTTCAACGACATCTTCTCCAGTATAAGACGAGGGATTCTTAAAAACACTTACTAAGACTTCGTCAATCAATTGTCCTTCTGCAACAATATCACCAAAGTGAATGGTATGGCTTTTTTGATGGGTTAGTGCTTTTTTTGATTTAGCGCGAAAGAGTTGCGCAGTCACCGAAATGGCCGCTGGGCCAGAAAGTCGAATTACGCCTATGGCTGCAGCACCTGAGGCAGTTGATAAAGCGATAATGGTTCCGTCGGTTAACATGGGCTATAAAGTTGTTGTAAAGGTCGCTCTTTTTTTGTGTAAACGGTGTTCGTAGTTTTTCCACATGTTTTGGATGGCGTCGTTCTCTTCTAACTCTGGATTTGTTTCAACAACAGTAATTCCTTTTTTGTTGAACAACTTTTGAATCTCATTAAAGATAATTGCCGTAACGCCCTTGTTTTGATACTCAGGATGAACCCCAATAAGATAAAAAGAAGCTCTATTGTTAAAATAAAGTGCTTTTAAAATGTGTAAAATCCCCCAGGGGAACATCTTTCCAGCGGCCTTTTTCAGTGCTTTGGTGAAGGAAGGCATTATAATAACAAAGGCTACCAATTTCCCTTCTTTATCAGCGATGCATTTAATGAATTCTGGATGAATGTACTGGAAGTATTTTTCCTTGTAATGCTTTATTTGATAGTCTTGAACGGGTACAAAGGTTTGTAGCTTATTATAGGTTTCTTCCAACAATACAAACATCTGTTCAACATAAGGAATGATTTGTTTGGTTTTTGTAAAATGCAAGACCTCTAGTTGGTAGCGTTTTAGGATCATTTCCCCAAATCGGCGCACTTTTTCTGGTGAGTCTTCAAAGGAAGAAATTTTAATTTCATATTCTACCCATTGGGCCAACTTCTCCATTTTTAAGGCTTCCATATGGGTGTTGTAATAGGGGTAGTTATAGTTGGTAATCATGGTGTTCATTTCTTCAAAACCCTCTACCAAGAGGCCAGCTTTGTCGAGATTTGAAAAACCAACCGGTCCTTCCATAAAAGTCATTTGATGTTCTTTTCCATAGTCTTTTACAGCCTTGAGTAAAGCTTTGCTAACGGCTAAGTCATCAATAACATCATACCACCCAAAACGCACTTTTTGTTTTTGCAGTTTTTCAACTTCAATCCAATTAATCATTGCTGCAATACGTCCCACAATTTCTCCGTTTTGATAGGCCAAAAAGAAACGCGCATCGGCATTTTTAAAAACAGGATTGCTTTTTTGGTCTATGGCTGCCAATTCTTCTTTAATAATGGGCGGAACCCAATAGGGATGATTTTTATATAAACGAAAAGGGAATTCAACAAAGGCTTTGTATTCAGCTGGGCTGCTAATGGCAACAATTTCAATCATTATGGTTCGTTTCTTTTGGCTCTACGGTCTCTTTTTTTGTTGGCTTTCGCGGCTTTTTTAGCTCCCTTTTTAAGGGCTTTTTCTTCTTTTCGTAGCGCTTTTTCTTCTGCTTTCTTTTCTGGATCGATATCACGGTGAAAATCCAGTCGATAGGAAACCCCTGCGTTGATGAAGAATAGCGAGGGGGTATCTTTTGTATTGGCGCCAATTGTGGCTTCTAGTTGAATGTCGTCTGTGAGTAAATAAGCGGCTCCAGTTCTAAAAATTTGGTCTTTATAACGCTCGCTAGAAAATCCCTGCGTTTCAAGATAGACAGACCATAATGGGTTAATGGTGTGGGTAAGTGTTAGGATATAATTCGTCTCGGGAAAGTCTGTTAAAATGCGGTTATACGTAAAGTTGGTAACAAATACCCAAGTACCTAAAAAGTGGGATTGCGTTGCAAGAGTGGCGCGCCCACTAATAAAAGGTTCTTCTTCTGGCCCGCGGCCTAAATTGCCAAAAAACACAGGGTTACTCAGGTTGCCAAATACATCTCCGTAAGGGTAGGGGTTGTCTTTTTTTAAGACCGCATTTGCCCCTAGGGTTAAAGAAACGGCTGGGATTAAATCCCTTAGTTTAAAACCATTGTTGGCTTTCCAACTGTAAACATTGATGTCTTGTTCTTTTTTAAACGGATCGTATACCAAGTACTTCACACCTAAGAAGTTTTGTAGAAACCCCTCTCTTTTATATTTCGATTCGGGAAGGGCAAGCCGGTTGGTCAGTTGGTCCAATTGATAAACGCCCTCATAAGTAAGTTCTAGCTGTTCTTTTAAGAACCCATAACGCAAAGAGAAGAAACCTATTTTTCCGTTTACTTTTGAGTTGTTATAGCTTTTGTGTTTGTAGTTCCTGAATTCAGTTCCTGCTTCAAATTGAATCACCCTTGTACCTACTGAGAAAGCCCCAATAGACGCCCCCGGTCGATTGGAGTTGATTTGATCGGTGTATTGCCCGCTAAGAGAAAGGGAAAAGCAACCAAAAAAAAGGAAAGCGATAATTTTGCGCATGGAGGTCAATTTAAAGCAAGATAGCGGTATTTTAAAAAATATACTAACGAAAAAGCAGCAGGGGGGCGATTTTTACGTTTATTATTTTAATTTTAATCTATATTATATTTTGCATCCATATGCTCTCAACAATCTTCTTACTCCTACTGCTTATTTTGATCCTTTTTAGGCGCAAAATCTTGCCCTGGTTATTGCTTTTCTTTGTGGGAAAGTTAATGAAAAAAATGGAGCAAAAAGCGAAAGAAACACAAGGCAAACAACAACAGCAAGCAAAGCAAAAACCCACCGAAAAAATGGGGGAGTATATTGATTATGAAGAAATTGAATAGTACATCTAGCTTAAAAAATATAGGCGTAATTTTCCTTTTTGTGGTGCTTTCTTTGGCTGTTTTTTATCCTTTATTGCAAGGTAAAAAGCTTTTGCAATCAGACAGCATTCAGTACAGTGGCATGTCGCGACAACTCAAGGAAAAAAGGGAATTAAAAGGAGAAGAAGCCTATTGGATAGACAATGCCTTTGGCGGAATGCCCACCTATCAATTAGGGGCAAAATACCCTTATGATATTCTAACGCCGCTCCACAAAATAGTTCGTTTACTGCCCCATCCTTCCTATTTACTTTTTTTGTATTTCTTGGGGGCTTATCTTTTTTTATTGGCCATTGGCTTACCCAGGCGCTATGCTGTTTTGGGGGGAATTGCCTATGGTTTATCAACCTATCTTTTAATCATCATTCAAGTAGGGCACAACACCAAAGCACAAGCATTGGGATACCTGCCTTTTGTTTTTGCGGCCGTCCATTATATTTTCAGCAAAAAGTCCCTGTGGGGAATTGTTTTTGCCACCCTCGCAATGGGTTTGCAAATCAGAGCTAATCATTACCAAATGACCTATTATATGCTCTTGCTTATGGGCGTATACCTTTGTTTTCAGGCTTGGCAAAACTATAAAGCGAATCAACTGGCTGTTTTTTTTAAACAAACAGCAAGGCTAGTTCTTGCCGGTTTAATGGCAATTGCCTTAAATGCAAGTTCCCTTTTGGCGACTTCAGAATACACCCAATTTAGTACCCGTGGAAAAGGAGAATTAACCCAAGATGCCGCCGGCCAACCCCTAGAAAAACGCTCGGGTTTATCGTATGCATATATCACGCAGTTCAGTTATGGGATTTTTGAGAGTTTTAATCTTTTGGTGCCCAGAATTCAGGGTGGAGGCTCTGGAGAAGATTTGGGAACCACTTCTGATTTGTATAAAAATCTCGTCCAAAAGGGCGTCTCTAGCCAACAAGCTGCCCAATTTGTTTCAAATGTTCCCACTTATTGGGGCGATCAACCCATTTTGGAAGCACCTGCCTATGTTGGGGTTGTTGTTATTTTTCTCGCCTTACTGGCTTTGTTTTTTCCTTTAAACTGGCTTAAGAAATGGTTATGCGTGGGGATTGTACTTTCGTTATTACTCTCTTGGGGGAAAAACCTAGACTTCTTCACCCGCTTTTTTGTCGATTATTTTCCGCTTTACGCCAAATTTCGGGCGGTATCTTCTATCCAGGTTATTTTGGAATTTTGTTTCCCTGTCTTGGCCATGATAGGTTTGAAGGATTTTTTCGAGGGCACTAAAGTAAACGCAAAAAAAGCATTAAAAAACAGTCTTTATGTTTTTGGGGGGCTTCTTTTGGTTTTGTATTTGGCCAAAGCTGTCTTGCTTTTCAAAGGTCCTAATGATGGCTATTACGCCAATGTTTTTGGGGCACAAATCATGCAATTGATTTTTGAAGCAAGAAAAACAATATATACAGAAGATTTAATCCGGGCATTTGTATTTGTGCTTTTGGCCGCAGGGATGCTCTATGCTTTCCTCTTTGAAAAACTGAGAAAGCAAATGGCTTTTGTTGGTATAGCTTTACTGTTGCTAATTGACTTGTTGCAAATATCCAACCGCTATTTAGATCGAGATTTATTCGTTGCTCCAAGTAGGGTAAAACGGGCCTTTGTTTCTACCCCCCAAGATCGGGCAATTCTAAAGGATAAAAGTCATTTTCGCGTTTATGAACCTGCCCTTGGATTGCAAGGAGCAAGAACAGCCTATTTCCACAATGCTATAGGTGGGTACCACGGTGCTAAACCACGTAGATTTGAAGAATTGATGGATTTATTCCAAACCCAGCAACACGAGGAGATTCTCAATTGTTTAAACGTGAAATATATTCTATTTGACAATGAAGAAGGGGAGCAACAACTCCTTGAAAATCCAGAGAACCTTGGGGCAGCTTGGTTTGTTTCCGCACTATCGCCAAAGGCAACCGCAGATGAGGCTTATCAAGCAATGTTAACGACCAACTTTTCAGAAATAGCCATAATAGAAGGAGACAAGCCCGCGCTTCCCTTGCGTTATAAAAAAGATTCTTTGGCCACTATTCGCCTTGTTGAAAACAGCCCTGAGGAAAAAATCTATACAGTGAAAACCAGTCAAGATGCCTTTGCTGTTTTTTCTGAGATGTACTACAAAAATGGTTGGAGTGCGACCATTGATGGAGAGGAGCAGCAAATTCATCTCGTTAATTATGTACTGCGTGGTTTAGAAATTCCTGCAGGAGAACACCGGGTTCGTTTTGTTTTTGAGCCGCAATTAATACAATTGGGTAGTGGAATACAGTTACTAGCGATTGTTTTACTGTTTCTTTTAATCGCGGGCTGTATTTGGCAAAATAGACCAGAACAAAAGCAGGATTAAATGGGGGTAGTAGCAAAGCAATCTTTTTACAATATTCTAAGTGTTATTCTCGCTTTTGGCATTGGGGCTATTAATACAGTGGTTTTTTATCCTAGGGCAATGGGAGAAGAACGCTATGGGATTGTAGTGATTCTGCTTGCACAGTCCAATATCCTTCAGCCTGTTTTTTCTTTTGGGGTTCAACATACCATTATCAAGTATTTTTCTGCCGCACCAACACCAAAGGAGAAAGACCAACTTTTGCTTTTTTCTTTGTTTCTTCCACTCCTGTTTATTATCCCTTCAGGGGCTTTATTCTTTAGCTATTACACAGAAATTGCAGCATATTTATCAACGAAAAACCCAGCAATTGCTCAGTTCATTTACTTGATTTTTCTCATCGCGATTTCCACTGCATATTTCGAGGTGTTTTACAATTGGGCAAGGGTGCAAAAACAAACTGTCGTTGGGAATTTTTTAAAAGAAGTTTACCAAAGGGTGTTGATTAGCTGTTTGTTGCTGGCGTATTTGCTAAATTGGTTAGATTTCAGCGCTTTTATCAATGCTTTAATTATAGGTTATTATCTGCGTTTGGCTATTATTATGGGGTATAGTTTATGGTTATACACGCCCAAAATTCACTTCGCCTTGCCCGCCAATACACGTCAACTATTAACCTATAGTACCTTGATTTTTCTTTCTGCTTTTGGCGCAAGTGTCATTAT
This sequence comes from Candidatus Arcticimaribacter sp., assembly GCA_965659515.1. GTDB lineage: Bacteria > Bacteroidota > Bacteroidia > Flavobacteriales > Flavobacteriaceae > Arcticimaribacter. The sequence goes on along the minus strand of CBFHVC010000017.1, from coordinate 30,612 downwards.
TGATATTGATGCGAGTATGTTGGGGAAATTAGTAGAAGATCGCTATGTCGCTTATTACAGGGTGGCGATTTTTATTGCTGCCATCATTGATGCTCCCGTAAGGGCAATGTTGCAAATCGTGAGTCCTTTGGTTTCAGAAGCGATTAACACAGCTAATCACAAAGAATTGAAATCTTTATTGTCTAAAAGCGGCACTAATCTGCTGTTGGTATCTGGATTATTCTTTGTGTTGATTAACGCCAATATTCATGATTTATATGACTTCATTTCTTTTTTAAGTGGCAAAGAAGGATTTGTTGTGGCTATTCCTGTGGTATTGTATATTTCCATTACCAAAATAATTACAGCAGCAACGGGTTGTACCAACAACATTATTAACAACTCTAAATACTATTATTTTGTTCCTTTTCTATCAATAGGATCAGCGATAGCAGTTGTATTTTTAAACCTCCATTTTATTGCGGAATTGGGCTTTATAGGAGCGGCCATCGCTACCTTAATCGTGATTACGGTCTTTAATGTATTAAAGGTGCTTTTGGTGGCCAAAACATTTCAAATCACTCCTTTTAGCAAACAAAGCTTTTACTTAATTCTGTTGATTTTAGGACATTACTTCGCCTTTTCTGCTTTGTCGTTACCCTTTGGTGCATTTGTTAATTTAGTGCTTAAGTCCAGCTTAATTTGCGCTTCTTACCTCGCTTTTTGTGTGGGTTTAAAACTATCTCCTACCATTAATGGTTTGTTGGAAATGGGCTATAAAAAATTAAGGTCTATCTTTTAAAAGACAGACCTTAACCAAACAAAATCATAGAAACCAAATAATTCAATTATAAATCAAATCATAATGGTTTTAACAATTATTGTGCCAAAAAAATAAAACATTAATTATTAGCTCTTTAGCTTTTCTTTAAGGTACTGTCCTGTATAAGAAGCTTTGATTTTCGCCAATTCTTCTGGGGTTCCTTCTCCAATTAAAGTACCTCCTTTATCTCCTCCTTCAGGGCCTAAATCAATTAAATGGTCGGCGCATTTAATTAGATCCATGTTGTGTTCAACGACTAGAAGTGAGTGTCCTTTGTCTATTAAGGCATTAAAAGAAGTGAGTAATTTATTGATGTCGTGAAAATGAAGTCCTGTTGTTGGTTCATCAAAAATAAAGAGAATTTTATCGCGTTGTTCTCCTTTACCAATAAAGGAAGCCAGTTTGATTCTTTGTGCTTCTCCTCCAGAAAGGGTAGCCGAGGATTGCCCCAGGGTTACATACCCAAGTCCAACCTGTTGCAAAGCACCAAGTTTTTTAGCCAATTTATCTTGCTTGTGTTTGGTGAAAAAGGCGATGGCATCGTCTACAGTCATGTCTAACACTTGATCAATAGATTGGTCTTCAAAAAGTACTTCGCGTACTTCTTTTTTGAAGCGCTTTCCTTTACAATGTTCGCATTCCAAAACCACATCAGCCATAAATTGCATCTCTATGGTTACGGTTCCCTCTCCTTTACAAGCATCGCAGCGTCCACCATCTACATTAAAGGAAAAGTGTTTAGGAAGGAAATTCCTAACCTTACTTAAAGCTTGTTTTGAAAATAAGGCCCTAATATCATCATAGGCCTTGATATAGGTAACCGGGTTAGAGCGCGAGGATCTTCCAATGGGATTTTGATCGATGTATTCAACTTGTTTAATGGAAGAGAAATCGCCTTCTAAGCCGTTGAACTGTCCCGGTTTTTCTACAAATACGTCCAAGTGCCTTTGAAGTGCTGGGTAGAGGATTTTCTTCACTAAAGTACTTTTGCCACTTCCAGAAACCCCGGTGACGACGGTAAGGGTATTTAAAGGGATGTTGACATTAATGTTTTTTAAGTTGTTTTCTCTAGCGCCAGTAATTTGAATGAATTTTTTGCTTTTGCGGCGTTTTTTGGGAACGTGGATTGCCTTTACTCCGTTGAGATAATCAGCTGTTAAAGTCTTTTGTTTGAGGATTTCTTCGAAATTTCCTTGTCCAACAACCTCACCGCCTAAGCTTCCTGCTTCTGGACCAATATCAATAATGGCGTCAGCAGCACGCATAATTTCTTCATCGTGTTCTACCACAATTACGGTGTTTCCAAGCGACTTGAGTTGCTTTAAAATATTGATTAAACGTTCGTTATCCCGCGAATGTAGCCCAATGCTGGGTTCGTCAAGAATATACATAGAGCCCACTAAGCTACTACCAAGCGAGGTAGCAAGATTGATGCGTTGAGATTCACCGCCAGAAAGGGTGTTGGATTTTCGATTGAGGGTCAAGTAGCCCAAACCGACATTTTGCATGAAAGACAAGCGCGAATTAATTTCAATAAGTAGACGACTTGCAATGGCCTCTTGCTGAGGGGTAAAGCGGCTGTTTTTGAAAAATTCTGCCAGATCATCTAAAGATAAGTGCATTAAATCTGGTAAACTTTTGCCATTAATTTTGACATAAGCTGTTTCTGTACGCAAGCGGGTACCACTACAGCTGTCACATTTCGTTTTTCCGCGGTAGCGCGATAATAAAACCCGGTTTTGGATTTTATAATTTTTGGCTTCTAGTTTTTGAAAGAACTTGTTTAGTCCGGCAAAATAAGAATTTCCTTTCCACAGGGTTTCTTTTTGCGCTTTGGAAAGCTCAAAATAAGGTTTGTGTAAGGGGAAATCAAAACGATAGGCGTTGTTGACCAAATCTGAATAATACTTTTTAAAGCCACTTCCGCGCCAAGGGGCAAGGGCTTCTTCATATACTGAGAGACCATTGTTGGGAACAACCAGTTCTGGATCAATGCCAACAATGTCGCCATAGCCTTCACATTTTGGGCAAGCACCATATGGATTATTAAAGCTAAATAAGTGAACGTTGGGCTCTAAGAAGGCCATGCCATCAGCTTCAAATTTATTCGAAAACCGGGTGCGTTTTTCTGTGCCAAGGTGTAAAACTTCGCATTGGCCATCTCCTTCAAAAAAAGCGACGTCAACCGCATCTGACAAACGATTTTTAAAATCTTCGTCGTCTTTTCGCACAATCACACGATCGACAACCAATTCAAACTGTTCCGGGATGCTTCCGTTTAAGTCATCCAAGCGTTGCATGCCTTTATCTGTGAATATTCTTGCATAGCCTTGTTGCACAAGAATGTCAAGCTGTTCTTTATGGCTGCGATTTTGTTTGTTTTGGGGGGTCGTTAAAAGTAAAAACTTACTGCCTTCTTCTTGTCCCATTAAATAGTCTACGACATCGCTCACCCTGTCTTTTTTGACTTTGGTGTTTGAAATAGGGGAGTAGGTTTCGCCTATTCTGGCAAATAATAACTTGAGGTAGTCATAGATTTCTGTCTTTGTACCTACGGTAGAGCGAGGGTTACTGGCATTGACCTTTTGTTCGACAGCAATCGCAGGGGCAATCCCTTTAATTTGATCCACCTTGGGTTTGTTTAATCGCCCCATGAATTGTCGCGCATAGGAGGAGAGACTCTCTACATAACGTCTTTGCCCTTCTGCGTATAGAGTATCAAAAGCCAAAGAAGATTTCCCAGAGCCAGAAAGCCCCGTTATAACGGTTAAGGTATTGCGAGCAATTGCCACATCTATGTTTTTTAGATTGTGGAGTTTTGCTCCTAGAATTATAATGTGCTCCTTGGCCGATAGTTGATTTATCTTTTTCATAGAAAAAATAGAAGCGATAAATATACGATATATCTTTGCCGAGGAATTCAAAAAAACCTTTTTTGAACAATAATTTTTGATTTGTAGTGTTTACAATAATTTTGCTATATTTGTAAAAATAAAGCTAGCGCCTATACAACAATTTTACTTTAAACGTTTTATCGATTTAATCCGCCCATCAGGGTTTAAAGTAATTTGTATATGGAAAATAAACTTCAACATCTAGACGACGCTGCTTTAGTTCAAAACTATATCGACGGTAATGAAAGAGCTTTAGAAGCACTTATTATGCGCCATAAGGCTAAAATATACAACTTCATTTATTCAAAAGTGTTTGATAGAGACACGGCTGAAGATATTTTCCAAGAGACCTTTATCAAAGTGATTAAAACCCTTAAACGCGGGGTGTATAACGAAGAAGGAAAATTTCTTCCATGGGTAATGCGTATTTCACATAACTTAGTGATTGATTTTTTCCGCAAGAACAACCGCATTCCAACTTTTGATAATAGTGATGAATTTGACATCTTTCAGTTGATTGGAGACGGTAATCCTTCTGCAGAGCATATGATGATTGAAGAACAGGTGGTAGAAGATTTACAAAAATTAATCGTTGAATTACCTGAAGATCAAAAAGCTGTTTTAACCATGCGTTTGTATAAAGACATGAGTTTTAAAGAAATTGCCGAATCGACAGGAGTAAGTATTAATACCGCTCTTGGAAGAATGCGTTACGCTATCATTAACTTGCGAAAGCTGATTGAAGAAAATCAAATAATTTTATCGGCATAATATACTTTTTTTGATTTGTTACCGTTCTTATGATACAAAGTGTATCTATGGAAGAACTCTACTCAAAAAAAGACAAAACGAGCAAAAACGGGCCCAGTGAATTAACCATTAAGCGTATTCTTGCTTTCTCCAAAGCTCTTGATGCTTCAAAAAGCAATCACAAAACAGAAAAAACAGCTTCGAAAGAAGACTAAGCTTTTTTGTGTTTTTTATCGTATTCTTTTAAGACGCTTTTGCGTCCTATTTTTTTTGTGATGAGATCTTTTTCTAAGTCCCAACCCCTTGCGGGACAGTATTCTCTTCCATACCAAATTATTTGCAAGTGCAAATCGTTCCAGCTTTCTTTTGGAAACAAACGTTTTGCATCTTTTTCGGTTTGGACCACATTTTTTCCATTGGTAAAACCCCAGCGGTACATTAATCGATGAATATGGGTGTCTACCGGAAAGGTGGGGATTCCAAAGGCTTGCGCCATCACTACAGCAGCTGTTTTATGCCCAACTGCAGGCAGGGCTTCAAGCGCTTCATAGGTTTTGGGAACTTCCCCTTGGTGTTTGTCTAGTAAAATCTTCGATAGCCCGTGAATCCCTTTGGATTTCATGGGCGATAATCCCACTGGGCGAATAATTGCACGAATTTCTTCCACAGTAAGCTGAACCATTTCCTGTGGAGTACGGGCTTTGGCAAAAAGCAAGGGAGTGATTTTATTCACACGAACATCAGTGCTTTGGGCAGAGAGCAAGACGGCAATCAAAAGGGTGTAAGGGTCGCTATGGTCTAGTGGAATGGGAATTTCCGGATAAAGTCGTGCTAGGCTATCGATGACAAAATCAACTTTTTCCTGTTTGGTCATTTGTTCTTCTGTTTGTTTTGTAATTTAGAAAAAAAATAAGTTATGAAGCCATTAAAAATAGGCGATACTGTACCTGATTTCTCAGTGCTAGATGATCGAGGAAATACGCAGCAATTAAGGGATTATAAAGGCCAAAAACTGGTTGTTTTCTTTTATCCAAAAGCCAGTACTCCTGGTTGCACGGCAGAAGCATGTGATTTACGCGACCATTATAAAGAATTGCAAGCTGCAGGCTATGCTCTTTTAGGCGTAAGTGCCGATAGCGAAAAAAGACAGCGCAACTTTTCTGCCAAATACGATTTTCCTTTTCCACTTTTAGCCGATGAAGATAAGCAGCTTATCAATGCTTTTGGTGTTTGGGGGCCAAAGAAATTTATGGGCAAAGAATACGACGGAATTCATCGAATGACCTTTATTATTGATGCAAACGGAGTGGTGGAACGCGTTATTGAAAAAGTTAAAACAAAGGAGCACGCTGCACAAATACTTGAAGGTTAAAAAGCGCTTTATTGGAAGTGTTTGCTTTTGAAAAGGCGGTAGTTGCAGAAGTGTTTTCAGTTTACTTTTTAGTGCGATAGTAGGCTTGTAAAGTGTAAAAAGCCTGTTTCTTTTCTCCTTTTTCAGAGAGTAGGCCTTTTCGATTCCAACCATCTTGTACTTCGGGCAGCACCCTTCTTGGGGATTTAAAGTCAATTAAAATCCAAGGAGAAACGCCCCTCAGTTGATCGATTTTATCAATCATTTTAAGACTTTCTTTATAAAGATAGGCTTGGTATTCTTCCGTCCAGCGTTCTGCTTTTGTTCCATGGAGGCCAAATTTTGCTCCGGCACCAAATTCAGAAACAATTACGGGTTTGTTTTGCGGGATATCCCATTGGATATTTTGGCATTTTTCTATCGTACCGTCATACCACCCAATATATTGGTTAAAGCTTAATATATCTACTTGACTGGCAAATGGGTCGCTGATGGTGCGCACCAAAGGATTGTTTTGATCGTTGCTTTGTTCTAGTGCAGCGCTAATTAAACGGGTAGGATCCTCTGTCTTTGTGAAAGTAGCTAAGCGTTCTAGAAAATGGTTTCTAGCGGCACTTGTTGGGGTTTCATTGGCCATAGACCAAATCACGACGCTTGCACGATTTTTATCACGACTAATTAGGGTGGCAAGTTGTTGCTTTGCATTCGCAAAAGTCACTTCGTTTTCCCAATCGATGGTCCAGTACACTGGATTTTCTTCCCAAACCAACATCCCCATTTGATCTGCCAAACGCAGCATGTGTTCATTGTGCGGATAATGGGCTAGACGCACATAATTACAGCCCAGTTCTTTGGCCCATGTAAGTAACTGTTTCGCATCTTCTTTGGTGTGGCCTCTTCCGCCCCGCAGGGGGCTTTCTTCATGAATAGAGATTCCTTTAAGAAAAACGGACTTTCCGTTAAGTAAGATGTCAGCACCTTTTGTTTTAATTGTTCTAAAGCCAATTTGATCGTTTATATGATCTTCCGCTGTGCTCAGGTGAATGCCATATAAATGGGGGGAGTCCAATTGCCAGTAGTTGATTGAATCAGCTGCAATTTCAAAGGAAACGGTTCCTTTTTCGTTGGTGACGCTTTTTTTTTCAATTGCTAATGCGGGGATATTTAGCGTAATTTCTTTTCCCTTCTTTTGTGTTCCATCAAGGGTGATTTTAGCCTTTATTTTGTTGGGATCATTTGGGTCTAAATGAATAAAATAATCTGCGATAAAATTCGCTGGAGTTTCTACAAGCTTTACATCACGCGTAATTCCTCCATAATTCCACCAATCTGTATTTAGGGTAGGAACGGATTCTTTTTTTCTTTTGTTATCGACTTTGACAATTAAAAAGTTGTCTTTTTCTCTGATTAAATGGGTGGCCTCGAAATTAAAAGGGGTAAAGCCGCCGATGTGACGTCCTAATTTCTTTCCATTTAAATAAACATCGGCTTGATAATTCACTGCCCCAAAATGAATAAATACCCGATTGTTCTTTTCGGAAATTTGATGGTCAAAGGATTTTTTAAACCAAATGCTTCCCTCGTAATAATAAAGCTGCTCTTTCTGTGAATTCCAATCGCCTGGAACTTTAAGTTGGTCCATCAAGTCAAAGTTGTATTCCACTAAGTCTCCTTCACCTGCTCGCTTTGCATTGGTGAAAAAAGCGCCTTTTCCTGGATTTTCTTGTGCTTCAAAGGGTTCATATCTGTAATTGTAGAACCCATTTTCATAGGGGTCAACAATGTAATGCCAATCGCCGTTTAAAGATTTTGTTTTGCGGTTATAAACATTATTAATTAAGGGCGTTTGTGCATTTAAAACACAAGCGGTGTTGACAAGGAAGGCCAACATAAAGCAAAGCATAGATCTCATTATACTAAGATATAAAAATGCTTAAAGTAACTGGGGTGGAGAGCTGTTTAATCTATTTGAAATACAGAACTACGCTTTGATTCCAAACATTTTGTTTTTTTGAATCAATTCCGCAATACCTTCGGGTAAATGCTCTTCCCAGTTGGCTTCTCCATTTTTTATTTGCTGAAGAATTTTACGGGAAAAGATGTTTAGGTTGGCTTCATCAAAATCGTAAATATCAATGACTTTACCATTGTATTTGAAAAACTTATAGAAGTCTTTCATACGAGGGTGAAGCTTTAAGTTGGTACTGTTGGTGATGTTTCCTTTTTCATCTTTCATGGGGTAGAGGTAGATTTTGAGGTTGTTGTAAAACATCTTTCCAAAGGCTTCTAATATTCCACCACCTAGATCTTCATAATAGTGTTCATCAAAAATCTCTACGAAGTTATTGACCCCCATGCTTAAGCCCAACTGTTTTTTGGTGTATTGCGAAAGATAATCTACCAACTTGTAGTATTCTTTAAAGTTTGAAATCATCACAATATGGCCAAGAGAACACAGCAATTTTGCCCGGTCCATAAAATCCTTTTCATCAATTTCTCCATCGGCTAGAAGATTAGAAAGGGTGATTTCAAAAATAACCACTGTTTTGTTTTCGTCTACGCTGGGTTCTTGAATAAAAGCATCTAGGGCTTTTTCGAACATGTCGATATTAACTTTTGTTACAGGACGGAAACTTCCGCGAAGCGTTAAAATATTTTTCTTGTAAAGTTCACGAGCAGGGAGAATGTTATTCCCTTTAGGATTAAACATTACGGCATCTGTCATTCCGTTTTTAACCAACTGTAAACTCATTAGGCGGTTGTCTACTTTTTCAAACAAAGGGCCTTTAAAATTAATGGTATCAATCTCTATGGCATCTTTATCGATATTGTCATAAAGGTATTTCAATAGTTTCTTTGGTTCCTTGTTTTTGTAAAAAGCACCATAAACCAAGTTTACACCTACATGCCCCAAAACTTCTTGTTGCAAGCGCGCTTCAGTTTGATGAAAGCGAACATGAAGGGTTATCTCGCTATAGTCTTGGTCTGGTGTAGCTTGAAAACGAATGCCCATCCAGCCATGGCCTTTAAACTTTTTGGCAAAGTCTATTGTGGTAACGGTATTGGCATAGGTAAAGAACATTTTATTTGGATTCTCTTCTCTTGGAATGCGGTCTTCTAACAGTTGCATTTCGTGGTTGAGCATCTTGTCCAATCGCGCTTCGGTTACATAGCGTTTGTCATCTTCCTCTCCATAAATATTATCGCTAAAATTCTTGTCATAAGCACTAATTGTTTTTGCGATTGTACCTGAGGCGCCTCCTGAACGAAAAAAGTGTCGTGCTACTTCTTGACCCGCACCAATTTCGGCAAAGGTGCCATAGATATAACGATTTAAGTTAATGCGTAAAGCTTTTGCTTCAACAGAGGGACGATTTTCTAATTCAATTTCACCAGGAAGATGGGTAGACATAGTCAAATAGTTTGTTTTTCAAATCTACAAAGATTGTAGAATTAAATGACAAGGTTTACCTTTGAAAAACATGATTAAAATCACTTTTTTAGGGACGGGTACTTCACAGGGAATTCCCATTATTGGTAGTAAGCACCCAGTTTGCTTAAGTGATGACCCCAGGGACAAGCGCTTGCGGGTTTCGATTTCACTGGCTTGGGAAGATTATTTTTTTGTCATTGATTGCGGTCCAGACTTTCGGCAGCAAATGCTCAACAGCAATGCCCGCAGCCTAGATGGCATTATTTTTACCCATGAACACGCAGACCATACCGCTGGTTTAGATGATATTAGGCCTTTTTTCTTCCGTCAGGGGAAGATTAATATGCATATGACCACGCGGGTAAAAGATGCTTTAACCAAGCGTTTTGATTATATTTTTAAAGACGAAAACAAATATCCAGGCGCGCCCTCTGTGCTGGTGCAATCGATTGATAAAAACACCCCTTTTCTTTTGGGCAATAAAACCGTTACTCCCGTGGAAGTAATGCACCATAAAATGCCGGTAATGGGCTATCGTATTTCAAATTTCGCCTATTTAACCGATGTGAAAACAATCGCCGAAGAAGAAAAAGAAAAACTTAAAAAATTAGATGTTTTAGTGCTAAATGCCCTAAGGATAGCACCCCATATGTCTCACCTCAATCTAGAAGAGGCGCTTGATTTGATTGAAGAATTGCAACCCAAACGCGCTTATTTAACCCATATTAGTCATTTATTGGGCTTTCATGCTGAAGTAGAAAAAACTTTACCAGCGTATGTGTTTATCGCCTATGACAATCTTGAAATTACAACTCCGCTATGAAAACAAAAATCTTTATTTATCTCTTTGCCTTTACGGCCCTAATTCTCGTTTTTCAATTGGTGAATAGTTCCAAGGTGGTCAAATATCAAGCGGAGACAATCGCTGAGAAAGTAGACCGCATTGAAAGTTTAAAAAATACTTTAGCAAAGGCAGAAGCGGCCTATGAGGAAGACATTCACTTTTCACTTGATCAAAATGCCGAGGCACAGGCTGTTTATCCCTCTTACACTGCGGAAGAAATCATTGCTTTAGTCAAAGACAAGATCTATGCGAGTAATGCCGTTAAAGGAGATAATCCCTTAGTACCCTATGGTGGTAATGGCAATAAATTCTTGTTTAATAAAGTAAAAGTGCTCAACCACAAATGGGTTATCGCAGACTTTTCAGACGGTACCGATTGGGGAGAAGTTTGGTTGCGTTATGAAATTGAGGGAGAGGAAGTTCGCTTAGTGGTACTTGACCAGCTGTTGTATCTCAACGATTAGGGATTTGCATTGAGCCAAGCCAATAAATCGGCAAAATTTTCAGGGTTAATTCCATGTCCAGAAGGATATTCTTTGTATTGAACAGCAATTTTCTTTTGTTCTACCAAGGCAATTCCTTTGCGCGCCCAATCTACCGGGAGGGTAGGGTCTTGGGTGCCGTGACTACTAAAAGCCTTTAATTGCGCTAACCCGCTTTCTGCATAACGAAAGATATCCTCGTTGACATAGCCACTTAAAGCGATAATTTTGGCTATTTTTTCCGGGTGACTTAAACCAATAGCCCAACTCAATATGGCGCCTTGACTAAAGCCCAATAAGGAGACTTTTTGTCCTTTTAAATCAAATTGTGCCAAATGGTAATCAATATTGTGTAAAATAATCGCTTGAGCCATTTTGGCTTCAGCATCATCACTCCATTTGTCTTGGTTCTCATTAAAATGAATTGAATACCAAGCATAGCCACCAAAACCTAAACTTAGTGGAGCGCGTAGGGAAATAATTAAATAATCTTCTGGCAAGTGATTGGCAAAAGAAAACAAATCTTCCTCGTGGCTGCCATAGCCGTGCAAAAGGAAAAGAATTGGCGGAGAAGTATTTCCATTTTGCGGTCTTCTAATGCGGTAATCTAAAATCTGATCTTGCTCCATATTTACCTTAATGCTATTTTATCTTTTAGAATACTACCGTAAACTTTTCCTTGGGTATTGTGGTCAATAAAAGCACAATTTTGGGTAGAAGAAAGGAGCTCTTTTTGCTGGAATTTTCCAGCACCACTCGGCGTAAAGAGGGTTAAATTAGCCGTTTGTCCTTCTTCAATTGTTGGTTTATCTAGCCCAAAAGTAGATCTACCTTGGGTTAAAAATTGAATCACACGCTGGGTAGGGAAGAGGGTGTTCAAGACGCCAAAGGTTGCTTCAAGGCCTATGGTTCCACTTGTCGCATATTCAAATTCAACATGCTTGAGTTCTTTATTGAGCGGTTGATGATGACTGCTGATCATGTCAATTGTACCATCTAATAAACCTTCTTTTAAGGTTGTTCTATCTTTTTCTGTTCGCAAGGGTGGACTGAGCTTAAAACGGGTGTCAAATCCAAATAAAGCGGTATCAGTATAGCACAAATTGGCCAAAGCAACACTGCAGCTAACTTTTAGTCCTTTTCGTTTAGCTGCTCTAATCAATTCTACTCCTTCGGCTGTAGAGACAAAGGGAATGTGTAATCTTCCGCCTGCATAGGCAAGCAACTGAAGGTCGCGGTTAATTTGAAGGGTTTCGTTTAAACTGGGAATCCCCGGTAAGCCCAATTGCGTACTGCTATTGCCTTCATGGGCAACGCCATTTTTGCCAATGTGACTGTCTTGTGGGTTGGAGCAAATTAAAGCGTCAAATCGCTGGGCATAGCGTAAAGCCGTTTTAAGCAACTCTGGACTTCTAATTGGGCGTAAAAAGTCTCCAAAAGCAATCGCACCATTTTTTTGTAAGTCGTATAATTCTGTCAGTAATTCTCCCTTTTGTCCTTTGGTAAAGGCCGCTATAGGATGTATTTCTGTGGGAAAGTCAGTGCGATAGTTTTTCAATTGTACAACTGCAGCTTGACTGTCTATGGTGGGTTGGGTTTCAGGCTCAAGCGCAATGGCTGTAAACCCGCTTAATGCTGCAGTTCTTAGTCCGTTGTCTAGGGTTTCGCGTTCTTCATAGCCAGGTTCCCCAAAACAAACACTAGAATCAAACCAGCCTATCGAGAGATGAAGGTTGTCTTTTTTGACGGTAATATCAGCTTCAATGTTGAGCGAAGGCCCCAAGGTTTTAATGCTGCCATCGGCAATAAAAACGTCTAGTTCTTGTAAATGGAAAGCACCTTTGGGATCTATAATGGTGGCATTTTTGAGAAGAATTTTCATGTATCGCTTTCGCTTTCCTTAGTGTGACAAAAATACAAAAAGTTCTCCTTTGTTGTGCGCGATTCTCTTAAATGGCTTAAAATTTTTCAAAAACGCCTAATCCAAAAAGCGCGTAATCGAATTTAACAGGGTCTTCGGCATCAATTTTTCGCAAGGCAGTATCTAACTCGTACAATGCTTTTCCATCGTTTTGTTTGCGTTTTAATAAGCCCAGTTTTCTTGCCACATTTCCCGAATGTACATCTAGCGGACAAGACAATTGCCGGGGGTGCAAAGATGTCCAAAGACCAAAATCAACTCCTTTTTTATTGGAGCGAACCATCCAACGCAAGAACATGTTGAGTCGTTTTGCCGCCGAACCCTTTAAGGGATCAGATACGTGTTTTTGACTGCGTTGCTGGTGGGGTAAAGAGAAGAATACTTGTTTAAAATGGTGAATTGCTTTTTGCAAACTAAAGGCCTCGGCTTTTTGCGCAAAGAGCTGTTCAAGGCCTTGGTGTTCTGTATAGATAAATTGCAGGGCTTTTACGAAATAGCGAAAGTCATCTGCGTTAAAAGTACGGTGAACAAAGCCATCAAATCGCTGCAGGTCTTTTTCTTGATGATTGAGGATGAAATCATGCGGCGCTTGATCCATCAATTGCATCATTTTATTTGCATTGTTGATAATGCTTTTGCGGTTTCCCCAGGCAATGGTAGCAGCCAAAAAGCCACTAATTTCAATGTCCTCTTTTGTCGAAAATTGATGTGGAATTTTTATCGGATCAACATCAATGAAATCAAAGGATTCGTATTGTTCTGCTTTTTCTTCTAAAAAAGCATTGATTTCTGCCTTTTTCATGTGACGATTGCTCCATCAACAAGATTAATCGTACGATCTGCCATTTTGGCCAATGTTTTGTTATGGGTAACAATTACGAAGGTTTGATCGAGTTCATCCCTTAAGTCGAAAAACAATTGATGCAAAGATTCTGCATTTTGCGAATCGAGGTTTCCACTGGGTTCATCGGCAAAAATAATCGCCGGATCATTCATTAGCGCCCTAGCGACAGCAATGCGTTGTTGCTCTCCTCCAGAGAGGCTATTGGGTTTGTGATCGATGCGGTGATCTACGCCTAAACGGCGAAGTAAACCCATGGCTTTTTCTTTTAATTTTTCTTTTTTCTTCCCTTGAATTAAAGCAGGCATCATTACGTTTTCAAGGGCGGTAAATTCATCTAACAATTCATGAAACTGAAAAACAAAGCCCAAGCTTTCATTTCGAAAACGCGCAAGCGCTTTGTCTTTTAACGTCAATACTTCGGCCTGATTAATTTTTAAGGAAGTCGCTGGGGTATTGTCTGGGCTAGAAAGGGTACCCAAAACTTGTAATAGAGTTGTTTTCCCTGCACCCGAAGGCCCTGTGATGGCTACAATTTCGCCCTTTTTTATATTTAAATCAACGCCATTTAACACCTTTAAATCGCCATAACTTTTGCATAGATGTTGGGCAGTAATAATGTCTTTCATAGTTATGCAAATTACAGATTTTTAAAGGAATCCCTTTTTCCCAAAGGAGCTTTTTTCGTTTATGCTTTTAAGACTATTATTGGCTAATTGACATTATTTCTTCAACAATAGCCCTTTTTGTTTAATTAAATTAGTATATTCGTTAGACAAAATGGAAGAAGAAAAGAATGCATATTTGGCTGGGGGATGTTTCTGGTGTACAGAAGCTGTATTTCAGCGTTTACGCGGTGTAAGCTCAATTACTTCAGGCTACATGGGCGGAAGCATAAAAAACCCTGCCTATCGCCAAATTTGCACAGGCCGTACAGGCCATGCGGAAGGGATTCGATTGTCTTATGATCCTGCAGTGGTTTCTTATAAAGCCCTATTGCAGGTTTTTTTTGCCACGCATGATCCCACTACCTTAAACCGACAAGGTAACGATGTGGGTACCCAATACAGATCTGCGATTTTCTATACCGATCAAGAACAAAAAGAAACAGCTGAACAGCTTATTGCAGTACTGCAAGAAGATACTTTTGACGCTCCCATTGTTACGGAACTTTTACCAGAACAAGTCTTTTATTCTGCCGAAGAAGAACACCAAAATTATTATAACCAGCATAGCGAACAAATGTATTGCAGCTATGTTATTAGTCCAAAAGTGGCTAAGCTAAAAGAAAAATTCAACCATTTACTCCGATAAATTATGATGAACGACAATTTTAATATCGACACTTTACCCATTACAGAAGAAATCAAAGGTCACTTTTCAGAGGTGATCAACCTATTGGGAGAAGACACCAGCAGAGAAGGTTTGGTTAAAACCCCAGAACGCGCTTCTAAAGCCATGAAGTTTTTAACCGAAGGCTATGAAATGGATCCACAACAAATTCTACAAAGCGCTATGTTCAAGGAAAACTATAACGAAATGGTCATCGTTAAGGACATCGAATTGTATTCGCTGTGTGAGCACCATATGCTGCCCTTTTTTGGGAAAGCGCATATTGCTTATATTCCTAATGGCCATATTGTAGGATTGAGCAAGATTCCTAGAGTAGTAGATGTATTTGCAAGACGTTTGCAAGTGCAAGAGCGTCTTACAGAACAAATTTTAGATTGCATCAACGATACTTTGCAACCCGAAGGAGTTGCTGTTGTAATTGAAGCTTCCCATATGTGTATGATGATGCGCGGGGTACAAAAGCAGAATTCTACCACGACTACATCTGGTTTCCGCGGTACTTTTAAAGAAACAGATACCCGCAATGAGTTCTTAAAACTCATTACGTCAAAATTATCTTAAGGTTCTGGAAAGAATCTTTTTAATCCCATTCGGCGCAATATTTTCTTTTCAAATTCCCAGAAAAAGGAAAACTGAAAAAATAATGCGCCGAAGAGGCCTAATAGTACTTGGTAAATAGGGAATATTACAACAATTCTTAGCATCCAATAAAGCACCATCCCAAAGGGGATATCCGTAAATACTTCAGGCTGCAAGCCAATCCATTCTAGGAAAGGTCTTCCTACTTTAACAGAACTAGACCCTGTAATACCAAAAACAATAAAGACAATCCATAATTGTTTATTGCTTTTGATATTCCATTTAATTTTTAAACGATCGAAATAAGCCATTAAGCTAGAATAGCACTGATTTGCTCGGCTAATTCTACTCCAATACGGTCTTGTGCTTCTCCTGTTGCGGCACCAATATGAGGGGTTAATGAAACCTTAGGGTGCATTAATACTTGAACCGCAGGTTTGGGTTCATCTTCAAAAGTATCTAATCCAGCAAAAGCTAATTTTCCGCTGTCTAGGGCTTTTAATAAAGCGACTTCATCAATTACACCACCACGGGCAGCGTTAACTAAAACAGCTCCATCTTTCATTTGGTCAAATTCGTTTTGGCCAATGACGTAGTCTTTTTGTGCAGGTACGTGAAGGGTAATAAAATCTGCTTCAGCCAAAACGCTTTCAACAGATTGTGTTTTGATATTTACGTCAATGCTTTCTCCATTAAACAGGGCAACTTTAATACTTGCACTGTCCATAAATTTATCTGCTGCGATAACGTTCATTCCAACGCCAAGGCCAATCTTTGCTGCTTCTTGTCCAATGCGACCAAAGCCAATTACACCGAGTGTTTTTCCGCGCAATTCAACACCTTTTGCATAAGCCTTTTTTAGGCCTTTAAAGTTGCTTTCTCCTTCTAAAGGCATGTTGCGGTTGCTGTCGTGTAAGAAACGAACTCCGCCGTATAAGTGAGCGAAGACCAATTCTGCTACAGAAGCCGACGATGCGGCGGGCGTGTTGATCACGTGTAAGCCTTTTTCACGGGCATAGTCTACATCGATATTGTCCATTCCAACTCCACCGCGACCGATGATTTTTAGATTAGGACAGGCATCGATTAAATCTTTGCGAGCAGTAGTTGCACTGCGAACCAATAAGGCCACAATATCATTGTCGTTGATGTAAGTAACCAATTGCTCTTGGGCAACATTGGTCGTAATTACGTTAAATCCGTTAGCGGTTAATGCGTCAACTCCACTTTGAGAGATGCCGTCGTTAGCGAGTATATTCATTATAGCGTTTTTTCAAATTGTTGCATTACGTCCACTAATTTGTGGGCGCTTTCTAGGGGTAGGGCGTTATAGATTGAGGCGCGGTATCCTCCAACAGAGCGGTGTCCTTTTAGTCCGCTGATGTTAGCAGCATTCCACAGTTCGTCAAAGGCTGTCCCGTCTACTCCTTCTGCAAGGTTAAAGGTCGCATTCATAAAGCTGCGGTCTTCTTTAGCTGCAAAACCTTCAAAGGCACTGTTGCGATCGATTTCATCGTAAATCAATTTTGCTTTGGTTTCGTTGTGGGCTTGTATTGCGCTTACGCCTCCTTTTTCTTTTAACCATTCAAGGGTTAACATTGAAGTGTAAACCGCAAATACGGGGGGCGTATTAAACATACTTCCTTTATCTGCATGAGTGGCATAAGATAACATAGAAGGAACATCTTTGTTCATTTTTGCCAGGAGGCTATCTTTTACAATAACTAAAGTCGTTCCCGCTGGTCCCATGTTCTTTTGGGCGCCTGCATAAAATAAATCAAAAGCAGAATAATCGAATTCACGAGAAAAAATATCCGAACTCATATCTGCGATCAAAGGCACATTGGTTTGGGGTAAGTCGTGAAACTGGGTCCCAAAAATGGTGTTGTTTGTGGTGATATGTAAATAATCTAAATCTGCTGGGATGTCTTGTCCTTTTGGGATGTAGTTAAAGTTAGCCGCTTTAGAAGAAGCGATTTCGATCACTTCGCCATAGCGTTTGGCTTCTTTGATGGCCTTGTCTGACCAAGCTCCAGTATTGATATAACCGGCTTTTGACTGCATTAAGTTTGCTGCTGCCATTAAGAATTGCATACTGGCTCCACCTTGTAAAAATAAGGCTTGGTAGCCTTTATCGGTCAGGCCAGTTAATTCAAGTGCAAGCGCTTGCGCTTTGTCCATGATCGCCACAAATTCTTTGCTTCTGTGAGAGATTTCTATTAAAGATAAACCGATTCCGTCTAGCTCTTGTACTGCGGCTGCAGCCTTTTCCATTACGGGAGCAGGGAGGATAGAGGGACCTGCGCTAAAATTGTGTTTCTTCATGGCTTAATTTTAAGATGCAAATATCATCATATCCCAAGAAACATCATAAGCGAATAAGGTTTTTTTACCCTAGTTTTTTAACAATTTACTTACAACTGTAACAAAAAGTTGATCGGATCAACGCCGTCGGCATAATCCCAAAGTCCAGGTTGCTGTGTTTTCCCTAAGGGAACAGCTTTTTCAAGGGGTAAATGTGTGCTAATGCACTGGATTTCTTCGCTCTTTTCATGCAGCTCTTTTTCCAGTTCAGGTAGATCCTTGTAATAACTGTAATGCAAGCTAGCAACTGGAGAGCCAAAGGCATCGTGCTCGCGCAGCAACATAAAACCATTGTCGAGTAAATCAAATTCACTCATTAAGTAAACAGCTTTATTGTAGTCGTAATTGTTCGCATATTTCTCCGAATCCATCAAATCGGCATGGGGGTATAAAGCCCCAAAGATATTATTGAGGTCATAGCCTTCAGGCACATACACCTTTGCAATACTGCGACAGCCCAGGCCATAGTATTGAACAATATCTTGTGCTAATCCGGCTAGTTCTTCTTTGGATTCTTTTCCGCTTAATACCGCAATCCCATTGCGGTTCTTGCGAATGATATGGGGGACAGGGGCAAAATAATGGTCAAAATAGCGGGCTGCATTATTGCTTCCAGTGGCAATTACGGCATCAAAATTATCTAGTCGATCTTCTGTAAAATGCAATCGATCCTTAAAAGCAGGAGAAATTTCTTGCAGCTTTTTATAAAGAAAAGGAATCAATAATGGATCGGTTGAAGAGAGTTTGATGGTCGCATTATGCCCACAAAGCAAAACACACAAGACATCGTGAAAGCCTACTAAGGGAATGTTCCCTGCGAGGATAAGCCCGATCTTTTTTGGCGCAGTTGGGCCAAAGGAATATCGCTGAGTCCAAGCTTGTAATTGGGCTGTTTGAAGGACTTCTCCCCAAGCACCCAGCGCTTTTAAGCAATTTTTTTCCGTAAACCAACCATTGTGGTGTTGGGCCTTTCGAACACAGTCAAAGAGGGAGGAATATTCACTTGCGTTGCTGTCAATTTCGCGCAAATACTGTCCTAATTTTTCAAATCCTTCAATATGTTGTTCTATGGTCTTCATTTATTTGTCTAGGCGTGATTTATGCAGTATTTTTGCGCAAATGTAAATAAAGAAATTGCTATGGCCATAATCATAACAGACGAATGTATCAATTGCGGAGCATGTGAACCAGAATGCCCTAATACGGCCATTTATGAAGGTGCAGACGATTGGCGTTATAATGATGGAACTTCTTTAAAAGGAGACATTGTTTTGCCCAATGGCAAAGCGGTGGTTGCTGAGGAAACTCAAGAACCCATTTCTGACGAATTTTATTACATTGTTCCAGACAAATGTACCGAGTGTAAAGGCTTTCACGAAGAGCCTCAATGCGCAGCAGTTTGTCCGGTAGATTGTTGTGTACCAGATGAAGACCATGTCGAAACAGAAGAGGTCTTGCTAGGCAAACAACGTTTTATGCATCAAGAAGATTAATACTATATGAAAGCAGGAATTGTAGGACTTCCCAATGTTGGGAAATCCACCCTATTTAATTGTTTATCCAATGCCAAGGCACAAAGTGCCAATTTTCCTTTTTGTACCATTGAGCCAAATGTAGGCGTGGTTAATGTACCCGACGAGCGCTTGACAACACTCGCTGATTTGGTCAATCCAGAAAAAACCATTCCTGCAACGGTAGAAATCGTCGATATCGCAGGTTTGGTCAAAGGCGCCAGTAAAGGGGAGGGGCTAGGGAACCAATTCTTGGCCAATATCCGTGAGACCGACGCGATCATTCACGTTTTGCGTTGTTTTGAAAATGACAATATTGTGCATGTCGAAAATTCTGTCGATCCTATTCGCGATAAAGAAATCATTGATATTGAACTGCAATTAAAAGACTTAGAAACCGTTGAAAAGCGCTTAGAAAAAGTCAATCGCGCTGCACGTACCGGAGATAAAGATGCCCAAAAGCTTCAAGCCATCCTCAATAGCATTAAAGAAGGTTTAGAGCAAGCCCAGAATGTACGCCAACTGGACTTTTCTGAAAAAGACCGAGAAGAAGTGATTCACGGTTTGCAACTGCTCACCGACAAGCCGGTGTTGTATGTGTGTAATGTTTCTGAAGGGGATGCCGCTGGCGGAAATGCAATGGTAGAAAAAATAACGGCCATCGCCACCGCAGAAAATGCAGAAGCCTTGACCCTAGCTGTTTCCATCGAAGCAGACATCAACGAACTGGACACCTTTGAAGAGCGCCAAGTCTTTTTAGAAGACCTAGGCCTCACTGAGCCAGGTGCCGCAAAGTTGATCCGTAAAGCCTATGCTTTACTCAAGCAACAAACCTATTTTACTGCTGGCGAAAAAGAAGTCCGTGCCTGGACTTTCCCAGTGGGAGCAACAGGGCCACAAGCTGCCGGAGTGATTCATACCGATTTTGAAAAAGGCTTTATTCGCGCAGAAGTCATCTCTTTTGCCGATTATGTCAACTTTAAAACCGAAGCCAAAGTCAAAGAAGCGGGGAAAATGCGCATTGAAGGAAAGGAATACATTGTGCAAGATGGCGATGTGATGCATTTCCGCTTTAATGTATAGCCCTAAGCTACTATTGCACTAGGTGCCTTACCTTATTGAGTTTATAATTAATCCATTTGTGTTTGTAATATTTATTGGCAAGCTCATCGATTCTTCGCATGACAAAAACGTTGTAAGCACCTTTAATTTTTCCCATTCGGGAGGAATTGAGTGACCTTAAACTCAAACTAAAACTTCCCGTTAAATATTCAATATAATGCCATATCCCGCTGGGCATAAAAAGGGTTTCTCCATGTTTTAGTTCACATTGATAGCCAACCGCTTTTTTTAAATCGGGGAATTTGTTGTAGTCAATATTGGCCATGTCAATGGCGCTATGGGTGGTAAAGGGCAGTTTGTATAAATGTTTGGTTTGTTGTTGATCAAACAGTGTGATTCTTTTGGTGCCGTGGAATTGGGTGATAAAAACATTGGAAAGGTCAATGTCGTAATGCAGGCGAACGTCGCTTCCTGCGCAGCCAAAAAACAAATAGGGGTAATCTTTTAAATAACCTGCTGTTATGGGGGTGTAGTCAAAGTCGGATTCTAAATGAGGGACGTATTTAAAAAGGTTAAACAAGAAGATGCGAAGATCAGAAGGGGCATTGCTTTCTACCAAAGAAAGGTATTCTTTCAACAACATTTCTTTTACGGTGGGCATCTCAATTTTGGTGGGTTCGTTGTTTTGCCATTTCCCGTGTAAATTAACTGTTTGCGCACCGGCGACTTCCTGAAGATAGGCGTAGGTCCATTTTTGCATCGCAGGCCAATGTTGGGCATAGTTTTTTAAAATTACCGGGGTTTTTGTTTCTAGGTAGCATTCTTTAAATGTTCTAGGACACAGCTTTTCAAGGGTGGTTATGGGCAGTAATTGCATAAGTAGGTAAGGTTATATTGGGTAAAACATCAAGTAGGGAGCTCCTTGCAGGAGCGAAGTAGTAATGGGCGGTCTAGAAGATTGCCTTAGACAAGATCTGGGATAACAGCAATAAGCTTTCATGAATAGTAGGTTTTATTTGGCGTAAAATAGATTGGGGTCTATTACCCATCAAATGTATAAAAAATAGTATTTTGTGGAGATGAAATCAATGTTTTTTTCGGCGGTACTTGTGCTCTTAGGCTGTGTGCTGCTATTTTCTTGCGGGTCTGGAGCACAAAAACCCCAGCCTAAATTCAAAATCGGTTTGCAACTGTTTAGTGTGCGCGATGCGATGGCAAAAGACCCTTTGGGCACCTTAAACGCCTTAAAAGCGATGGGCTATGAGGATTTTGAAACCTATGGCTTTGATGCAGCGACGGGGACGATTTATGGCTATCCGGTGGCGGAGTTTAAAGCGATCTTAGACGAGTTGGGCTTGAGTACCAGCAGTGGGCACTATGGCTTTGCGACTTTGATGGAAGCCTCTCCAGTAGAGGTCGAGGCTTATGTGGCCAAATGTATCGCAGCGGCCAAGACCCTAGAATCTAAGTATTTGACTTGGCCCTTTGTTTTAGCAGAATACCGCAATCCGGCGGGCTTTGAGCGTTTGGCGGAATTACTCAATCAAATAGGTCAACAAGTTACTAAGGCTGGCCTGGGCTTTGCCTACCACAACCACGGATATGAGTTTGAAGATTGGAACGGAACCACAGGTTTTGACATCCTCCTGGCTAAGACGAATCCCAACTGGGTCAAGCTACAAATGGACCTTTACTGGGCGGTTCATTCCGGGAAAACCCCTAAAGAACTGGTCGCAGCACAAGCCGGTCGCTATGTAATGTGGCATATTAAAGACATGCACAAAGAAAGTCGGGATTATACCGAGATGGGGCAGGGGGCAATCGATTATACCCGTATGCTGCCAGATCCTAAAAAGGCTGGCTTGCAATACTATTATATTGAACAAGGGGGCAACTTTGCCATTAATTCTATGGAAAGTGCAAAGACCTCCATTGACTATGTCAAAGCAAACTTATTGGACCAGTTATAAACTCAGTTTTCCTTCCGGTGCGGGGATATCGACCAGCTCGGGCTGTTCAGCAAAAATATCTTGAAATAGGGGTTGTGCACTAAAGTAACCTGCTAAGGGAAAACCTACCTCATAATCGCGGGTCATGGTAGCCACCTTAGGATCGATATGGACCAATTCCTTGCCAGTGGCTTCGGCTAAAAGTTGTGACTGACAGCTTCTTTCCATGGTCGTAAACCAAAACACGCATTCTTCGATACTATGGCCCACCGTTAACAAACCGTGGTTTTGTAAAATCACCGCTTTTTTGTCTTCTAGGGCTACCGCAATGCGATCGCCTTCGCTGCTTTCACCCACCACACCGGTATAATCGTTAAAGAGTCCATGGTCCTCATAAAAGATGCAGGCGTCTTGGGTCAAAGGATCCAAGTGTTTTCCCATGGTCGACCACGTTTTTCCATAGATCGTGTGCGAATGGGCCGCTGCTACCACATCTGGGCGTGCCTTGTGAATGGCAGAATGAATGGCAAAAGCCGCTTTGTTCAATGCTGCGGGCTTACCTGCGACGATTTCTCCGGCTTCATTGACCAAGACCAAATCGGACATTTTTAAGCGTTTAAAAGACAAGCCAAAGGGATTCACCCAAAAGCAATCGGGATATTCTGGATCACGGCAGGTAATGTGTCCGGCCACGCCTTCAGAAAAGCCTAGTTTCCCAAAAATGCGATAGGCCGCAGCCAACATTTTTTTGCGGTAGTAACGTTCTTCTTCTAGGGTAGCGAATTGGGGGTAATTCACCATTTTCTCTATGCCGGGAGGGTTTTTAACAGCCATTTGCTTTTGTTATGTTGATTTAACCTCCAAAGTACAAAATCGCTTAGACATACAAATAGGCCCAATAGATCAATCCGATTTGCATGGGTAAACGTATCGCCCAAAAAAGGAGGGCGGGCTGTTGGTATTTCTTGCTGTAATAATTGATTTGCACAATATTGGCCGGATAAATCGCGACAAGGAAAACCATCAAAAAGAGGGCTGTTACAGCGCGGGTAGGTTCATACAATAAGCCAAGGGCAATGAGGATTTCTAGTACCCCAGAAAAGAGGGCGATAAAGCGGCGATAGACCAAAACCTTTGGCACCGCATATTCAAAAAAGCGGGTATGGGTAAAGTGGGTAATGCCAGCAAAACCATAAATGGCGGCCATTAAATAGAGATCAATAGTCATTAGAATAAGGTACGGATAATTTCATTAGGATCTTCTCCGCCAGCCACACGAATGGCACCTTCGGCACGTCTAAACCAAGTGTTTTGGCGTTTGGCATAACGGCGGCTGTTCTTTTTAATTTCTTCTATGGCGGTAGCCTCATCAAAACGACCTTCAAAATGGGCAAACCATTCGCGATAGCCCACGGTTTGTAGGGCATTTAAAGTTTTTTGGGCGTAGAGCCCTTTGGCTTCCTCTTTAAGGCCTTGTTCCATCATAAGGTCAACGCGACGGTTAATGCGATCGTATAAAGCTTCGCGTTCCCAATCAATTACAAGGCTTTGTGAAGTGAAAAAATCAGGGGCTTGTTTTTTGCCCAAGAAAGAGGAGTAGGATTTCCCACAGCTCAAGGAGATTTCTAGGGCACGAATCAAGCGATGTGGATTATTCTTGTCTACCACATGATAATGTTTTAAATCGTTTTCCCGCAAGAGGTCCTGTAGGATTTCAATCCCTTCTTGTTGATAGATGGCGGTGAGTTGTGGTCGAATCGCCGGATCGACCTCAGGAAATTCATCCAGGCCATGCATCACAGCATCGGCATACATGCCAGAGCCGCCCACCATGATTACCGTTTCGTGTTTTTTAAACAGTTCTTGCAACTTTTCTAGCGCCTCGCGAAGGAAGTCCCCCACGGAATAGTCGGCCGTGATTGAACGGTGCTGTATAAAGTGATGCGGCACTTCTGCGCGTTCAGCGTCGCTAGGTACGGCTGTACCAATGCGCATTTCTTGATAGAATTGACGTGAATCGCAAGAAACGATTTCCGTGTTAAAATGTTTGGCCAAAGCGATGGCGAGATCGGTTTTGCCACTGGCAGTAGGACCAGCGACATAAAGGAGTT
Source organism: Candidatus Arcticimaribacter sp. (assembly GCA_965659515.1). GTDB lineage: Bacteria > Bacteroidota > Bacteroidia > Flavobacteriales > Flavobacteriaceae > Arcticimaribacter. The sequence goes on along the minus strand of CBFHVC010000017.1, from coordinate 6,365 downwards.
TAGAAGTCTTCATTGATTTTTTGTCCACAGTTGTGGCAGTAAATGGCATCGTCCAAATGGGTTTCGGTCATACAATTGGGGCAAGCCTGGGTGTTAGTATCTGGGTTTTTGTGTTGTTGGTTCATCTCGGAAGTTACTATTCCGGTGGGTACAGCAATAATGCCATATCCCATAATCATGATAATAGAAGCGATAAATCGCCCAAGCGGTGTCATAGGGGCAATGTCGCCATAGCCCACGGTGGTTAGGGTAACGACGCACCAGTAGATTCCCCTAGGAATAGAAGTAAAACCACTGCTTTCACCTTCTACTAAATACATAACCGTTCCAAAGATGATGCATAAGATGATGACCGCAAAGAGGAAAACCCCAATCTTGGCGCGACTGGCCCACAAGGCAGCCATTAAGAAATTAGATTCTCCGACATAGCGGGAGAGTTTTAGAATTCGAAAAACCCTTAACAAACGCAAGGCGCGTAAAGCGACAAGGGAGCTAGTGCCCATAAAAAAGAAAGAAATATACATGGGTAAAAGGGAGAGGAGATCAATGATCCCAAAAAAACTAGTGGCATACTTCCAGGGCTTTTTCACCACCAATAAGCGCGCTATATACTCTAAGCTAAACAGGGAGGTAATCGCCAATTCCAATTGATAGAGTTGAACGGCATAGTCTTTCTCAATCCAATGCACACTTTCTAGCATCACCAAAAGCACACTAAAAAGAATAAGCAACAACAAGGCAATATCAAATCCTTTGCCGGCAGGGGTGTCTGCCTCGTAGATGATTTCGTGGAGCCGGTGTTTTAGCGATGGTGTAGATGCTTTCATGCTGTACTTCCTTCTGCTAAGTTAATCAGTTTTTGGTAACGCCCTTTTCTAAGAAAACTGCGAATCACCGCTTGGGTGTCTCGGTTGTCTTCTATGGGGAGTAAACGTGCCGCTAGGGTCGCAACAGTTTTGATTTGATGATTGAGCTTAAAGTAGCCATAGCCTTGAAAAACGCCCGCTTTGATATAGATAAAACTCTTTTCACCAAGTGTTTTCCCTTTATCGATAATCAACATGTCTTCATGCGGATAGCGTAAACTATCGGCTACTGCTTGAACCCGCGCATTATAAGCTTCGCATTTTTCTTCTCCCAAACAGGCCCCTTTGCATTTGTCTAAACCATAGCGAAAACAAGTTGCTTGCCGGCGGGCAAAAGAGGTTTGTTGGGCACATAGGTCAAATTCTTCTAGCCAGAATCGCAACCGCCCTTCGGCTTCTTTTTTATTTTTAAAAACATCTAAGTAGTCCTCTTCTTGGCGCACCTGTTCAATGGTCAATTGATGGTAAGGGGTAGAGCGGTCTAGGCGAATGCCCATCGCAAAATGCCTAAACTTTAGCGCATGGTTCAGGCGGGGCTGATTCTTTTTGATTTCGTGCTGCTCTTTCAATAGGGCCAAACACTCGTTTCCACACAATTCATAGGTGACCGAATGCAAAGCTTTTTGAATCTTTACCGCTTTATTGGCTTTTCCGGTTAAATGGGTTAAAACCCGTTTTTTAATGTTCTTACTTTTCCCGATATAAATGATTTTTCCCTCCTTGTTGTGAATGTAATACACCCCGGTTTCTGTGGGCAAATCATCAATAATATTGAGGTATTTATTGGGAACTTGTTTTTTATTTAGCGTTTTAACATGGGCCGAAATGATTTCTTTTTCACTGTCTTTTTCTAAAAGGACTTTAAAGAGTTCTACCGTCGCCTTGGCGTCTCCGTGGGCGCGATGCACATCAGAAATTGGAATGCCTAAAGAACGAACGAGTTTCCCTAGTTTATAGGAAGGAACATCTGGAATAAGTTTTTGGGCTAAATCAACGGTGCAAAGTGATTGACGTTCAAAGTCAAAGCCCAGGCGTTTAAATTCTGTTCGAATAATGCGGTAATCAAATTCGGCATTGTGTGCCACTAGAACAGCATCTTCTGTTATTTCGACAATGCGCTTGGCGACCTCATAAAATTTAGGGGCATTCACCAGCATTTTACTGTTGATTCCCGTAAGGCGCTGAACAAAGGGTTGGATTTCTTTTAAAGGATTGACCAGACTAGAGAATTGATCGACGATGGTGTTCCCGTCAAAGCGATAGATGGCAATTTCTGTTATGCCTTCTTCATTGAATTTTCCTCCGGTAGTTTCTACGTCAACAATTGCGTACATGCTAGTAGTTTCGTTCCCCAAAGATTTTACTCCCCACCCGAATCATTGTGCTTCCTTCTTGAATTGCAAGCGTATAATCCCCACTCATCCCCATGGATAGAACAGAAAAGTCTTGCAGTTGGGCAGCAGTGTGGTCAAAATGTTTTTTAAGGGTCGTAAATTCTGTTCGAATTTGAGCTTGGTTAGTTGTAAAAGTCGCCATGCCCATTAAACCGACCAATCGCACATTGGGATAAGCCCCCGCTTGTGCATTGCCGATAATCTGTGCTAATTCGCTGGCGTCCAAGCCAAATTTGGTTTCTTCTTGGGCGATATGCATTTGCAAAAGGCAGTCAATTACCCGCTCGTTTTTAGCCGCTTGTTTGTTGATTTCTTTGAGTAGTTTTTCGCGATCAACGCCGTGAATCAAATGCACATAGGGCGCCATATATTTGACCTTATTGCTTTGTACATGCCCAATCATATGCCATTCGATGTCTTTGGGTAAAGCCTCGAATTTACGGGTCATTTCTTGGATTTTATTTTCACCAAAGATGCGTTGTCCAGCATCATAAGCCTGTTGTAGGTCTTCTTCTGGCTTGGTCTTAGAAACGGCCACTAAGCTTACTTCTTTTGGAATAGAGGATAAGACGTGGCGTAAATTTTCAGCTATGCTCATGGGACAAAGATAAGGCGACCATCAGAATTCTCCATCGCTGGGCTTTATTTTATTTGGCCTTTGGCCAAAGGAGTAATGCATAAACCCGTGGGCAGTTTAGGCAAGATATAGGTGCTTTTTGGCGGAAGGGTTTTTTGGGCTTTCGCCAAGGCTACTATTTCGTTTAGGGGAATAGGCGTATAATCAATAATGGCCTTGTAGGCTTTGGCCTTTTCAGGACCTAATGCTCCTGGGGGATAATAATCGATGAAACTTTTTAAATCGATCTTTTGTTGGGCATTAATGCCTAAGAGTTTTTCGACTATATAATTACTCACTGGCAATGTTGTTGCCGCTTGACCATAAATATGTTTGTCTTTGGTCTTGATTTCTAAATTCGCTGCTGCTTTATCACAAATACTTTCTAGGGGAATGTTTTGAAGGAGTCGATCTGCTAATTGCTGGTCTTTAATGGTCCAAGTAAAGGCGTGATTTTGCACTTGATCTTTTGCTACTAAAAAGGAAAAAAGCAGGGGAGTACTTCCCTTTTTTTTTGCAGCGTTTAGTGTACTTGCATACCGATGGTGACCGTCGGCCAAATGGAATTGTTGTTCTTTCTCGCAAAAGTGGGTTAGTCTTGCGGCTTCATCCGTGTTTAAAGCCCACAATTGATGTTGTTCATTGCCTAAATGGAAATGAAAATCTGCTTTTCTGGTTTTAATTTGTTTTCCTAATGCTGTTGCAGCGGCATTGTTTTCATGCATTAAAAGAACAGGTTCTGCTTGATAGCCCACTTCGATTAAATAGTTTGAAAACAATTGTACCCGTTGTGCTAACACTGCTTCGTGGGTGCTGATATTCTGCTTTTCTGTCCTAGCCAAAACGCCGGTTAACACGCCTTCAAAAGATCCCTGACTGTTTTCAATGCGATACCAAAAGTAGCCATTGTCCAAGCTTTGGTATTCTTGCTTTTGAATTAGAGCTTGAATACGGTTTCGAATGGTTTTATGGTCTTTTGCCGTAGCGACAAGCGCGACAAAACTTTTAGGACCTTTAATGCTTTTCGACTGAGATTGTTCTAGTTCACTATGGGAAGGACAATAGAGGGGAAGCGGATGTAGTTGGGGCATACGCCATAGTTTAAAACATTAAAAGCATGCGATGATTTGATAAGCAACCCTTAAGGCTTCTGTGGCATGCGCCAGCGGAACAATTGGGGTGGTGTTTTTTTCAATGGCGTCGGCAAAGGTTTCAAGCTCTTCTAAAATGGCGTTAGAAGGCTGAATCTCTGGCGGATCAAAATAGATCTCTTTTTTTACACCCTCGGCATTTTGTAGTACCAACGCAAATTCGTCGGTATTTTCATTTGCTTCTTTCATTTTCACCACCTCTACCTGTTTGGTAAAGAAATCAACTGAGATATAGGCTTCTTTTTGGAAAAAGCGAAGTTTGCGCATGTTCTTAAGGGAAATACGACTGGCGGTAAGATTTGCCACAGCGCCGTTTTCAAATTCTATTCTTGCATTAGAAATATCTGGGGTTTCGCTTACAACAGCTACGCCAGAAGCGGAAATACTTTTAACGGGAGAGTTAATCACACTTAGAATAATATCAATATCATGAATCATTAAATCTAAAATTACCGATACATCTGTTCCACGCGGGTTAAACTCGGCCAAACGATGGGATTCTACAAACATGGGTTCGCCTAAGTTGTCTTTCACCGCTTTATAAGCTGGATTAAATCGCTCAACATGCCCCACTTGGCCTTTTACGCCTTTGGCTTGAGCAAGGGCAACAAGCTCTTCTGCTTCAGCGACAGTGTGGGTGATGGGTTTTTCAATAAAAATGTGTTTCCCTGCCTCGATACAAGCTTTAGCCACGGTGTGGTGGTAAAGGGTAGGGGTGACAATATCGACAACATCACAGGCGGCGATCAGCGCTTCCTGACTTTCAAAATAGGTATAGCCAGCACTTTCAGCAAGGGCTTCTCCAGCGGCCACATCAGGGTCGTAAAACCCCACAAGCGTGTAACGTTCAGATTCATCTAATAGGCGAAGGTGTATTTTACCGAGGTGTCCAGCGCCTAAAACGCCGGCGTTTAAAGTCTTTTTCAAAGCGATGTTATTTATGCAATAAAGGTACACTTTTCAGTAGAATTTTTTAAAAAGAATGCTTTTTCTCGTAGGATTAAAGCGTATTTTTGACTCCATGCAATTACCTGTAGATTCTCCAAAACACCAAGGGCAACGCATGCAACTTGTTGCACTGTTAAAGGAAAAAGGCATCGCCAATCCTGCGGTTATTGCTGCTTTGGAGTTGGTTCCTCGGCATTGGTTTATGGACCCTGGACTGGTTTCTCACGCTTATAAAAACAAGGCATATCCCATTGCTGCAGAACAAACCATTTCTCATCCGTATACGGTGGCTTTCCAGTCGGAATTAATCGATGTGAAAGCAGGGGATAAGGTGCTTGAAATTGGCACTGGATCGGGTTATCAAACGGCCATTTTAAAAGCCATGCAATTAGAGATTTACACCATTGAGCGCCAGCGAGAATTGTTTAAAAAGACCCAGCGTTTGTTTGATCAAATTGGGCTTCGCCCGAAACAATATCTTTTGGGAGATGGTTATTTAGGCTTGCCTAAAGACGGGCCCTTTGATGCGATTTTAGTTACCGCAGGTGCGCCCTACTTACCCAAAGCCTTATTGTCTCAATTAAAAATAGGGGGTAGGCTGGTTATTCCCATAGGCGATGATCCGCAAATTATGCATCGCTATACCCGCACTGGGGAGAAGCATTTCGACAAAGAGACTTTTGGGGAGTTTCGTTTTGTTCCTTTATTAAAAGATAAGAATTAATTATTTCCTAAAATCCTTCTTTACACGATCTAAGTCCCTTTTGTTTTCGCGGTCTTTGATGGTTTCGCGCTTGTCGTAGAGTTTTTTTCCTTTGGCCAAAGCGATGACCAGTTTAGCATAGCCTTTGTCCGTAACAAATACCCGAAGTGGAACAATGGTAAGGCCTGCATTTTTGACTTCTTTTTCTAGTTTGCGCAGTTCTCGCTTGTTCATCAAGAGTTTGCGTTCTGCTTTAGGGCGGTGGTTGTAGTGGGTACCCCAGGCGTATTCCTCGATGGTCATATTGACCACAAACAATTCTCCACGCTCATTGAATTCACAGAAACTATCGCGTATAGACGCCTTACTGAGGCGGATAGACTTGATTTCTGTCCCTGATAATACCAGTCCAGCAGTATATTGCTCAATGAGCTCATACTCAAAGCGAGCGCGTTTGTTCTGTATGTTGATTTTTTTTACTTGCACAGCGCACAAAGGTACTTTATTTTGGCCTTTTTTTTAGCGTTATATAAAGTGAAACTTACTTTATTTCGTTTTTGAAAAATATGTATTTTTGATAAAAATCTGTCTTATGTTACTTTCCCAATTTTTATTCGCCTTAAACCAAGTAGAAGAATTCCGTTTTCAAACCCCAGACGGGAATTTTGTTCCCCCTCATTTTCACAT
>CBFHVC010000016.1:0-38360 GCA_965659515.1 Candidatus Arcticimaribacter sp. | reverse complement strand
TGGGTTTTCTTTTGCGGAGAAAGAGGGATTCGAACCCCCGGAGGTGTGACCCTCAACAGTTTTCAAGACTGCCGCATTCGACCACTCTGCCATTTCTCCTATGCGGTTGCAAATATACATTGCTTATTTGACTTAAGAAAAGTTTTTTTTAAAAACGATATAGCTATTTTTAGCTTTTATATCATTTATGGAAATCATTTCGCAATATGCGCTTTTATTTGTTGTAGGAATCAGTACGGGGATCATCAATACTTTAGCAGGTGGCGGCTCTTTATTAACGCTACCTGTCTTAATTTTTATGGGACTTCCTTCTCATGTGGCTAATGGTACCAACCGCATTGCCATTGTTTTACAGTCTTTTGTGGGAACAGCAGGCTATCGTTCAAAAGGTGTGTCTACTTATCCTTTTAATGTTTATTTAGGGATAGCAGCTTTCTTTGGTTCCTTAATTGGAGCACAAATTGCCGTAGATATAGAAGGGGCAGTTTTTAACCGCATTCTTTCGATTATCATGTTGATTGTGGTGGCCATTATTGTTTTTAAGCCAAAGGCCAAAGAAATTAAACTCCCAGAAAGATTGACCGGGCGTTATCTCGTTTATGCTCTTATCGGATTTTTCTTCATAGGTATTTATGGTGGCTTTATCAATGCGGGGATAGGCTTTATTATTATTCTTTTTTTAAATAACGTCAACCGCCTTTCTTTGATCAAAACCAATGCAACAAAAGTGGCCTTGGTATTTATCTATTCTCTTGGCGCCTTGGCTTTGTTTGCCTGGAATGATGCCGTTGATTGGACCCTTGGTTGTGTTTTGGCTTTGGGGAGTGCAATAGGGGCGTGGTGGTCTAGCCGCTGGTCGGTAGACAAGGGCGAAGGGGTGATCAAAGTCGCCATGATCATTATGGTAACTGCGATGTCGATAAAGTTGTGGTTCTTTTAGTAGTTGACGTATTCAACGATCTCTAGGCCATAACCGGTTATTCCAACACGTGGGCCTTGAGATGAATTTGTTATAACACGTAGTTTACTGATGTGCAATTCATGCAAAATTTGTGCACCTATTCCAAAATCTTTTAAGTCCATTTTTAAAGGCGGTGCTTTTGCCACTTTGTTCTTTGCTGTATCGCTATCTTTTAACTCTTTAATGCGCGCCAAAAGATTTTCTGATTGTTGTTGCTGATTGATAAAGATAATCGCGCCTTTTTCTTCGGCATTAATCAATTTAAAGATTTCTTCTAGTCCTTTATCGTTTGAGCCTGTAAGCATCCCTAAAAGATCATTGCTAATTTGAGATGAGTTGATGCGGGTCATTACTGCTTCTTCTTTTTCCCAAGAGCCTTTGGTTAAGGCGATATGCACTTGATTGTTGGTGGTTTGCTGAAAGGCTCTAAGGCGAAATTCGCCAAATCTTGTATTGATTTCAGTGTCCTCACGTTTTAATACCAAACTGTCATGTTGCATTCTATAGGCAACAAGATCTTCTATAGACACCAGCTTAAGATCAAACTTCTCGGCGACCTTCCTCAATTGGGGTAAGCGCGCCATGGTGCCATCTTCGTTCATGATTTCAACGATTACTCCAGCGGCTTGTTTCCCGGCCAAACGCGCAAAATCAATGGCAGCTTCTGTATGCCCGGTACGTCTTAAAACGCCGCCTTCTTTCGCGATTAGCGGAAAAATATGTCCCGGACGCGATAAGTCTTGTGGACGAGTAGTGCCATCAACCAAAGCTTGTACCGTTAAGGCACGATCGCTTGCAGAAATACCGGTAGTTACTCCTTTTCCTTTTAAGTCGACCGAAACTGTAAAGGCCGTTTCCATTGGATCGGTATTATTAGAAACCATACGGTCTAGTTGTAATTCCTGACAGCGTTTTTCGGTAAGGGGAGCGCAAATCAACCCACGGCCTTCTTTGGCCATAAAATTGATGATTTCCGGACTAATATTTTCGGCTGCAGTTAAGAAGTCACCTTCATTTTCGCGGTTGTCATCGTCAACAACGATAATAACTTCTCCATTTTTGATCGCCTCAATTGCGTCTTCTATTGCGTCTAATTTTTTCTTTTCCATAGTAAATTAACAGTGGCTAAAATAAGATTCTTAACTGAGCTAAACAGCTTTTCTACTGAAACAATAATAAAATCATAATCGATTAATCCTTTGTCTGTTGAAGCTCTTCGGGTTAGGTAAATGGCAAAAGGGGCAATAACAAGTACAGAAAGCCAACTTCCCATAAAAGGGGAGATGCTGCTGTCTTCTGCCGCATTTTTTCCAAATAATCCAATGTAATGATAGGTAAGGAATATCAAAATAGCCAATACCATGGGAAGGCCCAAGCCTCCTTTTCGAATAATCGCACCCAAGGATGCCCCCACTAAAAACAAAAAGAACAGACTAAACCCTAGGGTGTATTTTTCGTGTAAACTGTTTTTATGCAGGTTGATTCTTTTTTGATTGATAAAGAAATTCTTCTTCTTGGCCCCTAAGTTTCTTTGTAAACTACTGATGGTGTTTTTTGCGGCTCTTATGACTTGGGAATGCCGATTATAGATAGAGTCTCCCATAATCTTTAAAGGGTTGTTGTAAAGGGCAAATACAGAATCTGTAGTTGCTTCGATTTCCTGGCTTTCTCTGTAATTGATGTCGTTTGCGATACTGGTAGAGACAAAATTTTCGCCATAAACAATTTGCTCTCCTTTGAATTTGGTTTCTAGGGAGTCAATGCTTTTGGTGAGTTCTTTTACCTGTTGCATTCTAAAGGTACTGGTGTATTTTTCTTCGCCTAAATCAACATTGTTAAATTGCGATAGATCGATATTAAGAACATATTCTTTAAAGGAAACTTTAGCGTGTTGTAGTCTTTTTCGATCTTCTATTTTTTTTGTGTACACTTCTTCATAACGGTTGCCGTCAAACAAGACCAATTGAAGTTCTTGATCGATACTAGCACTCTTTAATTCCCCTCTTTTTGCTTTGATAACAATACGGTTCTTGTTGTCGGGTGATTTTTCATGAATAATCACATCTTCTAAAAAGCGGTTGTCTTTTCCATATTTGCGACTAACTTTAATGTTCATTACCCCAATTTCATTAAAGATACCTTCTGTAATGGCCAAGGCAGGTTTTAATTTGGCTAAATTCCTGCGGAGATTAAAGTATTTAAATTCCCCATAGGGAATCACCTGATTGGCAAAATAATAACTACCAACACCCAAGAAGAAATGAAAAATAGTTAAGCCAAGCAGGGCCCGTTGAAGAGAGATGCCTGTCGATTTCATCGCTGCAAATTCATAGTTTTCAGCAAAAGCCCCATAGGTCATAATCGAGGCGAGTAATACCGAAAGGGGCATTACCAAAGGATATAGCTTAGGGGAGTAATAGGTTAAGAATTTTAAGACGATTTCTATATCTAATCCCTTTCCAGCAAACTCATCAATAAAAAGCCAAAAGGTTTGAATAATGAAAATAAACATCAGGATAAAAAACACACTCGCTAGTCGCGTTAAATAGGTGGTTAAAATGTAGCGATCGATTATTTTCACTATTCGTTGATGTAATAATTGGGATATTCTGCTGCGTTAAATTCAAAATAATCGTCTGGTAGACTAATGTTGAATTCTTGGTTCTTTAGGGTTAAAGTGGTTAGTGTTCCATTTAAACCTATTTCGATTAAGCGATAAACGTGTAAGCGGTCTATATCAATTCCCAGCAATAGATATTTAACTTCTTCTGAAGCTTCGGTAGGGAGTAATTTAATGAATTGTATGTTTCTGCCCATCACCCTTTGTTCAATGTCCCATTCATAGCCATAGCCCTCTTCATAAAAGGTGAGTAGCTTAGAAGGGTTAACGCTTACGTCTTCTTCATCTTCTGGATAGCTAATGGTAATTTCCTCATTTTCTGGGACAATGGTGTGGATTTTATTTCCATCAAACAGTTGAATGGCTTCCAGAAAAGACAATTTGTACTGATCGCCAGCAAGGGTGACATTCCCTTCCATTTCTTGCCGTATTTGCTCCTTTTTATTTTCTAAAATATAGGTGAAGTCAAAACGGATATTCTTTTTACTTTTCATTTGCGCAGCAACGCGATCCAGCAAATTTTTCGCTTGCTCAAAGCCTTGTGCTTTAGTTAAACCAGATACAAATAAAAGGAGGATAAAAAATATTTTCTTCATAGTGTTGATGCTAGGCTTCATTGTTCAATAATTGTTCCAAAGAGGTAAGGTCTGGCACAAGTACCTGTCGTGCCTTACTTCCTTCAAAAGGCCCCACTATACCTGCGGCTTCCATTTGGTCGACTATGCGACCAGCGCGGTTATAGCCTAATTTTAATTTGCGTTGTAACAAAGAGGCCGATCCTTGTTGTGCAGTAACGATCACCTCTGCCGCTTCGCGGAAAAGTGCATCGCGATCGCTAGCATCAATATCTAAGGTACTGGTTTCTTCACCCACAAATTCTGGAAGGAGATGGGCCTCTGGATAGGCTTTTTGACTTCCAATATAATCGGCAATTTTTTCTACCTCTGGGGTATCTACAAAAGCACATTGAATACGGGTTAAGTCGTTGCCTTGGGTATACAGCATGTCACCGCGTCCAATGAGTTGATCTGCTCCACCGCTGTCTAAAATTGTTCTTGAATCGATTTTTGACGTTACCCTAAAAGCAATTCTTGCGGGGAAGTTCGCTTTTATAATTCCCGTAATAACATTTACAGAAGGGCGTTGTGTTGCTATAATTAGGTGAATCCCAATTGCGCGGGCCAATTGCGCTAATCTAGCAATGGGGGTCTCTACTTCTTTTCCTGCCGTCATAATCAAATCGGCAAATTCATCTACAACAAGAACGATATAAGGCAAAAAAGCATGGCCTTCATCGGGATTAAGTTTACGGGCTTTAAATTTGGCGTTGTATTCTTTAATATTGCGGCACATGGCATTTTTGAGCAACTCATAGCGGTTGTCCATTTCAATACAAAGCGAATTAAGGGTATGAATTACCTTGGTATTATCAGTGATGATTGCATCTTCAGCATCGGGAAGTTTGGCGAGATAGTGTCGTTCAATTTTATTGTAGATATTCAATTCTACTTTTTTGGGATCCACCAAAACAAACTTTACTTCAGCAGGATGTTTCTTGTAAAGTAGAGAAGTTAACACGGCATTTAATCCCACAGATTTTCCTTGACCTGTTGCCCCAGCCATGAGCATGTGTGGCATCTTGGCTAAATCGACAACAAAAGTTTCATTGCTGATGGTTTTTCCAATGGCGATAGGCAATTCCATCTCTGCCTTTTGAAAGCGTTGCGAGGCGATTACAGATCGCATGGAAACAATACTGGGCTTTTGATTGGGCACTTCAATTCCAACAGTTCCTTTCCCTGGAATAGGCGCAATAATACGAATCCCTAAAGCAGATAGCGACAAGGCGATGTCATCTTCAAGATTTTTTATTTTTGAAATACGCACTCCAGCTGCCGGTACAATTTCATATAAGGTAACTGTTGGACCAATATTGGCCTTTATTTTTGCAATTTCAATTTTGTAATTGCGTAAGGTGTCAATGATTTTATTTTTATTGGCCTCTAGCTCGTCTTCATCAATGGTAATGCTCGCATTTCCGTAATCTTTTAATAAATTGAGGGTAGGGAATTGATATCCACTCAATTCTAGGGTAGGGTCAAAGGCGCCATATTTTTCTACCAATTCTTGCGAAAGACTTTCTACCACATCTTCTTCAGCAACAGTTTTTACTTCAATCTTAAGCTCTTCTTCCGCTTCTGCTATGGTTTCTTCTTCTTGCGCAACTTCAATCGGTAAAGTTGTTTCCATCACAAGCGCTTCAGCTTCCATTTCCTTTTCTACAGTTGGGGGGGTGGCAGCTTCAGGATAACGTTCTTCAATGGTTTTGAAATCTTCGGTTTCTTGTTCAAAAGAATTTGCGGGTACAGCCGTTTTTTCTTCTTTAATAAAATAGGGTTGAAGTTTTGCAATAATAATTTCTGGCGTAATGCCTAAATGCAAAACCAGGGCCACTAGAATCATAAAAAGAATCAAGGCCCACAATCCAATGCTGCCAATATAGTCAGTTATAAGCACAGTTAGCTCAAATCCCAATTTACCACCAAGAAAGGGGAAAAATTGATCCAATCGCGCAGCAATCATTGCAGTTAAAAGCATATAATACAAGCCCCATGTCCATCGCTCAAGCAGGGTTTTCTTTTGGACGTTAAAAAAGAGAAATAAACCACTGGTGAGCATCAGATAAGCAAAAATATAGGCTGCAATTCCTGCACCTTCGTATATAAAAACATGGCTTATCTCAGCTCCCAACTTGCTTAAAAGGTTGCTGCTTTCAACGCTGCGATCTGTTAATTGGGAAAGCGCACTTTGGTCGGCCTTCCAACTAAAAAAATAGGAGGTAAAGGCCACAAAAAGAAGCAAGCCCATCAAGATTAAAAACCCTCCAAAGAGAATTTCTTTAGAACGTTTCTTTTGTGGGTCTGCCGTTTTAAATTTCGGGACTTTTGGTGCAGTATTTTTTTTGGCTGCCATAGATACGAGCTTCCTACAAATTTACAAATTAAGATTGACTTCTGCTTTTTAATTTAAAAAAGCAATCGGAAATATTTGTGCCAAAAAAACCCCCTCGATTGAGGGGGGTGTGTTTATTGATCAATGCTGCCTTGAACCCGTTTCATAAAGTTGTTTAAGGCTTCTTTTTTAGGGACGCCACTTTTTATTTCTGCGTGAACTTCTAAAGCGCCATAGAGGTTAGAAATCATTTCTCCTAACACATCTATTTCTTCATCTTTGATACCAGAAAAGTCAGACAGGTGTTCTAAAACTTCGAGGCTTTCTCCTACATAGTCTTCGTCGTTCTCTTCAATGAATTGCACAATGTGCTTAATGAGCGGCAGCTTCATCTACAAAAGTTTTGAGTACATCAGCCTTGTTGGTCTGTACTTGATTCAACAATGTTCCGTTAGCAAAAGCAGCAAATGTAGGCAGGTTGCTTACATCGGCGAGTTGCCTGGCGTTGGGATTTTTTTCTGCATCAATCAGAACAAAGTGAATTCCTTCGTTTTCTGCAGCCATTTTTTTGAATTTTGGCTTCATGATTCTACAGTTGCCACACCATCCAGCAGAATACTGAACGATTACTTTGGCCTCATTAGCAACGAGCTCCTGCAGGCTATCGTCTTTGATTTCTTGCAACATAAGGCGAGGATTTAGTTGTTGCTTAAGTAACTTTGAACTCCCTTTCGGTCAGCGTTCATTGCTTCTTTTCCTTCTTCCCAGTTGGCAGGACAAACTTCTCCTTTTTCTTGTACGTGGGTTAAAGCATCAATGATTCTTAAGTACTCATTTACATTTCTCCCAATGGGCATATTGTTGATTCCTTCGTGGAATACAACTCCATCTTCGTCTAAAACATAAGTAGCGCGGAAAGAAACGTTGTCTCCATCAACTAAATAAGCGCCAGTTGCTTCATCATAGCGCTCGTTGGTGCTGTCTAGAATTCCTAATGTACTAGCGAGATTGCGGTTGCTATCTGCCAATAAATTGTAAGTTACTCCTTCAATACCCCCTTCGTCTTTTGCTGTGTTTAACCAAGCAAAGTGTACTTCTGCTGTATCACAAGAAGCACCAATAACGATCGTATTTCTTTTTTCAAATTCTGGCAATGCAGCTTGAAAAGCGTGAAGCTCTGTTGGGCAAACAAAAGTGAAATCTTTTGGGTACCAAAACAACAACACTTTTTTCTTGTTGTCAACGGCTTCTTTTAATACGTTTACAGAAATGGTATCCCCCATTTCATTCATTGCATTTACATTTAAATCTGGGAATTTTTTTCCTACTATAGACATAACTTTATTTTTTTTATGCTGCAAAAATAGGTTATGCTATGATAAATAAAAGCGAATAAAATTTTAAAATCCGATGCTGTTATAAGCTGGTCTTATGCTTTGACTAAAGTCTTGATTTTGATGCCGAAATAAGCATAGATCAAAGTCATAATGGGACTAAGCCAATTGAAGATAGCAAAGACAAAATATTCTCCCACACCAACACCTAATACCCCTGATTGATAGGCGCCACAGGTATTCCATGGAATGAGTACAGAAGTTACTGTCCCAGCGTCTTCAAGGGTTCTACTCAGGTTTTCTGGTGCCAACCCACGATCGCGATACGCTTGATCAAACATTTTTCCAGGAAGGACAATAGAGAGATATTGATCAGAAGCAGTGAGATTTATGGTGACACAAGAAGCGGCTGTTCCCGCGAATAATTGAAAAGTGGTTTGTGCCTTTTCAAGTAGGGCACTGCTGAGTTTTTGCAGCCCCCCTATGGCATCCATTACGCCTCCGAAAACCATAGCACAGATAATCAGCCAAATGGTTCCAAGCATTCCTTGCATTCCGCCCGAGGTAAACAAGTCGTTGAGCAAGTCGTTTGAAGTGACTATGGCATTGTCTATGGTAATGGCATTCATCACCCCGCGATAGGCCGACGTAATATTTAGTTGCACCGCACCAGCAGTTTCCAGCACCAAATGCGGCTGATATAACAAAGCAAATGCACCTCCCAATAAAGTCCCAATCATGAGTGCAACCAGGGGAGGAGCTTTACGTACAATCATTACAATAACAATTAGTGGAACCAGAAAAAGCCCCAAGTTTATAGTGAAGCGTTCGTCTATGCTGTTCAAAAGGCTTTGGGTATCTGCTTGTCCGCTGGTTTGTTGAAAAAAGCCAAGGAATAAAAAGACTATAAGCGTAATTACTATACTGGGAATTGTTGTGTAGGTCATATAGCGAATATGGGTAAATAAATCTGTTCCTGCCATTGCAGGAGCCAGATTGGTTGTGTCGCTTAAGGGGGAAAGTTTATCGCCAAAATAAGCCCCAGAAATGACCGCTCCAGCAACCATTCCCACCGGGATGTCTAGCGCTCGACCTATGCCTATTAAAGCAATCCCCACAGTGGCAGAGGTGGTCCAGCTACTGCCCGTTGCCAATGAAATAATGGCGCAGATAACAATACAGGCGGGTAAAAATATGCTGGGGTGAAGGATTTGTAAACCGTAATAAATCATGGCGGGAATAATTCCACTTAGTAGCCATGTTCCCGCGAGGGCTCCCACAAAAAGTAAAATCAAGATTGCCCCAGTAGTTGATTTTAAATTGGCGCCAATCGCTTCGAGCATTTTATCATAACTCACTTGATTGCGAAAACCAACCACTGCAGCCACAGCGGCCCCAACCAATAAGATAAATTGATTCGATCCCCCTAGAGCATCATCTCCAAAAACAAATACGTTAAAGGCGAGCAAGAGCACTAAAATAACAACAGGCAATAAGGCTTGGCCAATGCTTATAGGGGTACTTTTTTGGGTCATATCAAATTCTTTCCTCAATGATACGATTTTTTTGCAGGATTTTGTGAATTGAATTGGGGTAGCCAAAAACATTTGTATTTTTGTATTCCAAACCAAAAGAAATGAGTCAATTTGATGTTGCCGTAATCGGATCTGGTCCTGGCGGATATGTTGCAGCCATTCGCTGTGCACAGTTAGGCCTTAAAACTGCTTTAATCGAAAAATATAGCACCCTTGGGGGCACTTGCCTTAATGTGGGGTGTATTCCTTCTAAATCTCTATTAGATTCTTCCCATCATTATGAAGATGCAGTAAAGCATTTTGATACCCACGGAATTGAAATTCCTGGGGAAATCAAGGTGAATTTTGAAAAAATGATTGCCCGTAAACGCGGTGTTGTTGAGCAAACTACAAAAGGAATTGACTTTTTGATGGATAAAAACGACATTACCGTATTCAAAGGGCTGGGTAGTTTTGTCGATGCGACGCATATTAAAATCGAAGGGGAAAGTAACACCAACATCGAAGCAAAAAACAGCATTATCGCCACGGGGTCAAAACCGGGGTCGCTTCCTTTTATTACGCTTGATAAAGAACGCGTAATAACTTCTACCGAGGCTTTGGAATTAAAAGAAATCCCAAAACACTTGGTCGTTATCGGCGGAGGGGTGATTGGCCTTGAATTGGGACAAGTTTACCGTCGTTTAGGGGCAGAAGTTTCTGTGGTTGAATACGCAAGCCGTATTACTCCCGTAATGGATAGCGCGGTATCGCGAGAGTTGACAAAAGTATTGAAAAAACAAGGCGTTAAGTTCTACTTATCGCATGGTGTTAATAAAGTAGAACGCAAAGGTGAAGAAGTCATTGTTACAGCAACAGACAAGAAAGGGGCTGAAGTTTCTTTTACCGGCGATTACTGTTTGGTTTCTGTTGGGCGTCGTCCTTATACAGACGGACTAAACGCACAAGCTGCCGGAGTTCAAATTACCGAGCGTGGACAAATTGAAGTAAACGATCATTTACAGACCACAGCTTCAAATATCTATGCCATTGGAGATGTTGTGCGTGGCGCAATGTTGGCCCACAAGGCAGAAGAAGAAGGAGTAATGGTCGCTGAAATTTTAGCTGGACAAAAGCCACATATCGACTACAATCTTATTCCAAACGTAATTTACACATGGCCAGAAGTAGCTTCTGTTGGAAAAACAGAAGAAGAACTCAAAGAAGCTGGTGTTGCGTATAAAAGCGGACAGTTTCCCATGCGTGCCCTTGGGCGTGCAAGAGCGAGCATGGATACAGATGGTTTTGTGAAAATATTGGCAGATAAAAACACCGATGAAGTCTTAGGCGTTCATATGGTAGGAGCACGCGTTGCTGATTTAATTGCAGAAGCAGTTACAGCAATGGAGTTCCGCGCATCAGCAGAAGATATTTCGCGTATGTCGCATTCGCACCCAACTTATGCTGAAGCAGTAAAAGAAGCGGCACTAGCTGCAACAGATAACCGACCTTTACATATTTAAGCCTGCTTAAATAATGTTTTTTGCTTGGTAGAACTGAACCATCAGTTCTGCTAGAAGTTCACCTTGGTCTTCCTGCAAGAAGTGTCCCCCGTTAACGATTTGATGGGCTTGGTCTTTTGTTCCGGGAATTAGTTTTTGAAAAACTTGCTCTCCTCCTTTGGTGATAGGGTCTTGATCGCTAAATAGGGTAAGAAAAGGTTTTTGCCATTGGCATAGGATACCCCAGGCAGCTTTGTTGTTCTCACTTTCAGGATCATCTTCAGAAGTAGGAACCAGCGCAGGGAAAACTCGTGCACCAGCTTTGTATTCCTCTGCAGGGAAAGGCGCGTTGTAGGCCGCCATAACTTCCGCTGAAAGGGATGTAGTGGTAGCCATTTGTAGCACTGTAGCAATGTCAAACTTTGGACTCGTTGTGGCGAATTTTTGCCAGTCTAAAAATGCCTGGGGCGGAGTTACCGTTCCAGTAGGTAGCATGGTATTTCCTGCAACGATAGAAGCAAAGTTATTTGGATTCGCACTGACCAAGCGTAAACCAATTAAACCACCCCAATCTTGAATAAAGACATTAATGTCCTTTAAGGCCAAATGATCTAGCAGGGTTTGCGTCCATTGAATATGTTTGGCATAGGTATAATCACTTTGTTTACTGGGCTTGTCTGATTTACCAAAGCCAATTAAGTCTGGAACAATCACCCTTAATCCGGCTGTAACTAGACCGGGAATCATTTTGCGGTAAAGATAAGCCCAACTGGGTTCCCCGTGTAAAAGAAGCACCACAGGGCCTTCTCCTTCATCGACATAATGCATGCGTAAACCTTTACTTAGCTCGCAATAGTTTGGAGTATAGGGAAAGTCTTTGATGTGTTCAAATGCGCTTTCAGGGGTCCGAAGTAGTTTCATTTTATATTCGATAAATTAATGTTTCCCGCCCACTCGACGGCTTCAATCAGCAGTTTTTGATAATCAGGATCTTGGTAATAGGTTCCTTTATGGCCCATGGCAGTATAAAAAATTCTTCCTTTTTCTTGTAGATGATACCAAACAATGGGATGATCTTTTCCCATTCCCCATTTTTTGTCTTCTTGTTCCCCTTCCATAACCAAATTACTTTCCTCTAAATTATAAAGGACGTTGCTGCCATTATCTCTTGGACTTTCATAAAAAACATACCATTCCTCTTCCCAGGTCCATTCTTGGGGTAAATCGGCACAAGCGGGAAAGAGTGGTTCACAGTTTTTTTTAAGGGTACCCAATTGAAATTGTGGCTGCATGGGGTGGTGGGAAAAATGGGTACGAATAACTTTTTCATCATACCATTTCCATTGGTGAGAATCATCTCCAGCCCCATGAATGCCCACAAAGCCTCCACCATTTTCAATGTAATTTTTAAATGCCTTACGCTGTGTTTCGTTAAGGGTTGGCCCTGTGACATTGTTCCAAACGACTACATCAAAATAGGAGAGTTGTTCTGGATTGAAGACGGATCCTCGATCAGAGCGACTTAGGGTCCATGCTTGTTGTTGTGCAAGTTCCCCAAAAACTTCTTTTGCTGCAGCGATTGCATCTTCGTGTACCCAGCCGTTTGCTTTAGAATAAAGCAATACATTAAAGTTTTCTTTTTTTAGCTCAAGGCGGGGGGGAATAGTGTCGAATAGTGATTTTTCGTTGCTAACAACAGGTTGCTTCCATTTGTTCTGAATTGTTTTAGCGATAAAATAACCCACAAATAAAACGATAAAAAACAGTAAGCTTTTTTTCATACTATTGCTTTGTCTTCCTTTTCAATAAGGTAAACAATTTTTTCCTATAATGATCATCGATCAAAACAATTGCCGTACAAACCACCATAAAGACAAGGGCACCGATGACACTTTGCGGGAAGTTCCAACTGTATTTATAGTATTTGTATAGTCCAATACCAAAGAGACTTCCGTAAAAAATAAAATAATGTACAATGTAAATCTCCAGTGTTTTACTGCCGATTTTAGTCCATATTCCTTTTTTGAGATAATCATTTAAAAGAATAAATATCCCAAAGAGCAGAAAGACATCGCCCAGACGGATAAACAAGAAATTGTTATAAGCTACTTTTCTAAACAATTCAACTCCGGTAAAGAATTCTATATCGATTAAAAAAGGCGAAGACCTATTGATTAACCAGTAGCCCAAAGCGAGAAAACTCAACCCCCATGCCCATAATTGTTCTGTTTTGGGGTTAAAGAGATAAGCAATAAAAGTTCCAATGCAAACATAACCAAACCAGGGAAAAAGATAAAAAACTCCTTTGTTTGCTTTGGTTAAATAGGCGGCAAGAAAGTTGGGGAGTTCTGTAAATGTCAAATCAACATAAAGCGGTTGACTGATAAAGATGAGTAATCCAATCCCTAAAAAGACCAGTCCAGTCCAGCGCTTTAAAAAACCAAAAACCCCATAAATGAGTATAATAAGGGCTAAACTTAAGCCTATAATCTGTAAAACATCGGGAAAGAGAAAGGAGTTGTTGATTTTCCCGTTTAAAAGCATAGGTAAATTCAACCGCAAAAGATAGCCCCAGACTAGAAGTTCTAGGCTGCGCCTTAATCCTTTTTTGATTCTAGGGTTTTTCCAGCCTTGTATTGGGTTACGCAATAATAAAAAGGCAAATACCCAGCCTGTTATCGTAAAGAAGACAGGGGCAGTAAAACCGCGGCAATACAGCCAAAAAGAATAAAGAGAATTATCGGGGTCTATATAAACAGGGGCTAATATGCCGTTAATAAAGTGTCCTTGAAGCATCATTAAAATAGCAAAAGCCCTTAATGCATCAATAAAATATAATCGAGGTGCTGCGTTCATCGCGAGGTAAAATACAAAATATAATGTTTAGCCTTGCTGCAGTGCTCTTTTCATTTTAGCGCGAATTTGTGCTAAATCCAAATGACCAATACTCCCTATATGGGTGTGTTTTACGGTTCTATTTGGTTTGAAATTTCCTTTTTCGATCTGTTCCCCTAATTCTCGATAGGCATCTCTAAAGGGTTTTCCTGCGAGCACTTCTTGATTCAGCGTATCTACGCTAAAGAGATAGTCATATTTGGCTTGAGCGGTAATGTCTTTACTCACCTGAATGTTCGGAAGACTGAACAACAAGATTTCTAAACAAGCTTTAAGTTCTTGTATGGCTTCTATAATAGGACCCTTTGCCAATTGAAGTTCTCTGTGATACCCACTGGGTAGGTTGGTCGTTAAAAGGGCCAATTGATTGGGAAGTCCTTGAAGACTATTGCATTTTCCTCTGACCAATTCGAATAGATCTGGATTCTTTTTGTGGGGCATTATACTTGATCCTGTGGTGAGGTCGTCTGGGAAAGAAATAAAATTGAAATCTTGCCCCATATAAAGACAAACGTCCATGCTGAATTTCGCCAGCGTACTCCCTATAGAAGACAAGGCCATCGCCGTACTTTTTTCTAATTTCCCACGGCTCATTTGTGCTGCAACAGAATTTACCTTAAGTTCAGCAAAGGCTAATGCCTCGGTGGTAAAAGCGCGATCTATGGGGAAGGCACTTCCATAGCCGGCTGCACTGCCCAAAGGATTTTGATCAGCGATTTTGTGGGCGCTTTGCCAAAAATATAAATCGTCGATTAAGCTTTCTGCGTAGGCAGAAAACCACAAGCCAAAAGAAGACGGCATGGCTACTTGTAAGTGTGTATAGCCAGGAATTAATTCATTCTGATGTTTTTCGGCTAGGGAGAGGAGTAGTTCAAAGAGCGCTGAAACCTGAGATTTAATTTCCCCTAATTCGTGTTTTAGATAGAGGTGCATTGCCACCAAAACTTGATCGTTTCTAGAGCGAGCTGTATGAATCTTTTTCCCTACATCCCCCAGGCGTTCAATTAAGATATGCTCAATCTTTGAATGCATGTCTTCAAAGCTTTCTTCAATGGTAAAAATTCCTGCTTTTGCTTGCACTTCAATTTCGGCTAATACAGTTGAAAGCTGTTGGGCTTCTTCAGCAGTGATTAAGCCTATTTTCGCCAGCATCTTTGCATGTGCAATAGAAGCTTGACAATCATAGGCGGCCAGAACCAAATCGTATTCCCGGTCTTTCCCCACTGTAAAGTGATCGACTTTTTCGTGGGCCGCTGCCCCTTTTTGCCAAAGTTTCATACTAAAGAATTTGCTTTAAAAGTTGAATATACAAATCAATCCCTTCTTCTATTTCGTTGACATAAATAAATTCGTTTGCCGTATGCGAACGGGTTGAATCACCCGGTCCTAGTTTTAGAGAAGGACAACTCAATTTCGCTTGATCAGAGAGGGTAGGAGAGCCATAGGTGCTTCTGCCCAGTTGAATACCTGCTTGCACCAAAGGATGTTCGGCTGGGATAGAGGATGAGTTTAAACTTAAAGAACGCGGCGACATAATTAAAGGCGCGTCTTTTTGTAACATTGCTGCAATTTCTGTATTGCTGTAACAGTCATTGACCCTTACGTCAATAACCAAATCAACTGCTGCGGGGACAACATTGTGTTGTTTCCCGGCATTGACTTGGGTCACGGTTATTTTGACTGGTCCTAAAACGGCTGACTCTTTTTCAAAGTTGACCTCGCTTAACCATTGTAAAACTTCGGGAAGCTTTAAGATAGGATTGTCTGCATTAGGGTGAGCAGCGTGGCTCGCGGTTCCTTCTACTTTTCCATCAAAAACAACCAAGCCTTTTTCGGCAATAGCCAATTGCATTAAGGTTGGTTCTCCTACAATGGCTACATCAATGGGCGGTAGGGTGGGTAAAAGACTGTTGAGTCCTTTAGGGCCAGAGCTTTCTTCTTCGGCGGTAGCCGCTAAAATTAAATTGTATTTAGGATTGGGATGGTCGTAATAATGGGTGAATAAAGCGATTAAAGAAACCAATGCCCCTCCAGCATCGTTGCTCCCTAAACCGTATAATTTTCCGTCTTCAACATGCGGGTGAAAGGGATCTTTGGTATAGGCCGAATTGGGCTTTACCGTATCGTGATGCGAATTTAAAAGTAGCGTAGGTTTACTTTTATCAAAGGCCTTGTTAAAAGCATAGACGTTATAATCTTGCTGTTCAAAAGGAATGTTGTGATCGTTAAACCATTGTCCCACTCTTGCGGCTGTCTTGTCTTCTTCGCTAGAAAAAGATTGAATGGATATAAGATCGTGTAATAAGGCAATCGCTTTTTCGCTTAATGTTTTCATTAGAGGGTGATTGAGGTATAAGGAATTGTTTGATTGATCATATTTGTTGCGCCTATGGCAACTTCTTTTACGCCAGCTTGTAGGGCATCAAAGGCATTGTGCAACTTTGGTAACATCCCAGCAGAAATAGTGTTGTTAAGCAGTAACTGCTGATAAGACGCTTGGTTGATTTTCTCGATCAATGAGTTGGGGTCATTGATGTCTTTCATCACTCCAGAGAGTTCAAAGCAATAGCTTATTTTGACTTCAAAGTCTTGGGCTAAAGCTTTTCCAATCTCCGCCGTAATGGTGTCTGCATTGGTGTTGAATAGTTGTCCGTTTTTGTCGTGGGTAATCGCACAGCAAACAGGGCTTATATTTTGGTCTAAAAGCTGTTTAAACCAAGTGTCGTTGACCTGCTTAACATCTCCCACAAAACCATAGTCGATGGCTTTTACCGGGCGTTTTACTGCTTGAATCGCGTTGGCGTCTGCACCCGAAAGACCAAGGGCATTACAGTCCATTCCCTGTAAATGGGCAACAATGGTTTTATTGACCTGCCCTGCATATAGTCCGGTGATGAGCTCAAGGGTAGCAGCATCTGTCACCCTGCGACCATCTTTCATTTGAACGGGAATGCCTAATTTTTCTGCCCATGCTGTCGCTCTTTTTCCGCCGCCATGCACCAAGATTTTTGGTCCTTTAAGTGCAGCAAAACCTTGAAGAAATGGCAGTAGTTTAGCTTCTTCCTCAATAATGACTCCTCCAATTTTGACGATGTTCAATTTAGGCATGGTCTAATAAAGTTTTTAAAACGGCCTGTGCAGCAAAGGTGCGGTTGTTGGCTTGTTCAATGATCAAAGCATTGGGATTATTCAACACGTCATCAGCGGCAACAATATTGCGGCGAATGGGCAGGCAATGCATGAACTTGGCATTATTGGTTAAAGCCATTTTTTCTGCTGTGATCATCCAGGCGTCGTCTGTTCTTAAGATTTGTCCGTATTGTTCATAAGAACACCAGTTTTTGGCATAAATAAAATCAGCGTCTTTAAAGGCTTCTTCTTGGTTGTGAAAGACTTGAACTCCTTTGGTAATGTTTTTGTCAAGGTCATAGCCTTTAGGATTGGCAATGACATAATCTGCTTCTTGAAATGCCATCATTTGGGTGAAAGAATTTCCCACTGCATGGGGCAATGCTTTTGGATGGGGCGCCCAGCTTAAAACCACTTTTGGACGATGCGGTGTTTTGTGTTCTTTAATGGTTAGGGCATCAGCGAGGGCCTGTAGGGGATGCCCTGTAGCACTTTCCATGTTAATCACGGGTATATCGGCATATTTGGCGAAGCTATTCAAAACAATTTCTGCCTCATCTTGTTCTTTATCGGTCAAAGAGGCAAAGGCGCGGATGGCCACCATATCGCAATATTGCGAAACCACGGCTGCCGCTTCCCGAACGTGTTCAGAGCGAATGCCACGCATTTGTGTTCCATCTTCAAACTCTAAGGCCCAGGCTTCGTTAGAGAAATTCATAACCATAGTAGAAAAGCCCAGCTGTTGCGCTGCCTTTTGGGTACTTAAACGGGTTCTCAAACTAGGGTTAAAGAATAAAAGTCCTAGGGTTTTTCGCTTTGCTGCTGTTTCATATGCAAAGGGATTTTCCTTCAGCGATTTCGCTAAATCAACTGTTTCATGGAAGTTGGGTAAATCTTTTAGCGTTATAAAATGCTTCATGCCTGTACTGTATTAAGTGCTTCTTCTAGTTTTTGAAAGAAGAAGTCAATGTGTTTTTTTTGAACCGTAAGCGGAGGAAGAATACGCAAAAGTTTTTTGTTGCTACTACCACCTGTGAAAATGTGATGCTGATAGATTAATTCTTTTCTTAACGCCCCAACTTCAAAGTCAAACTCTAGACCTAGCATGAGCCCTCGACCTTTGATTTTCTTTACGCCAGCAATATTTTGCGCTGCCTCTACAAAATATTCCCCTAAGTCTTTGGCGTGTTTTTGCAAGTCTTGATCCTTCAAAACATCCAGTACCGCAAGGGAAGCAGAACAGGCGAGGTGGTTCCCACCAAAGGTGGTTCCCAGCATACCGTATTTTGCCTCGATAGAAGGGTGCACTAAGATTCCCCCAACAGGAAAACCATTCCCCATCCCTTTGGCCATGGTGATGATATGTGGTTCGATGAGGTATTTCTGATAGCCAAAAAAGGTTCCAGTTCTACTAAAACCTGCTTGCACTTCATCTGCGATTAAACAAGTATTGTGTGCTTTACATAAACGGTCCATTGCATAGACAAAGTCTTCGCTGGGCTCGTCTAAGCCTCCAACCCCTTGAATGGCTTCAAAAATTACGGCACAAACGTCCCCTTTTTGGAGTTCTGTTTCCAGTGCCTTTTCGTCATTAAAAGGTAAGAAAGTAACCTCTTGTTGTTGGTTTAATGGCGCATTGATATTGGCATTATCTGTCGCAGCTACCGCAGCAGAAGTTCTTCCATGGAAGGCATTGTGAAAAGCGATTACGCGCTTTTTTCCGGTGACAAAAGAGGCGAGTTTTAAGGCGTTTTCATTGGCTTCAGCCCCAGAGCTACACAAGAATAATTGATAGTCGTGGCAGCAGGAATGTTCTCCTATGGCATTTGCTAATTCCTGTTGTAATGGATTTTGAACGGCATTAGAGTAAAAACCAATTTGATGCATCTGTTGGGTGAGCCGTTCTAAATAGCGGTCATGTCCGTGACCAATAGAGATCACCGCATGCCCTCCATAGAGGTCAAGGTATTCCGTTCCATTTTCGTCATAAACATAAACGTCTTTTGCACGAACTGGCGTAACATCATAAAGGGGATAAACATCAAAAAGCTTCATATTACTGTTTTGAAATTTCGTTGATTTTATTGAAGGAAGCGACCAAGCCTTGAATTAATGAGGAACTCAATCCTTGGTGCTCCATTTCATTTAGTCCTGTGATGGTACATCCTCTAGGCGTAGTTACTTTGTCGATTTCTTGTTCTGGATGGGTGTCTGTTTCAATCAAAAGACTAGCAGCGCCCAGTGCGGTTTGCATGGACATCTTCATCGCCTCTTCTGCATCAAAGCCCAATTGCACTCCACCCTGCGTTGTTGCGCGAATTAAGCGCATCCAAAAAGCGATTCCACTGGCGCAAATTACCGTAGCCGCTTGCATATGTTCTTCTTCAATTTTAATGGATGTTCCCACCCCATTGAAGATAGCTGAAGCAATATCAATGCGTTTTTCTCCTACCGCATTACTACAGAGGCAAGTCATTGATTTCCCTACAGAAATAGCTGTGTTTGGCATAGATCGAATAATCGGTACTGCTGTCCCTAAAATAGCTTCAATACGGGCAATTTTAAAGCC
The DNA here is from genome assembly GCA_965659515.1 of Candidatus Arcticimaribacter sp. Classification (GTDB taxonomy): domain Bacteria; phylum Bacteroidota; class Bacteroidia; order Flavobacteriales; family Flavobacteriaceae; genus Arcticimaribacter. Next base: position 18,884 of record CBFHVC010000016.1, on the reverse strand, counting down.
AGTAATGGTCGATATAATCACGTGGTTTTCGCCCAACAAATCTTTTATTTCCACCAAAATGGATTCCATTTGGCTGGGTTGCACCGCAAAGATTAAAATATCTGAATTACGTACCGCCTCTTTGTTGTCTGCGGTTACCGTAACCTGCTTAGATTTATTCCAATCAGCAAGACTATCTGGGTTGCGTTTGGTCAAGTAAAGGGTTGTAGTGGTGTTATTGACCAAAAGCCCTTTGGCGATACTCAAGCCTAAATTTCCGGTTCCGATGATGGCTATTTTCATGATTTTAAAATATGGAAGTTTTTAATTGAAGTCCTAGGTTTTCTTCCCACCCCATCATTAGGTTGAGGTTTTGAATGGCTTGCCCAGAAGCTCCTTTGATTAAATTATCAATGACAGAAGTAATCAACAACTGCCCTTTGTGTATGTGTAAATGCAAAAAGCATTGGTTAGAGTTAACGACTAATTTTAAGTGCACTTCTTTTCTAGACACTTGTGTAAAGGGCGCATCTTTGTAAAAAGCGTCATACATGGCATAGGCCTCGTCCAGCGTTCCATCAAAAGCGGTATAAGCGGTGGCAAAAATTCCACGGGTAAAATCCCCGCGTTGGGGTAAGAATAGCAGCTCAGTTTCTTCTTTCTGCTCCTGAAGAAGGGTTTCGCCAATCTCGCCTAGATGTTGGTGGGTAAAAGGTTTATACCACGAAATATTGTTATTTCTCCAGCTAAAATGACTGGTGGCAGAAAGCCCCACTCCAGCACCTGTAGATCCTGTAATGGCATTGACATGAACGGTGTCTTTTATTTTTTTGGCATTCGCCAAAGGAAGTAAAGCCAACTGTATCGCTGTGGCAAAACAACCTGGGTTTGCAATTGCTGTCGCTTTTTCAATGGCGCTGCGATTGATTTCTGGCAGCCCATAGACAAATTCCCTTCCGCCGAAGTGCGCATCCTTATTCAAACGAAAATCATTGCTTAAGTCAATAATCAAGGTGTCCTTTGAAAAAGTATGTTGTGCTAAAAATGCCGAGGAGTTTCCATGTCCTAAACACAAAAACAATACATCTACTGCTGCATTTACCTGATCGGTAAAGGCAAGGTCAACCTGCCCTAAAAGGTCTTGGTGGGTATCGCTAATGGGGGTGCCCGGACGGGTACTGCTGTACACAAAGTCAAGGGTCAATGCTGGGTGATTAATCACGAGTCTCAATAACTCTCCTCCAGTATATCCTGATCCGCCTATGATGCCTACTGTTTTCATTGCTTATCGTTGTTTACAGATCCATAAATTTTATGTGCGTTGGCCGTAATTTTAATAAAGCCTTTTGCGTCATCTGCCGTCCAGCCTTTGTTCATTTCGCCATAACTACCAAAGGAGGCATTCATCAAATCATTCGGAGAATCTACTCCTTCTAATTCAAAACGGTGGGGGTGAAGGGTAACAAATACATCTCCATTCACTGTTTTCTGACTGCTTTCAAGAAAGGCTTCGATATCGCGCATTACAGCATCGAGATAGTTTCCTTCGTGCAATTGCATCCCATAGAAGTTGGCCATCTGTTCTTTTTGAAACTGTTGCCATTTACTTTGGGTATGTTTTTCTAATAAATGGTGGGCTTTAATAATAATCATTGGTGCAGCAGCTTCAAAACCTACCCGTCCTTTAATGCCAATAATGGTATCTCCCACATGAATGTCTCGACCGATTGCGTAGTCTTTTGCAATGGTTTGTAACTGTTGAATTAAGCTCACCGCGTCGCCACTTTTTCCGTTCAAAGCGACCAATTCTCCTGCTTGAAAACGCAAGATGATTTTCTTTGGGGTGCTTTCTTTTAACGGACTTGGATAAGCGCTATCGGGCAGGGCTTGGTGGGAGGTAAGGGTTTCACTTCCGCCTACACTTGTTCCCCATAAACCTTGATTGATGGAGTATTGTGCTTTTTCCCAAGAAAGATTAATTCCTTGCTTTTTTAAATAGTCAATCTCTGCTTCGCGCGAAAGTTGTTGATCGCGAATAGGCGTAATGATTTCAATGGAAGGCGCCAGTACTTGAAAAATCAAGTCAAACCGTACTTGGTCATTTCCAGCACCTGTACTTCCATGGGCGATGTATTGCCCGTCGATGCTTTTGGCATATTCGATAATTTCGATGGCTTGTACAATGCGTTCAGCACTAACGGAAAGCGGATAGGTGTTGTTTTTTAAGACATTTCCATAAATCAAGTATTTCACAATTTTATCGTAAAAAGACTGTAAAGCATTAATTGATTTATAGGTGCTTGCGCCCATGGCGTAAGCGTTTTTCTCTTGCGCTTGAATCTCTTCTTCAGAAAAACCTCCTGTATTAACGCTAACGGCATGGACTTCATAGCCTTCTTGGGATAGGGTTTTTAAACAGTAAGAGGTATCTAAACCACCGCTATAGGCGAGAACTAATTTTTTCATTTTTTATTCTTTTTAAATAGACCACTCAAGAAAGAGGAGGTCTTTGAAGGGACTTCTTTTTTTTCGTTGGGATCGTGAAGCATACCTGTACATAAACAGAGTTTGCGTTCTGTTCTGGTCAAGACATCAAAATTTTTACAGGTTTGACAGCCTTTCCAAAATTCTGGATCATCGGTTAATTCTGAAAAATGAACCGGTTTATAACCTAATTCATAATTGATTTTCATCACCGCTTGCCCAGTGGTAATTCCAAATATCTTGGCGCCAGGAAATTTCTTTAACGACAAATCAAAAACTTCTTTTTTAATGCGTTTGGCCAGGCCTTTTCCGCGAAAAGTGGGGGCAACAATAAGGCCAGAATGCGCAACGTATTTTCCGTGACCCCATACTTCGATATAACAAAATCCAGCGAACTCCTCTCCTTCAATGGCGATAACGGCGTTGCCATTTTGCATTTTTTGCATGATGTATTCTGGTGTTCGGCGAGCAATACCGGTGCCACGGTCTTTGGCAGACTCTTCTATGGTAAGGCTAATGGTTTTGGCGAAATGTATGTGTTCTGGACCCGCTATGACGATTTCCATGGGAAATGTTTTGTGTTAAAATGAAATGAAATAAAGCTTGTTGAAAATAGGAACCGGACACACCTGAATTCCATCATAGTATTAAACCCCCAAGGGGCGGCGGCTACTCGGGCGGCGAAGAGGTGCGATCGCAATGTTAGCTTGTGTTTTCATAATACTCTGCAAAAATGAGGGTTTTTTTTGGCTTGAACAAATTCTCAAAGCATTCTTCCTTAAAATTGCCTTTTTAAAACATTATCTTTGTGATGTGTTTGAAATTGTACAGAACCAATTAAAGAAGGCACTTAAAGCCGAGAACAAGCCCTATTTATTGCTCGCTTGTAGTGGGGGAATAGACAGCATGGTCTTGCTTCATTTGCTGGCTAAAAGCGACTATTCTTTTGGCGTCGCACATTGTAATTTTCAGTTGCGTAAAAAGGAAAGTGATGCTGATGCAACCTTTATCGCCCAATTTTGTGCTCAACAGCAATTGCCCTATTTTGAAAAGTCTTTTTCGACCAAGCAGTATGCAGCCTCAAATGGAATTTCAACCCAAATGGCCGCGCGGGAATTGCGCTATACATGGTTTGCTAGCCTAAAAGAAACAACAGGCTTTACCCATTTGCTCACCGCCCATCATTTAGACGATCAAATCGAAACTTTTCTGATTAATCTTGGAAGAGGCAGCGGCATTAAAGGGCTAAGTGGAATCCCAGATCAACATATTTTACGTCCATTGCTGGGCGTTACAAAAGCAGCTATTTTGGCTTACGCCAAAGAATACAACCTATCGTGGCGGGAAGATGCTTCTAATGCAACAGAAGATTATCTCAGGAATAAATTACGCCATCAATTGGTCCCAAAATGGAAGTCCATACAGCCAGAAATTGCGCAGCAACTTGAAAAAAGCATGCAGCAATTGCGTTGGGCCGAAGTTGCACTGGCACAGCAATGCACCGAATTTAAGGCCGCTCATTTTATCTCCCAAGACAACGCAATTGCAATCTCCATAGCGGCCTTGCGCAGCTTGATTCCCTTAGAATATTATTTACACGCTTTGTTTTCTCCCTATGGCTTCAATCACTTTAAAGACCTTGAAGCGCTTTTAGCGGCGCAAAGCGGAAAGCAGCTGTGGTCTTCCTCTCATCGCTTGCTAAAAAATAGGGACCAGATTTTGCTTTCTCCCCTAGCAGAAAATACAGCAAACAGCGAAGTCGAATGGACCCCTTCCGCAGCTTTGCTGCATCCCATTCACTTAAAAATTACAGATGCGATGGTAGATAATCAAAAAACAGCTCGCTTAATTCGCGAGAAGTTAAAATATCCCTTAATCCTTCGTAAATTTAAAGAAGGAGATTATTTTTACCCTGTGGGAATGAAAGGGAAGAAAAAGCTGAGTAAGTTTTTTAAAGACCAAAAATATTCCTTGCTAGAAAAAGAACAACAGTGGTTATTGCTGTCGGAAGGAGAAATTGTTTGGGTGATTGGCCAACGTATTGACGCCCGTTTTGCTGCAACCTCTACGACACCAAACCCTTTAAAAATTACCTGTACTTGAAAAAATTATATTTTCTCTTTTTGACTTTTTTGCCCTTGATGGCTTTTGCGCAAACAGCAGAAGAGCCCGTTTTGTGGACCACTTCGGTTAACCGAATTTCTGCGGAAGAAGTCGAATTGCAATTTGAAGCGACCATTTTAGACAAGTGGCATTTGTATTCTTTGGAAGAATTTGAAGATGGACCTTTACCTACCGAATTTACTTTTGTCTTTGATACCTTAAAAATCCAGCTGGAGGGGAAGACTACTTCTGGAATCCCTAAAACAGCCTTTGACGAGATTTTTCAAATAGATTTGCCTTATTTTGACCAAGCAGCACGATTTTCCCAACGTTTTAAATTAAGTGATTCTGCTGCAAAAGAAATCAGCGGAGAAATTAATTATCAAGCCTGTGACGATAGGGTTTGTATTTTTAGAACAGAACCCTTTAAGCTGATGCTCGATGGGAGTAAAGCAGTCGAATCTAAAATCGCATTAAGCGAAAAAGATCTCGCGCGATCAAAAGCCCTCACTTTATCTTTAAAAAACAAAGCCTATTTGGCCTCAAGCGTTAATGAAACAGCAAGTTCGTTTCCCTATTTGAATCTCTTTCTATTGGGGTTTTTGGGAGGTTTAATTGCTTTGCTGACCCCTTGTGTTTTTCCGATGATTCCCCTAACGGTTTCTTTTTTCTTAAAACAAAGCAGCTCTTTGCGCCAGGGAATTTTTCACGCTATTTTGTACGGCTTTTTTATTGTTTTGATATATGTATTGTTGAGTTTGCCGTTTCACTTTTTGGATTCTTTGAATCCTGAAATTCTCAATACCATCTCGACCAATGTTCCACTGAACTTGGTCTTTTTTGGGGTATTTGTCTTTTTTGCTTTTTCCTTTTTTGGGTATTATGAGTTAACCCTTCCGGCTAGTTGGGGGAGTGCTACTGATGAAGGGTCAAACCGCAATGGCATTATTGGAATTTTCTTTATGGCACTAACCCTAGCCATTGTTTCATTTTCCTGCACAGGTCCTATTTTGGGTTCATTGCTGGCCGGCTCATTGACGGCAGAAGGTGGCGCACTTCAATTAACTGCAGGGATGACTGGTTTTGGTTTTGCCCTGGCCTTGCCCTTTGCGCTTTTTGCGCTCTTTCCCAATGCATTAAACGCCTTACCTAAATCGGGTGGATGGATGACCACGGTAAAGGTGGTCTTGGGCTTTTTAGAACTCGCCCTTGCTTTGAAGTTTTTGTCAAATGCCGACTTGGTTTCCCATTGGGGACTGTTAAAGCGGGAAGTATTTATTGGGATTTGGACGCTTTTGGCCTTTGGTCTCACGCTCTATCTCTTCGGTCTATTTCGCTTCCCCCATGATACAAAAGGGCCAATATCAAAAGTGCGTTATGCGGTTGCAGGATTTTCTTTGGTATTAACCGCTTATTTGTTTCTTGGGCTGGTGTCTAAAGACAATACCCTAAAACTGTTGAGTGGTTTTCCCCCTCCAGCATTTTATAGCGTATACAATACCGCAAGCGATTGTCCTTTGGGGCTCGATTGCTATAAGGATTTTGCACAGGGCTTGGCGGTGGCAAAACAGCAAAACAAACCCATCCTACTGGATTTTACCGGTTGGGCCTGTGTAAACTGTCGAAAGGTGGAAGAAAATGTATGGTCTCAACCCAATATTTATCGCATTTTAAACGAAGAAGTTGTCTTAATTTCCCTTTATGTGGACGATCGTTCGGCTTTAGCCCAAGATGCGGTATTCAACTTTCAATATCCCGACGGGCGCGTGCGAACAATCAACACCATTGGCGAACAATGGGCCACTTTTCAAAGCCTAAATTTTAACGCAGCATCTCAACCCTTTTATGTATTAATGGAAGCCGATGGCAGCTTGCTTAACGCCCCCATTCAGTATACCGATGCAACTACTTATTTAAAGTGGTTAAAAGCGGGCTTAAAGCTTTAATGGCGTATTATTTTTTTTCGTAAGGCTTTTATTTTCCGTTCCATTTGTTTGGCTTTCCCCGTATATTTTATGGTAATTTTTTGGGGTTTTAGCTGGATTTTATAGCGATAGCCCGGGCCGTTTTTCACCCAGAGATAGCCCTTTTTTATTGGGGTGGGAGGGCCAAAATTTGCTTCAATAATTTTGCGGTTGACTTCATGATTTTTCGCCGAAACTGAAAGCGCATACGAGAAGCTTATTTGGGCTTGCAGTTCTAAAGGCAACTGCAATAAGAGCAATAGTAGGAAGGTAGTTTTCATGTGGAAAGATTGGAGAAACCAAGATAGGTAAAAGGGAAAAAGGATACAAATTGACGCAGTTTACTACTTAAAAGCCTTTCTCTTCTCTTCAGTTTTGTATCTTTAAATAAATAACCTACTTATGTTAATACAACTCAACGGCAGTGCTGTCTTTGGGGTAGATGCCCATTTAATTACCATAGAAGTCAATATAGACCAAGGCATTGGTTATCATTTGGTGGGTCTTCCAGACAACGCCATCAAAGAGAGTAACTACCGCATTGCCGCTGCGCTACAAAACATCGGCTATAAATTGCCGGGCAAGAAAATCACCATCAATATGGCCCCGGCTGATTTGCGGAAGGAGGGTTCTGCCTATGATCTTCCCATTGCCTTGGGGATACTTACAGCCTCAAAACAAATCGAAGCGCCTAGCGTCAGCGATTATATTATCATGGGCGAGATTGCTTTAGACGGTGCCATACGCCCTATCAAAGGAGCGCTTCCCATTGCGATTCAAGCCTTAAAAGATGGCTTTAAGGGGTTTATTCTTCCAAAAGAAAATGCCGAAGAAGCGGCCATTGTTAAGGGTATTGCGGTATATGGGGTACAACATTTAAAAGAAGTCATGGCTTTTTTCGAAGGCAAACAAAATTTAACGCCCTTAACCATTGATGCACGGAAACTTTTTGCGCTGCAAAACAAGTTTGCTGCCCTAGACTTTGCCGATGTTAAAGGACAAGAAACCATCAAGCGGTGTATGGAAATTGCTGCTGCAGGAGGACATAATATTATTTTGATTGGTCCGCCGGGTGCGGGGAAAACCATGTTGGCCAAACGTCTTCCGTCTATTTTACCGCCCATGAGTTTGGGCGAAGCCCTAGAAACCACAAAGATTCATTCTGTTTTGGGGCGGGTGAAGGAGCGTGGCTTGGTGCAGCAGCGGCCTTTCCGATCGCCGCATCATACCATTTCTGATGTTGCTTTGGTAGGAGGGGGGACTTATCCTCAACCAGGGGAAATCTCTTTGGCGCACAATGGAGTATTGTTTTTGGATGAGTTACCCGAGTTTAAACGTTCTGTTTTGGAAGTCATGCGACAACCTTTAGAAGATAGAGAAGTGACCATTTCAAGGGCCAAGTTTACCGTTACTTATCCCAGCTCTTTTATGTTGGTGGCCAGTATGAACCCCAGTCCTTCAGGCTATTTTAATCGTGGGGCGACCACGCCAGTAGAAACCCAGCGCTATTTGAGTAAGATCTCTGGGCCTTTGCTCGACCGCATTGATTTGCATATCGAGGTGGAACCCGTTCCTTTTGACGCTTTGGCCAAAAAACCCTTAGGAGAAGCCTCCAGTGCCATTCGGGAAAGGGTAACCGCTGCGCGACAAATTCAGCAAGAGCGCTTTAAGGCCCTTAGAAGCATGCACTACAATGCACAAATGAACCCCAAGCAACTCAGGGACTATTGTGCGCTTGATGCTCCAGCAAAATCCTTGCTTAAAACTGCCATGGATAAATTGGGTCTATCTGCACGCGCCTATGACCGCATTTTAAAAGTAGCGCGCACCATCGCCGATTTAGCCGCTTTGCCACATATTCATGCAGACCATATCGCCGAAGCCATTCAATACCGCAGTCTTGATAGAGAGGGATGGATGGGGTGAGATTGGTGTTTTTTTAGGAGGGTATGGTAATTAAAAAAGACACGCGTTACAAACGCGCGCCAGAATTTTAGGCTCAGGTATGATTTTCTTATTTAAGAATTCATCATCGACACATTGTCAACGAAAAGAAGCAGCAGGACATTAAATTCAATACATCCATTGCTGTTTGCATATAACTATTTTGCTTTCTTTTTCTTTTTTAAAAGAGTTGTGTTTTCAGTAATCATAATAATAAGGCTAATCAATATTGACCATACAATGGCTAATTCATACTGAATAAAAAGAAGGGGGGAGCCCATCAATAACAAAATAATTTTAGTTTTATTTTTCATCCGATTTCTATTTTTAAACGCTTTGTAACAAGGCATTCACAAACAAGCTAATCTCTCTAGCACGCGTTTGTAACGCGTGCTTATCTTAAAAAGTTTTTACATTAATAATCCTAAATGCCTAATTATTCCCCCGCCCAATACCACAATACTTTTTCATAGACACTCCAACGAAGATTGGTCACGCGTCACTGACGCGCGCCAGAGGGTGTCCACATAGAAACGACCGACCAAGTATTCGTTAGATTAGCATTTTATGGCCGTATAAGAGTCATAACAGTTTTCCCCTCAACATCAATTAATTGGGCACGGTCACTGTTAATTGAATAGGTCAACACAGCATTATTTAATTGCGCTATGATTTTGTTTTCAAGATTGCCCTGTGTTTCAGGACAGCCTTTCCTAGTTGAAGCGATACTAGAAAACGAAAGGGTTTGGTTTTCTATGGTAAGCTCTCCAAAAAGCTTATTACACCCTGCTGAAGCAGAAAAAAAGTCTTCTTGAAAAGAAATAATTCCTCCCTCCTGAATGTCCCAGTTCCTCCCCCCAGCCCTAATTAAATCTTACTTCATGCAAACAAATTTTAATCTAGATTCTTCAGGAATCCAACCCAAAAAGCTATTTCGAAATCTTTCCCCTGCTCAGCTCTATGCAAAAGCCTTGCGTTACGATCAAGGCGCTGTAATCTCCGATAAGGGGGCCTTGGTTTTATTGAGTGGTGAAAAAACGGGCCGTAGTCCCAACGATAAACGAATTGTTGAAACGCCCGTTACCAAAAAGGATATTTGGTGGGGAGACATCAATATCAAAATGGATGCCCATACATTTAAAATTAACCGGCAACGTGCGCTTGATTATTTTAATACGCGTACAAGAATTTATGTTGTTGATGGTTATGCTGGATGGGATCCCCAATACCGGCTAAAGATTCGTGTGATTTGCACCCGGCCATATCATGCTTTGTTTATGCATAATATGATGATTCGACCCAGTAAAGCAGAATTGAAAGATTTTGGGGAACCAGACTATGTGATTTACAATGCGGGAGAATTTACCGCCAATCAATACACCAGTTTATGAAAACGAAGACCAGTATTGACCTCAGTTTTGAAGAAAAAGAATTTGTTATTTTAGGGAGCCAATATGCTGGGGAGATGAAAAAAGGTATTTTTTCTATCATGAATTATATCATGCCCAAAAGAGGAATCCTTTCCATGCACTGCTCTGCAAATGAAGGGAAATCAGGCGATGTTTCCCTTTTCTTTGGATTGAGTGGAACGGGAAAAACAACCCTTTCAGCAGATGGAGATCGTTATTTAATTGGAGATGATGAACACTGTTGGACAAATGACGGAGTGTTTAATATTGAGGGCGGATGTTATGCTAAAACAATTGATTTAAGTCGGGAAAAGGAACCAGAAATTTTTAATGCCATTAAATTTGGAACTGTCTTAGAAAATGTGGTATACCATCCAGAATCACATACAGTTGACTATAATGATACTTCAATTACGCAAAATACGAGAGCCGCCTATCCGATTGAATTTATTAAAAAAATTAAAATGCCCTGTGTTGGGGAGCATCCAAAAAATATTATTTTCTTGACCTGTGATGCTTTTGGCGTACTTCCACCAGTCTCAAAACTAACTTCAGGGCAGGCCATGTATCATTTTGTGAGTGGATATACCGCAAAAGTTGCCGGTACAGAAATGGGAATAACCGCACCTGTCGCGACCTTTTCAGCTTGTTTTGGAGCGGCCTTTATGGTATGGCATCCTTCTAAATATGCTGAATTACTTGCCCAAAAAATTGCGCAATACCAATCCAATGTATGGTTGGTTAACACTGGATGGATTGGTGGTGGAGTAGAACAGGGTAAGCGTATTTCGCTTGCACATACCCGCGCCATTATTGATGCCATACATGATGGAAGTTTAGCCAATGAAGCGTATCAAACCTTAGGTGTTTTTGATTTAGAGATCCCCAAAGTCTGTAATAATGTCCCTTCAGAAGTGTTGAATCCGTCCTTGTTTTGGGAGGATGAAACTGCTTACTTAGAAAGTAGGGCTACATTAGCTAACTTATTCATAGAAAATTTCACTCAGTTTGAATCAGATGATAAGTTAAACATTCATCAATATGGCCCCAAAGTGAAATAGGGGCCATGCGCTTGTAGTTGAATATTATAAGAAAACACAATAGGATCTATTACGCGTTTTATTTAGGGATGCACTAATTTTCCTATCTTCCTTAAAAATTAACACAATGCCACTTAAGTTCACAGTTGGCCCAGCTGCTTTAATCACCGCCGCCTTTATTGGTCCAGGAACCATAACCTTGTGTATTCTTGCTGGGGTTACCCATGGGTTTAGTTTACTATGGGCAATGCTTTTGTCTATTTTCATCACCATTTTTATTCAAAACACCGCGGCGCGTATCGCCTGGACTACCCGCAAAGGCCTGGCACAAAGCGTCTTGCAGCAAAGCAATTCTCCTGTTGTTAAAATCTTATTGGGTGCGCTTTTAATAGGGGCCATCTTTATTGGAAATGCCGCGTATGAGGCAGGAAATTTAACTGGAGCTTTAATTGGTTTAAAAGGAATCCTTTCTGTTGAGGCCCTCAACTTTGGCGGCGAGCTAGATTGGCTTCCATTGCTATTGGGGCTCGGTGTTGCAGGCTTGTTGTTGGTTGGAAGTTTTCGGTTTTTAAAAAACAGCTTGGTGGCCATAGTGGTGTTAATGAGTTGTTCCTTTTTGCTTACTGCCTTGATGACACAGCCGTCCTTGGGAGCAATCCTTCAAGGCTTGTTTTTGCCTTCTTTTCAACAAGAAGAAATTTTAACCATCGTTGGCTTATTGGGAACCACAGTGGTACCCTATAATTTGTTTTTACATGCGGCCCTAGTGGCACAATCCCCCAATATTCCACTGGCTGAAATTAAAAAAGACACCCTAGTGGCTGTTGGTTTAGGCGGAATTGTTTCTTTGAGTATTATTATTTCTGCGGCTTCCCTAGAAGGAATGGTGATCAAAAATGCCCTAGATTTAGGAAAGGCACTTGAACCCCTTTATGGCACTGCAGCGCCTCTACTGTTGCAATTCGGCTTTTTTGCAGCAGGCTTAACATCTTCTTTAACCGCACCCATGGCCGCTGCTTTTGTGGTATCTGAATGCTTTGGTATGCCAAAAGAAGGCTGGGGCTATCGCATCACTGCTTTTGCGGTTTTAGGTGTAGGGGTGTATTTTACAAGCACGGGAATTGTCCCCATTGAAATCATTCGTTTTGCGCAAATCGCCAATGGGATTTTGTTACCCGTTATCGGCTTGCTGCTGTTATTCATGGTGAATAACAGCCGACTAATGCTGGGGAGAACCCCCACCAGTATACAGAACAGTTGTTTTGTTTTGATTGAACTCTTTTTTATTTTCTTAGGAATTAAAAGTTTTGGCTTAATATTTTGATGCAACAGATAGATCTCAATTGTGATGTAGGCGAAGGAACGGGAAACGACAAGGCGATCATGCCGTATATTTCCTCCTGTTCAATTGCCTGTGGGGGGCATTATGGCGATCGAAAAAGCATACAAGAAACCCTTGCCTATGCAATAGAAAATGATGTAAAAGCAGGCGCCCATCCCGCCTATCCCGACCAACAAAATTTTGGACGGAAATCCATGGATCTTCCTCTAGTTGAGTTGCAAGATGCCTTGCGGAAGCAATTGGATTTGTTTTTTGGTTTATGCACAGCTGTAAACCACATAAAACCACACGGCGCTTTGTATAACGACCTTTTTTGGGATAAGAAAAAAGCGAAAGCGGTAGTGGCTGTTTTTACCGAATATGCAAAAGGAATAAAGCTCTTTTGTGCGCCAGGCAGTCAATTCGCTCAAACTGCAGCAGCAGCAGGTTTTCAAGTGATTTATGAAGGTTTTGGGGATCGTGCCTATACTTTGCAGGGCAGCTTAGTTGAAAGAGCTCAAGCGGGAGCGGTATTGACACAAAAAGAAGCGATTGCAGCGCAAGTTTTTCAAATAGCGACCAAGCGTCAAGTAAATACTTTAGACCTGCAAACGATTCCCCTAGAGGTGCAAACCCTTTGCTTGCATGGAGATGGGGAAAATGTGTTGAAAAATCTACAATATTTAAAACACTATTTAGCTAAAAATGAGATCTGTGTCAAAGCCATTTAAACTCATACTACTTCGCCCCAATATTTATTCCCTTCACTTTGAAGAGAAGCATAATTATGCGCTATATAAGTTGGCTAAAATAATCACGCAACACATTCCCGAATGTCTTGATGTGACCAATACTTTTAATCGCATCAATCTTTTTATTGCAAAAGAATTTTCTGAAGACGCGCTTTTAAATCGATTAAATGAAATTGATTTGACTTCTTGTTACGATGTTATTCCAAGCCATATTTGGGAACTCCCCATTTGTTTTGATGCTTCTTTTTCGACAGATCTTTCTACTGTATTCAGTGGAGATCAAGCAAAAATAGACACTTATCGCAAAGCCTTTTTGGCGACTCCTTTCACCCTTGAATTTTATGGTTTTCTTCCCGGCTTTGGTTACCTCTCTGGTTTGCCGCAAAGTTTACATTTAGACCGGAAAAAGAATCCTGATAGAGCATTGCGTCCAGGCGCAGTAGCGGTGGGCGGAGAGCAGGTGGGCGTTTATCCACAAGAAAGTCCCGGAGGATGGCAATACATTGGAAACTGCCCTGTGCCTTGGATTAATTTTGATCATGATCCTCCTGTTTTTATGCAAGCAGGAGATGGGGTCCGCTTTGTGGAGATTGACTTAAAGCAACACAAAAAAATCGCATTAGCGGTAGAGATGAATAAATATCAACCCATTTGCATGACCCTATGATACAAGTAATATCTCCCGGGTTTTATACCAGTATTCAAGACGCTGGCAGGCAAGGTTTTCGTCATTTGGGGGTGCCCTTGTCGGGTCCTATGGACCAAAAAGCTTTTGCATTGGCGAATGCTTTATTGCCCCATTCAGTGGATCAATGTGTTTTAGAATGCACCATGACAGGTCCTACCCTTAAGATAGATCAAGTACTTCGTTTTGTGCTCACCGGTGGATGCATTGAAGCATGGTTAGACGATTCTCCTTTGCAAATGAATAAAGTATACCAAACATTCGCAGGAAGTGAGTTGAAATTAGGTAAGCTTAATCAGGGTTTAAGGGCGTATGTGCGTTTTGAAGCAGCATTTGATTTGCCCTTATATTTTGGGAGTAAATCGTTTTTTAAGCCCATTACAAAACAGCAAAGACTTCAAAAAGGAGATTGTATTGCAATCCAATCGAGGCCCGAAATATTTGAGCAAAGCAATGCGAGCCTAAGGGTAGATAGCGCCTATTTATCTTCAACAAAATTAACCGTAGATTTTGGTCCAGATTGGGAAATGTTAACTGCGGAAATTCAGCAGCAATTGCTTGCAGAAAGCCACCGTGTAGAAGCACAAAATAGGATGGGCTATCAGCTATCAACAGCTGTGCGTTTTAACGCCCCAAAATTGCTTAGTCAATTAGTGCTTCCTGGAATGGTGCAACTTACCCCTGGAGGGAAACTACTTGTTGCAACAGCAGACTGTCAAGTTACAGGAGGCTATTTGCAAGTGCTTCAGTTAACCGAAAAGGCACTAGCAATTTTAGTACAAAAAAGAGAAGGGGAAAAGCTTATTTTTCAAAATACACTTCCTCAAAAGGAACCCTAAATTGCGGACCGTAAATCCCTCCTTTTCCACGCAGCCCACAACTAATCACCATATTGATCATCGCTTCTTTTGGCAAGCCTAAAATGGCTTTTACCCTTTTAGAATCAAAACCTTCCATGGGGCAGGTGTCATAAGCATTTGCCGCCATACTGATCATGAAATTTTGTGCGGCAAGGGCCGTGCTTTTATGGGCGATAATATCGATATCACTTTGTAAAACTTGCCGATACATGGGTTTTGAGATTCCTTGTATTGTGGCAAACCCCCTTTTTAGGAACCCTAAAATGCCCAAAAAATCAGTGTAGATCGCGGGAATGATTTTCGTATAATACTTTTTCGCCATTTTTTCGCGTTTGCTGTCGCGCACTTCCTGCTGGTCGAATTGTTCTTTTAAAAAGGCAAGATTCGCATTTGCGCGTTCTTTCCACTTGTCTTTTCTGGCAACTGCCACCACAAATTGTTGCGCAGTACGTGCCGCATTTTGATTTAAACAGGCTTTTGCTAAAGCGCTCTTGGTTACCGCTTGGGTTACGTGGTAAAATTCCCACAACTGTAAATTACTGCTGGTCGGGGCTAGAGTAGCTTGTTGAATACATGCTTTAACAATGGCTGAATCAATCGTTTTATTGGGGTCATACATCCTTACAGATCGTCTGTAAGCGATGGCTTCTTGAACCGTTTTTTGGGTCATTTAAATAGCGTTTAATAGTTTTTTTAGCCAACCAAATGCGCTTGGGTATGGCGCATAGCGCACAAAAGGATCGTGCCAAGTTCCGCGTTTAACGAAGGGTTTGTAGTGGGTATAAGCATCAAAAGAATGTTTTCCATGATAGGCCCCAATACCACTATGCCCCACCCCTCCAAAGGGAAGATTGTCATTGGCAAATTGTATCATGGTATCATTAGCAACACCACCACCATAGGAGTACTGGCTAAACATTTGGTCGATAAATTTTTTGCGTTTGGAAAACACATAAAAGCCCAAGGGGCGTTCAAATTGTGCTATTATACGATGAATTTCTTCTTCTTTGTTATAGCTAATAACCGGAAGAATTGGCCCGAAAATTTCTTCTTGCATGCTGGGATGATCTAGGCTTTCTACTGCCAATACGGTTGGTTCAAAATACAGCTTTTCTGCATCGTGATTTCCACCATAAACAATTGTGTTTTCGTCAATCAAATTACACATACGATCAAAATGCTTTTGATGGGCAATTCTCCCATAGCTTTTCGATTGTGCTGCATCGGCTCCATAAGCGGCTTTAATTTCTTTTGTGATTGCGGTTAAAAGCTGGTCTTTTATGCTGCTGTCAACCAAAAGATAATCGGGGGCAATACAGGTTTGGCCACAATTGACAAACTTTCCCCAAACAATGCGCTTTGCGGTAAGCTGTATGGGGGCTGTGGCATCGACCACACAAGGGTTTTTGCCTCCCAGTTCCAAAATGGTAGGGGTGAGGTGTTCTGCAGCAGCCCTAGCAATGATTTTTCCAATAGCGGTGCTCCCGGTGAACGTGATGTGATCCCAACGCAAGTCCAAGAGTTCCTTCGCAACATTGACCCCCCCGTTAACCACCGTTACATGATTTGGATCGAAGGCTTTTGCAATCAATTCTGCCAATAAAGCAGCCGTTTTTGGTGCCTGCTCAGAGGGTTTTAAAACAACCGTATTTCCAGCGGCTACAGCGCCCACAACAGTGGCCAGTGAAAGTTGGAAAGGATAATTCCACGGACTTATTTGTAAAAGATTCCCAAAAGGCTCTGGAATCAAATAATCTTTAGAAGGGAAATTTAGGACAGAGGATTTTACCCTTTTGGGTTTTGACCATAATTCCAAGTGATTGATCATGGTTTTTAGTTCAGCCATAACTACGTAGTACTCGGTGAGGTAAGCCTCAAATTCAGCTTTTCCCAAATCTTGAAAAAGTGCGTCTGTAATTACTTTTTCTTCTTGTTTTAGGACCCTTTGAAAGCGTTTTAAACTATCTTTGCGATAAGAAACGTTCTTGCTTTGTTGGGTTTTAAAAAAGGCCTGTTGATTTTTATGAATTTCTTGTATTTTCATCGCTTTTTTTAATAATGTTTCAAAGTAGTTAACTTTTTTGAATATCAAACTAAACCTGCCCGCTAAATCTGTAAAATGACTACTTTAATCTAACTTAGACATCTGCGATTTATTAAATTTAAGTAACTGTAAATAAGTATTTTATAACTATATATATGCATTTAGGCATAAGAGGAAAAATTGTTTTAATCTCAACTTCATTTTAAAGGATTTTATTTTCGTAAGACAATACATTTCATGGAACTGAACAAATACAGCAAAGCGGTCACGCAAGACCCAACTCAACCCGCGGCACAAGCCATGCTTCATGCCATTGGTTTAACAGACGAAGACTTCAAAAAACCCCTGATTGGAATTGCCAGTACAGGCTATGAGGGCAACCCTTGTAATATGCACTTGAACAGCCTTTCGGTGGATATCAAAAAAGGAATTCAAGCCGCCGATTTGGTCGGACTCATTTTTAACACCATTGGGGTAAGTGACGGGATTTCCATGGGAACACCAGGAATGCGTTTTTCTTTGCCTTCACGCGATGTTATTGCAGATTCGGTTGAAACGGTTGTGCAAGCCATGTCCTATGATGGAGTGGTTACAGTTGTGGGTTGCGATAAAAATATGCCTGGTGCTTTAATGGCCATGCTGCGATTGAATCGCCCGAGTATTTTGGTTTATGGGGGAACAATTGCCCCTGGCTGTCATAAAGACAAAAAACTAGATGTCGTTTCTGCTTTCGAAGCATGGGGCGAAAAAGTAGCCGGTACAATTGACGAAAAAGAATTTAAAGAAGTGGTGCGTAACGCTTGTCCTGGTGCAGGTGCTTGTGGTGGAATGTACACCGCAAATACCATGGCCTCTGCTATTGAGGCGCTAGGTATGGCCTTGCCTTACAACTCTTCAAACCCTGCCGTTAGTCCAGATAAAAAAGCGGAGTGCGAGCGTGTAGGGAGTGCTTTACGTCATTTAGTTGAACAAGATATTAAACCGAAAGATGTAGTGACCAGAAAGTCGCTTGAAAATGCCATTCGTTTAATTGCTGTTTTAGGGGGCTCTACCAACGCGGTTTTACATTTCTTGGCCATTGCTAAAGCTGCTGATATCGAATTTACGATTGACGATTTTCAAGCAATCATGGATAAAACACCTTTTTTAGCTGATTTAAAGCCTAGTGGAAAATACCTAATGGAAGACCTGCACAATGTAGGAGGAGTTCCAGCGGTATTGAAATTTATGCTCGCTGAAGGAATGTTACACGGTGATTGCTTAACCGTTACAGGGAAAAGCTTGGCGGAAAACCTAGCCGATGTGCAACCCCTTAAAGAAGGGCAAGACATTATACGTCCCGTAACTGCACCCATTAAGCCAACAGGTCACATCCGTATTTTAAAAGGGAATCTTGCAGAAGGAGGTTCTGTGGCAAAAATCACCGGGAAAGAAGGCCTTTTATTCAAAGGTCCTGCCCGAGTCTTTAATGGCGAATATGAAGCCAATGACGGTATTCGCAATGGCCTTGTTCAAAAAGGTGAAGTTGTGGTTATTCGTTATGAAGGTCCAAAAGGAGGTCCTGGAATGCCTGAAATGTTGAAACCAACCGCGGCCATTATGGGCGCTGGTTTAGGAAAAGACGTTGCCTTAATCACCGATGGACGTTTCTCTGGTGGAACCCACGGTTTTGTCGTAGGACATATTGTTCCAGAAGCGCAAGTAGGCGGTGGAATTGCCCTTGTGGAAGACGGAGACATCATTGAAATCAACGCAGAAAAAAACACCCTAGAAGTGCATTTAAGCGATGCAGAACTTGCCACGCGAAAAGCCAACTGGAAGGCACCAGCATTAAAGTTTTCTAGTGGAGTGTTATACAAATACATCAAAAACGTGTCTACAGCTTCTGAAGGTTGTGTGACAGATGAATAATATTATGGAAAAACAAAAGCCTTTACATATTTCAGGGGCAGAGGCGGTTATTCGCTGCTTATTGGCCGAAGGTGCTGATCTGATTTACGGTTATCCAGGTGGGGCAATTATGCCGATCTATGACGAATTGTATAAATTCAGCGATCAATTGCGCCATGTCTTAACCCGCCACGAGCAAGGGGCAACCCACGCTGCGCAAGGGTATGCAAGAACTTCAGGCAAAGTTGGGGTTGCAATGGCCACTTCTGGACCCGGGGCAACCAACCTAGTGACCGGCATTGCAGATGCGCAAATAGATTCCACTCCCATGGTTTGTATCACGGGGCAAGTGGCCTCTCATTTATTGGGGTCAGATGCTTTTCAAGAAACAGATATCATTGGGATTTCA
>CBFHVC010000015.1:0-53141 GCA_965659515.1 Candidatus Arcticimaribacter sp. | reverse complement strand
AAGGCCGAAAACAAGGCATTACGCTTACTGCTCAAGCAAGATTCCCCAGCGGTAATTTCACTTGGTGGGGGGACACCTTGCTATTTTGACAACATGAAATTACTTGTCGATTCAAAGCATCGTTCTGTTTATTTAAATGCGTCAATACACGTATTGGCTTCTCGTTTAAAACAAGAAAAAGACAGCCGCCCTATGATAGCACATTTAAAGGACGATCAAGCCTTGAATGAGTTTATAGGGAAACATCTTTTCGAGCGAAATATCTTTTACCAGCAAGCGCAGTTAACCTATACAACTGATGGTTTATCTGTAGAGGCAATTGTTGCCGATCTTGTGGCAGTCTTAACTTAAATAAACCCCCGTTTCTGGTCCGTTAAAGATTACTTCGATGTGTTCGCTTATCGTCGTGGAAAGGGAAATGCCTTTAAAGTCGGCTTTGACAGGATATTTTTTGTGATTGCGATTCACCAATACTGCTGTATTTAATTGTGCCAAAGGAATGTCGAGCAAGTATTTAACGGCATACATCAGCGTGCTGCCCGTATTGAGAACATCATCGACAACAACAACCGACTGATTTTCCAGGTCTTCTATCGCATGTGAGGATTTCACCTGAGATAAAGGATTCTTTTTGTCTACTTCAAGTTGAACAAGGTGTACTTTAAGGGAAGAAATCTCGTCTAAAAAACCTTTTATTTTTTGGGCATATATTTCCCCGTTTGAAGCAATACCAGCGAGGTAAATTTCCTTGTAATCAAAATTGGCTTCATAAATTTGATACGCCATACGCTGGGTACAGTGTTCAATTTTTATTGCATCGAAGATTAAACCGTTCGTTTTTGGCATGATGATGGATGTCTACTGGGCAAAGGTAAAAATATTTGCCCTGAAATGGGTCGATTGTTTACCTTTACCTTAATTAAAGCCCATTTCTGATGAAATATCACCTTAACTTCTTATTTTTTTTATCACCCCTTTTTCTTTTTGCGCAAAAGAAAAACCTTGACCATGATTTAACCGCTGTCCATGGCTATGACTTGGTTACCTATTATACCCTAGAACGTCCATTGAAAGGCAAAAAACAGTTTGAAGTCATTTGGGAAGGAGCACACTATTGGTTTGCTAATTATGAAAATAAAGCAGCTTTTGAGGCTGCACCAAAAAAGTTTTTACCGGCTTATGGGGGTTGGTGCGCTTATGCAATGGCCAGAGGGAAAGAAGTTGAAATCAATCCCATGGCCTATCATCTCCAGCAGGGGCAATTGCTTTTGTTTTACAAAACGAATTGGGTGGATACAAAAGCGAAGTGGATAAAAGAAGAAAAAGACTACAAAGCAAAAGCCGATAAAAACTGGGCTGCAATAAGAGCGAAATCAAACGAATGAAAAGCCAGCGTTTATTCCGTTTTGAGTTTTGGCCCTTTTGGTTCCTCTATATCCCCCCTTATTTTAATTGGGCTATACTCGCTTTAAAAGCGCGTTATACAACCTATTTTACGGCAGCTAACCCACTAATGAACAATAGTGGCGCCCTTAATGTGTCTAAATTGGACTATTTATCTAAGCTACCTCACCCATGGGTGCCTAATTCCCAAGCCATAAAAAGATCCATTTCAAAAACCGATTTACAAAAAGCCCTTTTAGCACTAAATAGCCCTTTCCCCATCATTTTAAAACCAGATAGGGGAGAGCGGGGGAAGGAAGTTAGCCTAGTGAAGAACTTTGAAGCCCTCTGCGAAAAGGTGGAAAAGAGCCGATATTCCGACCTATTGTTGCAAAGCTATTGCGATTACCCAAACGAGGCAGGCATCCTTTTTTATCGCTACCCCAATAAGAAAAAAGGGGAAATCAGTTCGATTACTACAAAGGCGTTTTGTGTTTTAACAGGAGATGGAAAAGCAAGCTGGGAAGAGTTACTACGTCAAAAACCTAGGATTGCACATAGAATAGATTTGATTTTAAAACGAGAGAATATCGCTTGGAAAACCATTGCACCAAAAGGGGAGAAAAAATTAATAGAGCCCATTGGAAGCCATAACTTAGGCACAAAATTCACGAATGGCAATACCTTAAAATCAAGTGCTTTAACCGATAGATTAAATCAATGGGCAGCACAATTGCCTGGATTCTACTACGGGCGTTTCGATATTAAATACAAAGACTGGGATAGCTTAGTTGCGGGAAAAGATTTTTCATTAATGGAAATCAACGGTGTGAATGCCGAACCAACCCATATTTATGATCCAAGCTATTCTCTTATAAAAGCTTACAAGGATATTTTTTTTCATATGAAAATAATTTATGAAATTAGTCAAATAAACCGTTTACTTGGGGTGCAACCCAAAAGACTAAAACCCTTTTTAACTGAATTGATTAAAACGGCAATCCGCTAACCTACTATGAACCTTCATCTACAATTATGGCAAGATTTTATTGATTTATGCCAAGCCTTAAGCCCTGAGCAATATACCTTGAAGTGTAAAATGCTCAACGGGGTTGCAATAGCAGAGCACCTGCGCCATTCTTATGAGTTTTATCATTGCTTGCTTTTGGGGCGAGAAACAAAGCAATTAAATTATGAAGCCCGGCTAAGGGATCGTTTGATTGAAAACGATATTGCCTATGCAATCCGTTGTATGCAAGACCTTAAGCAGCAACTAATTTTAAACACTGCAGATTGTAAGATGGACTTGCAGTCGAAAGAAGCACAAACAGGTCACGTAAACACCTCTTATGAAAGAGAGTTGGTCTATTGTTTAGATCATGCCATACATCACCAAGCTTTGATCAAAATAGGGCTAAAAGAGCAAGGGATTGATCAGCTGGTAAGTCGAGACTTTGGCGTGGCCTATTCTACTTTACGCTATAGAAACAAGCGCTAGTCTTCTGTAGCAGGTCCCTCTTTTTCTAAAAAACCATCTAAATCACGCCGATCTCTTTTGGTAGGGCGACCTTCTCCTTTTTCGCGATAATAGTCTTGCGATAACTTTTGAAGATCTCTTTTTTCAAAGGCTGCCCTAGGGGTCGTGTCCATGCGATAAATGTCGACTAATTTTGCGCCAAGTCTAGATTTTGGAATATCCAAAACAGTACAGCTATAGTTAATTTGATCTTTTCTGATGTCTAATTTGTCTTGCCGTAAAACCTCTCGTGAAGGTTTGACCACTTGGGCGTTAATTTTCACATGGCCTTTTTTGCATGCATTACTAGCAATATTACGGGATTTAAAATAGCGTAGACACCACAAATATTGGTCAATTCTCATTTAAATTAGCGTTAAAGTTCTCCTCTAAAGTAAAGTAAAATTGTATCTTGCGCACCAAATTTTAAGCATGAAATTCGCACAATCTTTTCTCTCATTATTATTCGTCTTTACTTTACTAGTTGCTGCCTGCAAATCTGATGATGAGGATGACACAGTGGAATTAAATGATTTTGCGGAACAAGCACAGCTAGACGATGACTTAATTCGCGAGTACTTACAAACCCATACCTATAACTATGCAGATTTTCAGGATCAAACCATCCAAGATCCTGTTATCCAGATTGATACCCTTGCTGGAGACAACGCAGCTAAAACACCCCTGAATGATATGGTTTCCTTTACTGAAGTAACGGTTACCACGCCAGAAGGCGAAGAAATCAACCATAAATTGTACTATCTCGTGGCCCGTCAAGGCGTGAGAGCAGAAGACCGTGCAACCATTGTTGATTCTGTTTACCTTGCTTATCGCGGGAATTTATTAGATGGTTCTGAATTTGATGAAAGCACTCTCCCGGTTTGGTTTGATAATACCGCTGTTATCACAGGCTTTCGCCATGGCGTGCAGTTTTTTGCCCCTGGCAATTTCACCCAAAACACCAACGGTTCAATTGATTTTAGGGACTATGGACAAGGCTTAATTTTCATCCCCTCTGGCTTAGGTTATTTTGCCAACGCTCAAGCTAGTATTCCTGCTTATTCTCCCTTGATATTTAGTTTAAACGTATATACCACGAATCAAGCCGACCATGATGCAGATGGTATCTTATCTATTAACGAAGATGTTGATGGTGACGGGAATCCTTTTAACGACGACACTGATGGAGATGGGATAGCCAACT
The DNA here is from genome assembly GCA_965659515.1 of Candidatus Arcticimaribacter sp. Taxonomy (GTDB): domain Bacteria; phylum Bacteroidota; class Bacteroidia; order Flavobacteriales; family Flavobacteriaceae; genus Arcticimaribacter. The sequence continues at coordinate 49,038 of CBFHVC010000015.1, read as the reverse complement.
TTGCAGATGTTGATGACGACGGAGACGGTATCTTTACTGTAAACGAATATGACCAGGATGAGAACGGTATTCCAGATGATACCGACGGTGATGGGACTCCAGATTATTTAGACGCTGAATAAATCGTTTAACGATCGTCTTCAGATTTACGCTTTTGGCTTTTGAAACGCAAATCATAAGAAGCGCTCAAAATCCATTGTTTCGCTCGGGTGTCAACTTTTCCGGAAACATCCACATCATTATTGCCAAGAATGATCACTTCATTATCGGTAAAACCGCGTTCAAAACGAATGCCTAGTCCAAATCGACCCAACTTTAATCGGGTGCCCAATTGAAGACCAACAGTGAAATTTTCTTTGAGTTCTCCCAGGGTGATTTCTTCTCCGCTTTCTGAAACAATGTATTGAAAAGCAGGTCCAGCAAATACACTTAATGGCCCAAGGATTTTATAGCCCAAAAGTACAGGCGCTTCAAATTTATTTAAAGCAATGCTTTGATTTTTACCATAACTACTAATACTTTGACTAAACTGTAGTTCTGGCCTAAGGTAGAAAGTCAACAAGTCAAGATTCCCGTAAATCCCAAGGTGAAAGCCTGTTTGTGCGTCGGATTTGAAGTTTTCAAGGGAAACATCAGTCGGGTTGAGTTCCCCGAAGGAATCGTAATTTACCCCCGCTTTCACCCCAAAGGAAAGTTGGGCGAAAAGAGGGGTAAAGCACAATAAGAAAAGTAGGATTAATAAAGATTGAGGTATTTTCATATTTATTTGCGTTGAATTACTTTTTCTGATGCAGCAATGATGGCTTTGGCATTTAAGCCGTATTTTTCCATCAATTGCCCAGGGGTTCCAGATTCCCCAAAAGTATCTTGTGTGGCAATAAACTCCTGTGGGGTTGGTTTATTTTCTGCCAATACACGAGCTACACTTTCTCCAAGGCCTCCCAAGAAGTTGTGTTCTTCTGCAGTGACAATTGCCCCAGTTTTAGCCACCGACTTTAAAATGATGTCGTTGTCTAGCGGTTTGATGGTATGAATATCGATTACTTCAGCAGAAATTCCTTTTTCGTTCAAAGCTTTTGCTGCTTCAAGGGCTTCCCAAACAAGGTGCCCAGTTGCCACGATGGTCACATCGCTTCCTTCTTGCAACAACAAACCTTTTCCGATTTCAAATTTCTGATCTGAAGGCGTAAAGTTTGCCACCTTTGGACGACCAAAACGCAAATAAACCGGACCATCATAATCTGCTATAGCGATGGTAGCAGCTTTGGTTTGATTAAAATCGCAGGGATTGATCACCACCATTCCAGGTAGCATTTTCATTAAACCAATGTCTTCTAGAATCTGGTGTGTTGCGCCATCTTCCCCTAAGGTTACTCCGGCGTGCGAAGCACAAATCTTAACATTCTTACCTGAATAGGCGATGGATTGACGAATTTGATCGTAAACACGTCCCGTAGAGAAATTGGCAAAAGTTCCGGTAAAAGGAATCTTCCCCCCGATGGTAAGGCCCGCGGCAATTCCCATCATATTTGCTTCAGCAATACCAATTTGGAAAAAGCGTTCTGGATTTTCTTCAATAAACTGATCCATTTTAAGGGAACCGATAAGGTCGGCGCAAAGCGCAACAACGTTGGGGTTTGTTCTGCCCAGCTCAGTTAGTCCAGCGCCAAAGCCTGAACGGGTATCCTGTGATCCTTGATTGATGTATTCTTTCATCTCTAAATATAATTCGATTAATAATCCCCTAAGGTCTCAGGGTTCTGCGCTAAGGCATTTTCTAGTTGTTCGTCGTTAGGGGCTTTTCCGTGCCATGCGTGGGTGTGCATCATAAAATCAACACCATTTCCCATTTCTGTTTCTAGTAAGATACAGATGGGTTTTCCGTTGCCACACATTGTTTTGGCTTGGCGCAAGGCAGTGCCAATTGCGGTCAAGTCATTACCTGCAGCAACACGTATGGTTTCCCAGCCGAAGGCTTCGAATTTTCCAGCAACGCTTCCCATGGGAAGTACTTCATCGGTAGATCCGTCGATTTGTTTCCCGTTTAAGTCAACCGTAGCAATAAGATTGTCTACCTTTTTTGCTGAAGCATACATGATCGCTTCCCAGTTTTGTCCTTCTTGTAATTCTCCGTCTCCCATTAAAGCATATACGGTATGAGAGTCGTTGTTTAATTTTTTTGCTTGTGCAGCGCCAATAGCAACCGATAAGCCCTGTCCTAAAGACCCAGAAGCAATGCGAATTCCAGGTAAACCTTCGTGGGTGGTTGGGTGGCCTTGTAAACGAGAATCAATCAAACGAAAAGTATTGAGTTCTTCTACAGGAAAATACCCTCGACGGGCAAGGACACTGTAGAAAACAGGGGAAATATGACCGTTGGACAAGAAGAAAACATCTTCGTTGATTCCATCCATATCAAAGCCTTCTTTAAGCTCCATGATTTCGTTGTATAAACAAACAAAAAATTCGGCACATCCAAGCGATCCCCCTGGGTGGCCAGAGTTAACCTTGTGTACCATGCGAAGAATGTCTCGACGTACTTGTGTGACGATGTCTTGCGTTGTTGGTGTAGTTGACATTGTGTTATTTTTATCTTACAAAAGTAAATGTTCATCTTTGATTTTGCTTTAATTTTCAAGAGGAACTTATCAAAGATTACCAACATTTTTTCAAGCCATTCCTGCTGGGCTTCATTTCGCTTTCAAAGCAATATTTCTACAGCTGCATTTTCGCAAGTCGTAAGCACTTCCGTATCTTAGCTGCTTAATTTATTTGATGGACTTTAAGTTACTGCATACCGACCCCGCTAGTAAGGCTAGAGCTGGTGAAATCACTACCGCTCACGGAAAAATTCAAACGCCAATTTTTATGCCCGTTGGTACCGCAGCTACGGTGAAAGGGGTTCATCAAAGAGATTTGAAAAACGAAATCAATCCCGATATTATTCTAGGGAATACCTACCATCTTTATTTAAGACCAGGAACAGATATTCTGCAGCAAGCAGGGGGGTTGCATCAATTTATGGGTTGGGATCGCCCTTTGTTAACAGATTCTGGAGGCTATCAAGTCTACTCGCTTTCTGCCAATCGCAAGATAAAAGAAGAGGGCGTCAAGTTTAAATCGCATATTGATGGTTCGTATCATTTTTTTACCCCAGAAAACGCTATTGATATCCAGCGTCAAATTGGCGCAGACATCATCATGGCTTTTGATGAATGTACACCCTATCCTTGTGAGTACAAATATGCCAAAGCCTCTATGCACATGACCCATCGCTGGTTAGACCGTTGTTTGGCACAAGACAAAAAAAGTCCCTTTCTCTATGGGTATGAACAAACCCTTTTCCCCATTGTTCAGGGAAGTACTTATAAAGACTTGCGCAGACAATCTGCCGAGTTTATTGCTTCTAGAGAAGCCCCTGGAAACGCCATTGGGGGGCTTTCTGTGGGAGAGCCAGCCGATGAAATGTATGCGATGACAGAGGTTGTTTGTGCTGTTTTACCGGAAAGCAAACCGCGCTATTTAATGGGCGTGGGAACGCCAATCAACCTTTTGGAAAACATTGCCTTAGGCGTAGATATGTTTGATTGTGTTTTACCCTCGCGTAATGCCCGCAATGGAATGCTCTATACCTTTGAGGGGTCGATTAACATCAAAAATAAAAAATGGGAAAATGACTTTTCTGTCATTGATCCAGATGGACATACTTTTGTCGATACAGCCTACTCGAAAGCCTATTTGCGCCACTTGTTTTCTGTCAATGAATTATTGGGAAAACAAATCGCGACCATACACAACTTAGGTTTTTATTTAGCGTTAGTAAGACAGGCCAGAGCGAAAATTCTAAGCGGAGAATTTATCGCTTGGAAAAATAAAATGGTAAAACAAATGGACAAACGTTTGTAAGATGTTTAAAAAGATTGACGCCTATATCATCAAGCGCTACCTCATGACCTTCTTTGTCATGCTGTTGTTGTTTATCCCCATTGGGATCATGGTTGATGTTGCCGAAAAAATCGACAAGTTTAAGGAAAACGAAGTGCCCTTTGCCGAAATAGCCAACTACTATATTGACTTTATGTGGTATTTTGGGAACTTATTGTTCCCCATCTTTCTGTTTTTGGCCGTAATCTGGTTTACGTCTAAACTGGCCAATAATACAGAGGTCATTGCCATTTTGAGTTCTGGGATTTCCTTTAATCGTTTCTTGCGGCCTTATTTTATTTCGGCCTCCATGATTGCTCTTTTTGCTTTTTTGGCCGGAATGTTTATTGTTCCCAAGGCCAGTGAGGGATTTAACGAATTCTCTTTTAAATATTTAACCAAACGAAAAAACGATCGGCAAACCAAAGATCTCTTTAAACAAATCAATGAAAAAGAGTTCATTTATGTCAGTAGTTATAGCCCCTCAAGAATGCGTGGTTTAGACTTTGCCTTAGAACATTTTGAAGGCGATTCTTTGCGTTTTAAAATCATGGCACAGTCCATTCGTTGGGTCCAAAGGGATTCTGTTTTCCGTCTGGTCAATTTCAAAAAAAGAACCCTTGTGGGCGATCAAGAATACTATGAAACCCAAAATGCAAAAGACACCCTATTTGACTTTGCAATTCAAGACTTGGCTCCTCTCAATTATAAGGCCGAAACCCTTTCAATGCTTGCGTTAAACGATTTTATCGCAGCAGAAGAACGCAGTGGTTCTGTCTTGATTAATCAACATTTATTGGTACGACACAAACGCTACAGTATTCCCATCTCTGCTTTTATTTTAACGGTTATCGCAGTTGCAGTAGCTTCTTTTAAGCGCCGTGGCGGAATGGGCGTGAATTTAGCTTTTGGTATTGCCTTGGGCTTTATTTTTATCTTTTTTGACAAGATTTTCGGGGTATTGGTCGCCAAATCAAATTTTTCACCTGCGCTAGCAGCTTGGTTGCCTTTGGCCTTGTTCGGCTTGTTGGCCATTGGTTTATTGAATTATGCTAAACGATAGAGCCAAGAGTTTACTCCACCTTCATTTTTTAATTTTCTTGTGGGGTTTCACCTCAATTCTAGGCGCGCTCATCCATCTAGATGCTTTGCCTATAGTATGGTATAGAATGTCCATTGCGACCCTTTTAATTGCCCTTTACTTTGTGTTGTTTTCAAGAAAGTCTTTTCAAATTCATCCGGGGGCATTTAAATATTATGCTTTGGGGGGATTGCTCATATCGGTGCATTGGGTGTTGTTTTTTTATGCCATTAAAATATCCTCAATTTCCCTCACCTTGTCTATTTTATCCTCGGCCTCTTTAATGACTTCTATTCTAGAACCACTTTTGTACAAACGTCCTTTTAGACGTTATGAACTCTTTTTTGGTCTTTTTGTTATCCTGGGTTTGGTTTTAATTTTTGGCGTACAGCAAGAGAATATATGGGGGATAGTGGCTGCATTGTCTTGCACACTATTGTCGGTCTTATTTTCGCTTTTAAACGGGAAATTGATCGAGAAATATCCCGCCAATACTATTTCGTTCTATCAATTGTTGGTTGGCGCTTTAGTGATGAGTTTAGCTTTGGGTTTCACCCTTGAAAATCCAGCAATTTTAATTGACCTTAGCGCCGAAGATTGGTTGTGGATTTTCCTGTTGGCCTCTATTTGTACGGCCTATGCTACCATAGCCTCGGTGGTTATTTTAAAACATGTCACCCCTTTTACCATGATGATTTCCCTTAACCTAGAACCCATTTATGCGATTGTTTTTTCCCTTTGGATTTTTGGGGAAAAAGAATTGATGAGTCCCCAATTCTACCTTGGGGTATTCATTATTTTGGCCGGAGTAGCAGGCAATGGACTTTATAAAAGACAAGCCAAAAAAAAATAGTTCTTCCCCCGTAAAAATTTTTACCTTTGTTCATCAGATTGAAACCAATGGAATATTTAGATTTTGAACTTCCCATCAAAGACATCAACGAGCAACTGAGCAAATGCAAGCTCATTGGCGATGAAAGCGAAGTTGATGTTACCGATACTTATGAACAACTTGAACAAAAGTTGATCGATACCAAAAAAGAAATTTACGGCAATTTGACGCCTTGGCAAAGGGTGCAATTATCTCGTCATCCTTCCCGTCCTTATACCTTAGATTATATCAATGCATTATGCGGCGATACTTTTTTAGAGTTACACGGCGACCGTAATGTGCGTGATGATAAAGCCATGATTGGCGGGTTGGGGAAAATCAAAGACCAATCTTTTATGTTCATTGGAACCCAAAAAGGCTACAATACCGCAACAAGAAAATACCGCAACTTCGGAATGGCCAATCCAGAGGGTTACCGCAAAGCTTTGCGCTTGATGAAGTCTGCAGAGAAATTTGGCCTCCCTATTGTTTCCTTTGTTGATACCCCAGGGGCTTACCCGGGTTTAGAAGCAGAAGAACGTGGACAAGGCGAAGCCATTGCCCGTAATATTTACGAAATGCTCTCTGTTAGAGTACCTGTAATCGTTGTTATTATTGGTGAAGGCGCTTCAGGAGGTGCCTTGGGAATAGGGGCTGGAGACAGAATTTTTATGCTTGAAAACACCTGGTATTCTGTTATTTCCCCAGAATCGTGTTCTTCGATTTTATGGAGAAGCTGGGAATACAAAGAACAGGCTGCTGATGCACTTAAATTGACCGCAACAGACATGAAGAAGTCTAAGTTAATCGACAAGATTATTAAAGAACCGTTAGGCGGAGCGCATTACGATCGGGAAGCTACTTTTGAAGCGGTTAAAGATGAGATTCTAAAAACCTTTAAAGTCCTCGATAAATTATCGCCCCAAGAACTTGTTGCACAACGACAGGACAAGTTTGATCAGATGGGGGTCTTTAAAGACTAGGGTTTTCACGCTTATTAACATTTATTTTTAACTTATAAACAGCTGTTGTTTACTCTTGTGGTATACTTCGCCCTTAATTTCAACGGCTTTAAAAAAAGGAATGCTTTACATTTAACCAATGGAAGATAGGAAACCAATTATTGCCCCGGGATTGTCTAATGCAGGTATTGTAAATCTCGAAAAAGGAAAGATCCCACCGCAAGCGCTCGATCTTGAAGAAGCCGTTTTAGGCGCTATGCTCATTGATAAAAAAGGGGTAGACGAAGTCATTGATATCTTGCAAGAAGACGCCTTTTATAAAGAAGCGCATCAGCATATTTTTTCAGCCATTCACCATCTTTTTGAAACCTCAGAGCCAATTGACTTATTGACGGTTTCTGCGCAATTGCGCAAAATGGGCATCCTTGAAAAAGTAGGCGGAGACTTCTATTTGGTGCAATTGTCTAAAAAGGTATCGACTTCTGCCCACATTGAATTTCACGCCCGTATTATCCTGCAAAAGTTTATTCAGCGCAGTTTGATTAAGATTTCAAATGAGATTATTGAAAGTTCCTTTAAAGATTCGGTCGATGTTTTTGATCTTTTAGACGAAGCAGAATCAAAGCTGTATGACGTTACCCAAGGCAACATCAAAAAGTCTTCTGAAACGGCACAAAATCTTGTAATTCAAGCGAAAAAGCGCATAGAAGAAATTGCCAAGAAAGAAGGTTTAAGCGGCGTTGCGACTGGTTTCGAAAAACTCGATGCCCTTACCTCTGGATGGCAGCCCAGTGATTTAATTATTGTCGCCGCCCGTCCTGGGATGGGAAAAACAGCTTTAACCTTATCTATGGCAAGAAATATTGCCGTAATGAAACAAACGCCTGTGGCCTTCTTTTCATTAGAGATGTCCTCGGTACAGTTAATCACCCGTTTGATTTCTGCAGAAACCGGTTTATCTTCTGAAAAATTGCGCACAGGAAAACTAGAAAATCACGAGTGGGAGCAGCTCAATGTTAAAGTAAGCGACTTAGAGAAAGCCCCTTTGTATATTGACGATACCCCTTCCTTATCTATTTTTGATTTAAGGGCAAAAGCGAGACGCCTTTCTTCTCAGCATGGCATTAAGCTAATTGTTGTGGATTATTTACAATTAATGACGGCAGGTTCTTCCAACAAAACCGGGAATCGCGAACAAGAAATCTCCACCATCTCTCGAAACCTAAAGGCCTTGGCCAAAGAACTAAACGTTCCTGTGATTGCCTTGTCCCAGCTGTCCCGTGCAGTAGAGACTAGGGGAGGTACAAAGCGTCCGGTATTATCAGATTTAAGGGAATCTGGAGCGATTGAACAAGATGCCGATATTGTTTCCTTTATTTACCGACCTGAGTATTACGGGATAGATGAGTGGGACGATGAAGAGCGAACCTCTTCTATAGGACAAGCAGAATTTATTGTGGCCAAGCACCGTAACGGGGGCTTAGACAATATCCGTTTAAAATTTATTGGGCATTTAGGGAAGTTCGATAATTTAGAAAATTTTGATTCCCCCTATGAATTCCCCTCAAAGATGAATGAAACCATAGCCCCGAGCTCTTTCCCATCTGCAGGTGAAGCCTTTGGTGCTTCTTTCAATGAGGACGAGGACAGCGATGTGCCCTTCTAGCACAGAGATACAAAATATGAATGCAAAAAAAAACCAGCGATTAAGCTGGTTTTTTTGTGGAGTACAACGAGGTGTTATTTTATTTTATCGACGATGGCTTTAAACGCATCAGGATGATTCATCGCAAGGTCGGCAAGGACTTTACGGTTCAATTCGATATCATTGGCGTGAATGCGACCCATGAATTGGCTGTAAGACATCCCGTGCATACGTGCACCGGCGTTAATACGTGTAATCCATAAGGCACGAAAGTTACGCTTTTTGGTTTTGCGGTCGCGGTAGGCATATTGCATGGCTTTGTCCACTGCATTTTTTGCTACCGTCCATACGTTTTTACGGCGTCCAAAGTATCCTTTGGCGTGCTTAAAAACTTTTTTTCTACGTGCTCTTGAAGCAACTGAGTTTACTGATCTTGGCATAGTTTTGTGTGTTTTTGTTACAGGGCGGTATCGCTACACTTTCGGAGCCCGCAACAGGGTTAATTGTTTTTAGTCAACCTGAACAAGGCTTATTTTAAGCGCAATTGTTCTTTGATGTTGTCGGAATCACTTTCGTGAACCAATCCTGAATGGGTCAATTTCAACTTGCGTTTCTTTGACTTCTTCGTTAAGATGTGGCTCTTAAAAGCATGCTTCCTTTTAATTTTACCGCTACCTGTAAGCTTAAAACGCTTTTTGGCAGAGGATTTTGTTTTCATTTTTGGCATTGCTTCTTATTTATGGGTTGTACTCTTCTTATTTCTTTTTTGGGCTGATGAACATGGTCATTCTCTTCCCTTCTAATTTGGGAAGTTGTTCTACTTTTCCCAGCTCTTCTAGATCTTGTGCTAAACGCAGCAATAAAATCTGTCCTTGCTCTTTAAACACGATAGAACGTCCTTTAAAGAAAACAAAAGCCTTTAGTTTTGCGCCTTCTTTTAAGAATTTCTCTGCGTGTTTCTTTTTGAACTCATAATCGTGTTCGTCGGTTTGCGGTCCAAAGCGAATCTCTTTAATGATAACTTTGGTCGCTTTTGACTTCAGCGCTTTTTCACGCTTCTTTTGTTCGTACAAAAACTTTTTGTATTCCAAAATTTTGCCTACTGGCGGATTGGCATTCGGGGAAATTTCCACCAAATCCAATTCCAGCTCTTCAGCCATGCGTAAGGCTTTTTTCAAAGGATAAACACCAACTTCAACGTTGTCGCCCACTAAACGAAGTTCGTGTGCAGTAATTTTTTCATTGATCTTGTGCGGATCCTGTTTGATAACTCGGCCTGGACGGTTCGTCCTTCTTCTACGTATTGCTATGGTCTTGTATTTTAGTTAAACCTCAAATTTTGAACTACTGGCGTCAACCTCGGCTTGTATCTTTTCTATAAAGGTTTCAAGCGTTAATGACCCCGTGTCGCCGTCTACACGATTTCGAACAGAAACGGTGTTTTCGGCTGCTTCTTTCTCTCCAACAATGAGCATATAAGGAAATTTGCTAAGCTGTGCATCGCGAATTTTCTTCCCTATCGTCTCATTTCTATTGTCGACGAGTGCGCGAATTTCGTTATTTTTCAATTGATTTGAAACTTTTTCAGCGTATTTTTCATACTTCTCACTAACCGAGAGAATAATTACCTGTTCTGGCATTAGCCAAAGGGGGAAATTCCCACCAGTATGTTCCAGTAAAATCGCCACAAAACGCTCTAGACTTCCAAAGGGTGCACGGTGAATCATCACTGGGCGATGGAGTTCATTGTCGCTCCCTTTATAGGTCAACTCAAAGCGTTCGGGCAGGTTATAGTCTACCTGAATGGTGCCTAATTGCCATTTGCGCCCCAAGGCGTCTTTTACCATGAAATCGAGTTTAGGGCCATAAAAGGCAGCTTCTCCATACTCGATAACGTAATTCAACTCTTTTTCTTTGGCAGCATTGATAATGGCATTTTCGGCCAAATCCCAGTTTTCATCAGATCCGATGTATTTTTCTGGTTTTGCTGGATCGCGAAGTGATACCTGAGCGGTAAAATCTTCAAAGCCTAAAGCACTAAAGACATAGAGCACAAGATCGATGACCTTTTTGAATTCGTCGTCCAATTGGTTGGGCATACAAAAAATGTGGGCATCGTCTTGGGTAAAGCCGCGCACACGGGTTAAGCCGTGTAACTCTCCACTTTGCTCATAGCGGTAAACTGTTCCAAATTCAGCATAACGCTTCGGTAAATCTTTATAACTCCACTGGCGGGCGTTGAAAATCTCGCAGTGGTGTGGGCAGTTCATGGGTTTGAGTAAAAACTCTTCTCCTTCTGCCGGGGTTTGTATGGGTTGAAAGCTGTCGGCACCATATTTTTCATAATGCCCAGAGGTCATGTACAATTCCTTGTTTCCAATGTGGGGAGAAATCACCTGTTCATAGCCCGCTTTCTTTTGCGCTTCTTTCAAGAAGTTTTCTAAGCGTTCGCGTAAAGCGGCGCCTTTGGGTAACCAAAGGGGAAGCCCTTGACCTACCTTTTGCGAAAAGGTAAACAAGTCGAGTTCTTTTCCCAATTTTCTGTGGTCGCGCTTTTTGGCTTCTTCTAGCAGGGCGAGATATTCGGTTAATTCCTTTTGTTTTGGGAAAGAAATCCCATAGATTCGGGTTAACTGTGGTTTGGTTTCATCGCCGCGCCAATAGGCCCCAGCAACACTTAGCAATTTTACTGCCTTAACAAAACCTGTGTGGGGAATGTGTCCCCCGCGGCATAAGTCGGTAAAGTCGGCATGGTCGCAAAAGCTAATGGTCCCGTCTTCAAGATTTTCAATTAATTCCACCTTAAATGGGTTGTTTTCCTTTCGATAAAAGTCAAGGGCATCTGCCTTAGAACTCATGCGCATTGAAAAGGCGAATTTTTCTCGTGCGAAGTTTAAGAATTGCTTTTCAAGTGCAGGAAGATCCTTTTCAGAAAAACTGGCTTCTCCGAAATCAACATCATAGTAAAAACCATTGTCGATGGCTGGGCCAATGGTGAGCTTTGCCGAGGGGTAAAGCGCCAATAAACTTTGGGCCAAAATATGCGCAGAAGAGTGCCAGAAAGCAGTTTTTCCCTCCGCGTCGTTCCAGGTAAAAAGGCGTAAATCTCCATCGGCTTCAATCAAAGTAGCCGTTTCAACGGTTTCACCGTTGTATTTTGCAGAAAGGACATTGCGGGCAAGACCTTCGCTAATGTCTTTGGCAATCTCTAAAACCGTTAAGGCTTTTTCATATTGACGAACCGAGCCGTCTGGGAGCGTAATTGCGATCATGAATGCAGTAATAAAGCGCAAAGATAGTGGGAATCCCTAAGGCAGGCAACAGTGGACGCCAATTATCCTTTTCTTTTTTTGCCCAAAAAAGCAGAAGTGATACCGCTTATTCCCCAAAACCCTAAACCGATTGACCCAGCGCAGCACAATAGCCCAACGCACAAGACCGGCCAATACCATGGGTGCCCTACGTTTTTGAAGGCTTGCATAACGATAAAGGGGCCTATAAAAGCCAAAACAATGGCATACATCACGCGTTTTAAGCCCTGTTGTAGTGCAATTTTATCCATAGGCCAAAGGTACGTTTTAATTGTCAAAGCTACTTTGGCTGAAAAGCCACGGATTATTCTTTTTTCAGTCCACTTCTTGAATGTAAAAAAAGGCCTGCCCAGAAGGGTCTGCAAATAGGCTTCTTGTTTCTTCAGCACTGATTAAAGTGCCGCCATTTTCCAGTATTTTTCGCTGACTTACTTCGCGTTTACGCACCCCAAAAGTACACACCCAATAAACGTATTTACCTCTTATTTCATCGGGGATTTCTCGCAGCCCAGCAATGGCTTGTTTGCCTTGGTATACCGTGAATTGACGGGGCTGTTTTTGGCGAAATGACCATCCAAAAAGTTGTGTGTAAAAGGGGATGACCTTTTGTGCATCGGCCAGGTGCAGTTCATTCCAAATAAGGCTGTTAAGCTTGTTCTGTGTTCTTGCATTGGGGTGTTTGTTTCCTTCATAAATACTGAATCCAGCTCCTGCAGGATCGCGAATCAAGGCGACTTTATCTGGCGGTGCTGCTAGCAGTTCCATTTCGATAATGCCATTGAGCGCTTTGACTTTTTCTAAGGTTTCTTCTACCGATGACACTTGGATATAAGACATCCAAAAATGGGGCATGCGCAGTTGTTTAAATAGGGGCGGAGTTTCATATAAACCAATGCGCGCTTGCTGGTCTATACACCCAAAATGTTGCTGGCCTTCTTGCACAAATTCCCAACCAAAAACCGCCGTGTAAAAGGCCATGGTTTCTCTTGGGGTATAGGTCGAAATATCGGCATAGACAAATGGATTATTTGTTGTCATTAGCCCAGCCATAAAAGAATTAAATAATCCAGGCAACACAGCCCGAGAATAATCCAAAACCAAACCCACCATTTTAGGTGGATGTTTTTGGCGATTGTCATTTCTGCCCAAGTCCAAACGCCTATGTATATGGCCCAAACCCAAGGGGTATGTACTTTATAAAGAATGAGATAAACCATGCCAATGATGAAAATCAGCATGACAAAAATAAATTTTATCCAGTCGATTGCGGAAGCTTTTTTCTTCATCAGTCTATTTTTTAGGGCGTTGTTCTTTATATCTGTTCCAGTCTTCCACATCGCTATAGCCATAATAGTCATAGCTTAATTGAAAGCTTTTTTGGTCCTGTCGGCTAATTTCACATGGCACTTCATATTGTTGTCCTTCATGGATTAGCAAATAAATACCTTTGCCTTTTTGGCCATCAAAACTGTGAATGATCAGGCTTTTGTTGCCCTCTGCTTTTACCGAATATCCGTTTTCATCCTGGTAAAAAGCGGTATAAGCGATAAACTGCTCGGCTTCTTTTTTTATTTCGTAAACGATTGTACTCTTAAAAACAGCATTGTCATAGTCTACGATCCATTGTCCTGGCAACAGCAGCGCAGCTGTTTTTTCGGGTTTTACTTTTTGTTTGCGGGCAGCAGTGGTTCCCTTTTTTTTGGACGGAAGACCTTTTTTTGATTTGTTCTGTTGGTCGGGAAGCGGGGCTTGCTGCGCGGTTTCCGTGGCGGCATAATTCATTTCATCTTTTGAGGGAATAAAACGGATTAGTTGGCTTAAGCCAATGGCAAAGACAACTAAAGCAATGCCGTTAAAAAGAAGGTTAATTTTTTTCATAAGGATAAGATTTGGGTGGGGTAAATAAAGGTTTATTGTTGCTTTCACAAGCGTCCAAGCTGCATTAAAATACTTGTTTTTAGCAGAATAAAGTTAACTCGGGTAGGGGTAATTACTAAAAATAAAGGCTTGAAAAAAGAGAACAACAAGCGGTTGTAGGGTGTTTTTGCATGGTTAATTCGTTAAGATTGGTGCTACTAAAATAAAAAAAAACGGGCGTTTTTAGTCTTTTTTTACAAAAGCTTTGATGGCTTCGCGTATTCCGCCATTTTCTGCTAAAAGAATTTCTGCCTGTTTTGGACTGCTTCCTGTTTTTTCGACGATGATTTCTAGCGCGCGTTTGCGCAGTTTGGCATTGCTCATTTGAAGGTCAATCATCTTATTGCCTTGAACGTGTCCTAGCCGAATCATGCTCGCCGTTGTGATCATGTTTAAAATCATTTTTTGTGCTGTTCCCGCTTTCATGCGCGAGCTTCCCGTAACAAATTCTGGACCCACCACAACCTCAATGGGGAAGTCGGCCACTTGGGTTAAAGGCGCCCCGGGATTGCAGCAAATACAGGCAGTGGGAATTTGCTGTGCTTGACAGGCTTTTAGGGCATGAATCACATAGGGGGTGGTGCCAGAAGCGGCAATCCCCACTACGATATCTTTGGCGTTGATGTTGTGTTCTTGTAGTTCTTCCCAGCCCAGCGTAGTCGAATCTTCGGCATTTTCTACCGCTTTATAGATGGCGTTTTTTCCGCCGGCGATTAGTCCCATTACTTTGTTAGGATCTGTGCCAAAGGTCGGTGGGCATTCTGAGGCATCTAAAATTCCCAAACGGCCACTGGTTCCGGCGCCCATGTAAAAAAGACGGCCTCCTTGGGCCAATTGTTCCACCACCTTATCAATCAAAGCGATGATTTCTGGGCGAACCTCGCCAACAGCAAAGGCTACTTTTTGGTCTTCGGTATGGATGCCGTTTACCAGTGCTGCGGTGCTGTAATGTTCTAGTCCGTCGTAAAGGGAATCTTCTTCGGTGATTTTTCTGAATGCCATAATACAAAGTAAAACAATCTGAAAAAGAATAGCAGCATCATTGGAGAAATGTCTTCATTTTGGGCGTAAAAAAACCCCGACGTTTCGGCCGGGGTTAGTGAATTGAAAAGAAAAAGACTAGTTCAATTTAGCGTCTAGGTTTTCTTTTAAAGCATTTAAGAATTGTTGGGTCGTAAGGAAATGCTCACTGCTCAAGTTTTCTTTGTGAATTAACAAGGCCAAATCTTTGGTCATTTTTCCACTTTCTACTGTTTCAACACAAACATCTTCTAGGGTCTGACAAAAATCAATCAAAGCTTGATTGTCGTCTAGTTTCCCACGGTGTTGTAAACCACGTGTCCATGCAAAGATCGACGCGATCGGGTTAGTAGAGGTTTCTTTTCCTTGTTGGTGTTGGCGGTAGTGGCGGGTCACGGTTCCGTGAGCTGCTTCTGCCTCCATTGTTTTTCCATCAGGGGTAACTAGGGTAGAAGTCATTAGACCTAAAGAACCAAAGCCTTGGGCTACGGTGTCTGACTGTACGTCTCCGTCATAGTTTTTACAAGCCCAAACAAAACCACCGTTCCATTTCATTGCTGCGGCAACCATATCGTCAATTAAACGGTGCTCATAGGTGATTCCAGCTGCTGCGAACTGATCTTTAAATTCGTTTTCAAACACTTCTTGGAAAACATCTTTAAAGCGCCCGTCATAGGCTTTCATAATGGTGTTCTTTGTCGATAAGTACAAAGGCCATCCTTTCTTTAAGGCTTGGTTCATACAAGAACGGGCAAAGCCATAGATAGAAGAGTCAATGTTGTACATACACATGGCAACTCCGTTTTCTTCAAAGTTGTATACTTCCCAGGTTTGGGCAGTGCCACCATCTTCTGGCGTAAAGGTCATGGTTAATTTTCCTTTTCCAGTAGTTACGGTATCAGCAGCGCGGTATTGGTCGCCAAAAGCGTGACGTCCTATACAAATTGGTTTTGTCCACCCTTGCACATAACGCGGTACGTTACGCATGATAATGGGCTCGCGGAAAACCGTTCCACCAACAATATTACGGATCGTTCCGTTTGGAGAACGCCACATATTAGATAGCTTGAATTCTTCTACGCGATCTTCATCTGGCGTAATGGTCGCACATTTGATTCCAACGTTGTGTTCTTTAATTGCGTTAGCCGCTTTTACTGTGATCTCATCATTAGTTGCGTCACGGGAAGTAACCGAAAGGTCATAGTATTTAATATCTAGGTCTAGGTAAGGAAGAATTAATTGTTCTTTGATGAAAGACCAGATAATTCTTGTCATTTCGTCCCCGTCCATTTCTACAACCGGGTTTTGTACTTTAATTTTTGCCATGTTTAATTGCTAAGTTTAAAATTGGTTCATAAAAAAGGCCGCTATTGCGACCTTTGAAATAATATTAACGTTGACGCTCTTTTATGCGTGCTTTTTTACCGCGTAATTCTCTAAAGTAATAGATACGTGCTCTACGTACTTTACCGCGCTTGTTGATTTCGATTTTCTGTAATGCAGGAAGGTTGATCGGGAAGATACGTTCTACCCCAACAGTCCCAGACATTTTACGGATGGTAAAGGTTTTTGATAAACCTTGCCCTTTGATCTGGATCACGACTCCTTTGTAGAACTGTGTTCTTACTTTTTCGCCCTCGCGAATTTCATAGTAAATGGTGATAGTGTCTCCAGCAGAGAATTCAGGGAAATCTTTCTTATCAATGAATGAATCCTGAACAAAATTAATTAACGATTCCATATTTTTGGTTTAATGGGTTCTTGCAGCCAACATACACGATTATCGTCAGCGGTTAAATGCGCGAGCAAAAGTACAATTTATTTTGTTGTTTACAAAAGGGGATTTTGTTTTTGTTTACTGCTGCTGAGTGGGATAGAAATTGAGGGTACTCCCCCTGGCGCGCGTCTGTGACGCGTGACTTATCTTATCTGCTAATGTTTCGCCTTAAAGGGACTTACTTTTACATTAGTTTGTTCAAGCTTTGCTTTTTTAGAGTGCAGTATTTTAAAATGGAAACGCGTCACAGACGCGCGCCAGAGGGGGCTAGGCTGAGACACCCACATTGGTCTACTGGCGCGCGTCTGTGACGCGTGACTAATCTTATCAGCATATTTCTCACAATAAAGGTGTTACTCTTCTACTGGCGCGCGTCTGTGACGCGTGACTAATCTTATCAGCTAATTTCTTATAATAGAGGTGTTACTTTCACATTGGTCTGTTCAAGGTTTCCTTCTTCATAAGCGACATAACTGCTATTTTTCCAATCCCGCTCGTGATAGACAAATTGAGCATTGACAGGATTGTTGTGGATGTAATTTAGCCTTTGTTCCCATTTTTCATGCGTATCTAGCATTACAGGATGAAAACCATCTTTCCATACTTTATATTTTGAATTTCTCTTGAGGCGTTTGGCTTCAAAAGAAAACTTATTCATTAGCCATTCTCTTCTGCTCTCTGGATGTTCTAAAATAGCTTCAATTAATTTTTTTGCGGTATGTTTTTTAAAATCACGTACGATATTGTCAATGTCTTCTTTTTTAGAAGAAATAATTAAATGAAGATGGCTTGTCATATATACATAGGCATGTACAATTAAGCCTTTTTGTTGAATACAAAAATTGAGAGACTCATCTAGAATATTTGTGTAAACAGGTCGAATAAATAAATCGATCCAACCAACAATGGTGAGTGTGATAAAATTGGGTTGATCGTGTGCTTCGACCTTGTATTTTTGGGACATAAGTGTGTGCTTTTAGTAGGAATAAAGTTATAATTTTTAAAATAGACACGCGTCACAGACGCGCGCCAGGGAGAAGAAATTAATGATTTTATTCCTCCAACAGGTCTGGGCGAAGCTTTTTCGTCCGTTCTAGGGCTTGTTCTTCCCGCCATTCTTCCACCTTTGGGGTATTGCCAGAAGTGAGGATTTCTGGCACCTTCCAGCCGTTATAGTCTGCAGGACGGGTGTAAATGGGAGGAGCTAAAAGCCCGTCTTGATAGCTATCGCTTAGGGCAGAAGATTCGTCGCCCAGCACCCCGGGAATCAAGCGAATAATGCTGTCGCAGAAAACCGCTGCGGCGAGTTCGCCCCCAGAAAGCACAAAGTCGCCAATGGAGATTTCGCGGGTAATGAACTGGTCCCTTACCCGTTGATCGACCCCTTTGTAGTGCCCACAAAGGATAATGATGTTTTCCATCAAAGAGCATTGGTTGGCAATGCCTTGGTTAAGGGTCGCGCCATCGGGGGTCATATAAATTACCTCGTCATAGTCGCGTTCTGCCTTTAGGGCACTAATGCATTTGTCGATAGGGGCAATCATCATGACCATTCCAGCGCCGCCGCCATAGGGGTAATCGTCTACTTGTTTGTATTTGTTGGTGCTGTACTCCCTTAGGTCGTGAAAGTGCACTGTTGCGATGCCGCCATCAATCGCGCGCTTTACAATCGAAGCTTCAAAAGGACTGCGCAATAATTCAGGAAAAAGGGTGATGATGTCGATACGCATGGCGAGGGTTTTTGCAAAATTGCAGAAACTTCAGCCAAAAAAAAAGCTTTCCCGAAGGAAAGCTTTCAATTCTTATAACCTCAGGCGAATTTGTTCCCCTTCTGGGGTAATATAACTGATCCATTCAATGGAACGAATATCGATATTCTTGAGGTCGTCTATATTGTAAATGCGTTCTCCGTTGATTGCTGTCAGCAAAGAACCTGCTTCGATCTGGTCTTGAAAAAAGGGTCCAGCGGCATCGACAATTACGCCTTGTTTGATGCCAAAATTGCTTTGTTCCTCAGGCGAAATATTCCGCAGGTTCATGCGCATAAACTGTAGGCTAGTGCTTTTGGCCAAGGTCACATTTAGGCTTAGCTCTTTTCCTGCACGGGTCAATAAGACCTTTACTGTTTCATTGGGGCGTTTGCTTTCTAGATAGCCGGTTAGGTCAGAAAATTGTTTGATTTTAACCTGGTCTACCGATAGGATCACATCTCCTTCTTGAATGCCGGCTTTAGCCGCTCCCATTCCCGGGATAACGCTGCCGACATAAAAACCTTCGTTAACGGTTAAATTGAGCTCGTCAAAGCGTTCTTTAAATTCGGGGCTAATGGCGTTGCCTTGTACGCCCAACAAGCCTTTTTGGGTGCTGCCGTATTCAATGAGGTCTTCAAAAACTTTGCGCGCGATGTTGCTGGGTACAGCAAAAGAATAGCCTTCAAAGCCACCAGAAAGGGTGGTGATGGCTGTATTGATTCCAATGAGCTCTCCTTGGGTGTTGACCAAGGCCCCTCCGCTATTGCCGCGATTCACTGCCGCATCTGTTTGGAGGAAAGATTGATTTTTGTCGTCTCTCGCGTTGAGGTCACGGGCTTTCGCACTAATAATACCGGCTGTTACGGTAGAGTTGAGGTTAAAAGGATTTCCAATGGCCAAAACCCACTCGCCAATGCGGGTCGCATCGGAATTACCAAAATAAAGATGGGGCAGGGTTTTGTCGGTTTTGATTTTTAACACCGCAATATCGGTATAAGGGTCAGTCCCGATCAATTCGGCTTCATAGCGAATATTGTCGTTGGTGGTCACCTCAATTTTTTTTGCTCCTTCAATCACGTGATTATTGGTGATGATAAAGCCATCTGGAGAAACAATAACCCCAGAGCCTGTGCCGATGCGCTCGCGCTTGTCTTCTTGGCCGTAGAAATAAGATAAAGGCGAAAAGCCTTGATTGGATTGGGCGGTGTTTTTTACGTGAACCACCGCATCGATGCTTTTGCTTGCCGCTTCAACAAAGTCGCTGGGAGCATCATTGTGTCCATTTAAGTTATAGGCATAACTTGTGGGGAGCGCAGGGGGAGCCGCTTCTGTGATCGCTTCTTTGGGGGTGTCTTGAACAAATAAAAAAAGAAAAAGGCTAAGGGAGGTACTAATCAAGACCGCCGCAGTAAGTTGTAGGATTGTTTTCATAAATCAAGTATTTTTAAGCAAAAATATAAAAAGCATGGGGGTAAAGTAAAGCCCTTTAACGCAGCTTTAACAGCTAAAAAAATCTTAAAATAATGTACCTTTAGCCCATGCAAACGCGTTTTTATAAATACCAAGGTACGGGAAATGATTTTATTATGATCGACGATCGTGATGCTACTTTCCCAAAAGACGACATCGCTTATATTGCCCATTGTTGCGACCGCCGCTTTGGCATCGGTGCTGATGGCTTAATTTTGGTGCAGGAACATCCTTCGGCTGACTTTAAAATGGTCTATTTCAATGCCGATGGAAGAGAAAGCACCCTTTGTGGTAACGGTGCCCGCTGTACCGTGGCCTTTGCCGCTTTTTTAGGGATGATTGAACAGCAAACGACTTTTATGGCCATAGATGGCTTGCACACGGCCAGTATTGAAGCCGACAAGACCGTTGCCTTACGGATGCATGATGTAAACGAATTGAACTGTGCTGCCACTCATACTTTTTTAGATACAGGCTCTCCACACCATGTGGCATTGGTCCAAGATTTAGCCCACTTTCCAGTAGTAGAAGAGGGGCGAAAAATTCGCCATGGTGCCCCTTATTACACGGAAGGCAGCAACGTGAATTTTGTTGAAAAAGTAAACGACACTACTTTTGCCATTCGCACCTATGAACGCGGGGTAGAAGATGAAACCCTTTCTTGTGGAACCGGAGCCACCGCCGTGGCACTTGCCATGCACAAAACTGGGGAAACCCAAGCAGAACGCCTTGCGATCTTAGTAGAAGGCGGGCAACTGAGTGTTTCCTTTAAGCCCAGCGCAAAGGGCTATACCCAAATCGATTTACAAGGCCCAGCTACTTTTGTTTATGAAGGTGTAATCGCATGAAAAACGAAGCGGTACATTTGCGCGCCTTAGAGCCCAGCGATTTAGACTTTCTCTTTGCCTTAGAAAACGACCAGCGTTTGTGGTCACTTTCGAATACTTTGGTGCCCTTTTCTCAATTCACTTTAAAAGAATATATCGCCAATGCGACCCAAGATATTTTTAGCAGCAAGCAGCAGCGCTTTGTCATTTGCCGCGCAGACCAGCAACCCCTTGGCTTAATTGATTTATTTGATTTTGACCCCCTGCATCATCGCGCAGGCGTTGGTATTGTTGTCTCTGCTTCTTATCGCGGAAAAGGACTTGGGCAAAAAGCCTTGGCCTTAATCGAAGACTATGCTTTTGGGCGTTTACAGCTGCATCAGCTTTATGCAACAGTAGCCGAGGAGAATGCCGCCAGCATTGCCCTGTTTACCAAAGCCGCCTATGTACAATGCGGCTTAAAAAAAGATTGGAATTACTATAATAACCGCTACCACAATGAGGTAGTTTTTCAAAAAATCATTCATGTATAAAAGAAAAATTGTCCTGGCAATTATCTTGCTTTCTGGCGTCTTTGGTGCATATTTCACCTATGCTTTTTATCGCGTTTTCTTCTTGTCTAATACGCGTTTTGACAATGAAGTCTCGTATGTTTTTATCGAAAGTGGCAGCGACATAACAACTTTGTTAACCGAGCTGGATCCTTTGCTAAAGTCGACAAATGATTTTCGTTTAGCCGCAGAAAAAAAAGGCTATGACACGAGAATTCGCGGGGGAAAATTTGCCCTAGAGAAGGGGATGAACAACAATGAAATGATCAATCGCTTACGCGGGAAATCACTGCCGGTTCGGGTAACGTTTAACAATCAAGAACGCCTAGAAGATTTGGCCGGACGCATCGCACAACAGTTGGAAGCAGATAGCCTTTCGTTTTTAAACCAAATGCGCGATTCTGCTTTTTTAAAGGAAAACGGCTTTAATCAAGCCTCGGCCTTAGGGATGTATTTGCCCAATACGTACGAATTCTTTTGGAATACTTCTCCGGCTTATTTCCAAAAGCGAATGCTAAAGCAATACCAATATTTTTGGACGCCCAAACGGCGAAATGCAGCACAAAAGCAAGGTCTTGATTTGACAGAAGTCATCAGTCTTGCCGCGATAGTTCAAAAAGAATCCCTCCAAAAAGAAGAGCGCCCTTTAATCGCGCAAGTCTACCTAAATCGGTTAAAAAAGAACATGCGCCTACAAGCCGATCCCACGGTGGTTTATGCTATAAAAAAGGAACAAAATGATTTTTCATTGGTGATTCGCAGGGTCTTGCGAAAAGATTTAAAAGTAAAATCGCCCTATAATACCTATCGCAACAAAGGGCTTCCTCCAGGTCCCATTGCCATGCCCGATATTTCTGCCATTGATGCGGTTTTATTTCCATCCCCACACAACTATCTTTATTTTGTTGCAGATCCCAATAAGCCTGGCTACCACGACTTTTCTACAAGCCTGCGGGAGCACAACCGCAAAGCGAGGAAATATTACCGTTGGTTAAACCAGCAAAAATTATATCGCTAATTCTTTGTGAAAAAGGAAGATCGCAGGGCGCTTGTGTAGCTTGACTTCGATGTTTTTCCACTCCTTTACCGCTGCGGTTTTAATCCACTCTGTTGGCAGGGTCAAATCGCAGGCAACACACAGCAGGGTGTTGGGAGAAAGGGTTTTTATCAAATCGGTCAAAAACGGCTCGTTGCGGTAGGGTGTTTCAATAAATAACTGGGTTTGGTCGTATTCTCCAGAACGTTTTTCCAAGGCTTTAATCTTGCGCAAACGCTCTTGTTTGTCAATGGGTAAATAGCCATTAAAGGCAAATGCTTGTCCATTCATTCCAGATGCCATAAGGGCAAGAAGTAATGACGACGGGCCCACCAAAGGGCGAACATTGAATCCTTTGCTATGTGCCCTTTTTACCATAACAGCCCCTGGGTCTGCAACACCAGGGCAACCAGCGTCTGAGAGTAAGCCCATGGACTGTCCTTTTTCTAAGGGGTCCAAGAAGTTTTGCAACTCCATGGGGTCGGTAAATTTATTGAGTGGATAAAGCACCAACTCATTTTGTTTTTTTTTGGGGGAAATTCGTTTGATGAAACGCCTGGCTTCTTTTTCGTTCTCAACAATAAAATGGGTCAACGGCTCTATGATTTTCCGCACCGTTAGGGGCAAGACTTCCATGGGGGCATTTTCTCCTAAAGTACAGGGAATAAGATAAAGTGTAGGGCCCTGATTACTTTGACTTAATGGTTCCATTGTGCGAGAATTTGTTTGCAAGCTTTATCGATCTTATTAAATACAATGGCGAAACCTTCTGGGCCGCCATAATAGGGGTCTTCTACTTCAGCTGTACCAAGCAGTAAGTGCACTTTTGCACGATCTTGTTCTGAACGGGCCAATTGCAAAACATTGTTGCGGTTGCTTTGGTCCATAACATAAATATAATCAAATAGATCAAAGTCTTCTACCACAAATTGTCGCGCTTTTTGTTGGCGTATATCAATGCCATTTTTGGCGGCAATTTCGATGCTGCGAGGATCGGGTGCTGCTCCTTGGTGATAGTTGGCTGTTCCAGCAGAATCAACGCGGACAGCGGGGAAGTTGTTTAGATTGTCAAAAACACCATGGGCCAAAGGAGAACGACAGATGTTCCCTAAACAGACCATCAAGACATCGCCAGGGACCATGCGGGTTACAGGGTTAATTTCTTGTTGAGGTCTTCGACGTATTTGCGGAATTGCTTGTCGGTGAACGAAAGATTATCAACCGTTTTACAGGCGTGTAGTACCGTGGCGTGATCTCTTTTTCCTATTTGGGTTCCAATGCTGGCAAGAGATGCTTTGGTGAATTTCTTTGCAAAGTACATGGCCAGTTGTCGGGCTTGTACGATATGGCGCTTCCTAGTTTTGGATTGTAAAGTTTCTACATCCATTTGGAAATATTCAGACACAACTTTTTGAATGTAATCGATGCTGACTTCGCGCTTACTGCTTTTGACAAATTTCTCGACAATTTCACTCGCCAATTCCAAGGTCACATCCATTTTATTGAAAGAAGACTGTGCAATTAAGGAAATAATTGCGCCCTCTAGCTCTCTGATGTTGCTCTTGATGTGTTTGGCGACATATTCAATGATTTCATCCTCAATAACAACCCCATCACGGTAAAGTTTGTTTTTTAAGATAGAAACACGGGTTTCATAGTTGGGCTGCTGCAATTCTGCAGAAAGCCCCCATTTAAAACGCGAGAGCAATCGCTGCTCTATGTCTTGCATGTCTACCGGCGCTTTGTCAGAAGTTAGAATAACCTGTTTCCCGTTTTGGTGCAAGTGGTTAAAGATGTGGAAAAAGACATCTTGTGTTCCAGATTTACCCGAGAAAAACTGCACATCGTCTATAATTAAGATATCAATAATTTGATAGAAGTGAATAAAGTCGTTGCGGGTATTCTTTTTTACGGACTCAATGTATTGTTGTGTAAATTTCTCTGCTGAGATGTACAACACTGTTTTGTCTGGGAATTTGTCTTTGATTTGTACCCCAATGGCGTGGGCCAGGTGGGTTTTTCCTAAACCGACATTTCCAAAAATCAAAAGTGGATTGAAGGAAGTTCCCCCAGGTTTGTTGGCAACAGCAATTCCTGCTGAACGCGCAAGGCGATTTGAGTCACCTTCCAAGAAATTTTGAAAATTATAGCTGGGATTTAATTGCGACTCGATTTGCAAGTTGCGAATCCCTGGGATTACAAATGGATTTTTCAGTTGTGTGTTTAAGCTGCTCAAAGGCGCGTCAACTTGCTGTGATTGCACTGCTGCTTGTTGACTACTCGGAATACTTTCAGTAAAGGGTTGTTTGTTACCATAAGTATTTTCCATCTTGATGACATACACCAAACGGGCAGATTCCCCAAGTTCTTTCGTCAAAGCAATTTTTAGTAGCTTGACATAATGCTCTTCAAGCCATTCATAGAAAAATTTACTGGGTACCTGAATACTCAATGCGTTTTCTGTTAACTTAAGGGGGACGATGGGCTCAAACCAAGTCTTGTATGCTTGTGGCTGAATGTTGTCTTTGATAAAAGAGAGACAATTATTCCAAGAAGTTTGGGCGGTATTCTGCATTAATTTTACTAAAAAGCTGATTTAGAGCTTATTTTGTTTATGGTTATTGAACAGCACAAATATTGGTTAAAAAAAGTGAAAAAAAAACCTCTTTTGCTATTGATTTTAATTTTTTTTTTGCTGAAATTATGGCTCTTCATTATTTAACCAAATTCCCAAAAATTGAAAATTCACTTTACTTCTTCGCCCTTGCTTGTACGTTATGGGGAAACAGACCAGATGGGGGTTGTTCACCACAGTAATTACTTGCGTTATTTTGAAGTTGCACGTATTGAGTGGCTCTCAAAACTAGGGGTTTCCTATCAAGCGATGGAAGCCGCTGGAGTGATGATGCCGGTCATTGATGTTCAAATTACCTATAAAACCCCAGCGAAATTTGAAGATCAACTTAGGATTAAAATCCATTTGAAGGAAGTTCCTTTGGTGAAAATGACTTTTTTATATGAAGTGGTCAATCAAAAGGAGGAATTGATTTGTACTGCACATACCACACTTGCCTTTATGAATGCCGAAAATCGGCGTCCACATCGTTGTCCAGAAAATTTTAAAGCGATTTTTGCTGCGGTAATAGCCTAGTGAGCCCTTCCTTTAGAACAGTTCCTTTAGCAGTGATTTGAGGGGCGGCAACCCCCGCTGCTAATTGTATGGGAGCAGAAAAAATTCTCGCCTCATCCCAGCACCCTTGATCGATGAATTGTTGTAAGGTGAAACTTCCCCCTTCCACAAGGACCGATTGGCACTCTATTGAAAATAAATAGTCCATTACCGCTTTTAGATAAAGGGCAGGAGATGTGTTTTTTTTGCCCAAGGCCTTATTGGTGAGATGATGGGTTGCTGCGCTTTGATCAAAAACATTTAAGTTTTCCTTTAAACGGTTGTTGGGGTCTAAGATAATGCGCTCTGGGTGTTTGCCTTTGACCCAGCGTGCGGTTAGTTGTGGGTTGTCTTCTAAAGCGGTTTGAGCACCGATTAAGATAGCGGCCTCTTCTGTACGCCATTGATGGACCAAGATTTGATCTTCTTTGCTACTCAAAAAAATGGGGGCTTTTTCCTTTCTAGTTGCTGCTAAGGGGGCAATAAAGCCATCTTGACTTTGTGCCCACTTTAGTATAATGTAGGGGCGCTTTTTTTGATGAAAAGTAAAAAAACGTTTGTTTAGCGCTGCTGCAGCAGCGCCTAAGACACCAATGCGCACCGTTATTCCTGCATTTTCAAGGGTCTTAATCCCGCTTCCATTTACTTTTTCAAAAGCATCTACACAGCCAATAACGACCCGCGGAATTTGATGCTGCACGATTAAGTTTGCACAGGGAGGGGTTCTTCCAAAATGATTGCATGGCTCAAGATTAACATATAAGGTCGCTTTTTTCAGCAAAGCCTTGTCTTGCACGCTAGCAATGGCATGAACTTCTGCATGGGGGCCGCCAGCTTGTTGGTGCCAGCCCTCACCGATAATTTGATTTTCATATACAATCACACTCCCCACCAGTGGATTGGGGTAGGTATTGCCCAGTCCTTTTTTGGCCAGGTCTAGGCAGCGCTGCATAAAGAATTCGTCTTTGTTGTATTCCTTTTTCAAATGCTTTGGGAATGTGTTATTTTAGCTTAAAATTGTTCAGCAAAGATAAAAAGTTATGGCAAGCATACGCGAAGTTAGGGAAGAAGATAATGTGGCATTGGCTGCAGCCATTCGACAGGTATTGATCGATATAGGGGTGCCAAAGGTGGGAACAGCTTATGCAGATCCAGAATTGGATTTTATGTTTAAGGCCTATCAAAAACCGCGTTCAGCTTACTTTATCTTGGAAGAAGACGGTATCGTTTTAGGCGGGGCTGGCATTGCCCCCCTGGCAGGAGAAAATCCAAGGATATGCGAATTGCAAAAAATGTATTTTCTTTCGCAAGCAAGAGGTAAAGGACTGGGGCAAAAAATGATGGAGCACTGTTTGGCTTTTGCCAAAACCCAAGACTTTGACTTGTGTTATTTAGAAACCCTTCCTTCTATGAAAGCCGCTCAGAAATTATACCGCAAAACTGGCTTTACTTATATTGATGGACCAATGGGCAGCACGGGTCATACTTCTTGTAATGTTTGGTTGACAAAAGCTTTGTAATGACCTTAATTAACTGGAGAAACCATTTTAGGGAAAGTTTAGCGTCTCTTTACCAACAAGTAGAGATTGATGCTATTTTTAAAGGCTGTTTGCAGCATTATTTCTCTTGGACGGCAATCAAAATTGGTTTAGAACCGCAATATGAATTGTCGTTACAAGAAACAGAACAATTGAATCGTGCTTTGGTCTTATTGTCAAAAGGGACGCCTTTACAGTATGTTTTAGGCTTAACCACATTTAGGGGGTTAACGATGAAAGTTAACCCGGCTGTATTAATTCCGCGTCCAGAGACAGAAGAGTTGGTTGAATGGATAATTGAAAATCACGGTGCTGCCGCTCAAGTGGTTTGGGATCTTTGCAGTGGATCGGGTTGTATTGCCCTTGGGCTAAAAGCCGAAAATGAAGCTTGGACCATAACGGGATTTGAATTAAGTGAAACAGCGCTAGAAGTGGCTAAAACCAATGCACAACAGAATAATTTAGCGGTTGCTTTTGTGCAACAAGATGTATTGCAATGGGCCGAAATAAACGAAAAGGCAACAATTATTGTGGCCAATCCTCCTTATGTTTTACCAATGGAAAAAAAACAAATGCATCGCAATGTACTGGATCACGAGCCAGAGATGGCATTATTTGTACCTGAGCAGGATCCTTTGCTTTTTTACCGCGAAATCCTTCGGCTTGCCGCTCAACAATTAACCCCAAAGGGGAAAGTATATTTTGAAATAAATCCCTTGTTGGTCGAGGAGATGATCGCTTTGGGAAAAAGCTTCGCCTTTGCTTTTGCACAAGTGAAAAAAGATATCTTTGGGAAAGACCGTTTTATCCAATTCAGCAAACATGACGATTGAAGAAAGAATAGTACAATTACGGGATCAATTACATCAATATAACTATGCTTATTATGTAGAAGACAAAAGTGTAGTGAGTGATTTTGAATTTGATCAATTATTAAAAGAATTGCAGGCTTTAGAAAAAGCCAATCCGCAATACCAAGACCCGACTTCTCCGACCCAAAGGGTAGGGGGGAGTGTAAGCAAGTTTTTTCCTACCCTAGTACATGCCGAACGCATGTATTCTTTAGACAACACCTATTCTGCTGCAGAATTAGGCGATTGGATAAAACGGATTGAAAAAGCTTACGGGGCTGCAATTGAAGATTTCACCTGCGAATTGAAATTTGATGGGGCCTCTATTAATATGACTTATATCAACGGTGCTTTAACGAAAGCGGTAACGCGGGGCGATGGAACCCAGGGCGATGAAGTTACGGCCAATGTGAGAACCATTAAAAATGTTCCTTTAAAGCTAACTGGGGATTTCCCCCCTGAATTTGACATAAGAGGAGAAATTATTTTGCCTTTGGCAGGGTTTAAACAGTTGAATGAAAAACGCATTGCTGCGGGAGAAGAAGCCTACCGCAATCCGCGAAACACGGCTTCAGGTTCATTGAAATTACAAGATAGTTCAGAAACGGCGCAGCGACCATTGCAATGTTTTTTTTATGCCTTAGCCGGCGATCTTCCTTATGCTACGCATTGGGAATCTTTGACCAAAGCCAGAAGTTGGGGTTTTACGATTCCGGAAAGTATGCAGCGGGTTTCTTCTTTAAAAGAAATGCTGTCCTATATCGAAAGTTGGGGAGCAAAAAGAGACCAGCTTCCCTTTGAAATTGATGGAATTGTAATTAAGGTAAACGATATTAATGTGCAAGCGCAACTTGGTTTTACAGCAAAATCGCCACGCTGGGCCATTTCGTATAAATTCAAAGCAGAACAGGTGAGTACCCGATTGAATGCGGTGCATTATCAAGTAGGACGCACGGGGGCCATTACCCCAGTGGCCAATCTCGAACCCGTTTTGCTATCTGGCACCATTGTTAAAAGAGCTTCTTTGCACAATGCCGATCAAATTGAAAAGCTAAACCTTCGGCTAGGAGATTATGTATATGTAGAAAAAGGTGGTGAAATTATCCCTAAGATCATGGGGTTTGATCCAGATCAACGCGGCGATTTGACCGATGCGATCAAGTACATTAGTCACTGTCCAGCTTGTCAGGCACCTTTAGAGCGTATTTCAGGAGAAGCTCAGCATTATTGTGTTAACGATGCCCAATGCCCACCTCAGTTAATGGGTAAAATACAACACTTTGTCAGTCGAAAAGCCATGGACATTGACGGCATCGGCGGTGAGACGATTGGCCTGCTTTTCCAACAAGGATTAATCAATACTATCGCTGATTTATATCGTTTAAAAAAAGAACAACTTTTGCCCCTTGAACGCATGGCAGAAAAGTCAGTTGATAATCTTTTAGCAGGTGTTTTGGCGTCAAAAAAACAACCTTTTTCAAAGGTGTTGTTTGGTCTAGGAATTCGGCATGTTGGGGAAACAGTTGCTAAACGACTGGCGCTCCATTTTAAATCTATGGAGGCCTTGGCTCAAGCAACAGCAGAAGAATTACTGGCAGTAGATGATATTGGCGAGAAAATCGTAGAGAGTCTCCAGGATTACTTTGCTGCAGCTGAACATCAAGAAATGATTCAGGCCTTGACCAACTTTGGCTTAACAATGGAAGCTGAAGTAGTCGTGCAAGCCTCAGATAAATTGGTGGGTAAAACCATCGTGGTTTCTGGTGTTTTTACACAGTTCTCCCGCAATGAACTCAAAAAGATGATTGAAGATAATGGGGGGAAAGTAGGGAGTTCAATTTCCGCAAAAACCAGTTTTGTTGTTGCTGGATCTGCCATGGGACCAGCCAAGAAAGACAAAGCAACTGCCTTAAAGATTCCTTTGTTAAGTGAGGAAGATTTTATCAAAATGTTATAAATAAAACATTCCAAGAGTTTATGAAACAATTGCGTTTTCTTTATAAAAGCAAAGAAGGAGTTTCTTACATTTGCAAAAATTTAGGATTTGTTTAAGAAATTTTGGCATCGACGCGCAGCAAAGAAAAGTTTGCTTCTTTCTCAAAAAGAGAAACGTTTAGACAGCGACTTTAAAATTCGACATGTACGGGTTTTACTAGATGCTTCCTTAGCGATTGAACAGCAATTCTTTAATGATTTGGCAAAATCTTTTGGGATAGCACCAGTTAATGTCAGCGTTTTTGCCTTTAGTGCAACAAATGAAATCGGAGAACAATATTCTCATTTCTTTAATCCAGAAGACGTGGGTTTTTTTGGTCAATTTGAAGGGAATTTAGCCCTTTTATGTGCCAAAGAAGTAGATCTTCAAATCAATTATTTTGATAAGGAAGATCTTTACATGAGCTGGGTAGGATCTAGTGCAAAGAAAAAATTCAGTGTTGGATTTGCTGCTGCAGACCAACGATTGAATGATTTGATTTTTGATTTCCCTCCTACAGAAATAGATACGTTTAAAGTAGAACTAGTCAAGTATTTGACCGTTTTAAAGAAGTTATAAAATGAAAGATTTTAAAGGAACTGGCATAGCGATGATTACCCCTTTTACTCCAGCTGGAGCGGTAGATTATGCTGGTCTAGGTTTACTTGTTGAAGGCTATATAGCTGCGGGAATAGACTTTCTTGTGGTGCTGGGAACAACGGCAGAAACCGCGACCCTTAGTGCAGAAGAACAAGCAAAAGTTGCTTTAAAAGTTGTTGAAGTAAACGCAGGCCGTGTGCCTTTAATGCTTGGTAAAGGTGGGAATAACACCCAAGCCTTAGTCGACGATATTCGGGCAACTAATTTTGCGGGCTACAGTGCCTTACTTTCTGTTTGTCCTTATTACAACAAACCCAATCAAGAAGGTATATTTCAGCATTTTTCTGCTGTAGCAGCAGCTTCTCCGCTTCCAGTGATGTTGTACAATGTTCCTTCTCGAACAGGAGCGGCCATCGAAAACGCCACGGTATTACGTCTTGCCGCGGCGCATGCGAATATTTTTGGCATCAAAGATGCAACCGGAGATATTAACGCTGGTAGCGCTTTAATCAAGGCCTTGCCTGAAAATTTCATTGTAACTTCTGGCGACGATTTCACTGCTTTAGCGCTTACACAACAAGGTGGAGCTGGAGCCATTTCTGTAATTGCGGGTGCTTTTCCACAAGAGTTTTCAGAATTGATTCGTTTGGCGCAAATCAAAGACATAGCAGCGGCTAAAGGGATAGAAAAAAACCTTCTGCCTTTTATCGAATTGATTTTTAAAGAAGGAAATCCTACAGGATTAAAGGCGTTATTGGCCCAAAAAGGCAAATGTGAAAACCAGCTTAGACTGCCCCTTGTACCAGCAAGCACAACGCTTCAGGCCCAAATTAATGCGCAATTAGCTGCTTTGACAATGAAATGTTAAAAGTGATTTGAATCGATTGTAAACACTCCATTTACTTTAATTTCGTATTCCTATTATTTTACCTAAATTTGCAGCATGTTAAAAAGCACACGATTTATACTTTTTGCCATTGTTTTAATAGGAATTACCACTGCTTGTAACCCCTATCAAAAAATGTTGAACAACCCTGATGTTTCTGCTAAATACAAAGCAGCAGAAGCCTATTACAACACAGGGGAGTACAGAAGAGCCAATCGCTTATACGAGCAAATTTTACCTTCTTATCGCGGGAAACCCCAAGCGCAACGCGTTATTTTCTTTTTTGCTGATTCTTATTTGCAGACAAAAGATTATTATTTAGCCGCTTATCAGTTTGAAAGCTTTGTCAAATCTTTTCCAAAGAGTGATAAATTAGCCGAAGCGTCTTTTTTGGCAGCTAAGTGTTATTATATGCTTTCTCCTCGATACAGTTTAGATCAGACCAACACCAACGACGCCATTGATAAATTACAGATATTTATAGACAATTATCCGAATTCTGAATACCTCGCCGAAGCCAACAGCTATGTGCAGGAATTGCAAACCAAGCTTGAAAAGAAAGATTTCGAAATTTCAAAGCAATACCACACCATCCGTGACTATAAATCTGCGATCAATGCTTTTGATAATTTTATCGCTTCTTATCCCGGTACTCCCTTTCGTGAAGATGCCCTTTACTACAAGTTTCTTTCGTCTTATGAAATAGCAACCAATAGTATTTTAAACAAGAAATTGACCCGCCTTAAGGCGCTTGAAGATATTTATGAAACCCTTACACGTTATTATCCAGAAACCTTGTTTTTAGAGGATTTGAACAAGAAAATGGAACGTGCTGCGAAAGAAATTTCGCTTTTAGAAAAGAACACAACTGCCACAGCAAAATAAACAACATGACTAAGTACAGAGAATCAAAAGCCCCAGCATCTACTTCTACCTATGATAGAAATCAGTTAGAAGGAGAAACAAAAAACATTTACGAGGCGATCTCTATCATCTCAAAGCGCTCTACCCAAATCAATTTGGACATTAAAAAAGAGTTGCATGAAAAACTAGAGGAGTTTGCTACGCACAACGATAGCCTGGAAGAAATCTTTGAAAACAAAGAGCAAATTGAGGTGTCTAAGTTTTATGAAGGTTTGCCTAAGCCGCATGCTTTAGCGGTAGAAGAGTGGTTAAACGATCGCGTATATCACCGTAATACGGAGGAATAGATCCCATGTCTATTCTCAGTGGTAAGAAAGTTCTTTTAGGGGTTAGTGGTGGCATTGCTGCCTATAAAACCCCTTTAATTCTTCGCTTACTTATTCAGCAAGGTGCCGAAGTGAAGGTGGTAATGACACCAGCAGCAACCGATTTTGTTACGCCCTTAACCCTTGCTACCCTTTCCAATCATCCCGTAGTATCTTCTTTTACAGAAGCAGCTGGAGGAGATTATCCCCAATGGAACAATCATGTTGAATTAGCCCTTTGGGCAGATTTGATGCTTATTGCTCCTGCTACTTCAAATACCCTCTCGGCAATGGCACATGCCCGTTGCAACAACTTATTGTTGGCTTGTTATCTTTCTGCTCAATGCCCAGTTTTTATTGCCCCTGCGATGGATTTAGACATGTATGCACATCCTGCAAATCAAAAAAACATGGCGGAATTAGAAAGCTTTGGGCATACGATTTTCCCGGCTGAAGAAGGTTTTCTCGCCAGTGGTTTAGAAGGAAAAGGCAGAATGATAGAGCCTGACGCCATGGTTGATGCTTTAGCCAAGGCACTAGAATCAAAAGCACCGCTGTATGGTAAAACCGTCCTCATTACTGCTGGACCAACATATGAAGCCATCGACCCGGTTCGCTTTATTGGCAATCACTCTTCAGGTAAAATGGGGTTTGCTCTAGCAGAAGCAGCTTCTGCTTTGGGCGCAAAGGTGATCTTAATTAGTGGACCTACTGCTTTGCACCCACAAAATAAAAGCACGCATTTGATTCGAGTAACTTCTGCCCAAGAAATGTATACCGCTGTTTTTGCGCATTATAGCAAAGTAGATATTGCTATTGCCGCGGCGGCCGTCGCAGACTTTACCCTTGAACAACCCGCACCGCAGAAACTCAAGAAAAAAGAAGGAATTCCAACGATCAAGCTCATTCCAACCTTGGATATTTTAGCCGAAATGGGACGACAAAAAAAGCATCAATTCCTCTTGGGCTTTGCCCTTGAAACTGAAAATGAATTGGAAAACGCAATAGCGAAATGTCAAAAGAAAAATGCTGACGCCATTGTGTTAAATTCCCCGAACGATCCTGAAGCTGGTTTTGGTGGAGACAAAAATAAAATTACCTTTATTCGAAAGAGTGGAGCTGCCACTACCTTTGATTTAAAACCCAAGACAGCAGTAGCCCAAGATATCTTTGCCCAAATCATTTCTTCTGTATGAGAAAGCTTGTTTTCTTCGTGATTTTAATGTCAGCGCCCCTCAGCGCTCAAGTAATTGATTGCCGCTTTGTGGTGAACGCAGATTTGGTTAATCAAACCAATCAACAAGTGTTTGAAACCTTAGAACAATCCTTAAATGAGTTTATCAATGCCAAGGCATGGACAGACGAAACGGTAGATAATAAAGAGAAGGTCAACTGCAGTATGGTGTTGAATTTAACTGGATTTAACGGTTTTCGTTTTGAAGGAACCCTTCAAGTACAAGTGGAACGCCCTGTTTACCAGTCCAATTATTTTTCTCCCGTCTTTAACTTTTTAGATAAAGACATCGTTTTTTCTTATCAAGAATACCAGCCCCTTTTTTACAATCCAGCGACCTATGAGTCTAATCTGATTTCTTTGATTAGTTTTTATGTATTTGTCGCGTTAGGCATTGAGGCAGATTCTTTTGCATTGAGAAGTGGGACGCCTTATTTTAAAGAAGCACAACAAATTCTTACCCTTGCACAACAAAATAGAGCAAAAGGCTGGAATCAAGCCGATGGGAGTCGCAATCGTTTTTGGTTAATCGATACCATGCTGTCGAATACTTTTCGCGAGTACAGAACGGTGCAATACCATTATCACCGTGATGGAATGGATCAAATGAGTGAAAATCCCAAAGCAGCCAAACAAGCCATCGTGAAATCGTTACAAAGCTTTAACGCCCTGTATAACAGGCGTCCAAATGCTTTGTTGATTCAAACTTTTTTTGACACCAAAGCAGATGAAATCGTAGATTTATTTTCAGATGGGCCTGCAGTTCAGTTCGATCAAACCCTTGCCACCCTGAATAAAGTAGCCCCCTTTTTTGGTCCAAAATGGAAAAGAATTAAATACTGAATGTTTTCTTTGCCTTTGCGCAAGCGTCCTAGTATATTTGAGTAAAATATCAAGGCCTTTTCGTGTTAACCGAACTAACCATATCTAATTTTGCTTTAATCGATCACTTAGAAGTGAATTTTTCTAAGGGAATGACTAGTGTTACCGGTGAAACCGGTGCTGGAAAGTCCATCTTGCTAGGCGGTCTTGCCCTTGTTTTGGGAAAACGCGCCGATTTATCCACTTTAAAGGATAAATCGAAAAAATGTTATGTCGATGCAACTTTTTCAATAAGTGCCTATGCGCTTGAAGATTTTTTTGCTTCCGTCGATTTAGATTATGAATCCATTACCAGCATTAGAAGGGAAATAATTCCTTCTGGTAAATCCAGGGCTTTTATCAATGATACTCCAGTAACGCTAGATGTATTACAGCGCTTGGGAGAGCAATTAATCGATGTGCATTCGCAACATCAAACCCTTTCTGTCACCCAAGAATCCTATCAGTTAGAAGTAATAGACGCCCTGGCAGAAAATGCTATTTCTTTACTAGCCTATCAAGAAGAGCGAAAGATTTACAGTGATCTAACGAAAGAGATTAGTCGCCTACAAACACAAAAATCGACTTTAGAAGAAGAACGCGATTACAACCGCTTTTTGTTAGATGAATTGCAAAAAGCGCCTTTACAAGAAGGTATTTTAGTGCAATTAGAAGAAGAAATTCAGCAGTTAAGCCATGTAGAAGAAATTGAGTTGCAGCTGTCAAAATCCCTTCAAATTATTGAAGAAGAACAACTGGGGATTCAAGTACAGTTAACAGAAGTTCGCAATGCCATGCAAAAAGTTGCTGGAATCAGTGATCATTACACCCAGCTTTCGCAACGCATGGAAAGTTTATTGATAGAACTCAACGATGTTGCTGCAGATCTCAGTCAATCCTCAGAACAACTTGAAGCCAATCCATTGCGTTTGGAAGAAATCAACGGACAGTTTCAATTGTTAAACGATTTGATGAAAAAACATCAAGTACAAAGCATTCCTGATTTAATTAACAAAAGAACCGCCCTAGAAGAAAAGGACATTCAAACCGCTAATTTAGACGAGAACGTTGCCCTTTTGATTCGTAAACAAGCTGCAAGCAAAGCCAAACTAGATCAGTTGAGTAATCAGCTGAGTAAGAATAGAGCAGCAGTAGTGCCAAGTTTTGTTGAACAAATGACAAAAATTCTCGCATTATTGGGAATGCCTAACGCGCGATTTAAACTCGAGCTAAATCCGGTTGAGGAATACTTATCTCACGGAAAAGAACAATTGGTCCTTGCCTTTTCAGCCAATAAAGGAAGTGATTTTGGTGCCCTGAAAAAAGTTGCATCTGGTGGAGAATTATCACGAATTATGCTCGCAGTGAAAGCAATTCTTTCGCAATATAAAACCCTTCCTTCTATTATATTTGATGAAATTGATACAGGGGTGTCTGGAGAAGTAGCCCATAAAATCGCGGAAATAATGCACCATATGGGCAACTATATGCAGGTCATTACCATTACCCACCTTCCGCAAGTTGCCGCCAAAGGAGCGCATCACTTTAAAGTATTTAAGGAAACCAAAGCAGGGAGTACTTTTACCCAACTCAAGAAACTCACCCCGCAAGACCGTGTCGCCGAAGTCGCCCAAATGTTGTCTGGAGAAGCCCTAACAGCAGCTGCACTTGAACATGCCAAAGAGTTGTTGAATTAACGTATATTTACAACGTAATTTAAACCATCATTGATATGTCCCACAACTTATTAAAAGGGAAGAAAGGAATTATTTTTGGCGCATTAGACAGCCAGTCAATCGCTTGGAAAACAGCGGAAAGTGTACACGCCCAAGGCGGTGAAATTATTTTAACCAATGCTCCAGTAGCCCTGCGTATGGGAACCATTAACGAATTGGGAGAAAAAGTAAATGCTCCGGTCATTCCAGCAGATGCTACTTCACTAACTGATTTAGAACAATTGGTCGATCAAGCCATGGAACACTTCGGTGGGAAAATTGACTTTGTACTGCATTCTATTGGAATGTCTGTTAATGTGCGCAAGGGAAAACACTATACTGCGTTAAACCACGCCTGGATGGAAAAAGGCTGGGATGTCTCTGCCGTATCTTTTCATAAATTAATGCAAACCCTTTATGCCAAAGACGCCATGAATGAATGGGGAAGTATCGTTGCGTTAACCTATATCGCAGCCCAAAGAACCTTTCCTAATTACAATGATATGGCCGACAATAAAGCTTATCTAGAGTCTATCGCTAGAAGTTTTGGGTATTATATGGGGAAAGATAAAAGCGTAAGGGTAAATACCATTTCTCAGTCGCCAACTTTAACCACTGCCGGACAAGGCGTTAAAGGTTTGGATGGCTTTTTAACCTATGCAGAGAAAACCTCTCCTTTAGGAAATGCAACCGCCAGTGAGTGTGCAGATTATACCGTGATGATGTTCTCTGATTTTACGCGTAAAGTAACCATGCAAAACCTCTTCCACGACGGTGGTTTCTCGAATACAGGCGTAAGCCAAGAGGTGATTGACGCTTTGCAATAAAACAGCAAGATGAAGAAAACGCCTGCCTTGTTTACCGCTTTGCAAAAAGCATCGATGGATACGGGCAGGACTAAATTCTTTTTGTTTTTTTTAGGCTTTTCTTTTGTGCTTTGGTTTATTGCCAAGTTCTCTAAAGAATATACAGAAGTCATTGGTCTTGAAATGCAACTGGAAGATATTCCAGCGACCATCATTCCCCTTGTTCAAAGTCCTCAAAAGGTTGAGTTTACCTTAAAAGCTTCTGGGTTTCAGTTTTTGTATTATCAGTTTATCGATAATCAATTGGAGCTGAACTTAAAGGACGCGGATTATCAAGGAGGGACGGCTATTCTACCCATAGCAGCACAATTTCAAAACCTGCAAGAACAACTCTTGGGGGATACGGAAATTATCAACTATTTTCCCGCGATAATTGAGTTTGATTATCAAGAACAAGCCGCAAAAACGGTCCCTATTGTTTCTCCCGAATTCAAGATGGCCATTGGCTATGCCATTACAGCAATTGTGTTTGAGCCCGATAGTGTTGCTGTTATAGGACCTGAAAATGTGATCAAAACGATTAATGCAATGCAGCCTTTATTTGAGCTTCAAGACCCCATTAAATCAAGTTTTGAAGGCTATTTTAGCCTCCCAATAAAAGACCAGTATACTGTGCTTAGTCAACAGGAAGTGTTAATGAAAGTGGTTGTCGATCGTTTTTCAGAAGCCAAATACCAACTTCCTGTTGAAATGATTAATGTCCCCAAAGGGGCGGTTTTTAAATTTTTCCCAAAAAAAGCTACCCTTACTTTTTCAGCGCCCTTATCAACCCTAGGAAACATATCTCCAGAGGATTTTAAGCTAGGGGTAGATTACAATCAGCTGTCAGACAGTAATAAAAGTGTTAAGTTGACTGTTTTTAGTTCCCCTCAGGGGATAACAAACATGCGTATTGAGCCCAAAGAAGTACAATATTTAATGCGACAATAAGATGCCCAAAATAATAGGACTTACTGGAGGAATTGGCAGTGGAAAAACCCGCGTGATCGCTGTTTTCGCCGCGCTAGGCGTACCGTGCTATATCGCAGATTTGGCGGCAAAACAGTTGATGACTGAAAATGCTTTATTGAAACAACAAATACAAAATTTATTCGGAGCGCAAGCTTACGATACCAATGGGCTTAATCGAACTTATATTGGGGAAATTGTTTTCTCTGATCCCCAAAAACTAGCCCAATT
This sequence comes from Candidatus Arcticimaribacter sp., assembly GCA_965659515.1. Classification (GTDB taxonomy): domain Bacteria; phylum Bacteroidota; class Bacteroidia; order Flavobacteriales; family Flavobacteriaceae; genus Arcticimaribacter. Next base: position 10,792 of record CBFHVC010000015.1, on the reverse strand, counting down.
AAATGCAATTGTGCATCCTGCCGTAGCAGCAGATTTTACTGCTTGGCTGCATCAACAAAATAGCCCTTATGTGATTAAGGAGGTGGCTATTTTATTCGAAACGGGCGGTTATAAGTCGGTAGATCAAACCCTGCTAATTACTGCACCTAAAGAAGTTCGCCTAGCGCGAGCAATGGCAAGAGATCAAGCAACTGAAGCAACCATCTTAGATCGAATGGCGAACCAATGGGAGGACCACCAAAGAATTCCCTTAGCAGACCACCGAATAGAAAACATCGTTTGGGAAGATACAGAAAAGGAAATTGAGCGTTTACACAATTATTTTCTTACCCTATAATGGCATTAACATAGCATTAGGATAATTAGCGATGAATTTTCATCACCTTTGCACTGCTATATTGATTTGACTTAATGAGAAAATCCTATTTTTTAGCGTTAATGACCTTTATGATCCTTTCTGTAGGAGGGATTATATTGATTCAATGGTATTTCATTTACACAGCCATTGACAACCGAGAAGAGGAATTTTCTATGGGCGTAAAAGCGTCTTTAAGTGCAGTCGCTGCAGATATTCAAGAAGACGAATTGTTGCACTATATTGAAACTTTTGAAAGTCTGACTGATTCTATTGCCCAACCCGATAGCTCTCTGTTGGGAAACTTTATTTTCTATGATAGCGATGATGAATCCAACCTTTCTTCGTTATTGACTTTTGGAATTCTTCAAGAAGATTACAGTATTCCTGTTCCAGGAACCACAAGTGGAGAAATCGCTAAGGTTTCCGATTTTAAAGGCTTGGAGACCAGAAGGATTTTTAAAGAAGCTTTTGATCGTGAAAACAGAAGAACCTTTTCGACCAATACGTTTGAGCGTGTTCAGCGCATTAGTTCACTTGAAAAAGCTACATTTTCTTCTTTCTTTTCCAATATTGCTAATACTTTTCCTATTCATAAGCGGTTAGATTCGTATGAGTTGGCCTATATGCTGCAAGAACAGTTCAAGGCAAGAAACATCGATACCCCTTTTGAGTTTGTGGTTTTAAGTGAAGGCTTAGCAACAAAGGTCACTTCAAACAATTACCTCGAGGCCCAGTCGGGACCACAATACAATATCCCTATTTTTGTCAATGAAGAAGGAACCAGTACCTATGATCTAATTGTTTCTTTCCCCAAAAAAAATAGCTTTGTTTTATCTTCTATAATTGGAGTGGCCAGTTTGTCTTTTGTTTTGACTTTGTTAATCGTTATTCTTTGCGGGATTTCGCTCTATCAGATTTTACAGCAGAAAAAAATATCAGAAATAAAATCTGATTTCATCAACAATATGTCGCACGAGTTTAAAACCCCAATCGCGACCATTAATTTGGCCATTGACGCCATTGAAAATCCTATCAATATCAAGGACGAAAAGAAAGTAAGTCGTTATTTGAAAATGATGCGGGAAGAGAATAAACGCATGCAAGATCAAGTCGAAACCGTCTTGATGATTTCGCAATTAGAACGCGGTACGACCCCCATGGACTGTAGTCCTATAGATGTTCACGAGGTAATCGAAGAGGCGATTAGTCATGTTGCTTTAATCGTTCAAAATCGATCTGGCATGATTTACAAGCACTTAGAAGCACCCTTATCGGTCATTTCTGCCAATAAAAACCATTTAACCAATGTATTGACCAACCTTTTGGACAATGCCATTAAATATTCGGAAGGCTCGCCAATTATAGAGGTTCGCAGTTGGACAGAAGAAAAGCAAATTGCCATTGAAATTAAAGATCAAGGCATGGGTATGGATGCAGAAACCCTTGAGTTGATTTTTGAGAAGTTTTATCGCCAACAAGGCGGAAACGTTCACAACATTAAAGGCCATGGATTAGGCCTGTCGTATGTCAAAAAAATTCTTACCTTATTGGATGGCACAATTCATGTTAAGAGTAAAAAAGGCAAAGGCTCAACCTTTTTGATTTATTTGCCCCTAATTATCAATTAATAAAACCAAATCAAATGAAAACAAACAATCGTCGCATTTTATTAGTAGAAGATGACCCCAACTTTGGAAGCATACTAAAAGAATATTTGATGATCAATGGGTATGAAGTTACCCTGGCTAAAAATGGTATTGAAGGCTATGAAAAATTCAGAAAAGAAGATTTTGATCTATGCTTGTTGGATGTCATGATGCCCTATAAAGACGGCTTTACACTAGCCAAAGAAATACGCGAAAAGAACGAAACAATCCCTTTGATTTTCCTGACGGCCAAAACCATGAAAGAAGATGTTTTAAAGGGCTTTAAAATTGGCGCAGACGATTATCTCTCGAAACCATTTGATTCTGAAGTACTGCTCGCAAAGATCAAGTCTATTTTAAGTAGGCGAGTAGCGCCAGCAACTGTTGAATCAGACGAAGTGGAGTTTGCGATTGGCGATTTCAACCTAAATGCAAAACTGCGTTTATTGTCCTATAAAAAAGCAGAACCCATCAAACTATCACCAAAAGAAAACCAACTCTTGCGTCTTTTGGCCCTGCATGTTAATGACTTATTGCCCAGAGAAAAAGCCCTGAATAAAATTTGGAGAGACGACAATTACTTCACCTCGCGCTCTATGGATGTTTATATCGCCAAATTGCGCAAGTATCTCAAAGAAGACAGTAAAGTTGAAATCTTAAATATTCACGGAGAAGGTTTTAGACTTGTAGTAGGGGTTTAAATTTGTCCCCTTGGGTGAAAGGCCTGTAGGCTTTTGGATAAATGTTGGGTGTCTAAATGCATGTAAACTTCTGTAGTGGTGATATTTTCGTGTCCCATCATCAATTGAATCGATCTTAGATCTGCACCATTTTCCAATAGGTGGGTTGCAAAAGAATGCCGGAAGGTATGTGGGCTTATTTTCTTTTGTATCCCGGCATTGGCTGTGGCTTTTCGCACAATGGTAAAAATCATAGCGCGGGTGAGTTGTCGTCCGTGCTGATTTAAAAACACGATGTCTTGGTGTTCTTTTTTTATAGGAATATGCACCCTTACCTCAGTTAAATAAACCTGTAGCTTTTTTTTGCATATTTCTCCTAGAGGGACCAAGCGTTGTTTATTTCCTTTCCCGGTAATCAACAAAAGATTTTCATCGAAATGGAGGTCAGAAATTTTTAATTGAATCAATTCACTCACCCGAAGTCCACTGCCATAAAGGGTTTCTAAGATGGTGAGATTACGATAGCCTTGCGCTTGACTTAAGTCAATGGAAGAGAGTATTTTATCGATTTCTTTCACCCCCAATACTTCCGGCAGTTTTCGGCCTATTTTGGGCGTGTCAATTAGATCCATTGGAGAATCTTCTCGATATCCTTCAAAAATGAGAAAGTTGAAAAAACTTTTTAAACCTGAGATTTGCCGTGCTTGAGAGCGTGCATTGACTTTTTTGGCCAAATCATAGATATATGCTTGGGCATCCTCTTTTTGGCAATTGGTTAGACTCACTTGAGGTGTATGGGCTTGAATATGATCAATAAACCCTTGTATATCATAGCGATAACTGTTGATTGAATTTTCAGAAAGACCCCGTTCTAGTCTTAAATATACAGTGTAGTCCTTCAGTGCATTAGCCCATTGCATATTATAAACTTAATTCAAGTCCACTACGCGCGATATGATAGCCTTTTGTGCGTACTTCATGACTTGCTTGGCTATCCGCGTCTAGGAGTGGATTGGTGTGGTTAAAATGGATGAAATAGATTTTGTTCTTTTGTTTCGCTTCAAGTTGATCAAAACGCTTTAAACTTTCCGTGACAAAAGGGTGGGGGATTTTTGCCATATCCCGATTGGGCAATTCATTTCCGTCAAAAAAAGTAGCGTCTAAAAAGGCATAATCGACCTTTTGAATCAAAGCTTCAATGGCAATATCCCAGCGCTCCCATTTATCAATATCTGGAATAAAAAGTGCCGTTTTATTTGGCCCTTTGATCAAATACCCAACGGTTTCAGAATATTCATCTCTATGGGGAACTTGTAAGGGAGTAATGACAATGTCTTTTGTAAGTTGGTAGGGGCTAGAGAAGCCCAAAGCTTTAAGCGAGATATTCTCTTCTGAAATTAACTGTTCCCAAGGGCCATTATTGGTTAAAAAAGCCCCCATTTTTGGGAGGGAAAATACTGGAATAGCTTTTCCGCCCAAGGCTTCTTTTCCTAAAAAAAGCAAACCACTGTAATGCCCCATGTGGGCATGGGTAAGAAAAACACCTCTGAAGGCAGAAGTGCTTCCAGCAAATGAATTTAATGTTTGTAATTGCTGTGTAATGTTTGGCGTTGCCTCAAAAAGATAATGCTTTTGGTTTTTAGAATCGATTAAGCCCAGGGAGACCACTGCTTCTGATTGGCCGCTTTCCCAAAGGGATTTACAGCAGTCCTTTTTACAAGCAATTTGTGGGGAGCCAGCGTCTTGCGCTGTCCCTAAAATGACCAATTTGACCTCTTGAGCGATAAGTCCTTGAAAAAGAAGAAAGAAAAAAAAGGAGGCGACTGTTTTCATTCTAGCGAAATTTCTGCAGGGAAAGAAATCGCCAATGCATTATGGGTCAATTCTTCTAAACGCATTTTTTTTAAAGGTGCATATTCTGGAGAAGCATAGAATTCAAAGGCGTCTTTTCCGCTTGCAAATTCGATTAAAACTGTCCAGTTGCCCTCTTCTTGTCCTTCAACAAGCACTCCTTTTTTATTAGCGGCTAATACTTTACCGTTGTATTTTTCAAGGATGGGTTCTAGCGGACGCCCATAGCGTTCTATGTATTCGTCGTAATCTTTGACCTTCATACGACCAAAAGAGTAAACCGTGTTTGCCATAAATGTAGCGTTTGTTTGTTTGCTCAAGATAGCCAATATTTGCCTTTTTGATAGGCGCTAGAGGATGTCAATTTTTTGCGGTATTTTTACCCCATGAAATTAAGCATCATCAACGGCCCCAATTTAAACTTGTTGGGAACTAGAGAACCGTCTATCTATGGCGCGCAATCTTTTGTAGACTATCTGGAAGAATTAAAAGTGAAATACCCTCAGGTTGAATTCGACTATTTTCAGTCAAATATAGAGGGAGAATTGATCGATCAATTGCACAAGGTGGGCTTTTCCTCTGATGGGATTATCCTCAATGCTGCGGCCTATACCCATACCTCTGTCGGTTTAGGGGATGCAATAAAAGCCATTGACACCTCCGTGATTGAGGTGCATATCTCCAATACTTTTGCCCGAGAAGATTTTCGTCATACCTCTTATATCACGCCAAATGCGAAAGGTTTAATCCTTGGTTTTGGCTTGGATTCTTATCGCTTAGCAATCGAAAGTTTTTTATAAGGCTTAGCGTTTTAACAAAGTGCGAAAAAGGAGAAATACTAGTCCAAAGGTTAAACCCACTATTCCAAAAATCAGCGGCATCCCCCACAAGGCATTTAGGGCGAGGTAACTTCCGCGGTTAATCCCAGTCAGGAAATAGTCATGTACAAATCCGCCAATCCCGTAGAGGAATCCGCAGGCAAAGCCAAAAAGGAGACCGATGATCCCAAAGGTTTTAAGGGTGGTGATTGTTTTAGTTTTCATTTTTTCGTGGCGTAAAAACTTCTGCAATCATACAGCGAACACTCCCACCTCCAATATATTCAATAGTAGGTACTGCCAGAGGTAATAATTCAGCAGTAGCTGTGATGATTTCTTTTTGGTCTGCTTCTAAAGCGGTGTATGCGGTTTTAGACAAGGCTAAAAAACGTTTCCCCTCTTGATTGATTATTTCTAAAGCATTGCCTGCAAATGCTTTCATTTGTTTTTGGCTTATTGCAATGATTATATGATCGGTTTCTTTCAAGCTTCTTACTACTCTTTCCCTTTCTGCATTGTCTTTGATACTCTCTAGACAAATAAGGGAATACGCTTCGCCCAGTGCCATCATTACATTAGTGTGATAAATACTTTGATTATTATCATCAATCGCATTAAAATGAATAGGCAAGTAGCCCAATTCGTCACATATATCTTTAAATAAACTCACGTCAGTGCGTTTAGATCGGCAGGCATAGGCAATTTTATTAGGGTGATCAAAAATGATACTTCCTGTTCCCTCAACAATACGGCCTTTTTTTTCATTCAGAGAAAAGTCTTTTATTTGTCTTACATCAAATTTTTCTTTTAAGTGATTAATGATATGTGCTTCTCTTTCTAACTGTCTGTTTTTGGTCAACATGGGATAAAGGCAAAGGTTGCCATCTTGATGTAAACTAATCCAGTTGTTAGGAAAAACTGCATCTGGTTTAGCTGGCTGTTGGGTACTTTCCATTACAAGAACCTCAATTCCTTTTGCTCTAAGGGTAACCACAAATTGGTCGAACTCCTCTATTACCTTTTGATTGATCTCTTTTTGACTTAAGATAGAGGGGTGTTGAAAGGCATTTGAAACTGCAGTGGCAGTATTGTACCTAAAGTGGCTGGGTCTAACCATAAAAACAGTATGGGCTTGTTGTCTTAACTTCATATTTGTTGTCATTTAGAATACTATGGTTTTACCAAAAAATCATCAATGGCATTTGCCACCGCTTGTGGTTGCTCGTCACAGATAAAATGTCCTCCTTTTAAATAGGTGATATCAATGGGGTGTTCAAAAGCAGTTTCGGCTTTATAAAGAAATGCCTTGATGACTACGGGGTCCAGTTCCCCATGAATCAAATGCGTTGGAACACTAATTTTTCGTTCGGCATAGCTGCGCCATCTTTCCCGATCTTTTGGGATAGCGCGGTATAAGTTCGCTCCGGTAGTGATAGTATGCGGGATTTGATAACAGCGGGTGTATTCAGCGATGGCCTCTTCTGGGATTGGGCGACTGATCCCCCGACTAAAAAAGCGAATCCAAACATCTTCTTTCCCTGCGATCAAAGCCTCTGGAAAGTCAGGGATACTCTGAAAGAATTGATACCAAGAAGATTTAAACATCCCCTTGACCAGTTTTTCTGCAGCCTTTTTCTTGCCTGCATAATTATTTATAAGCATCATATTGATCAAGACCAACTTCTTGATGCGTTCTGGATGCGCTAAAGCCATTTCTTGCACTACCGCCGATCCCCAGTCATGCCCGCCCAGATAAAAGTCTTTTATGTTTAAGGCATCTGCCAAAGCAAAAATATCTTTCCCCAATTCGTCTTTTGTATAAAATTTTAAATCTAGGGTTCTTTCGCTGTCGCCCAAGCCCCGAAGATCTGGTGCGATGATATAATAGTCCGTTAAGGCTTGTGCGACCTCCTGCCAGCAGTAACTGGATTGTGGCCACCCGTGAACAAGAATTAAAGGCGGTAGGCTTGCGTCTCCATACGTGCGATAAGCAACCTTACTGCGCTTGGTCTGGATGAAATGTTGCATTTTTATAGCTGAATAATAATTCCCTCTTTGGGATCTCTTGTTCCATTACAGACTTCTGGATGCACTTTGGCTAAAGCCTCCAAACCCTCTAATTCATTAAAGTGGAGCCATGCTCGAGTTTTGGTGGCGGCCTCAATCAGGAAGCCATTGGTCTTTTCATCAAACACGGCTGGTCCCCAGTCTTTAAAGCGTTTTTCGATATGAGCAGGGGCAAAGAAGAATTTACTTCTGTCATTGATGATGCCTTCAATAGGTGATGTTTTTGCCCAGTGCGTTAAGCCCACCTTCAGGGTGAAGTGCATGTTGTCTCCCAAATATTGATGGAGCTTCGCCAAAACTTCATTGTTTCCAGACATATCTACGATAACAGTAGGAATAGTAGGATCAATGCTGTCTAGCGTTTCATAAGTACAGGATTTATCCCAAATCCCTAATTTTTCTACCGTGGCTAAGTTTCTGGCCGAAGTTACGCCAATGGAAGTAGGCGCATTTTCGTCTCCTTGTAAGGCATAGCCTAAACCAATACTGGTTTTACTCGAAGCACTTAAAACGACTACTTGTTCTGCTCCATGCCATTTGTTGTCTTGCAGGCTATCCCACAAGCAAAAAGAGGTTAAATAGAGGGGGAACAAGAGGGAACGCTCGCGGTCTAAGGCCTTCGTATAGTTGGGTTCATTATTGACTCGCCTGTATAAGTTGTAGCCCATGGGGAGGGTTGAGCGGTGTTCTGCGCCTTCAAAAAAACGTTGTTCTTGTACCTTGGTAGGGGTCATTTTTAAATGAGTGGTCGGCGGGAAGTAGCCATAAATACGGTCGCCTACTGGAATGCCGTCTGCTTTTGAAGCAACCACATCGGCAAAACCCCAAACCGGAATAACGCCCATTCGATTGCTGTCTTGCCCTTCTGCAGGAAAGAACTCCCAATAGCGGATGATGTCGCCCGTGGCAGCATAAGTAATGTTGTTTGCAGTATAAGCAAATTGGTCAATTTTGACCAAGATTTCTCCAGTTTCAATTTGTCTGTTTTCAGCTGGGGTTTCCACCAGTTGATGTTTGAAAAAGGCTTTTTTATCGACTTGAAATTGCGGGTGGGAAAGGGGACTTGCGTTCATTTGATCTATTTCTTGTAAAAACTGTTGGAGTTTCGTCATGGCAGGCAGGCCATTGCTTTTCATGCGGTTGAGGATGTCCATTTTAACCGGATCACTTTTGTCTACTCCGCGTATTAATTTACTAAAACCGTCTAGGCGATTTGCGGTCATCCATTGGCGTAAGGGTTTGTCACTCGACCAGTTCAATTGATTGAGCATGGTTGCAGCTAGGCCCCTTAACCAATCGGTATCTTTATCGGGTAAGGGAACCAAACCACATAATTTATTTTTTTCTTTGTCGTCCTTGTAATTCAATTCTGCATAAGCGACAAAAGCAGCACTAAAAGCAGGTTGATAGGAGCGCACCGTTTGAGGAATAATTATGCCTTCCTGAAAGATGGGAATATTTTGCAAATCTTTTGGGATGGGTGTGGCAGAACAGTCTACAAAAAGGGTGTTTTCTGGGCATTGATGGCTATCCTTAGCAAACTGCATTTGATTCCCCTCGATATGTGTGACCCGTCCTTTTCGAATAACCATTGTAATTGTTTGAAGTAAAGCGAGTTCTCGTTTACTTACGGTGGCTCCGTGAAATTGCGTGGGTTGTACGCTTTTATCCAAACGCATTAAGACGCCCTTTTCTTCAAGGCGTTGGAAGAGATCTTCTATAGAGGTCGCTTGTGCCAAGGCTTCGAACTGGTTGGCTTGATTGCCAATGGTCGTCTCAAAAAAAGCTTCGGTATTTTGAGTGGTTGCGCGATCGATCACCCAGCTGTCGCGTGAAATCACCCAGCTGATCTTTTCTGGAGCGGTGTTGTTTTCAAGTAAGTAAACAATGGCATCCATTCCCGTTTTACCCCCTCCAATAATGCAGTAATGATCTGGCTGGTCTAATTCTTCTGGGAGCGCATTGATGGGTTTAAAATTAGTGGACTCGCTTATTGTAAAATTAGGGGTATGGGTAGAAGGCACTTTAGTGGTTAAGTGAGCGGCCTGGACCAATTTCTTCTTAATCTCAACAGTGTATTCTGTTCCATCTTTTAAAGATCGAAAACGATGATCCTCAAGGTATTCGGAATTGGGAAAGTATTGCACCCTTCCGCTAGGAAGAAATTGTTCCTCCATCACTGCCTTGTAATACGTTTGAATTTCAGATAAAGAGGAAAGACTGCCGTAACCCTCGTTTAAGCCAGATATTTCGATTTTCCCATTGCTTAATTCTCTCGAACTTACGCCATAAAAAGCGGCTGGTTGGTGTAAAGCCACAAAGGGATAGGCATGGTTCCAGTGCCCCCCAGGAGCAGGGTATTTGTCTATAATAATTATATTGGCGTCTGACTCTTCCACCAAAACATCGGCGAAAGCCATGCCCATGGCACCACTGCCAACGATTAAATAATCCGTTGTTAAATTCATTTAATCAAGATAGGAAAATTCAAGGCAGGTGACTAGTCCTTTTGGGTCCTTTTTTTAAAACGCAAAGAAGCCATTGCGCCCAATAAGGCAAAGCCTGCCAAAAGGCCAAACACTTGCTGATGCCCAACAATTCCTGGGCTGCCGTCCAGTAAATAACCCATTAAGGGGCCCATAAAAATATCTGGCGTATAACCAACTACCGAAATAATGCCTACGGCTGTTCCAGTAAGGGCATAAGGAATTTGTCCTTCTTTTACTGCGGCATAATAAAGGGTGCGTAATGCATAGGTACCTGTTCCTGTAATGATCACAGCAAAAATAAACAAGCCACTTAGCGGTGCATTGATCAGCCCAGAGGCAAAGAGGAGGGAGCCTATAAACAAAACCGCAAAACCCCGGATTAACCAAAGGGCACTCGAACTCTTATCGGCAAAAACCCCCACAAGGACACAGACTAACGGACGTAAATACATTTGATAAGACCCAACTTTAGCCGCATCTACTTCGTCAAACAACATTACTTCTGAGGCATATAGCGATAAAATATCGGTGACTTTATAGCCGCAATAAGCACACAAAACAATCACAATTAAAAGGCCTACAGTAGGCATTTTGGCTACCTGTATAATGGTGCTAAGGGAGTTGTCGGCATTAGGGGTGGAGATTTCTTCTTGTGCCTCTTGTTCTTCTAAATAAAAGAAAACGATTATACCAACCAGGCTAGCCAATAGTACAGCAAAGAGAATAACATAACGGAAAGCCGCTTTGCGTTCTTCAAAAGAAGCACTATTGAGATCTTCAGGCAACAAGAAAGAGAAGACCAAAACCCCGATCACGCCAATCGATGCGGCGACCAATCCTCTTCCGGCTTCTAAATAACCAAAGGCGCGCCCTTGCTGTTTTC
>CBFHVC010000014.1:0-53921 GCA_965659515.1 Candidatus Arcticimaribacter sp. | reverse complement strand
CCCATGACTATAAACACCTTGCAATTGGGGCGCATTGCGCCTGAAGACCACCATTTACGGCCATTAATTACATATTCATCTCCTTCGCGCACGATAGAGGTTTCTATATTCGTAGCATCAGAAGAGGCAACCGCGGGTTCGGTCATTAAAAAAGCAGAACGTATTTCACCGTTCATTAATGGGTTGAGCCATTGTGCCTGCTGTTCTGGCGTACCATACTTTGCAAACACCTCCATATTCCCTGTATCTGGTGCTGAACAATTGAACACTTCAGAGGCAATTTTTGAACGGCCCATCAATTCTGCCAAAGGAGCGTATTCTAAATTCGAAAGTCCTGCACTTAAAGCTCCATAATCTGTGGGTAAAAACAAATTCCATAAACCTTCGCGTTTTGCTGCTGCCTTCCATTCTTCCAACATGGGGAAATCTTGCCATAAATTATTATGATCATGATGGTAGGCTTGGATTTCATTTTCGTGCGGATAGATATGCTCTACCATAAAATCATTCACCCTTTTTTGTAAAGCAAGGGATTTCTCTGAGTATTCAAAATTCATTTCAATTCTAGTTTATTGGATTAAGATAATCATTCCCTAAACGGACAGCAAAAAATCACCTTTTTTCTCTTGTTTTAATTTTTATTCGCGCTTTCTAAAAGGCATTGATTTGATCGTCCATCCAAGAAAGCCGGTTCGCTAAATAGTTTTTTAATTCACCGACCACCTGCGGGTAGTCAACGGCTATTCCACTCCAGCGATTGTAATTTCTTTCTACGGCACCATTCTCTACCAAATAATCTGCGGTAGTTTGAACTAGGCCTAAAACAGTTGCATTGGCAAGCTGATTTCCCCTGAGCACTTGCCAGCGTTGCTTAAGCCTTTGCTGAAATACTGGATCTTGCAATAAACGGGGCCACCAAAAAGGCACCATCCAGGCATCTTGACTTACGTGATTATTATAGTTGGCAATCCAATCTGTAAAAGGAACACGGTCTTGCCGATTATACCCAATGTTTAAATCCCAAATGGGGCCCATTTTTAATTTCTCCCCTCTGTCCTTGTGAAGATAGGTGCTAATACGATAGCCATCTATATTCCCTGTGATTTCATTGATGATGAAAAAATCAACAAAACTATCCAGATCTATGTATTGGGTATAAGTGCGTTGTTCAGTAGAAAAATCATCTGCTAAAAGGGCTGTTTCAAAATCGTGAAGGTATTGCTGAATGTATTGTTTCTGAGCAGGCGTAATTTCATCGCTCTTTGGGTATTCATACAAGAAATAGGTTTCTAAATACTGTCCAGAATGATAAGGAGAATTAAAAGCTGGAGTGTTTAATGAATTGCCAAAAATATCATAGTTGGAACGAAAGCTAATTGCCTCTGAATAGCGCGCATCATCAGCCCAATTATCCTCATAATATGCCAAGGGTTGATCTGGAGCAACATCACCACCCGATGTTTTGTCGATCTTAAGAATATAGCCCCCTGAAACATTGGGCAATGCATTGTCTGAAGAAGTCATTTTAGCAATGTCTATTCGGTCTTTATCGCGCTTTAGTTTCTCCATAAAAACATAAGCGCCCATATAATTTTGATTCAGCTCTAATTCGACAAATTTAGACCGGCTCGCATAACGACCCATAGCGCGATAGAGCTCATATCCAATATAATGGTGCATCAAACTAGGGTCGTAAATGGTGTTGTTAGATGCCCTAAAAACATGCCCGTTTAAAATCCAGTCTTCTTCTTCTGGAAAGCCTAAAATACTTTCGTTTACATCTTGATTGTTTTCATCCCAAGTTTCAAGACCAAATGACTTTTTATCTGACAAGCGAAAAGAAGTCGAGCCTCTATATTCTATACCTACAGGAGAACTAAAACTTAAGTTTTGATTTTCGAAAACCGCCATATCCCCGGGTACCTTTGGCTCATTTTCAATAGAAACATCTGTCGTGATCTTAATCAAAGGAATCGCGCCGGTGTTAATCTCGGGTGGACTAACTGTGGTAGGATCCGGTTCGGCCTCCTTTACGCAAGCAAGAAAAGTAAAAAATAGCCAGAGAAGGGGAAGGAAACGAAGAACGGTTTTCATATATGTACGAAAAGCTAAAATTAATTTAAACCTTTAAAGTAATATCTTTACCTTAAATTACCATCATGATTTCATTCATTTATTTTACTGCATTTGATTGGTTAAGTGCACTAAGCCGTTTTGGGGTAAATCTCCTTTTTATCGGTTTAATGATTTTTTTAACCGCACGACATATTTCTTTGCGTCGCTTCTCTTTTACCTTTTTAATGATTAGTTTGATTGTGTATTTTTTGTGTTATACCCTTAAAAACTTTGACTTAAATTTAGGAATGGCGCTAGGCCTTTTTGCCATTTTTGGCATTATCCGCTATCGCACAGAACCCTTACAAACAGAAGAAATGACCTACCTTTTTGTGACCATTGGAATGGCGGTTATCAATGCGCTTTCTGATAAATTTCTCAACCTACTTGAATTAAGTATTCTTAACGCTTTAGTAATCGCAACAATTGTCTTTGGGGAATTCTTCTTGCTGCGGCTGGCCTATAGCGATAAGACACATCCGCTGGAAGAAGACAACAACCGCAAAATTGCCCTTCACCTTCCCTATCAACCCAAAAATTTAAAAGCACAAATAGACGCTTCAATTGTAGAACAGTCCAACAATCTAGGGGTGGCCATTAAGCATCATAAAATCATTAAAATCGATCAAGCGCTCAACATCGTTGTAGTGCATTTATACTATTAATCGCATGATAAAGTATTTTCTCCGCCTCGCTTTTTTTTCTTTAAGCAGCTTATGCCTTTACGCACAAAATTCAGAAGTGAAAGCGTGGTCAACAATAGAATATGGCGTTAGCCTAAATAACAAATGGTCCCTCGATATCAGTCAGCATTTACGCTTAAAAGAAGATCTGGCTGTCATCGATAATTATATTACGCAAACAGAGGTTTATTTTAAACCCGCGAAGCGTTGGAAAATTGCTGGGCAAATGCGCTATTATTATCGAAACGATAATCAAGGAGGAATTCAAGGGTATGAAAATATGCTGCGCTATCGCCTTGGTGTAGAAAAGAAATTTAAACTTAAACCAGGGAATCTAGAATTAAGACTTGCCTATCAAAATCGGTTTTCACTAGATCGCGAAAACAGGTTTAAAAAAGCACTGCGCTTTAGACCACTCTTTGAATGGAAAATTAAAAACTGGGCATATGACCCCAAGTTTTATTTTGAATACATCCAAGAGCTCGAGGGCGATGAACAGCAATCTTATCGCTTTGGAGTAGGCAGTAAAATTAAAGTCACCAAAACACAGGGAATATCGCTAAGGTATTTTTATCAAAAATCTACCTATGCCTTAAAACAGGACTTGTCCACTCATGTTATTTCTTTAAAATACGCCTTTAAAAAAGCGGAACAAAAAGAGGCGAAAAAAGAAAAGAAGAAGGAAGATGCCTAAACTGCATAAATCGTTTAAGAAGGGGAAGTAAAGTTACTTTAAGTAAAAAATAATCTTGATTGACTGAGAAAAACTTTTGTAGCTTTAGCCAAATTAAATTTTGAGATGAAGCAGATCCTTACTTTCCTTTTCGCACTATTTTTTACCCTTTCGCTACAAGCCCAAAAAAAGAAAAAAGAAAACGCCTTAAAACCCATTGATTCCCTCACCAAAAAAATGGTCCCAAAAAGGGGATTAATTACCACCTACTTCAGTGAAGAAAACAAATTGTTTTTTGAACTTTCAAAAGATTTACTCGGCAAAGATCTGTTGGTTGTTACGCGTTTTGCGCAACTACCGGCCAACTATTCTGCCTATCTTAATGCGGGCTCAAAAACAGCCCAACAGCTTATTCGCTTTGAAAAGAAAGGGAAGAAAATTTTTCTCAAGCAAATCAGTTATACCAATATCGCTAGTGTAAAAGAAGACCCCATTGCCCTGAGTGTAGAAGAGAATAACTTCGCGCCTATTCTCGCAGCTTTTGCCATAAAAAACAAAGAAGACGATCGCTTTTTAATCGATGTTACGAATCACTTCATGGCAGATTCCCCAGGCTTTAATATTATTCGCAAAGGAGATAAAGATCGTTACAAAATTGGCGGAGTAGATAAAAAAAGAAGCCGCATTGACAGTGCAAATAGTTTCCCAAAAAATACAGAAATAAGACACACGCTTACCTTCAATGCCAACAAAGCACCTAGGGCAAATAGGGCAAAAACATTCAGCTTTCAAATCAATCATTCCTTTATTGCTTTGCCAGAAAACCCCATGCCAGTTCGCTATGAAGATGCGCGTGTGGGCTGGTTTAGCTTGTCTAAAATAGATTACAGCTCAGACGCCTTAAAGTCTGATGAATACCGCATAGTGCGCAGGTGGCGATTAGAACCCAAAGACAAAGCAGCTTATTTTAAAGGAGAATTAGTAGAACCCATCCAACCCATTGTCTATTATCTCGATCCAGCCACGCCACTAAAATGGCGGAAGTATTTTAAACAAGGAATTGAAGATTGGAATACCGCTTTTGAAAAAGCAGGTTTTAAGAATGCTATCCTCGCCAAAGATCCACCAACCAAAGAGGAAGACCCGCATTTTAGCCCAGAAGATGTTCGTTATTCAACCGTGCGTTATGTTGCGTCAACTACAAGAAATGCCACTGGGCCTAGTGTCGCTGATCCGCGCAGTGGGGAAATTTTAGAAAGCGATATTATTTGGTACCACAATCACCTAAGATCCTACCGCAATCGCTATCTATTAGAAACTGCAGCGGCAAATCCCAAAGCCCGTTCTCTAGATACCCCAGAAGAAGAAATTGGCGAAATGATGCGACGTGTGATTTCACATGAAATCGGTCATGCTTTAGGTCTACCCCACAACATGAAAGCCAGCAGTGCTTATCCTGTAGACTCTTTGCGTTCTGGCCGCTTTACCCAAAAATATGGGATTGCAACCACCATTATGGATTATGCACGCTATAACTATATTGCACAACCCGGAGATGAAAATATCCGTTTTGTGCGCCAGTTAGGGCCCTATGATGATTATGCCATTGAATGGGGATACCGCTATTTTGGACAAGATCCGAAAGCAGAACAGGATATTTTAAAAAACATGGTTTCAGCCAAATCCCTAGATCCAATGTATATGTTTGGGGGAAGAGGAAATGACCCTGATGCACAAACAGAAAACATTGGCGATGATCCCATCAAGGCCAGCACCTATGGCCTAAACAACCTGAAAATTGTCGCCGCCAATTTAATGGAATGGACCTTAGCTCCAGATGATACTTATGCCAATTTAGCTGAATTATACGGCGAAATGCTGGGGGTTTATCGCCGTTATATTTACCATGTGCACAGCATCATTGGGGGGATCAATGAAACAAGGCACTTTACAAGTCAAACCGATGTGGTGACCTATAAAAATGTTGCCCGCAACAAACAGTTGGCCGCACTAGCCTTTCTGGACAACAACCTGTGGCAAACCCAAAATTGGTTATTGAACAAGCGCTTACTTTCTGAAATTAAAAAAGAAGGGGGATTGATAAGGCTTCAGAACCTGCAACGTTCCGCTTTAAATAGATTGATCAGTGTAAAAAGATTAAACCGCATGCTCTCAGCAAACACAACACTTGAAGGCCAAGGCTTAGCACCTCAAGAACTCCTCAATCGAGTTTACACAAGCTTGATTGTCGCACCAAAATCTTTGGATCTTTCTCAAAAAAGCTTGCAACTGCATTTTGTTGCCCAACTTAAAAGCCTTTTAAAGGAAGAGAAATTGAATCCCATCATAAAAGCGGCGATTAGCGAACTATTAACTAAGGTGAAAAAGAAAGCAAAAAGACAAGCGAAAACAGGCGACCAAAACAGCAAAAACCACTTTAAGTATTTGGCGGAAGTTTGTGCGCTAGAAGAGCATTAGAAAAGCGTATTAACGATCGTAAAGGCGGTTTCAGCCATTTTATTTCCTTTCTCATCTAGCAAAGGATTGATTTCACAAACCTCTAAACAAGCTACTTTTTTGGAGGCCAAAAAGCCTTGAATTATTTCAATGACTTCTGCAGGGTCAAAACCTTTAGAAACAGGGGTTCCTGTTCCTCTAGAGATCAAGTCACAATCAAGACTATCTACGTCAAAGGTGATGTAAATCAAATCGACTGCTGCCAATTTCTCTAGGGCTTCATTAACACAACTTTGCACTGAGCGATGCCGCACTTCATGCACCGGATAGTGGCGAATCTTGTGCTCTTCGATGGTATTATCTTCTGCTGCTTCGGTAGAACGCAAGCCAAAGTAAATCAAATGTTCTGGTTTTAATTTAGGCCCCTCCCCGCCTAGGGTCTTTAGTTGATTCCAACTTTCTGCGGTATTTTCACCAATGGTATTGACCGCATATTTTTCATTATCATACCCTAAAGCAGCCGCTAATGGCATTCCGTGCACGTTTCCCGATGGGGAACTTAAGGGGGCATGTAAATCGGCATGGGCATCAATCCAGATTACCCCAAGGGTTTTATCGGGGAAAGCGGTTTTAATGCCTGCGAGTGTTCCCAGTGCAGAGGAATGATCGCCAGAGAGCACCAAAGGAAAATGTTTTTGCTGTAAAACCATTGCCGTTACTTCACACACGCGTTCACACTGTTCTGCCACAAAATTAATGCGTTTGGCAAAGGTGTTATTTACTTTGTCGTAAATGGTCTCGTTATGGGTGGGAACATCAATAAACGGGTGCCGATTAAAGAAATCATTTTCAGCATTAATCGCGGCTATTTCAAGTGCATCAATGCCCATATCTGAACCGCGTGTTCCTGCGCCGATATCCGATCTATTCTTAATGATTTTTAAACGATAACTCATGCAGCATTTTTTTTGGGAAAGTACATATTTATTTAAAAATCTATGGCCACATACCCGCTATATTTTCTTTGATTTTTTATCTTTGAGCAAAACTAATTTTATGTCATTTTCCGACCTATTTACTTCTGGCTTTAAACAACGCAACAGAGACCATTTTGCGGCTATTGTTCGCGTAGCTCTTTCTGATGGAATCATCACAGAAGAAGAAAAAGCCTTTATCAATCGCACTGCAATTAACCTTGAAATTGAAGACGATGAAGTAGCGGAAATCATGGCTAATCCCGACCAATATCCCATTAACCCACCGGCAAATGAACAGCGCCGTTTAGAGCGTTTATACGATTTAACCCGTATGGTTTATGCCGATCATATTGCTGACGAAGGTGAGGTTCAATTATTGAACCGTTTGGTGATTGGTTTAGGCTTCCCTACTGAAGAAGCAGCTGAAGTGGCAGATAAAGCCTTAGCGCTTGTCGCAGAGGGAAGAGATGAAGACGACTTTATCGCTGGCTTTTAATCAAACCCAGTTTTTACTTTTATGATTATCGCTTGCCCAAAGAGGCATAAACCGCTATTGGTTGTTACCAAAGCAATAGTGCCTGCGATTACCCAATTGGGCGATTGGGTATATTTAAGTAGAATGGCTTCCCCAAATAAAGAAAGGCCAAAGCCAAATAAGAGTAAGCCTCCAACTGCAAAAAGCAGCCATTTTTGTTTTGCTGTCATTTCTTTTTCAAGAAAGATAAGCCCTTTACGCTAAATAGTGAAAATCACTTAAGAAATAGTTGATGAAATATGATGTGAACTAACTGATTCGCAGCCTAATTATTAGACTTACTCCTAAGCTTTTTTAAAATAAAAATGCTGCCAATTGCCGCCATTGAATAAACAATGGCTTTTGCTGTTTCAGTTTGGTTCTCCTTAATAGTAAATATTAATGTATAAATCAGGCCAGCAATAGAACAAAATGCAAAAACAAGACCTGAAACAATTACCCTAAAAGTGTTCTTCTCTCTGTTTTTTTCTATGGCTATAGTACGTTGCTGCTCTTTCTCAGCCATAAGCATAATCCGCTCTGCAAAATCTGGTTGAATCTGATTGTAATGCTTCAGCATTTCTGGAGTAGGAATAGGTCCCTGAAAGAATTGGGTCTTTTTATGCTGAATCTTTACGTTTCCCCCTTGTTTTGGGATCGAGGGCTTTTTTCTCATGATAGTAGGTTTTGGCGAGATAGTCAAATACTTTTACAAAGTAATTATCAGGTTTATCCTCTTTTTTCATAAAAAGCTCAATGGCTCCAAAGGGATTAAAAAGAAGTGAGAACCCGTTAAAAAAGTGTTTCATGATATAGGCTTTTGGGTTAGCATAGGTGAAAAGTACTTAAAAACACTTGTTATGCCCAAAAAATTAACATTTTAAACTTAAAGAAGCTCCTACATTTTAAAAAGTTCCCATCTACTTAAC
Organism: Candidatus Arcticimaribacter sp.; assembly: GCA_965659515.1. Taxonomy (GTDB): domain Bacteria; phylum Bacteroidota; class Bacteroidia; order Flavobacteriales; family Flavobacteriaceae; genus Arcticimaribacter. Next base: position 45,573 of record CBFHVC010000014.1, on the reverse strand, counting down.
AGTAAAATGGCACAAAAAGGTTTACTTTTTGTAATACTTTCTATAAGGAAAATAAGAAACCAACCCTAGAACTGCAACAAAGAAAACAGCATAGTAAACAAAATTAGGGGTGATAATTTTATCACCGCTAGCATAGGAATGAAGCCCAGAAAGATAGAAATTCACCCCAAAATAGGTCATCATAATGCTTCCAAAAGAAATTACGCTGGCGAGGTTAAACAACCAGCGACCACGCAATCCAGGAATCAAGCGCATATGCAGCACAAAGGCATAAATCATAATACTTATCAAAGCCCAAGTTTCTTTTGGATCCCAACCCCAATAGCGTCCCCAGCTTTCGTTGGCCCACATTCCTCCTAAAAAGTTTCCTATGGTTAACATGATTAAACCTACGGTAAGGGACAACTCATTAATAATGGTGAGTTCTTTAATGTTTAGGTCCATGCGAAGTTTATTGCTTTTTGAGGTAGCCAACATTAAAAAGAGCGCAATAATCCCAATAATCATACTCAAGGCAAAAGGTCCATAACTACCTACAATCACCGCTACGTGAATCATTAACCAATAGCTATCTAAAACGGGCTGCAAGTTGGCAATGGCAGGGTCCATCCAGTTCCAGTGCGCGATCATCAAAATCATAGAGGCGACAAAAGTGGTTGCTGCTAGGGTTAAGTTGGACTTACGTCCAAAGAGAATCCCAAACAATACGGTAGCCCAAGCGACATAAATCATCGACTCATAAGCATCACTCCAAGGGGCATGACCTGAGATAAACCAGCGGGCTGCAAGACCAGCTGTATGCAAGGCAAAGAGTACAAAAGTGGCTCCTTTAAAAAAGGTAATTAAGGCGCGAATAATTTTTCCATCCCTAAAAATCTGAACAATCAAGAACACAAAAAAGAAAAAGCCTACATAGAGATACCAACTAAAAAGCTTTTTGAAAATATCGTATTTATTATATGTAATCTCGGCTTGAATACGGTCTTTACTTGGCAGCACTTTGGCGCCATAGCGCTGTTGAAAGCCTTTAAGGCTTTCCAATAATTCATCTGCTTCGGTATAGTCATTGGTGCTTTTGGCCATGCGCATCGAACGGAAATACAGAGGCAATACATTGTTGACATAAAGCGAATCAGTTCCGCTAAAATCGGTTTCTTCTAACTCGGGAAAAGACACCCATTTGTTGTTTTCGTCCTGTGGAATAGGAAAAACCCGAAGCACCTTTCCTTCTAAAGCAGAATAGAGCAGGTTGACTCTTTTATCGACTTCTATAAAATCTTTTTGGAACTGGTTGGGAATTCCGGCGCGATAAGCTTCTTCTAGTTGGGGGGCAATCTTGTAATTCCCTTCTTGATCAAAAAAGGAAATCAAGGGCGCATATTTTGCTTTCTCTCCCACCCCAGTGATGGCGCGAATAGAGTCATTCCCACGCTTTAAATAAACAATGGGAATATTGTACCAAATCGCAGGACCGTTGAGGATAGACAACAAAACTTGATCTGAATTTAAGCTTTGATAAGTATCTGACTTACTCACTTTACGCAATAATTCAGAAGAGAAAGTGTTGGCGGGTTTCATTCGTCCCCCAAGGTCTTGTATAATCAATGACCCAAATTTTTCGGCTTGCTCTTCAGGAAAAGCATCAGCAACAACCAAAGAATCAAAATTGATTTTTGAACGACTGTGGTCTAGGTGATCTTGTGCCTTTAATCCATTTAATCCCAAAAGTAAAAAGAGCGATAATGCGGCTTTCTTCACTTTGATTTTATCAATTGCTTTGGCTAAATCTTTAAAGCGGGTTTTCCCGATAAAGAAAATGGCCATCATACTTAAATATAAAAGGATATAGCCTGCATAAGTAATATACGTTCCCCACCAGTCGTGGTTTACAGAAAGCACAGTCCCTTTTTCATCTGGATCAAAAGAAGATTGAAAAAAGCGATACCCTTGATGATCTAAAACGTGGTTCATATAAATGTCATAATCAAAAACCTCTTCTTCTGCTTTAACGGTGACCTTGCTTTCAAAAGAAGCATAACTCTTTTCTGTTCCGGGATATTTCTCGGCAATAAAATCGTTTAACCGAACGCGGAAAGGCAGTTCTTTCAATAAAGAACCATAGGTGAGATAAAAATCAAAGCCTCCCAACTGTACTTTTTTGGGATCATTGCTATAGCCTTTTCCCCCAAGGAGCGAAACGGTTTTTGTTTGGCCTTTGGCCGAAATTTGCAAACGCAAGGCATCTTGTCGTGCATTGGGTTGTTCTTCAGCCTGTACAATATCAAATTTCCCGCGAAGTACGGGCTCAGGAATAACAAATTGAAAATTGGGCAAGGAGTACAACGATCTTAGTTGAAGGGGTTGCTCACCATCGGTTGATAGTTTCCCTTGAAATTGATCCGCCATTCGCATAAAGGATCCTGCAAAAGGAGAGCTGATGAAATATTCCCCATCCTTAACTTGAATATTAATGGCACCCTCAATGGGGTTGTCTAAAGTAAAAAGTAAGTTGTGAATATTAACCACATCGCCTTCTTTGATGTAATGGTCATGACGGTTTCCGTCGCTAGCTTCCACAATTTTTAAATAGCGATCTCCCTCTGGGTCTAAAACCAAACCTTCGGTTGCATTCTCCATAAAATCAACATATTCAATGGTGAACTTCTCGCCTTTAAAATCGTCTTTGATGATAAATTGATTGTCTACGTGCTGCGATAACAATAACTGCTTTTGTAATTTCTTGCGCAAAGATTGCTGCTCAAAATCGCCATCGATCAAGACAGTGAGGTAGGTTTTCTCAGACAAAAAAGTATTGGTTGATTCTCCTTCCCGTATGGGCATAACCCCTTCATAACCTATGTAACGGGTAACAAAAGCACCAACAAGAATAAGAATGAAAGAAAGGTGAATGGCCAAAATAGACCATTTTTCTTTTCGCAATAAACGATAACGAAAAATATTACCGATAAAATTGAGCACAAAAAGGCCCATAATTAACTCAAACCACCAGGCGTTATAAATCCATATTTTAGCTGTGTCAGTGGAATACCAACTCTCTATAAAAGTGCCCAATCCCATTGCAGCGGGAAAGACAAAAAACAGCACAGCCATTAAGCGGGTGGAAGCGAGGTACTTTAAAAAAAAATCTTTCATCTAACGTTCATCTTCTTAGCAGTACAAAGATAAATCTTCAAGCAAGAAAAGTGGCCGAAATTGTGATTTAATTAAGGAATACCAAAATGGATATAACAAGTTGAACAATAACCCCTGAAATAAATGATTCTATCACACGCTTGCGGGGATATTGCGCTAGAAAGAAAGCCAAAAAACGCATGCTAGCCATAAGGGTTAAAAAAAGACCTATCCACTCCATCAATGAGGGATTTTTAGCCGTAATCAACAATACATTAACAGAACCCATAAAGCCCAAAATAATGATACTGGCCGTTGCTGCCAATAAATAGTAACGGCTAAAATAATACGATAAACGTTGAATGAAATACATGGTGAATAAGATTTAGGGAAACACAAGGTATAAAAAAAAGGAAAATCCTACCTTTAATCTCATGATTAAAATAGTGCTTTTAGGGGCGGGAAACGTGGGGGTAAATCTTTGTAAAGCCCTTCAAAACAAAAATGGAATAGAACTTGTGCAATGGTACAATCGCTCCATAATTCCCCAAGAACAAGCGCACAATAGCGTACCGATTACCAACCAACTTGACGCAATTGTTGGGGCAGATCTCTATTTAATTAGCGTTTCCGACACGGCCATTCCAGCCATCAGTAAGGCATTAGAAAAGAAAACGGGTTTGATTGCACATACTGCAGGCAGTGTGCCCATTAACACATTGAAAAACCATCAACAGTATGGCGTATTTTACCCCTTGCAAACCTTTTCAAAAAACAAGGCACTTGACTTTTCTCAGATCCCCCTTTGCTTAGAAGCCAATAATACAGAAAACCTCAACTTACTCAAAACTGTGGCAAATGCTATGGGTGGACCAATTCACCTAATTGATTCTATTCAGCGGAAAGCTTTGCATGTGGCCGCAGTTTTTGTAAACAATTTCACCAATCACCTTTACACCATTGGCGAAGAACTTTGTAAAGAACACCAGGTTCCATTTTCTGTTTTGCTGCCTTTAATTCAAGAAACGGCGCAAAAGATAACGCAGCTTTCCCCCAGTGAAGCACAAACGGGCCCGGCCAAAAGAGGAGATCAAAAAATCATTGATGACCATTTGCAGCACCTAAGCTTGCAAAAACACCAACAACTATATCAATTAATTTCAGCAGCAATACAACAACATGGATAAACCCAACTACAAAGCACTTTTACCCCAAATCACCACCTTTATTTTTGATGTCGATGGCGTATTAACCAACGGAAAAGTACTCATTACCTCCAATGGAGAAATGTACCGTGAAATGGATACAAAAGACGGCTATGCACTTAAATGCGCCCTTGTTCAAGGCTACAAAATTTGTATCATATCTGGCGGAACAAATGAAGGAGTGCGCAATCGTTTAAAAGCGCTAGGAATTTTTGACATTTATTTAGGCGCACACCACAAGCAAGAACCCTTTCAAGATTTGATGGACAGTTATGACCTGAAGCCAGAAGAAATCTTGTATATGGGAGATGATGTTCCAGACATGGTTGTTATGGAACAAGTAGCTGTGGGAGCTTGCCCCAGCGATGCGGTTTCTGATGTAAAAGAAATTGCCAATTATGTCTCCCATAAAAAAGGAGGTGAAGGTTGTGTAAGAGAGATCATTGAACAAACCCTTCGCGTACAAGGAAAATGGCTGACCAACATAGGAGCAAAAAACGACTAGACAATGCAGCGATTTTCTTCTTTCAATATTATTTTGGCCTCGAATTCCCCCAGAAGACAACAATTTTTAAAAGACATTGGACTTGACTTTAGCATTAAAACCCACCCTGTAGAAGAAATCTTTCCGCCGGAACTCAAAGCGGCAGAAATTTCAGATTATTTGGTGAAGCTAAAAGCAGCACCTTTTAAAAATCTAAACAAAAATGACTTAGTCATTACCGCAGACACCATTGTTTGGCACAATAACCAATGTTTAGGGAAACCCAAAGACAGGGACCAAGCGGTTGAAATGCTACAACAACTCTCTGGTGACATTCACCAAGTAGTGACCTCGGTCGCCTTTACACAAGCACATCAACAGCGCGTAATACACGAAACCAGTAAGGTTTATTTTAAAGCTTTAACCCAAGAAGAAATTGATTATTACATCGACAATTGTCACCCTTTTGACAAGGCGGGGGCCTATGGGATTCAGGAATGGATTGGCATCATTGGGATTGAAAAAATAGAAGGAAGTTATGCCAATATTGTGGGCTTGCCTGTTGCACAAGTATTGGCTACCTTAGAAAAAATTTGCAATGCATGAAAAAGCTCCTCTTCCTCTTGCTGTTCTGTTCATTAATCGCACAGGCACAACTTTCACCAACCTTTAAAAAGCATTGGTTTGACGGCTACGCCGAAATCAACTCCTATACATTAACGCAATCCCGCTATGGGCAACAACGCCAAGGGAAAGCAGTATTGATTTTTGTGACAGAAGACTTTTTGGCCCAAGCGCAAGTCAAAGCAAATCAAAAGTCAAAGACAACCCTTCCCGTTTTAAAATCCAACCGAACCAAAAGCTTTTTAACGGGCATCTACCCCTACTCCATTATGAGCAGTACTTTTTCTTCCTTAAGAAAAAAACATCCGCTTGTTAAAACGGTGGCTTCTATACAAGAATGGTGTGGACAGAGTTATTTACAACTCAACAATCAAGAAAAAGAATTCACCTTGATTTCACATTCTTATTTCGAAGGAGAAGCTGATCAAGAATTGCATCTTGCCAAAACCTTTAGTGAAGATGAGCTGTGGAACTTAATCCGCATCAATCCAAATAGCCTTCCCACGGGGGAGTTTGAGCTTTTGCCTTCTTTAGAAATGATTCGATTAAATCATATTGAAGCCAAAGCAGTAAAGGCAATTGCAAGTCTTGAAGCTGGCAAATACCAGCTTTCCATGCCGCATATGCAACGTAGTCTAACCATTTGGTTCTCACAAGATTTTCCTTATACTATAGAAGCTTGGGAAGAAAAATATGCGCAAAAAGGAGAAGAATACACTTCCACGGCAAAACGCATACATACCGAACGCCGTCAATATTGGCAAGAAAACAATCCCGCTTCCGAGCGCCTCAGAGCGCCTTTTAAACTCGATTAAACATGCACAAAAAACTAGTTCTTTTTACGCTGGCTTTAGGCTTTATTTTCCAACTCAATGCGCAAGATGCAGGCAGTATTTACCGCCAACTAGAAAAACTCAATTTCTTGGGGTCAATGCTCTATGTCGCTGCACATCCAGATGATGAAAATACCGCCTTGATTTCACATTTTTCAAATCACAGTCATGCCCATTCGGCTTATTTATCCCTTACCCGTGGAAATGGAGGGCAGAATCTTATCGGGACAGAATTGAGAGAGATGTTAGGCGTAATTCGCACCAACGAATTAATTCAAGCCCGAAAGATTGATGGCGGAAATCAGTTTTTTAGTTCAGCGATTGACTTTGGCTATTCTAAGCATCCTAAAGAAACCTTACAAATCTGGGACAAAGCCCAAATCTTAGGTGAGGTTGTCCAACGTATTCGCAGCTTTCAACCCGATATTATCATCCACCGTTTTGATCATCGCACCCCAGGGCGTACCCATGGGCACCACACCTCTTCGGCCTTATTGAGTCACCAAGCTTTTTCTTTAACCAATGACCCCAAAAGCTATCCAGAACAATTAAGCACTTTAAAACCTTGGCAAGTAAGACGGCAGTTTTTCAATACCTCTTGGTGGTTTTATGGCAGCAGAGAACGTTTTGAAAAAACCGATAAAACCAATTTACTCGCTTTAGAAATAGGGAATTATGACGCCCTAAAAGGAAAATCAAATAGTGAAATTGCGGCGGCAAGTAGAAGTTCACATAAATCGCAAGGTTTTGGCAGCTCCCCCAGTTTAGGTGCAAGAACAGAGTATATCGAATTGGTCAATGGAGACCGACCCGCCAGCAATGATCCCTTTGAAGGCATCAACACCACTTGGACAAGACTGGAAGGCGGAGAAAAAGTAGGAAAACTTGTTGCAAAAGCTTTAGCAGATTATGACTTTAAAGCCCCTCAAAAAAGTGTTCCGCTTTTAGTCGATATCCACCAAGCCATTAGTGGCTTATCCCCTTCGGTTTGGAAAAACCGAAAATTAAAAGCCGTTAAAGCATTAATCAAAAGTTGTGCTGGTTTATCCTTGCAATTCAACAGTGATAGTGGCTATGGGATCGCGGGAGAAAATCTAAAGATTAGTTTTAATAGTGTTCATCAAAGCGAACAAGAGATCAGCATCAAAAAAATTGGGAACACTCAATTGAACAAAGTCTTAACCAGCAATATTGCCTATAAAAAAACACTACAACACTCTCTTGGAGAAACACTAGGGTCGCCTTACTGGCTTTTAGAAAAAGGAAGTTTAGGCGTTTTTAAAATAAAGGACAAAGCCTTGATTGGACAACCCGAAACACCCGCATTAACATTACCTGTAGAAGTAAGCATTAACGGAAGTAAGATTGTTTTTGAAGAAAACATACAGTACCGCATCAACGATCCAGTGCGTGGAGAAGTGATTACACCCTTTTACACCCTACCTCAACTGGGAATTAATTTTGAAAAGGAGGTTAACCTTTACCCAAACGACAGTGCACAAACAATTCGTTTAGAAGTCACCAATTATGGCAAAGCTTTTGAAGGCGAAGTAGAACTGTGTTACCCCAGTGGCTGGACCATCGATCAAGCCAAAAAGAAAGTTAGCCTAAACGGTCGAGGCACTTCTGCCTTTATAGCCTTTCAATTATCTCCTACGGCTAAAGCCAAAAGTGGTTTAATGGGACCACTGGTTCATGTCAATGGAAAAACGATGGACAAAAATTTTTCGGTCAAAGAAATCAACTATGAACATATCCCAAAACAATATGTAAGTCAGCCCAGTGAAGCGAAACTGGTGCGACTGGATTTGACCTTACCCGATAAAAAAGTAGGCTATATTATGGGCGCTGGAGATTTAGTGCAAACTAACCTTCAAGCCATTGGCTTCCCTATTGCTACTATTGATATCGAAAGTATTAGCCAAGAAGAACTCAATCAATTTGATACTGTTTTAATAGGAATTCGCGCCTTTAATGTCTTAGAAAGTTTAAAATATAAAAACCAACTCTTGTTTGATTTTGCCGCACAAGGCGGAACGCTTATTGTACAATACAATACCAGTAGAAGAATGCAAACTAAAGAGATTCTGCCCTACCCCATAGAATTGTCTAGAGATCGTGTTACAAATGAAAACAGCCGCGTACGTATTCTTGAACCAGCCCATCCTGTAATGAACAACCCACATAAAATCACAGCGGCAGATTTTGATGGCTGGGTGCAAGAGCGCGGGCTTTATTTTGCCAGTAATTGGGATGATCAATTCACCCCACTTCTCGGCATGAACGATGCAGGCGAAAGTGAAAAACTAGGAAGCTTACTCGTTGCAAAGCACGGCAAAGGAAAAGTTGTCTATACGGGTTTGAGTTTCTTTAGAGAATTACCCGCAGGTGTCCCTGGCGCTTATCGCCTTTTAATCAACCTCATCGCTTTATGATTATGAAAGAGAAACGCATTTACCTCTATCTCGCTTTGGTCAATATGCTTTATTGGCTAGGTTTTTTCTTCCTTAAAAACAGTTTTTAGTCATGACCGTAATTGATTGGATCATCTTGTTAGGCACCCTGGGCTTTATTGTTGGTTATGGGGCATGGAAAAATCGAAAAAACGAAAGTATCACTGACTATTTAAAAGGAGGCAATAGTTCCCGTTGGTGGACCATTGGACTCTCAGTAATGGCCACGCAAGCAAGCGCCATTACCTTTTTATCTACGCCGGGTCAAGCTTTTCACGATGGAATGGGCTTTGTGCAATTTTACTTTGGGTTGCCTTTTGCCGTTATTATTATATGTCTCTTTTTTATTCCGCTATACCACAAGTTAAAGGTCTTTACGGCTTATGAATTTTTAGAACAACGTTTTGATCAGCGCACAAGAACCTTAACAGCTGTGCTCTTTTTAATTCAACGCGGTTTAGCCGCAGGAATTACCATTTATGCACCAGCCATCATTTTAAGTGTGGTTTTGGGCTGGCCATTAAAACCCCTGATTCTTTTAATTGGGTTGATTGTTATTTTCTATACAGTCATTGGCGGAACTGCGGCGGTGAATGTCACCCAAAAACAGCAAATGTTTATCATCTTCCTGGGAATGGTGATTGCTTTTGGCTACATTATTCATCGCTTTCCTGAACAAATTGGCTTTGTCAAAGCCCTTGAAATCGCAGGAAAAACAGGGAAACTCGACATCATTGACTTTAGTTTCGATCCAAACAGCCGCTATACTTTTTGGAGCGGAATTACGGGGGGACTCTTTTTAGCCCTCTCCTATTTTGGAACAGATCAAAGTCAGGTGCAACGCTATCTCTCTGGAAAATCGGTTAGAGAAAGTCAAATGGGCTTGATTATGAATGGCTTTTTAAAAGTCCCCATGCAGTTTTTTATCCTCTTAGTGGGGGTCATGGTTTTTGTCTTTTATCAGTTTGAAACTTCCCCCTTGCACTTTAACCCAAAAGGCGTTGAAACTGTACTTAATTCTCCGCAAGCCACAGCCTATAAAAAGCTAGAAGAAGAACACCGCGCAACACAAATTCTTCGGCATGCCATGCTGGAAAAAAACATCGATAAAATCACGCTGCAAAACCTCGCAAAAATTGACGATTTAGAAAGAGACCTGCGCGTTAAAGCAAAGGCCTTGATTCGAAAAGCCGATCCAGAACAGGAAACAAACGACAAAGACTATGTGTTTATTTCTTTTATTTTAGGCTATTTACCCACAGGCTTAATTGGTTTATTGTTAGCGGTTATCCTTTCGGCTGCAATGAGCTCTACCGCCTCAGAATTAAATGCACTAGCAGCCACAACCACCGTAGATCTATACCAGCGCAATGTGGGGGAAAAATCCCCTGCCCATTTCGTTAAAGCTTCGAAAACATTTACCCTTTTGTGGGGAGGGATTGCCATCCTTTTTGCGGCTTTTGGCAGTTTGGTGGAAAACCTCATTCAACTGGTCAATATCATTGGATCTGTTTTCTATGGTACCATTCTGGGGGTCTTTCTTGTTGCCTTCTTTATAAAACAAGTCAAAGGGAAAGCCGTCTTTTGGGCCGCCATTGTAAGCGAAGCAATGATCATCTTTATTTTTACCCAGGACTGGGTGAGCTTTTTATGGCTGAATGTGATTGGGGCGCTGTTGACGGTCTCACTTGCACTGCTCTTACAGCAGTTCAATAAGGAAACACAATAATAATAAAGTTTAAATCTTAAAAATAAGCACTGTAATCGATAAGTCAGATAGATTTATTTGAAACCGTTAATCGTGTTGAAGGAAAAACTAAAAAACCCCACCAAACGGCAGGGTTTTAAATGATATTAGTAGGTAAAGCTTATTTACTCCATTCAGCAATAGAAGCTTTATTCATACGCACATAGTCAGGGTTCCCTGCTTTTTCAGCTAAGGCCAAAGAATTTTTAGCCGCTGCAATCGCTCCGTCTACATCTTTCAATCCTTCTAGGATCAAAGAGTATTGGCGAAAATACCAGTAGGCATCATCTTTTCCTTCAATGGCTTTTTCCATCCAGGCTTTGGCTTGGTTTAAATCTTGACCTTCTTGTAGGTAATACACTGCCGCACTGTAATAGTCACGGTGCTTAGGATCTTTCTTTAAAGCTGCTTGGATAGAAGCAGTTGCTTTGGCTACAGTAGGTACGCCAAAAGGCAATGCGACACGCGTATCGGCCCACCCTAGATTAAGGGTTCCCCCGTTATTGTGCAGATTTGAAAACCAAATAGAGAAAGACGCAATGTCTTTTCCAGTTGTGGGTGTAACTTCAATAGTTGCGGCAACTTTACTGGCATCCCATGGATCTGGTGTTCCCCAGTTATCGGTTGAAGAGTAGAAAAACACTTCCCACTGATCTTTTCCAGGACGTGTATAGAGTGCATAACTTCCTGAAGCCAATTCTTGGTCTCCAAAAGTTACTGCGTCCCCAAAGGTGATCACGGTGTTTTTGTTGGCACCTGTTCTCCAGATGGCACCATAAGGCACTAAGGCACCCATAATGTCTCTTCCGCGCATGGCAGGGCGGGAGAATTCAACACTTACTTCTGTCAATCCAACGGTTTGATGGATTTTAGAAGACGGACTTGGCTGTGGGGTTTGAACTTGCGCTAGGGCTGTGCTTGAAACACAAATGGCTAGCATGTAGATTAATTTTTTCATTCGATTAAATTTTTTATTACTCAAATGTAGAAAATGTTTCTTTATCTGCTTAAAACTTGTCTCAAAAGTATTTTTGCAATTTTGTTAATATTTTTTGTTTAAACTTTATTTTAAATCATTAAACATCGTATCTTTACTAAAAATAATTGCTCTTATGGTCTACCGACTTAAAACAGTCCAAAATTTACCTATTAGTGTTGAGAAGGCCTGGGATTTTCTATCCGACCCAGGGAACCTCAAAACGATTACCCCTGACTATATGGGGTTTAAGATTCTGGAAGGTGCAGAAAACAAAATGTATGCTGGACAAATCATCAAGTATATCGTTACTCCGGTGATGGGATTACCACTGCGTTGGGTCACAGAAATTACGCATGTAGAAGACCAAAAGTATTTTGTAGATGAGCAACGCTTTGGGCCGTATAGCCTTTGGCATCATAAACATTTTATCAAAGCCATCCCGGGAGGTGTGGAGATGATCGACATTGTTGATTATAAATTACCCTTGGGCATACTGGGGCGAATTGCGCACCCACTCTTTGTAAAAAGACAACTAAAACAAATTTTTGATTACAGATATAATAAACTCGTTGAGTTGTTCGGCGAAATTAGGGATTAGATAGCTATGAAAAAGAACATTTTAATCATTGGTGGTTCAAGTGGAATAGGCCGTGCCTTGGTGGATTTACTGGCACCAGAACACAACATTTACGTGGCTTCAAGAAGCAACGAATCACTCGCTAATGCAGGAGTTACTCATATATCCTATGATGTTATGAACGATGCACTTGACGTGAGTAACTTGCCCGAACAACTTGACGGTTTTGTATACTGCCCTGGGAGTATTAATCTTCGCCCTTTCCGTGGTTTAAAACCACAAACCTTTCAAGATGATTTCAACTTGAATGTTGTGGGAGCAGTTAAATCTTTACAAAGCGTTTTGCCTTTATTGCAAAACAGTCCTCAAGCCAGCCTAGTGTTCTACAGTACGGTTGCGGTAAGCACGGGAATGCCTTTTCATGCGTCTGTAGCAGCAGCCAAAGGAGCGCTAGAAGGTTTAACCCGTTCTCTAGCGGCAGAATACGCTCCTAAGTTTAGGGTCAATTGTATTGCTCCTTCCTTAACAGACACGCCTTTAGCAGATAAGTTTTTAAACAATGACGCTAAACTGGAAAAAGCACAGGAACGCCACCCGCTAAAACAAGTGGGAACAGCTAAAAATATCGCCCAAATGACCGCCTTTCTCTTAGGAGAAGAAAGTCAATGGATGACCGGTCAAATACTCCACGTAGATGGTGGAATAGGCGACCTTAAAACAAATTAAAGTGGAAAACTATACAGTATTCTGGTTTAGAAGGGATTTACGCATTAAAGACAATGCTGGACTTTATCACGCCCTAACAAGTGGTCACAAAGTTCTCCCCATCTTTATTTTTGATACTGAGATCATTCACAAGCTGCCTTCTAAGGATGCTAGAATAGAAATGATTCATGCGGCCTTGAGGAACATAACTGATGCTATGGAGAAGAACAGATGTAACGTTGGAATGTATCTGGGAAAACCCAAGGCCGTTTTTGAATCACTTTTAAAAAAGTTTAAGATTACTAAAGTCGTTACGAATCACGACTATGAACCCTACGCCACTGAGCGTGATACAGCATTAGGAAAATTTTTAGCACAGAATGGCGTCGCCTTTGAAACTTACAAAGATCAAGTCATCTTTGAAAAAAGCGAAGTAGTTAAAGACGATGGTACCGCATATAAAGTCTACACCCCCTATTCTCGAAAATGGTTAAAACGCTTTGCGGAAGAGGGTCTTTCCCACTACCCTTCTGAAGCACATTTAGACCAATTGGCAGCCGTTGAACAACCCCAACTAAGTCTGGAAGAATTGGGTTTTGAACCTTCATCTGTACCCCAACCCCAATACACCTTTAATGCTACTCTTATTCAACAATATGAGGAAACCAGAAATTTCCCTGCAGTAGATAAAACCTCTAGAACAGGAGCGCATTTACGCTTTGGCACCTTAAGTGTCCGTAAAATGGTTGCAGATGCAGCCAAAGAAGAGAACCCTACTTTTTTAAAAGAATTGATTTGGCGCGAATTTTTCATGCAAATCTTATGGCATTTCCCCCATACCCCACAGACTAGTTTTAAACCCAAATACGAACGAATTGAGTGGCGCAATAACGAAGAAGAATTTCAACGTTGGTGCGAAGGAAAAACAGGCTATCCATTTGTCGATGCAGGAATGCGTGAACTCAACGCCACTGGCTTTATGCACAATCGCGTGCGTATGTTAGTCGGGAGTTTTTTGTGCAAACACCTCTTGATCGACTGGCGATGGGGAGAAGCCTATTTTGCTGAAAAGCTATTGGACTATGAAATGTCGAGTAATGTAGGGAACTGGCAATGGGTTGCCGGATGTGGCGTTGATGCCGCTCCTTATTTTCGCATTTTTAATCCCATCGATCAAATTAAAAAATTCGATAAGCAACACGAATACATCCAGAAATGGGTCCCCGATTACCAAGAATTCACCTACCCAAAACCCATCGTTGAGCATAAATTCGCCCGCGAACGCTGCTTAGCCACCTATAAAGCCGCACTGAATGCCTAAGGGGGTTAAGAAATCAAACCTTCCTGAAAAAATATGTCTGAGCTGTAACCGCCCCTTTAGTTGGCGGAAAAAATGGGAAAGGGACTGGGATAATGTAAAATATTGTAGCAAAAGATGCAGAAACGAAAAGGAAAAGCCCTCGTCTGGCTGAGAAATGATTTGCGCATAAAGGACCAAGCGTCCTTCTATAATGCCACACATAAACATGAAGAAGTTTTGGCCTTCTACAGTTTTGACCCGCTTCACTATCAAGACACGCCATGGGGCTTTAAAAAAACGGAAGCCTTTAGAGCACAATTTCTTGTAGAAACAATTGCCGCGCTAAAAAAAGACTTGGCCCAGCACAACATAAGTCTAGTCATTAGTCTGGAGGATCCCGCAAAGGGAATTCAAAAACTACTTGACACGTATAACATAACGGCGCTTTACTGGCAAAAAGAATGGACGCAAGAAGAAAAAGAACGCGAAGAGGAAGTTCGTTCTATACTTTCAGAAAACATTACAGTGCACACCCACTATGATCAATTTTTATTTCATCCGGAAGATGTTCCCATGGAGATCGAGCAATTGCCTGAGGTTTTTACCGTCTTTCGAAAAAAATGTGAAAAATACAGTAAAGTACGCCCTTGTTTCTCCGACCCTTTGGTAATGCCCGAAAGTAATTTATTGAACGCAGATTTCCCTCTCCCCCATTTAACCGACCTAGGTTTGGCCAAGCCGAAAGTCCACCCCAACTCCGCTTTTCCATTTAAGGGCGGAAGCACTGCAGCCCACTTGCGTGTAGATCACTATTTTTGGGAATCAGAAAAACTTTCGTTTTATAAACAAACCCGCAATGGTCTTGTAGGACTAGACTATAGTTCAAAGTTCTCGGCTTGGTTAGCGAATGGCTCCATCTCTGCCCGTGAAATCTATTGGGAAATCAAAGAATACGAGGCACAAATACAAAAGAATCAATCGACCTATTGGCTTATTTTTGAATTGATTTGGCGGGATTATTTTAAGTTTATCTCCCTCAAACACCAGGATTGTATCTTCCAACTGGGCGGTATTCTACAAAAAGACTATCACTGGAAAAATAATCCCAAAACTATTCAAGCTTGGATCGAAGGGGAAACCCGAGAGCCTTTCGTCAATGCCAATATGATTGAATTGCAAAAGACCGGTTGGATGAGCAATCGCGGAAGACAAAATGTAGCATCTTATTTTGCTAAAGATCTTTTGCTTGATTGGCGCATCGGCGCAGCCTATTTTGAAGCTCAATTAATCGATTATGATGTGCACAGTAACTTCGGCAACTGGATGTATGTCGCTGGTGTAGGAAACGACCCGCGCGACCGTAAATTCAATGTTCGCATGCAAGCAGAACGCTATGATGAAAACGGAAAATTTCAACGCCTGTGGAACCAAAAAAGTTTATTCGAATGAAACTGCGATTAATCTTAGGCGACCAACTTAACTTACAGCATCCGTGGTTTGAAGCAGTAAATCAAGAAGTAACCTATGTCTTGATGGAAATGAGACAAGAGACCGATTATGCGCCGCACCACATTCAAAAGGTCGTGGGTTTCTTTGGCGCGATGCGCCATTTTGCAGAATCGTTAAAACAACAAGGGCATCAGGTTATTTATTTCAAACTTGATGACGCTGAAAACCAACAAGCACTCCCCGAAAATCTCAAAGCTTTAATCGAACAACAGCAAATTACTTCTTTTGAATATCAACACCCGGATGAGTACCGCTTAGACCAACAATTAAAAACTTTTTGCGAAGGAATTAATTTGCCCACAGCCATCGTTGACAGTCATCACTTTATGACCAGCCGAGAAGATTTATCAGAATTTTTTGAGGGCAAGAAGCAATTGATTCTAGAGTTCTTTTACCGCAATATGCGCAAGCAATTCAACCTTTTAATGGAACAAGGACAACCAGAAGGAGGACAATGGAACTTTGATAAAAACAACCGCAAAAAATGGAAAGGAAGCCCAGCGATTCCTATTGCTTATATCCCAAAAACGGAAGAACTTCAAGCCCTCGAAAAAATGATTCATGCTGCTGGAGTAAAGACAATCGGAACCCTTGATGCAAACAATTATCTTTTCCCCTTTAGTCGAGAAGAAGCGCTATCACAGCTTGCGTATTTTTGCAAGCATTTATTGGTGCATTTTGGAGATTATCAAGACGCTTTGCACACCGAGGAAATCAACCTTTTTCATTCCAGAATTTCTTTTGCACTCAATGTAAAAATAATTCATCCACTAGAAGTGGTCGAAAAAGTAATTGCCCATTATCGGGGACATGAAGAAGAAATTGAACTGGCCCAAGTAGAAGGGTTTGTGCGACAAATCATTGGATGGCGCGAATATATGCGCGGAATTTACTGGAAAGAAATGCCCGCTTATGCACAGAAAAACGCTTTAGAGAATCACAACCCCCTACCCGACTTTTATTGGACGGGAAAGACCAAGATGAATTGTCTTCACCACAGCATTCAAAATTCTTTAGACAGCGCTTATGCACATCATATCCAACGTTTAATGATTACGGGAAACTTTGCGCTTTTAGCTCAAGTACACCCAGATGCAGTCGATCAATGGTATTTGGGGATTTATGCCGATGCGATAGAATGGGTGCAAATTACCAATACGCGTGGAATGAGCCAATGGGCAGATGGGGGAATAGTGGCGACAAAACCCTATGTATCTGCTGCTGCTTACATCAATAAAATGAGCAATTACTGCGAAAGTTGCGCTTATGATAAAAAGAAACGTCTGGGAGAAGATGCCTGTCCCTTCAATAGTCTCTATTGGAATTTCCTCGATGATAAAAAACAGTTCTTTGCCAAAAATAATCGCATGGCGATGATGCTGCGATTACTCGAAAAAATACCGCCACAAGAATTAGCAGAAATCAAAGCCCGTGCAGGAGCGATATTAACTAATCCAGATGCCTATTAATTCGATTCCTACCGCTATTGTTTGGTTAAAACGCGACTTGCGTTTAAGGGATCATGCTGCAATATACTGGGCACAAAAAAACCATAAGCAGGTACTATTACTCTATATCGCAGAACCTTCTTTAAGAAAAGAAGCGCATAGCAGTGAGCGCCATTTTGACTTTATTAAACAATCTATCGTTGATTTAAATCAACAATTAAAAACGTTTAATACGACAATTTTAACTGTTGTAGGCGAGGTCATTGACGTTTTCAACCAACTAAAACAACTCCTTACAGTTGAAGGAATTTATTCTCATCTAGAAACAGGAATTGGGATAACGTATCAACGCGACCTCAATGTTACAGCCTGGTGTGCAGAACACAATATCCCTTGGGTTGAAAAAAGGCAACAAGGTGTTTTTCGCGGCATGCGCAATAGAAAAAACTGGATTAAACAATGGAGCCAATTGATGAATAAGGCGCAATATCCTGCGCCCGCTAAAAAGGGCTTTATCCATGAAAAGGAGATTAGCTCCCTTAGCACTCATTTTGTGCCTTTAGCTTGCGCCACAACAGCAAAAAAAGGCATCCAACCAGGAGGGGAAAAAGCAGCATACCGCTACTTAGATTCCTTTTTTGAAGGGCGCTATCAAAACTATCAAACCCATATTTCAAAACCCGACCTCGCCCGAAAAAGTTGTAGCCGCCTCTCCCCCTATATCGCCTATGGGAATCTTTCTATGCGACAGGTTTTACATCGTACCGAAACAGAAAAGGAAGCAGGTAAAAAAGGCTTTGGAATTCGCGCCTTTGAATCGCGCTTGCGCTGGCAAGCCCATTTTATTCAAAAGTTTGAAATGGAATGTCGCATGGAGTTTGAAAGTATTAACCGAGGATATCACTTGCTTAAGAAACCTTTAAATCCGAACTACATAACTGCTTGGGAAGAAGGTAAAACAGGTGTCCCTATGGTTGACGCAGCCATGCGCTGTTTGGTCGCGACAGGCTATTTGAATTTTAGAATGCGGGCTTTAGTGGTTTCCTTTTTTGTGCATCAACTGTGGCAACCCTGGCAAGCTTGTTCGGCATTTTTAGCGAGACAATTCTTGGATTTTGAACCGGGGATTCACTTTCCGCAATTGCAAATGCAAGCAGGAGAAACAGGGATCAATACCCTGCGCATTTACAATCCTGTGAAAAATGGACAAGAACACGATTCGCAAGGGCAATTTACCCAACAATGGCTCCCCGAATTAAAAAATCTCCCTGCTGCATTGGTTCACACCCCCTGGGAAATTACTCCTTTTGAAGAAGGACTTTATGATTTTGAACTAGGCAAAAGCTATCCTAAACCTATCGTTGACCTTGACAAAAGCAGAAAAAACGCCTCTGATATCTTGTGGAACTTACAGAAGAATTCGCATGTATATCAAGAAAGTAAACGCATTTTACAACGGCATACCTTACCCAACAGAAAAAGCATACAATAAAAGATGAAGAAGAAGTTTGACCTTAATGATGAACAAGTCGATCGCATTATCGAAATGGCTTGGGAAGACCGTACCCCTTTTGATGCCATCAAAGATCAATTTGGCTTAAAGGAGCAAGATGTTATTGAATTAATGCGCAAAGAAATGAAGCGCTCCAGCTTTAATTTGTGGCGTGCTCGTGTGCAGGGTAGAAAAACCAAACACCGCAAAAGTCGCGGCGAAGAAATAGACCGTTTTAAGTGTTCCAGACAACGCAACATCAGCAACAACAAAGTCTCTAAAAGATAATTTCATATCTTATGGGGAAAGCCCTAAGAAATGAAACAGAATAAAACACAAAAAACAAACGAGAATGTACGCCTGTTTTTGTCTGCTTTGACAGATAAACAAAAACGAGAAGACTGCTATACCCTTTTAAACGCAATGGGGGAAATTACTCAAGCAGCACCCCATTTATGGGGAACCAGTATTATTGGTTTTGGTGAATACCATTACAAATACAAAACAGGCCGAGAAGGCGATTGGTTTTTAACAGGCTTTGCTCCCAGAAAACAAGCCCTAAGCCTGTATTTAATGTGTGATTTATCGCACGATGGTTTAGATTTTACTGGGCTGGGAAAATATAAACTGGGAAAAGGCTGCCTTTATATCAAACGCTTAAGCGATATTAACATTGATGTACTAAAAAAAATCATCAAAGATTCGGTTCGCATTATTGGTGAAAATTCAGCGAATCGATAACAAAATTACGCTTCTTTAATCGACAAGCTAAACCCCTATTTTTGCTTGACGTTTAAGGTCAAACCAAAGAATAGAACTTTTCAAGGGTTTATAAACGTTGAATTTTAGCGCCTATTTTTTGCAGGCGTTCAACAATGCGTTCATAACCGCGATCAATTTGTTCGATATTGTGAATGGTAGAAGTCCCCTTGGCTGATAAGGCAGCAATCAATAAGGAAATCCCTGCACGAATATCTGGTGAAGTTAAAGTAGCTGCTTTTAGCTGAGACTTAAAATCATGGCCAATAATCGAGGCTCTGTGCGGATCACAAAGAATAATTTTTGCGCCCATATCAATTAATTTATCGACAAAGAACAAGCGGCTTTCAAACATTTTTTGATGAATTAAAACACTTCCTCTGGCTTGCGTTGCTACTACAAGTACGATACTCAATAGATCTGGTGTAAATCCAGGCCATGGAGCATCTGCAACGGTTAAGATTGAACCGTCGATATAATTTTGTATTTCATAGCCTTCTGTATGGGCAGGGATAAAAATATCGTCTCCATGTTTTTCTATGGTTAAGCCTAATTTTCTAAAGACAGAAGGAATTTGCCCAAGGTATTCCCATTGAACATTTTTGATGGTCAATTCACTTTGGGTCATGGCGGCAAGACCAATCCAACTTCCAATTTCGACCATATCGGGTAAAACACGGTGGGTTGTTCCATTAAGGCTTTCTACCCCTTCTATGCGCAATAGATTTGATCCAACTCCAGAAATATCGGCTCCCATGCGGATGAGCATATTACACAGCTGTTGTAAGTAAGGCTCACAAGCGGCATTATAAATCGTAGTCTTTCCTTTGGCTAAAACAGCCGCCATTACAATATTGGCTGTTCCTGTGACGGATGCTTCGTCCAAAAGCATATCAGTCCCTTTTAATGTTTTAGCTTCAACAGAATAAAAATAATCTTCTGAATTATAGTTGAATTCTGCCCCTAATTTAATCAAACCTTCAAAGTGGGTATCTAAACGACGGCGCCCAATCTTATCTCCCCCTGGTCTAGGGATACTTCCTTTCCCAAAACGGGCTAATAATGGTCCAACCAACATAATCGAGCCACGCAAGCCTTTTCCATCGATTTTAAATTGATCAGAATGCAAGTAATCTAGGTTGACTTCGTCGGCTTGAAAACGATAGCTTCCGGGACCTAATTGGGTTACTTTTACCCCAAAATTAATGAGTAATTGGATGAGTTTATTGACATCTATAATGTCTGGAATATTGTTAATAGTGACTTCTTCTGCTGTAAGCAGTACTGCACATAAAATTTGAAGCACTTCATTTTTTGCTCCTTGTGGTGTGATTTCTCCTTTTAATTGATGTCCACCTTCAATGATGAATGTACCCATAGATAGCGTTTAATAGCGTTTACGGTTTCTGTTTTTTCTTGGTTTAATGCTCCCATTGCTTTTTGGCCCATTTCCATTTTTAGATTTCATGCGCAATAAATCCTGGGTGGGGGTAAGCGGCAAATGATCTTCTTTGACTTTCAGTTGACCATTAGAAAATTCTGACAGATGATTAAAAATAACTTGATCATCTACTGTGTCTTTGTTCCAATTGAGGAAACACTTTTTCATGTGGTTAGCAATATTGAAAACCAAAGCATCTTTCATTTCTCCTTCTTCCCAACCAAGCGCAACATCAATCATACTTTTGATGTTGTTGCCATAAAAACGGTATTTGGGGAAGTTTTGGGGATAGTCTAAAGGTTCTGGTCGTTGCTCGAGTACTTCTCTTTCGGGCTTTTCGTAAGGAGAATCAACATCAAGGGCAAAATCAGACATGATGAACAATTGATCCCATAATTTGTGCTGAAAATCAGGCACATCGCGTAAATGTGGATTAAGGTTTCCCATAACGCCTATAATGGCTTTTGCCTTTTTATTGCGTTCTTCACGGTCTTCCGTGTCGATGAGTTGTTGTACCATGATATGCATATGACGTCCGTATTCGGGAATTATCAATGCTGTCCTTTCAGAATTGTATTGCAATGCTTCCATAAATGGTTTGGGTGATGTTATTGGTATGCTTTGTAAATGTAGTGTTTAAATGAAAAAGGAAAAAATTATAGGGTAATTAGTCCTTTAATCTTTTGCGCTTCTTTGTAAATGCCAATGACGGCATCTGGATCTTCCATTTCAACTTTTACCGATAAACTGGTAAAGGTTTTCTTTGAGGAAACTTTTTTAGAAATAACTGCCGTCTTTTGGGGGAACATATCCCTGAGGGTTTGTTCCTTTACTTCCCCTTCTCTAAGAATAAATTTAAACAAGTATTGTCCAGGCCATTCTTGCGAACTTAAAAGTTGTTCGTGAAATCGTGAATAAAATTCTTCTGGATTTTCTTTTGGAAGCATTCCGTGGGCTATTTTTATACAAATATAGACGAAATCTTAGGTTATCGAAACGCAAAAAAACAAGAATAAAAAAATTGTCCTTACGGGAGGCCCAGGAAGTGGCAAAACCACCCTAATAAACCTCTTTAAACAAAAGGGGTACACCTGCTTTGAGGAAGTTTCTAGAACCTATATTCAATGGGGAAAAGAAAAGGGGAAAGAGAATTTTTTTGCGGAAGACCCTTTGGCTTTTAGCCAATTAATATGGGCAGATCGAAAAGCGCAATTCGCCGAAGCTGATAAAAATAGAGCAAATAACAGCAAAGATAATTACTGCTTTTTTGACCGAGGTTTAGCCGATGTGACAGCTTATTTAAACCATACACTCTCCCCGCAACCCAACTGGGAAGCAGAGCTAAAAAGCTATCCTTATGATATTGTTTTCCTAATTGCTCCGGTGGAAGAAATTTACCAAAAAGATGAAAGTCGAATGGAATCTTTTCAACAAGCCCGCTCGCTTCACCAAGCCATCAAAGAAAGTTATCAAGCCTTAGGCCCCTTTATTGAAGTTCCTTTTCTTAGCCCAGAAGAACGCTGCGCATTTATTTTAAAACACTGTAATGAAGGATAAACTTCAAGCACTTTTAATAAAACACTGGCAAGTAGCTCATTTTCGCCCGCTACAAGAAGAGATTTGCCAGGCCATTTTAAAAAGCAATGACAGTCTGGTACTCCTGCCCACGGGTGGGGGAAAATCCCTCTGCTACCAATTGCCCTCGCTTTTGCTTGAAGGTCCCACCCTGGTTATTTCTCCCTTAATTTCGTTAATGCAAGACCAAGTAGCCCAAGCCAATGCTAGAGGGATTAAAAGCATGGCCCTGAGCAATCATCAAGCCATGGAAAAACAGCTAGACAATGTGGCTTATGGCAACTATCAACTCATCTATTGTTCTCCAGAAAAATTACAACACAAGCTTTTTATCGATCGTCTTTCGCAGCTCAATTTTAAGTGCATTGCCGTAGACGAAGCCCATTGTATTTCCCAATGGGGAAGTGATTTTAGACCAGCCTATAAAAACCTTACTCAATTAAGGGATCGCCTGCCCAATATCCCTGTAATTGCACTAACTGCAAGTGCTACTCCTGTTGTTGTTCAGGATATCATTCAATCGCTAAAACTGAAAGAACAACTGCATTTTCAAACCTCTTTTGCACGAAGTAATATTGCGCTCCAACTAGACCGATCTTCAGATAAACTTGGGAGTATTATTAGACGCCTCAAGCAAAAAGAACAAACAAGCATTATTTATTGCAGTAGCAGAAGAGAGACAGAAGAAATCTCGGCAGCGCTTAACGTAAATGGCTTAACCTCGACCTATTTTCACGGGGGCTTAACCAACCATGAGAAACAAGACCGCCTTAACGCTTGGAAAAAAAATAGTACGCCTGTTATTGTGGCCACAAACGCTTTTGGTATGGGAATTGATAAAGCCGATGTTCGCTTAGTCATTCATCTTAATTTACCCGCTAGCCTAGAGTATTACTACCAGGAAATAGGCAGAGCCGGTAGAGATGGCCAAAAGGCGGAAGCTGTTCTCTATTTTCAACCTCAGGATGCCGCTAGAGCACAACAACAATTTTTAGCCCACCTTCCTTCTAGCGGTTTTATTGAAAAGTGCTATAAACACCTGTGCAATTATCTTAATATTGGCTATGGCGAAGGTTATGAAGGAACTTGGGAACTTTCTTTTTCTAATTTTTGTTCCACTTATGGCCTTTCACCAAAAAAAGTAGCGCATTGTCTTAATTTGTTTGACCAAGGCAGTATTTTCCAACAAATACAATACAGTAATCTAGAAGCAAAGGTTCAACTTTTATGCAGCCCTGCACAATTTAAAAGAGAACTAGAACAAGCCAATGCGCAACAAGCCGCTGCATTACAAAGCCTTGCACGCAAATACCCAGGGATTTTTGATGCTGAAATTAACCTTGACTTGGACGAAATAGGCCGTCTGAGTCACCTAAAATTCACACAACTCATTGCGGTATTTCAACAATACAATGCACAGGGAATAATGGCTTTTAATTACAATAAAAGTGATCTGAAATTGATTGGTCTAGTCCCCAGGGAAGATCAATACACCCTGCGAGAATTATTGAGAAACAACAAAAATTACCAGAAGAGTAAAAAGCAACAAATAGCCTCCATGATCGCTTTTGCAAGCAAAGAAAATCACTGCAAGCAAAAAGAATTGTTGGCCTATTTTGGGGAAAAGAAAAAGGAGGATTGCAGGCAATGCAGTGCACAAAGTTGCCAAAAAACTACCCCAAAAACAGAACGCAAAGTAGTCGCAGCAGAAATTTTACAGATTCTTTCGCAAGAAGCCTTAGCGCCCCATCAGCTTAAATTATCTTTACCCCAATTCTCACTCAAGGAAATAGCCAATGCAATTGAATGGCTAGAAGAGCAGCAAAAAATAAAAAGAAACCAATTAGACCAATTTATCAAACAATGAGTTTAAAAGTTGTATTCATGGGAACACCAGGTTTTGCCGTAACAGCATTGGCAGCCATCAAAGCATCTAAACATGAAATTGTCGGGGTCGTTACCAATATTGATAAACCTGCCGGGCGAGGTAAAAAAATAAGTACATCAGCCATCAAAGATTACGCCCAGGAACAAGGATTGCATCTGCTTCAACCCAATTCTTTAAAAGACGATAACTTTATTGCAGCCTTAAAAGCCTTAAACGCAGATGTATTTGTCGTCGTGGCTTTTCGAATGTTACCCAAAGTGGTTTGGTCCATTCCGCCAAAAGGAACCTTTAATCTGCATGCCTCTTTACTCCCCAATTACCGCGGGGCTGCCCCCATTAACTGGGCGATTATAAATCGTGAAAAGGAAAGTGGCGTTACAACTTTTTTAATTGATGAAAAAATTGATACTGGGAATCTTTTACAGCAAGCGAAAATACCGCTTATGGCAGGAGAAACTGCAGGGAGTTTACACGATAAACTAGCTCCTTTAGGAGGAGATCTAATCGTTACGACATTGGATGCCCTTGAAAAGGGTATTGAAGCACAGCCACAAAAATTAAATGGGCAGGAAAAAGAGGCGCCAAAATTGACCAAAGAAAATACTCGGATAGACTGGAATCAATCGCTTTTAGCAATCGAAGCACAAATCAATGGTCTTTCGCCTTATCCAGTCGCTTGGACCGAACTGATCATCGCTGAGCAAGTACAGCGCTTAAAAATATATGCAGCCAAGGCGATAATTTGTTCCCATCAATATGCATCAGGAAGTGTAGTTGTTGAAAAAAACGAAATGAAAATAGCGCATAAGCAGGGCTTTTTAAGCTGTAATAGCCTGCAATTGCCCAATAAACGGCGCATGGAGGTTAAAGATTTACTGAATGGACAGCAATTTCCTCCTTCCACACAGGTTAAATAGGGGTAGGTTATAAACAATCCCCCCAACTTATTAACAATAACGGGGATTTAAACTATATTTCCCTTGGACTTCCCGCAAACCCTATATATTTGTGAGAGTCAAAAAATGTTAATTTAAATCTAAATATTATGAACAAAACAGAATTAATCGACGCAATGGCTGCAGATGCTGGCATTTCAAAAGCTGCTGCTAAAAAAGCATTAGAGTCTTTCCTAGGTAACGTAGGTGGAGCACTTAAAAGTGGAGGACGTGTTTCTTTAGTTGGATTCGGATCTTGGTCTGTATCTGAGCGCTCTGCACGCGATGGAAGAAACCCACGTACAGGTGAAACAATCAAAATTGCTGCTAAAAAAGTAGTTAAGTTTAAAGCTGGTGCTGAATTATCAGGAGCAGTAAACTAAGCTTTTATATATTACCTATAAAAAAATCTCCTCCGGGAGATTTTTTTTTGCCTAATTTTAAGCATGAAAATGAAACTACATCCTGGAGATTTTTTGGTGGCAGATCCTTCCATCCTAGGAGACCTTTCTTTTCACCGTGCCATCGTTTTGATTTGTGCCATTCAAAACAAAGCCCCAATGGGGTTTATTTTTAACAAAACATACGATTTTCTTTTAAATGAAATGCTGCCAGAAATCAAAATCGATTTCCCCCTTTTTTATGGAGGTCCAGTAGAAGTAGATCAACTTTTCTTCCTCTATCGTGCCCCGCAAGCTATCGTTGAAAACAGTCAGCTTATAACGGAACAACTTTATATGGGCGGCAATATTGAACAAGCATTTGAGGCGGTCGAAGACAAAAGATTGCATCCTGGTAACTGTCGTTTCTTCTTGGGCTATAGTGGCTGGGGACAGGGACAGCTAGAACAAGAAATTGAGCTTGACAGCTGGTTGGTTGAAAAACAAGACATAAACAAGCGCTTATTTGAATCTAAGCCCGAGGATTTGTGGCGAAATGCAATGCTAAAAAAAGGAGGGAAACATGCCCTTTGGGCAAATGCCCCAGATAATCCTACTTATAATTAAACTTGTGCATTAATATGCGCCATAAATAAAGTCGAAATCTCTTCTGTTGCAGTGGTTTTGAATTTCTTTTTTCGGTATTGCGGAATACTCAAAATCCCATGGGCATCGCATAAAACAAACAACTCATCGGCCTTTTGCAAAGAGAAAGGAGATATGATTTCTTCCGTAATTTCAAACGCAGGATTCTTGTCCAAAACAGTTAAAAGTTGATTGCGATAAACCGTCTTCCGCACACCTTGTCCAATGGCTGGTGTACTAATTTGATTCCCTTTGACTAAAAACAAACTACCTTGCAGACTTTCTACCAAGTGCTTTTCTGTATTCAAAAGTATTCCGTCGCAATAGCTGTTTTCATGCACAAAGGTCCAGGCCATGTTTCGCCATTGCTGTGCAGCCGATTCTATAGAACTGAAAAGGCCTGGAGCAAGAAAATGATCTTTGTATAAATCGGTAGGTAAGCTGGCTTTTTGATAGCTAAAAACAGCATCAGAAGAGGATACTCCTGAGATAGAATAAGCAGTAGCGGGAATGGGTTGCGAAACAGTTGGTTCGGCCATTTTAACTACACTTAAATGTATTTTGCCACTAAAAGTTTCGTGGCCTAAACGGGTTGTTAACGCCTCTATTTTTTCCGCTAAGTGTTCTAGGGTAAATGTCAAAGGAATTTCCATGCGTAGAATACGCATAGACGCCATCAAACGCAGATAGTGTTCTTCCCAAAACAAGGGCTTACCTGCTTGAACCAAAAGGGTTTCGGTCAATACATTTTGTTGAATAAAAGCCGATAAAATAGGGGCTGGAACTTCTTGAAGTGAAGTGTAGATTTGACCTTGATATGAATACATACAATTAAGTAGCGCCTAGAACTTGTTTTAAACTTCCAATAAGATTTTCCCAAAGCATTTTTGCTTCGTCTAATTCATCTTCTTCAGCAAAATCAGAAATGTTTAAAGAGACATCTTTGGTAATTTCATCTACCACAATTTTAAATTCAAAATAATAATCGTCTTGGTCTTCCTCATCGTTGATCCAGCGAAAGCGCACTTTCTCATTGTTCTTCTTTTGCAATAATTTCGCATACTCTTCACTGTCATCCCATATAAAGGTGAAATCTTCTCCCCTAGAATTCACATTATCTGCAAACCATTCTGATAAACCAGAAGGGGTAGATAAATACTGAAACAATAATTGTGGTGAAGCTTGAAAATCAATTTCTAATGAAAAAGGTACTTTAGATGACATAGGTTGATGTTAGTGCGGCAATATATTGAAAAAAAGTAAAGATGCTTGTAAAAAAATAGATTTTTTAGGGGGTAAAAAGATAACGTTTCTATGCATTTTTTTTATATTTGCCACCGTTGAAATGGCGAGGTAGCTCAGCCGGTTAGAGCGTCGGATTCATAACCCGGAGGTCGCGAGTTCAAGTCTCGCTCTCGCTACAAACAAAATCAAGGCTTCACTGTAAATGTGAGGCCTTTTTTGTACTCAATATTGGCGGGTTACTTTGGCCTAAAGCCAGCATGATTTTAAAGCGGCAATTGTAAGTCCCCTTTTGCGATGTTTCTTGAGAGAATTATCTTTTGGATTTCTGATGTTCCTTCATAAATTTGTGTGATTTTTGCATCGCGCATTAAGCGTTCTACATGATACTCTTTTACATAGCCGTTTCCTCCGTGAACTTGAACCGCTTCTATGGTTACTTGCATGGCAACTTCAGAGGCTTTTAGTTTGGCCATGGCACTGGCATAACCGTAGGGTTTTCCTTCATCTTTTAAAAGCGCAGCACGGTAAACCAACATTCTTGCAGATTCAATTTCCATGGCCATTTCGGCCAATTTAAACGCAATACCTTGGTGTTCAATAATCGGTTGCCCGAAGGCTTTGCGAATTTGGGCATATTGAACCGCCAATTCATAAGCGCCAGCTGCAATTCCTAGGGCTTGGGCTGCAATCCCAATTCGCCCCCCTTCTAGGGTTTGCATGGCAAATTTAAAACCAAAGCCGTCTGGTCCAATTCGGTTCGCTTTAGGCACTTTTACATCTGTATAAATAATAGAATGTGTGTCAGAAGAACGAATCCCCAACTTGTCTTCTTTAACACCAATTTCAACGCCTTCCCAATCGTTTTCAACAACAAAAGCATTGATGCCTTTGTGTCCTTTTTCACGATCGGTTTGGGCAATAACCACATGATAGGTCGCTTTTCCCCCGTTTGTAATCCAGTTTTTAACGCCGTTCAAAACATAATGATCCCCTTTGTCGATGGCTGTAGTTTGTTGACTGGTTGCATCGCTGCCGGCTTCAGGTTCTGAGAGGCAAAAACACCCTATCGCTTCTCCGCTTGCAAGGGGAGATAAATATTTTTCTTTTAATGCTTCTGAGCCAAATTTTTCAATTCCATAAAGCGCTAGAGAATTATGGGCACTCATAATGACAGCAGCACTGGCGTCAATCTTTGAGATTTCTTCCATTACCAAAACATAGGAAAGGGTATCCATCCCACTTCCGCCATAATCAGGGGAAGTCATAATTCCCATAAAGCCTAATTCTCCCATTTCTTTTACCAAAGCGGTGGGGTAGGCCATTTGTGTATCGCGTTCAATTACGCCTTCTTTTGCTTTTTGCGCAAAATCGCGGGCGGCCGCTTGGATCATTTTATGCTCTTCTGAAAGGAAAAAATTCATTTAATTTAATTTAGTTTAAATAGCAAAATGGCTAAAAATGGCTAAAAACAAAACTCTATTTATTGTGCTGCTTGTTTTCATGTCTAAAATTACTAAATATTCAAACAAAAGCTAAAGTAATATCAAATAAATTAAAATGGAATTTAATTAATTCATTTTGAAATTAAGCACCGATGTTAACACGCATCGACAAAAACAAAAAAAAGATCAAGCCGCCTGGGCTAATTGTATTTGCTCCTTGGGTACGCGATGGTTCATTAACCTAAACCATATAGGCGGTACAAAGGACAGTAAAATAGACGTAGGATAACCAAAAGGTAACTGTGGACTATCCGTAATATTTTCTAAAAGCTGGTACTTTTTGGCTGCTTTAAAATGGTGATCGCTGTGCCGTGTTAGTTCATATAAAACAATGCGGCCAATGATGTGATTTGAATTCCAAGAATGATGTGGCTGTACTCTTTCATATCTTCCCGAAGGAAGTTTTTTACGCTGTAAACCATAATGCTCTATATAATTGATGGTTTCCAAGAACAAAAAGGAAATAACACCTACCATAACAGCCACCATTAAAGCAAAGCTGCCGAAGAAAAAATAAATCAATCCTAAGTACAGCGGTTGGATTAAGGAATACCAAAGCATATCGTTTTTAATGGACAAAAAAGGCAACTGTTGCTGCTGCAATAATTGAAACTGAATCTTCCATGCGTTTCTGTACTGCTGTACAACGGAGACCAGCCAAAAATGATAAACAGTTTGATTGATTTTCGAAGTAGCTGGGTCTAGTGGTGTAGCGACGTTTTTATGGTGACCAAAATTGTGTTCAAGATAGAAGTGCATATAAAGACAGGGCAGCAATAGAAGTTTAGATAGCGTGCGTTCAAACTGTGTAGTTCGATGACCTAATTCGTGCGCTACATTAATGGCGTTTGTCGCCAAAAGAATCCCCAAAGAAAGAATAATTCCTATATATTCTAGCGTAGTGTAGTCGATAGAACTTAAGTTAAAAAGCCCGTATGCTAGCACCCCAAAGACAAAAGGTATATTGAGGTATAAAAGAAAATCGAACAAAAAATTACTAAGGCGTTTTTCTTTTTGTTCTGGGGTGTATTTTTGGTCAAAATCGACTGAAATAATTTCCAATAGCGGAATAACAATAAAAGTATAAATGGGGGCCGAAAAGGTACCCATCCCAGAAGAAAGAACAGAAATCAGAGCGGCCAAAGGAACCGTATAGGCAAATAAATATTTTAAATCACGCATAATAATAGTTCAATATAAATCAAGATACCAATTTATTTTGAATTTAAGGGGCAGCTTTAAACGCAACTATTCTAGTGATCTAGAGGAGACTATCTTTGGTCTTTTGTTCGGCTTTTTCTCTTTTTGCTTTATACAAAACACTTGCCGACAGACTCAAGATAACCAAGGCAATCCCAGCAAGGCTAAGCAAAGAATACGCTTCTCCAAACCAATAAACGCCAAAACTCAAGGTAAAAACTACTTCTGAATATTTAATGGGCGCCACCTTACTCGCTTCTCCATGCTGAAAAGCTTTGGTCATATAATACTGCCCAAAGAAGCCAAAAAAGCCCAGTAGCAAAAGCAATAAACTCTCTAAGGCATTGGGCACGATAAAATGAGATATACTGCCTATTAAACCTATTAGCGTTGCGATAACCATAAAGTAAAACACCACTAACAAGGGATGATCTTGCTTGCCAATTTTTGAGATAATGATATAAACGACCGCACTAAAAAAAGCGGCTGCTAAAACAGTAGATACCCCAAACATACTAATAGAAGAATCGAATCCCTTGATCAGTACCACGCCAATAAAAGCCAAAACATAGAAGAACCATTGAAGTGGAAAAATGCGCTCTTTCAAAATAAAAACAGCCAAAACACCACCAAATAAAGGAGCGATATAACGAATTGTTACCGCAGAACCAATGGGAATAAAATGTATCCCTAAAAAGAAAAGCGACATAGACGTTACGCCAACAAAACCCCTAAGAATAAGGAGATTCAATTTATTGGGGCGAAAGGAAATTTGCCGAGATTTTAATAAAAAGAAGGTCAAAACCAAAGTTCCTAAAGAGCGAAAAAACACCAATTCGAAAGTCGGGAAATGAATTAAATACTTAACCAAAGCGTTCATGAAAGCAAAAGCAAAAGTGCTTAACAACATATAACGAATGGCGACTGGTATCTTTTTCAAAAGGCTAATTTCATGACAAATATCGCGAAATGATAACAAACTCAATGATTAAAAGCCTAATATTGTGTGTCGAAAACAACATTTCTATTTTATGCTTTCTTCCACTTTTTTACTCGCAGTTTTAGGGGCATTTTTATTGGGAATCGCTAAATCTGGTGTTAAAGGAATCGCTGTTTTTATCGTGATTCTATTTGTTTATGCCTTTGATGCAAAAGCCTCTACGGGTATACTCTTGCCCCTTTTAATTGGCGGAGATATTTTTGCCATTATTTATTATAAAAAATACGCCCACTGGAAATATGTTTACACCCTTATCCCTTGGATGTTTCTAGGGGTAATTTTAGGCACCTATGGGGGAAATCTTTTGGATGAAAAAACCTTTAAAACAGGCATGGCAACCTTAATTTTATTGACCACGCTCTTGCTTTTTTATTTGGAACGCAAACCCTTAAAGCAAGTCCCCACCCATTGGAGTTTTGGTGGGTCTTTGGGCGTTTTAGCTGGCTTTACCACAATGCTTGGAAATTTGGCGGGAGCAGTGACCAATATTTATTTTTTGGCCATGCGCCTACCCAAAAACGTGTTTATTGGTACTTCAGCCTATGTGTTTTTCATTATAAACCTGTTTAAAATCCCCTTTCATATTTGGGTATGGAAAACCATTGATTACACTTCCTTTGAAACCAGTTTACAATTTTTCCCTTTTCTGGCCCTGGGCTTATTTGTTGGCGTAAAAGCGGTTAAAAGAATCAATGACGAAGGTTACAGAAGGTTAATTTTACTCCTCACCGGAATTGGTGCCGTGGTTTTATTCTTTCGCTAAACCCGCGATAATTTCAGTTACTATTTCAGGATTAAGCAGGGTTGATATATCGCCCAGTTGATCGGTTTCATTTGCGGCTAATTTGCGAAGGATACGGCGCATGATTTTCCCACTTCGGGTTTTGGGCAAACCAGAAACCACCATAATGCGGTCGGGTTTTGCAATGGGGCCAATTTGTTTTGCTATTGTTGCACTCACTTCTGCAATAAGTGTCGCTTCGTCTTCTACATTTTCATATAAAATGACATAAGCCATTAATGCGTTTCCTTTAATGTCGTGTGGATAGCCAACAACCGCACTTTCCACTACTGCAGGATGTGAATTGATGGCGTTTTCTATGGGTGCTGTTCCAAGATTATGTCCCGAAACGATTACGACATCATCTACTCGACCCGTAATTCGGTAATTTCCATTAGCATCGCGTAGGGCTCCATCTCCAGGAAAATAACGTCCTTCAAAAGCTGAAAAATAAACTTCTTTATACCGTTGGTGATCCCCATAAATGGTTCTGGCAATACTAGGCCACGGATAATTAATGGTCAAGATACCATCCGCTGCAGTATCGGTAATTACCTTTCCTTTGTCATCCACCAAAGCCGCTTGAATCCCCGGCATGGGTTGGGTAGCAAAGGTGGGCTTTTGTGCTGTAACCCCTGCCAAAGAAGAAATAAGAATCCCGCCCGTTTCGGTTTGCCACCAAGTATCTACAATAGGGGTGTTGTTGTTTCCTATATGGGTATCATACCATTGCCAAGCTTCTTCATTGATTGGCTCCCCCACAGAACCTAAAACTTTAAGAGAGGATAAATCATAATCTTCGATTAACTTAGTAGGATGTTTGGCCAAGGCACGAATTGCTGTAGGTGCAGTATAAAATTGGGTAACACCATATTTCTCGCATATTTCCCAAAAACGGTTCCATTTTGGATAGGAAGGAATGCCCTCAAAATGAACAGAGGTTGCGCCGCAGGCAAGGGGGCCATAAACCATATAACTATGTCCCGTAATCCAACCAATATCGGCAGTACACCAGTAAATATCTTCGGGTTGATACTGAAAAACATTCATGAAAGTATAGGCCGTGTAAACCATATAGCCACCGCAGCTATGCACCATCCCCTTTGGATTTCCTGTTGAACCAGAAGTATAGAGTATAAAAAGTGGATCTTCGGCATCCATGATCTCTGGGAGGCAAGTATCTGCTAATCCATCGATAAAATCATGCCACCAAATATCTTTGCGGCCATTCCAGTTGACCTCTTGAAAGGTGCGCTGAAACACAATGCATTTTTGAACGCTCTCACATTGCGCAAGCGCTTCATCTGCAATGGCTTTTAAAGGAATTGTTTTGCTACCGCGAAAGGCTCCATCAGACGTAATTAAAAGCGCACAAGCAGCGTCATTAATTCTCGCGGCGAGTGCAGAAGATGAAAAACCAGCAAAAACAACTGAATGGATGGCGCCAATTCTAGCACAGGCCAAAACAGCAATGGTTAATTCGGGTACCATCGGCATATAAATGCACACCCTATCGCCCTTTTTAATTCCTTGGCTTTTTAAACCATTGGCAAAGCGACAAACAGCGGCCAATAATTCTTTATAAGTATAGCGAATGGTCGCATCGCTAGGATCATTCGGTTCCCAAATCAACGCTTCTTTATCGGGTTGAGTGGCCACATGTCGATCCAAACAATTTTCGGTAATATTTAGTTTTCCTCCAAGAAACCATTCCGTCTCTGGAACAGACCAATCATAGCGCAAAACCTCCTTCCATGGTTCATGCCACTGAAAAGTTGCGGCTATTTCTCCCCAAAATTCAGTGGGATTATCAATTGATTTCCTTTGGGCTTTTCGAAAGGAATCATTTGTTTTTAACTGAAAATCAGATAGCTGTTTCATCCATTATTTTTTTTAACTTTTCAATATATAAAATTGATATGATTCCAACTCATCTTAGACAAAAAGATACTAATTTGTTGAAAAATTATTACATGATTTCTAAAGGCAGTAAACTCTACAGCATCCTCAACATTAAGTGTCCCCAATGCCACGAAGGTGCTTTTCTTGAACGCAAAGTTTTTGACTTTTCAGCTTTCACCAAAGTGCGGAAATCCTGTCCTAATTGCGGCTTAAATTACCATGTAGAACCCAGCTTTTATTATGGTTCCATGTATGTCGCTTATGCCTTAGGAGTAGCTTTAATGGTCGCTGTTATTGTTCTGAATCTTCTGCTTTTTGACGCTTTTTCATTTTTGCGCACCTTTGGCATGGTTACAACCGTGGTGATTCTTCTCTCGCCATTGGTCAATGCATTGGCCAAAATAATCTGGGCTAATTTTTTCTTTCCATACAATCCTGCCGCAAAGAAAAATGCAAAGGTCAAATAAAAAGACTGCTATTTTGGTGCATTCATCTGTAAACAAATACAGCGAGAAAAATGAAGCCATTCATGGTATTTAGAAGACAACTAGTCTTGTCATTTTTATCCGATCTATTTCGCACGGCCTACCCCCCTCCCCTATATTGATTTTGATAAAAACATTTTTAGGAAAGCTTGGCAGATTTTATTACTTTGTTGATTAAGAAACCAATTGCTTTTCAAACACATGGTCTTTTTATTTAACGCTAGTAGAAAATAAATGAATTGTTTTAGAAAGGCTAAATAAAGATACATTGAATGCGGTCTCCGATAAACCTAAAACACAGCAATAACGCTTAGCCAACAGTATGAAATACATCTTAGCCATTGACGCAGGAACGACCAGTTCTCGCGCGATTCTTTTCGACAAGCAAGGGCGGCAAAAGGCCATTGCGCAATATGAATTTCCCCAATACTTCCCGCAAGAAAGCTGGGTAGAACACGACGCGGAGGAAATCTGGACAACCCAATTAAAAGCCGTTAAAGAAATCTTAGCCAATAAAGATTTCGCTGCACAAGAAATTGCTGCTCTTGGCATTACCAACCAAAGAGAAACAACCCTTCTTTGGGATCGAAAAACAGGAGAACCCGTTCACAAAGCCATTGTTTGGCAGGACAGAAGAACAGCCAGTATTTGTGCTGATTTAAGCGCGCATGCGCCTACTTTTTTAGCCAAAACAGGTTTGGTTTTAGACGCCTATTTTTCTGGCACGAAAATCAAATGGATCCTTGACAGCGACCCTAACATTCGCCAGCGTGCAGAAGCTGGAGAACTCGCTTTTGGCACCATTGATTCGTGGCTTATTTGGAAATTGACCAATGGAAAAGTCCACACAACAGATGTAACCAACGCCAGTAGAACCCTGATTTATAATATTCACGACCTGTGCTGGGATCAAGAACTGCTTTCCCTTTTAGCTATCCCCCCAAGTTTATTGCCTACTGTTGTTAGTTCTTCAGAAAAAGTTGGGCAAACCGATGCCAGTATTCTTGGCGCAAGTATCCCCATCAGTGGGATTGCAGGCGACCAACAAGCAGCCCTTTTTGGTCAATTGTGCACCCAGCCGGGGGATGTTAAGAACACCTACGGGACAGGTTGTTTCTGCATTATGAATACAGGAGAAAAAGCAGTCGCTTCAAAAAATAAAATGCTCACCACCATTGGGTGGCAATTAAACGGAAAAGTCACTTATGCCCTCGAAGGAA
Organism: Candidatus Arcticimaribacter sp.; assembly: GCA_965659515.1. Taxonomy (GTDB): domain Bacteria; phylum Bacteroidota; class Bacteroidia; order Flavobacteriales; family Flavobacteriaceae; genus Arcticimaribacter. Next base: position 10,127 of record CBFHVC010000014.1, on the reverse strand, counting down.
GCGTCTTTATCGCCGGAGCTTTAATTCAGTGGTTAAGAGATCAATTACAGATCATTCAATCTGCCCCTGAAATCGAAGCCATGGCCAAAACAGTAGAGCATAATGGCGGAGTGACTTTTGTCCCTGCACTTTCAGGCTTGGGTGCACCTTATTGGGATCCTGAAGCAACAGGAGCCATTATGGGAATTACTCGGGGTACCGAAAAAGGACATATCGCACGTGCAGCCCTAGAAGCCATAGCTTTGCGTTCAAGAGATATCATTATTGAAATGCAGAAAGATGCCGAAGTAGAATTCTCTAGTCTGAAAGTAGATGGCGGAGCGACAAACAACGATTTGTTAATGCAGATTCAAGCTGACTTACTTCAAAAGAATGTAATTCGCCCGAATACAACAGAAACAACTGCACTTGGGGCGGCTTTTTTTGCTGGCCTAGCCGTTGGTTTTTGGAAAGACGAAAACGAACTAAAAACCATTTGGGAAGAAAACAAAACATTTACCCCCCAAGACAATACCCATGCGGCCCGTATTTTAGCCTTGTGGGCAAAACGCATACCTAAGGTATTGAAAGACCATGAATAGAGAAAAGCATTTAACTAAAATCAAAAGCAAAAAAAATCCATGGGACATCCTCATTATTGGTGGTGGTGCTTCTGGTTTAGGCGCCGCTGTTGACGCTGCAAGCCGTGGCTATCGCACCCTTTTATTGGAAAAAAAAGACTTTGCTAAAGGCACCTCATCGCGAAGCACAAAACTAGTCCATGGCGGGGTGCGCTATTTACAAAATGGAGACATCTCTTTGGTGATCGAAGCCCTAAAAGAACGCGGAATTATGCGAAAAAACGCGCCACATTTGGTGCAAGACCTCAGCTTTGTTATTCCGTCTTATGACTGGTGGAATAGCCCTTTTTATGGCATTGGACTAAAAATTTATGATATGATGGCAGGTAATTTAGGCCTTGGCCCTTCTACCCTATTAGACCGAGAAGAAACCATTGACCTCATTCCCAATGTAAAAAAGAAGGGTTTAAAAGGGGGCGTCATCTATCACGATGGACAATTTGACGATGCGCGAATGGCGATAAGCTTAGCGCAAACAGCAGAGAATCACGGCGCTAGTTTAATCAACTACTGCAGCGTAACAAGCCTGATTAAAACAGGTGAGATGATTGGTGGAGTTGTGGCCAAAGATGAATTTAGTGGCGAAGAATTTAGCCTCTCGGCTAAAGTAGTAATCAATGCCACAGGTGTTTTTTCTGATCAAATTATACAAATGGATCAACCCGGAAGTCGAAAACTAATTGTACCCAGTCAAGGGGTTCATATCGTTCTAGACAAATCCTTTTTAAATGGACCCCACGCCATCATGGTACCCCACACTTCAGACGGGCGAGTGCTTTTTGCTGTACCTTGGAATGATTATGTTGTGGTGGGAACCACAGACACCCAAATCGAAAAACCCCTAGAAGAACCCATTGCACTAGAAGAAGAAATTGACTTTATTCTAGAAAATGCAGGAGCTTACATGACAACTCCTCCTACCCGTGCAGATGTCAAAAGTGTCTTTTCTGGATTAAGGCCCCTTGCCGCTCCAGAAGACAACGGCAGTGCCACCAAAGAAATTTCACGTCACCATAAAGTAACCGTTAGCACTTCTGGCTTGGTAAGTATTTTGGGCGGAAAATGGACCACCTACCGGAAAATGTCAGAAGATTTAATCAATACTGCTCAATCGGTTGGCGGGCTTCCAGAGCGGGGATGTATTTCACATAATTTACCCATTCACGGCTATGATTACAATTCTGATTGGTCCAATCCGCTACATGTTTATGGAACAGATATTGAAAAAATTCACAAATTAGACGAAGCGGGCAATGCTTCGTTAAGCAAACATTTGCATTTAAGTAAAAACCAAATTGTTTGGGCCGTTCGTGAAGAAATGGCCATGACGGTAGAGGATGTCCTGGCGCGCCGCTCACGGGCTTTATTTCTCAATGCAGAAGAAGCTTTGGCGCTAGCGCCAAAAGTAGCAGCAATTATGGCCGAAGAACGCCAGCAAGACCAAAGTTGGATCGCAAACGAAATAGAACAGTTCACCCAATTAACACAAAATTATTTATTATCATGATGACGCCTTTTATTGCCGAAATTATCGGGACAGCATTACTTTTATTATTGGGGGCGGGAGTCGTCGCTAATGTCAGCTTAAAGAAAACCTATGGCGAGAACCAAAGTGCGCTCGTATTAATCACCACCGCTTGGGGATTTGCCGTTTTTGTAGGCGCATATGTTACAGGGCAATTTAGCGGAGGACATCTCAATCCAGCCGTTACTTTAGGACTAGCTTTAACAGGGAAATTTGCGTGGAATTTAGTTCCCATGTATATGGGAGGTCAAGTAATTGGTGCCATGTTAGGCAGTTGGTTGAATTATCTGCTTTATATTGACCATTACCGAATAACAGAAGACGAAGCAGCCGTTCGAGGAACTTTTTGCACAGCACCAGCGATTCGCAATTTCAAGAACAACTTCTTTAGTGAAGCCTTAGGGACCTTTGTTTTGGTTTTTGGCATATTCTTTATTGTTTCGCCCTCTATTTCAATCGATGGGGTAGCAACCCAAAATTTTGGAATAGGTTCATTAGACGCTTTACCTGTCGCGCTTTTGGTATGGGTAATTGGGATGGGGTTAGGTGGAACCACGGGATATGCTATCAATCCAGCACGGGATTTTGGGCCGCGTTTGGTTTATCAACTTTTACCAAGGAAAAACAAAGATGCCGACTGGGGATACAGTTGGATACCCATTCTAGGCCCCCTAACGGGAGCCTTTATTGCTGGGGTAGTTTACAATCTTTTAATGGCTTAATTATTTGGCTACGTTTACCGCGCGCGTTTCGCGAATCACCGTAACTTTCACTTGTCCAGGATAAGTCATATCTGTTTGGATTTTTTGTGAAATCTGGAATGATAATTCCGATGCATTATTGTCAGACACCTTTTCGCTTTCTACGATAACCCGCAATTCACGTCCTGCTTGAATGGCATAGGCTTTACTAACGCCATTAAAGTCGTAAGCGATTTTTTCGAGGTCTTTTAAGCGTTGAATATAACTGTCAAGCACCTGTCGTCTTGCTCCAGGACGAGCTCCAGAAATAGCATCACACACCTGAACGATGGGAGATAAAAGCGAGGTCATTTCGATTTCATCGTGGTGGGCACCAATGGCATTACACACTTCTGGTTTTTCCCCGTGCTTTTCTGCCCATTGCATTCCTAAAATAGCGTGAGGTACTTCTGTTTCTTCTTCAGGTACTTTTCCAATATCATGCAAAAGTCCAGCGCGTTTTGCCAGCTTAGGGTTAATGCCTAATTCCGATGCCATCACACCACATAATTTTGCCACCTCTCTAGAGTGCTGCAATAAATTTTGTCCATAGGAAGAGCGGTACTTCATTCTCCCCACCATTTTGATGAGTTCTGGACTAAGTCCGTGAATCCCTAAATCGATGACGGTACGTTTCCCTACTTCAATAATTTCATTTTCAATTTGCTTTGTGGTTTTATTTACCACTTCTTCAATACGCGCAGGGTGAATGCGTCCATCGGTCACCAAACGGTGTAAAGACAAACGGGCAATCTCTCTTCGAACAGAATCAAAACAAGAAAGGATAATGGCTTCTGGGGTGTCATCGACAATAATTTCGACACCAGTAGCCGCTTCAATCGCGCGAATGTTACGCCCTTCACGGCCAATGATTCGTCCTTTCACATCGTCTGAATCAATGTTGAATACAGAAACACAGTTTTCTACTGCCTCTTCCGTTCCAATTCGCTGTATGGTATTGATAATGATTTTTTTCGCCTCTTGTTCTGCAGAAAGCTTTGCTTCTTCAATGGATTTCTGAATGAAAGACATCGCTTCTGTTCTAGCACTGTCTTCTAGAGATGCGATTAATTCTTTTTTAGCATCCTCGGTACTTAAGCCAGAAACGACTTCTAACTGCTCTTGATAATTCTTTTCGGCCTTATCTAATTCTGCCTTTTTACGGTCGATGTTTTGAATACGCTGATCAAAATTTTTGGCTTTTTGTTCAAGGCGTTCATTGTTGTTTTTAAGCTTCGATAACTCTTTGTTAAGGGTGGCCTCTTTTTCTCGGGCGCGTTTTTCAACTTCACTGACTTTTTTCTCCCGATTAAAAATAACTTTTTCGTGTTCAGCTTTTAGCTCAATAAAACGCTCTTTGGCTTGCAGCATTTTATCTTTCTTAATACTGTCAGACTCTTGGTGGGCTTTTTTAAGAATGCGTTTGGCTTGTTGTTCGCTTTTTTTAATGCGGTTTCCCGCCTTGGTTCGCTGTGCAATTTGCATGACTATTACGCCGAGTAATAAACCACTTAGCGCTGCAGCGATAATGAATATTGTTGTTGTCATTGGTTTTTTTATTAAATCAAAAAAGCCTGCATCGGTCTAGGATTTGTATAAACTCCATAATTTCAGGATTGCGGCTAACCTATGGATCAAGGATCTGTTCAAGACAGCGTGCTTTTACCATATGGACTCACCTCTTTTAAAAAAAAGTTCGTTGAGTTTATCAAAAAAGTAAACCAATACAGGCAGTAAGTGTATCTATTCTAAAGAACGCATCAGAAAGTAGCCATGTGCTCCTCGATCATTTGATTGAGATGATCAAGGGTAGCGATATCCATAGGGGTACTTTCTTTTTCATTGTTGCGGTTTTGCTCTACCTGTGTGGCATATTGTAATGCACACATGGCCAAGACGTCTTGCTTGTCGCGCACCGCGTAGTTTTGTTCCAACTGTTTAATCATTGCTTCAATTTTTTTGGCCGAAGCGCGTAAGGCTTCCTCCTGTTCAGGAGCGACAGAAAGGGGGTACACCCGGTCTGCAATGGTCAATTTTATTTTCAGCAATTCGCTCATACGTTTTCTATGCGAGCTGTTCCAACTGGTCAATACAAGTATCTACCTGTTGAATTAGCGCATTGATTTTATGTTTGGTTGTCACATTACTTTCGTTACTACCGAGTAAGGAATTGGCCATGACTAAAGAATCGTTCTCTTTTTTTAACGTCTGGTTCGTCGCTTCGCTAATCTTTAGCTTTGTTTGCTGCTCTTCTAGCTGAAGACGAAGGGACTCAAGCGCGTAGTGATTGTCTTTTAACTTGTTCAGTAACAATACAATATTTTGCTCAAGCTGGGCAACACGTTGATTGGATTCATTCATAGCGCCATCTTTACTCCTATATCCAAAGGTAGGGAATTTTCTCTTTGTCTTTCTTGCTGAAGAAGGCTATTTTAATTTTAACAAAACTTTAGGGCTTAGACCCCTTATCCTGAAGCAATGAAAGGGCTTTTTTTCCATGGGTTTCGGGAACGAAAAAATAGTCGTGATGATAGGCCGCAATTACATTACACGGGATCTTTGCTGCAGCCAAGACTCCCGCCACCTTTGCCGTAATACCTACTGCAGTCAAGGCAGTTTCTTGCTCAATTTGAATACAACAACAGGAGAAAGTTACAGGAAGCCCTTGGGCCTCTTTCTGGCGAAGTATATAAGTCGTTCCTTCTTTCTCACTAAACTGAGCAAAGGGGGTAATCCCCGCTGGACAGTCTTGGGTGTAGACATAAACAGAAGAATGTAAAACGAATTTGCAATCCATAACAAAGACGAATGTACATTTTTTATATCTTTAAAACACCTAATTCTTATCCTGACAAAATGAATGACTTCCCCAAGTCCTATATACCAAAAAAGAATGCACCTACTCCTTCTCCTTTCCCAAAGGCAAGCTGCCAATTCGAGCGACCACAACTTTAGCTTTACGGCCCTTCAACTTATCTTGAATCAAAAAACCAAAGGAAGCTTGGTTTTTATACTATTCGCGCTCACATTCTTTGGTTTAAAAAGCCTATTTGCCCAAACTGACTCCCTAAAATACATCACTTTTTCAACAGAATTGGGTAGAGGAAGTTTTCGCGATTTAGGAACCTCTCCCCTAATTTATCGCGGCAACACAACCGGCTTTGGGATTGAATATGAAAAGTTCTTGAACAACAAAGAAAGAAGTTATGGGATTTTCTTTACCACAGGAAATTTCAAGCATCGTATAGCTGCGTATGGGGCTGTGAGCGAACTTAGAAGAGTCTCCCTTTACTATGCCAAACTTTATCCACTAAAAACAAATGACGAAAAGAAAATTAAATTCCACTATGGCGCAAAAATACAAGTAGACGCGAATATGCGAGACAACAGCGCTTTTGGAAATAATTCATTAGGAGTTGAAATATTCCCCAGCTTTTCGGGAAGTGTGCAAGCGAGTACTGATGTTAGTAGAAAAAAGCTTAAAGAAAAAAAGATTCTATTTCTCAAGTATACCCTTTATCCCATCCAAAGACAGCTTCAATGGCGGCTTAATATTGGTTTAATAAATAGTGTTCTCCGCAATCCATTTGCCCTATTTCACTCAGGAACACTGCCAAACGGTTCTCCTGCTGATGATTTTACATTCAAGCTATTTTCCGGAAAACGATTGAGCAGCGTGTTAAAATATTACTGGACACTAAGTAATAAAAACAAAATTCGAGCGAGCTACAAATGGGAGCTATGGACAAGCTCAAAAAAACAACCCAATCATTTTGTAATGACCCAACACAGTCTGGGTGTCTCCTATTTATTTAACAAACCAAAAAGAAAATGAAATCAACGATTCTTTCCTTAATCACGCTACTCTTGTTCAGCTGTGAAAAAATAAGCTATGGAGAAGAACTTCTATCTGCTGATCCCTACGCTAACTTTGATTACTTGTGGCAGGAATGCAACGATAAATACACCTATTTTGATTTAAAACAGATTGATTGGAATGCAGTTCGCACAAAATACAGCGCAATGTTATCTCCTGAAATGACAGAGGAGGAACTTTTTGAGGTCTTGGGTGGAATGTTAACGGAACTCAAAGACGATCATACCAACTTAAGATCGAATTTTAACATTTCGCGCTTTGGGGTTGAGTATACTGCGCAGGATAATTTTGACTGGCGCATTATCGTAGACCATTATATCGGTCAAGACCATTATATTTCTGGCCCTTTTAACCATAATTTTATCAAGGAATCTAATATTGGTTATGTACGTCTTTCTAGCTTTACTAGAGCCATAAGTTCAAGTAATCTCAATTTCATTCTCGATAAATATCAAGACACCCAAGGGCTTATCATTGACATTCGAGACAATGGTGGCGGCTCCTTAGGTAATGTTTACAGCATCCTGGAACGCTTAATCGATCAAAAAACAAAACTTTTTTATTCGCGGGTCAAAACAGGTGCAGGAAAAAATGACTTTTCTGCTACAGAGCCCGTTTACTTAGCCCCTTTCAATGGAAGGAAATATTTAAAAAAAGTCGCTTTATTGACCGATCGAGGTAGCTATAGCGCCAGTTCCTTTTTAGCACTTGCCACTGATGCAATTCCCAAAATAGTGCGTATTGGCGATACCACCGGGGGTGGGCTTGGCGCACCAAACGGTGGGCAGCTTCCCAATGGATGGTTTTATCGTTTTTCTGTGAGTCAAACCCTTTCTTTAGCACTAAAGCCTGATTTTGAAATGGGTGTCCCCCCAAATATTCCTGCTCAAATTGATTGGGTCGAAAGAGAAAAAGATGAAATTATAGAAAGTGCATTGATTCATTTTTCGAATTAAATACGAAGCTTCTTAAAAATAAAAGTCAACATTGATGATTTAGGAGAGGTGACAAAAAGGGTTGAGTATAACAAATCCATCCGGAGGTAAAAACAGCACAAACCCTAAAAAAGAGGGGATGCTTAGCCTTTTAGCATGGAACAACAAAAACCCATCACCATAGGGAGGTTTAGTAATATTGGGCAGCTGTTTTAATTTTTATATCTTTAAAGCACCTAAATCTCAAACATGTTACGTCTAACGTTCCTACTTTGCCTTATGGCCTGTGGTCTGTGCTATGGCCAACAAACCTCTCCCATGGAACTGCTTTTTCAAGAACAACAACCTTTACGCAAATTGGTAAAGGCCAACCCTGAAGCGCAAAAACACTTTAAACGATTCCAATTAAAAATCATTGGAGGAACTGTTGTAGGCTCTTCCGGGGTGCTGCTATTAAACCATTCCTTGGGAAGTATATCTGCCAGAAAACCCCATCAATGGGCCCTTACTGGCATGGGGGTGGGACTCATTGGCGCAGGCCTATTGATCACCAAAGGAGCAAAAGAAAAACGGCACAAGGCCCTTGAAATACTCCAAAATAAAAAGGCCATAAGCATACAATGGCAGCCCACTGGTTTGCGCATTTCTTTTTGAACTATCTTCAATATTCTTTGTACTTTTGGGCTAAATAAATTTTAGCGCATGCGATCTTATTTCAACTATATTTTACTGCTCTTTTTATTTGTTCAATGCAAGCAAAAAAACATGCCTGAAGGAGCCATTGAATTACCCAAAAAAATCAGAGAAACTTCGGGTTTAGCTACCCTAAACAATCAATTTTTAACCTTTAACGACTCGGGGGGAAAGGCAACTTTATATGCCATCAATCCAGATGGAACCGGTCTAGAAAAACACAAAATAAAAGGGGCTGTTAATCGCGACTGGGAAGACATTGCCCAAGACAGTGCCTATTTTTACATCGCCGATATGGGCAATAATTCCGGCAACCGAAAGGACTTGACCATTTATATCGTTCAACATGATTTTAGCTTAGTGGACTCTATCAAAATAAGCTATGCCAGCCAAGAGAAATTTAAAAAACGCAAAAAACACAAATACGATTCAGAGACCCTAATGGTTTATGGCGACTCTTTGCTCTTATTTTCTAAAAACAGAAAATCTTATAAAACCCAACTCTATGTTTTTCCAAAAAAAGGGGGAGAATACAGTTTAACAAAACGCAGTACCTTTGATGTAAATGCCCTTATTACAGGCGGAGATTACGATCACAAGACCAAAAAATTGGTTTTAACAGGCTACCTTCCAGACTATACCCAATACATTTTTAAGTCAGAAAACTTTTCGCCAGACAAACACGCAACGGTGCAAATAGAACGCTATCAACTTCCTTTTGAAAATGCCCAAGTTGAAGCGGCAAAAATCTTAAGCGATGGCAGTGTCTGGATAAGTTCTGAGGGAGAAGATGTTAATGTTCCCTTTATTTATCAGGTGGACTTTAACAAGCTTGTCCAACAATAATTTCTTTTCCATTTCAATTAAATTTCAGCCATGCAAATTCGTTCACTTTTCACTGCTTCAAAAACCTACCACAACCTAAGTTTACTCTTGGCCAGGGTATTTACAGGTTATTTAATGCTCACTTTACACGGCTGGGGAAAAATCACTGCAGGCAGCGCACGCTGGAAAGGGCTGGGGAGTGGCTTAAGCGATTTGATTGGCCTGGATTTCTTAAGTATTCCCCTGGGATTTATGGCGAGTTTCGCAGAATCAATTGGGGCCCTGCTTATCCTCTTTGGGCTGGCCACAAGACCCGCTGCTTTTCTCTTGGCCTTTACCATGTTTGTGGCAGTGTGCAAAAAATTACCCGGCGGCATAAAAGGCACTGAGCTGCCTGCCCTATTCCTTTGCTTGTCCCTAGTAATCCTGCTTTCGGGGGCAGGAAAATACAGTTTAGATTACCTTAGAAAAAAATAAACCATGCTTTCAACGACCCTATATTTATTGTGGAGCTTTTTTCAACCGCTCCCACCAGCAAATGATAGTCTTATGGTGGGGAAATGGAAACTAGCACGAAAAGTGGCGACAGAAGGCCCTAACCGTTGCTTTGTTGACCAACTTACCTTTTATGACAACAATGAATTTGAATTGGCCTTTAAAACCATTATTGCCAGTGTTGAAAAGGTTTACATTTACAACGGCAAAGTAAACACCCAAGGCGATGCTAGCATTGTTCTGGGCAATGGCGTTGCCTACTTAAAAGATTTTAAACAGGTGGAAAATAAAATAGATTTTCGTTTTGAATATGGCGAAAACCTAGGCATGTTCTGCACAAGAGACGAGCATCCCTACCCACACAAGCATCTTCCACACGACATTAAAGGAGAAAAAATTAAGTCCTAAAAAACCTAT
>CBFHVC010000013.1:0-54064 GCA_965659515.1 Candidatus Arcticimaribacter sp. | reverse complement strand
CGGGAGTAACACTCGATACAGATGTTCTTGATTTGACGAACTACACTAACATCAGCCTTCAATCATGGTCCCCAAGTGTTGGAGCTGTTGTAAAGGTTAAACTTGAAAATGCAGATGCTAGTATTACGCATGAGATAGACGTGAATACATCTGTGGCGAATGCATGGGAAACATTGGTTTATGATTTTAGTGGTGCTCCAACCGCTGACTATGTAAAAGTTATAGTGTTCTATGACTTTGGAAACAGTGGAGATGGATCAGTTTATTACTATGATGAAATTAAACTAACGAATTAAAAATACAGCAATGAAAAAATACACATTTTTACACAAAACATTCATTGCTACAGCCCTTCTATTAATGATAGGGTGTAGTGAAGAGGACAATTATGAATTGGGGCAGATTGCTGCCCCAACTAACCTTCAAATTACAGCAGAGATCGTTGGTCAAGATGACGACAATCCAAATGGTGATGGAACAGGAATTGTAAATTATACAGCAACCGCTGATGGCGCAATAGGATATAAATTCTATGCCAATGGACAGGAGTTTTTGGTTCCAGGAGGTGAAAAATCAATATCGTTTAGTACAACAGGATTAAAGGATTACCGTGTATCGGTAGCTGCGATTGGAACAGGTGGAACCATTTCATCGGCTTCTGTAGAAACAAGAGTTCTCGTACTATATGCTCCACCAGCTGAGCTTCTCAATAAACTACATGGTGGTTCTTCTAAAACATGGAGAATTAAGGCCGAAGGTACTGGACACTTTGGTCTAGGACCACCAAATGGAGCAGGTGGACCAGAATGGTACGCAGCTGGGGCCAACGAAAAAGTTGGCACAGGAATGTATGATGACCGTTATGTTTTCGGTGCGGACGGGAGTTTCCAACACCAAACGAATGGAGATGTATTTGGACGTGCTATTTATTTAGATGTTGATCATGGAGCACATACAGGTGTTATTGATGGAGCAGACGCATTGAATTACCCACTAGACGATTATAGCGGATTATGGACGCTCTCTGCTCCAGGAGGAGCTGAAACCCTGACATTAAGTGGTTTAGGATTCTTCGGTTATTACACTGGATCGCATCAATATAAAATTAGAAACCGTGCGAACCCGAATGAAATGCTAATCAGTACTACTGATGGAAACAGTGAATTTGAGTGGTGGTTTATCATTACCTCTGAATAATACGGCTAAATGAGCAGATTTTTATTACTAATCCTACTGTTTGTTGGATCCTTATCGTGTAGTAGCGACCCAAGTTACACACCCACTGAGGATCCAATAGACGATGGGGTTATTCAAGATGGTTGCAGAAGTTCTCTTGAAGAAAACGCCTCACCCAATGGAGACTTGACGACACTAATCTGGTCGACTGAATTTGATGAAGTTGGCGCCCCTTGTTCAAGCAATTGGAATCTTGAAACCATCCCGCCTAATAATGGAAGTTGGTGGAACGAAGAACAACAGTTTTATACCGACCGAAGAGAAAATTCAATAGTAGAAGACGGGATACTTAAAATCATTGCTAAAAAAGAGCAGTTTTCAGGGAAACAATATACCTCTGCTAGAATGACGACTCAGAATCTCTTTGAATTTAAATATGGAAAAGTTGAAGTTAGGGCTAAACTCCCATCTTCAGCGGGGACTTGGCCTGCCATATGGATGTTAGGTGCTAACATTAGCTCTGTAGGATGGCCTATTTGTGGTGAAATAGATATTATGGAACAAAAAGGATGGGATAAAAGCAAGGTTTCTGCTGCGCTTCACAATCAGGCTAGTTCAGGAAACACAGTGAACTTTAGAGAGCTAGATGCTCCTACTTCTACAACATCTTTCCATGTGTATAGTGTGAATTGGACCCCAGATGAAATCAGTTTTGCGATAGATGGTAATGTCTATTATACTTATAGCCCTGAGATACAAACAGAGGGGAATTGGCCCTATGACAGCCCTCAATTTATCCTCCTTAATGTCGCCATGGGAGGTTTTCTTGGAGGAGAAATACCAGACAATTTTACAGAAAGTATGATGGAGGTTGATTATGTGCGTGTTTATCAATAAAACACAGTCATTCATCCTCTAGACCAAAAAGAAATACAAGTCCTTTTTTTCTGTAAATAAATTAAAACCAGTTGATTAAACTTAATAGACTTAGCGTCTATATATGCGAATGAAAAATACAATTTACTTAGGTAACGGAATAGTAAATTCCCACTCAATTGATGTAAACTTAGAAGAGGTAAAAATTAATAACGAGGCTTTTTATAAAATTAGCAACGTCAACGCCATGCCACCATTTTTTATGAGTGTGGTAAGTAATTCAAACCACTGGATGTTTATCTCTAGTAATGGCGGATTGACAGCAGGAAGAAAGAACAGCGATATTGCCCTTTTCCCCTATTATACTGATGATAAAATCGTTGAATCCACAGATCACACTGGAAACAAAACAATACTATTAGTCGCTAAAGAAGATAAAACCTTTTTATGGGAGCCCTTCTCTACTACCCAAAATAACCTTTATGCAGTTGAGCGCAATCTTTATAAAAATGCCTATGGAAACAAAGTCATTTTTGAAGAAGTCAATCGCGATCTAGGGATTACATTTTCTTATGAATGGAATTCAAGTGATCGTTTTGGCTTTGTACGTAAAGCAAAATTAAGCAACAACAGCGATCAAAACATCAAAATCGATCTACTTGATGGGTTACAGAATATCCTTCCTTATGGCGTAGGTGAAGACTTACAAAAGCAAAGCTCTAACCTTGTTGATGCCTATAAAAAGACTGAACTGAATCCACAAACTGGCGTTGGGATTTATTCACTAAGCGCCATAATCGTAGATCGGGCAGAACCCAGTGAAGCCTTAAAAACGAACCTCGTTTGGTCTACTGGACTTAAAGGAGCCAAAAGATTGCTTTCTTCAACCCAAATAGACGCGTTTAAACAGGGGGAAAAAGTCAAAGAAGAAGTAGACATTAGGGCCAAAAGAGGCGCCTATTTACTTGCTGCTGAATTTGATTTAGCTGCTGGAGAAACTGAAAACTGGCGCATCGTCGCAGAGGTCAACAAAAGCATCACAGACCTAGTTGCCTTAGAAAAAAACATCCTAGACCCTACCATTAATAGCAAGATAGATCAAGATATCGAAGCAGGAACAGAAGAATTGTTGCAGTTGATTGGTGCCGCAGACGGACTTCAATTGTCTAAAGACAAAAGAGGCAATGATCGTCATTTTGCCAATACCATGTTTAACATCATGCGCGGAGGGATTTTTGATGACAATTATACCATTGAGAAAAGTGACTTCTTGCCATATCTGGAAAAAGCCAATAAACAGGTTTTTCAAGCCAAAGCAAAAACACTCAATGCCCTTGAAGAAAAATGCACCATTGACCACTTAATTGATTTAGCCAACCGTGATGACAATGCCGACTTTAGTCGTCTTTGTTATGAATATTTACCGCTGAAATTTAGCCGTAGACATGGCGATCCCAGCCGTCCGTGGAACAAATTTTCGATCAATACCAAAAACGAAATCGACGGTGCTAAAGTATTGGATTATCAAGGTAACTGGCGCGACATTTTTCAAAATTGGGAAGCCTTAGCCCATGCCTATCCACAATTTATCCAGGGAATGATCCACAAATTTCTAAATGCAACCACCTTTGATGGATACAATCCATACCGAGTAACCAAAGGAGGTTTTGACTGGGAAACTATCGAACCCGATAATCCGTGGGCCTATATTGGTTACTGGGGCGATCACCAAATTATTTATTTGCTCAAGTTTTTAGAATTTATCGAAAACCACTATCCGGGAAAACTTAACGAATTCTATAGCAAAGAATGCTTTGTCTATGCCAACGTACCCTACAGAATAAAGCCCTATAGTGCAATTCTAAAAGACCCAAAAAACACCATTGTTTACGACCATAAAAAGGATGAAAAAATCAACCTGAAACGGGCAGAAATTGGTGCCGATGGGGCCTTAATTAGTAAAGCAAATGAAAGTATTTACAAAGTAACTTTTATTGAAAAAATGCTGGCAACATTGATGGCCAAACTTTCGAACTTTGTGCCAGAAGCAGGTATCTGGATGAACACCCAACGCCCAGAATGGAACGATGCCAACAATGCATTGGTAGGCAATGGTGTCTCGATGGTAACCCTGTATTACTTGAGAAGGTTTTTGGCCTTTTTCCAGGAAAACATGAAAACTTCAGAAGCGACTTCTTTTGCCATATCAAGTGAACTGAATGTCTTTTTCAACGACTTAAACAAGGCTTTCAACGACCACCTCAACCTTATAGATACTCCCGTTTCTAATCAAAAACGCAAGGACCTAATGGATGACTTAGGTGCAGCGGCCAGCAATTATAGAGCGCAAATCTATGACAATGGCTTCTCAGGAGAAAAGAACAACTTAAGTAAAGAAGCTTTGAGTCGCTTCATAGATACTGCGCTGTTGTTTTTAGAAGATGCCATTCGAAAAAACAAAAAAGAGGAAGGTTTATACCACGCCTATAACCTCATCTCTATAGACAACGACAAAGAAGTTAGCGTTGCTTATTTAGCCGAAATGTTAGAAGGACAAGTCGCCGTTTTAAGCTCAGGGTATTTGGATGCCCAAGAAAGTTTAAATGTGCTCAAGGCTTTAAGAAAGAGTAAACTCTATCGTGAAGATCAAAAAAGCTATATCTTATACCCTAATAAAACCCTACCGCTTTTTGTCGATAGAAACAATATTCCTGAAGCTGCAGTAAAAAGATCAGCACTTTTACAGGAGTTGCTAAAAGACAACAACCTTCAAATCCTTTCAAAAGATATCCAAGGAGGCTTCCACTTTAATGGAAACTTTAAAAATGCCGATGATGTAAAACACGCTTTAGCAGCCTTGCCTTTAAGTTATTCGGCTTTGGTTAAAAAAGAGCGGCAATTGATTTTAGCGATTTTTGAAGAAGTCTTTAACCACAAAGCCTTTACGGGGCGTTCAGGCACCTTCTATGGATATGAAGGTCTAGGCTCAATTTATTGGCACATGGTGTCTAAATTAGCCCTCGCAAGCTTTGAAGTAGCCAATCAATCCATTCTTGCACAAGAAGATCCCAATTTGGTGTCGCAATTAAAGGTGCATTACTACGAGATCGTAGAGGGCATTGGGGCCCATAAATCTCCTGTTGATTACGGCGCTTTCCCCAGCGACCCATATTCGCACACCCCAGCAGGAAAAGGAGCCCAACAGCCCGGAATGACAGGGCAAGTAAAAGAGGACATCCTAAGTCGCTTTGGAGAACTAGGGGTGCGTGTTCATAAAGGCGTAATGCATTTCGATACGACTTTACTTAAACAAGCCGAATACCTAGACGCACCTGAAGACTTCACCTATTACAACCTAAAGGGGGCAAAAAAGACACTTGAACTCCCAAAAAACAGTTTAGCCTTCACCTATTGTCAGGTTCCTATTGTTTACATAAAAGGAAGCGATGCGTTTATTGAAGTGGTTTACACCAATGGTGAAAAAACAAGCTTTAAAGGAAACACCTTGGATAAGAAAACAAGCCTTGACCTATTCCATAGAAGCAATGCAATTGAAAAGCTTATCGTAACCATTGCACAATAGCATGAAATGCACCTACCGTTCTTTTTTGGAAAGACCGATAAAAAGGTTCTTTTCTTTTTCCCTTTTGGTCTTCACTTTGATTGCCTGTCAAGCAGAACACAAGCAACCCAAAAAAAGGAGTGGCATCAGCGCAGCTGAAATTTTAGGCAATGCTGCCTACCCCGCCATTTCTTATGGCGGTTATCGAACAACCACAAGAGAGAAACAGCCCACGCTAAACCAACTGAAAAATGATTTGCGCATACTCCATGCAATGGGAATTAGGGTCTTGCGTACCTATAATTTACAGTTTGACCACACGCCTAATCTCCTAAAAGCCATTAAGGCTTTGCAAAAAGAAGAACAAGGCTTTGAGATGTATGTGATGCTGGGAACCTGGATAGACTGTAAAGGGGCTTGGACAGAACAACGAGATCATAAGGCAGAAGATCGCGAAAACAATAGCCTAGAAATTGAAAAGGCGGTTGTGCTGGCAAATCGTTACCCTGATATCGTTAAAGTAATTTCGGTGGGAAATGAAGCCATGGTACACTGGGCAGAAGCTTATTATGTGGTGCCTAGCATAATTTTAAACTGGGTCAATCATTTACAAAAATTAAAAAAACAAGGGAAATTACCCCCAGATCTTTTTATTACAAGCTCAGATAATTTTGCCGCTTGGGGAGGAGGAGATTCAAGCTATCACCTTGAGGCACTAACCCAACTCATCAAAGCCGTAGATTATGTCTCCATCCATACCTATCCTTTTCATGACACCCATTATAACTCGGCTTTTTGGGAAACAAAAAAGCAGGGCAATACCCCAAAAAAGGCAGATATCGATGCTGCCATGGATAGAGCACTATCCTATGCTATTGGACAATTCAATAATGTGAATAACTACCTGGCTAAATTAGGCATCGAAAAACCCATTCATATCGGAGAGACTGGATGGTCAACAAATTCTAAAGGCATTTACGGGGACAATGGATCGCATGCTGCTGATGAATACAAGCAAGCCCTTTATTACCATAAGATCCAACAGTGGTCTAACGAAAATAACATTACCAACGTTTACTTTTCTGCTTTTGATGAACTTTGGAAAGACCCTAATGGTCCTTTGGCTTCAGAAAACAACTTTGGCTTATTTACGGTGGATGGCAAAGCCAAATACGCCCTTTGGCCCTTAGTAGATCGTGGGATTTTTAATGGTCTGAGTAGAGAAAATAACGGCATGCCCATTCACAAAACATTTGATGGTGATGCCAAAAAGGTCTTTGCTAAAAGTAAAGCGCCAAAAAACAAAGAATGATAAAACGATATTCCTTCCTGATTTGTTGTTTTTTACTGCTTTCTAGCTGCGGGAAACAAACGGTTAATCTTGTGCATACCCAAGGGAGAAAAATACTTCTCAATAATGCGCCTTACCAAATCAAAGGCATCTGTTATCATCCTGTTCCAAAGGGCGAAACAGAACGCAATTTTAGTTCACTTGAACAAGATTTAAAACTAATGCAAGAGGCTGGTATTAATACGATAAGGGTCTATGCTCCCATCGATAATCGAACTGTTCTAGACAAAATCTATAACGCAGGCATCAAAATCATCATGGGTTTTGGGTATAATCAAGCGGGGGTTTATGATATCGCATCAGGAACAATCATCGATTATATCAAACAATTTAAAAACCATCCTGCCCTCCTTTTTTGGGAATTAGGAAATGAATACAACTACCAACCAGAATGGTTCGAAGGCGACCTCAACAATTGGTACGCTGCCCTTGAAAGCAGCGCACAGAAAATAAAAACCCTAGATCAAAATCACCCAATAGCTACTGCGCATGGAGAAATTCCTACACAAGAAATACTTCACAAAAATCCATCCATAGACATTTGGGGGGTTAATGTCTACCGCTGGGATCAACCCGGAAGTTTAATTAAAGAATGGGAAGAAAGAAGCGAACTCCCGCTTTACTTTTCTGAAGCAGGGGCAGATAGTTTTATGGCCGTAGCCAATGAGCAATATACTGCAGGAGAAAACCAGCAAGCACAAGCAGCGGCCACCCAAATAATTTTAGAACAAACTTTTTCCCGATCTGATATTGTCGCTGGGCTCACCCTGTTCTCTTTTACAGACGGCTGGTGGAAAGCCGGCAATCCAGCACAACAAGACCCCGGTGGATGGGCACCCTTTAGTTCTGGCGTGCCTTATGATGGAGCACCAAATGAAGAGTATTGGGGCATTGTTGACATAAACCGCAAGAAAAAAGAAGCCTTTTTTGTGCTTCAAACAAAATATAAGCAGCTGAAATAGCTATTTTACCAACTCGATTAAAAACCAAAGTATTCACTAAAACAAAAATTATGTCAAAGCTTTCTTCTACCAAAGTCCCCATGACGCAAAAAATAGCCTTTGGCGTGGGCATGCTCGCCAATCAAATGTTTCCTGCAGCCATAAGTATTTTCATCGTAGTGCTTGTGCAAGATTTGGGTTTCCCAGGATGGATGTGGGGCGTCGTTTCTCTTGCACCTCGAATATTTGATTCTCTTACCGATCCAATTATGGGGTTCATCTCTGATAATACCAAATCTAAATGGGGAAGAAGAAGACAGTATGTTTTTTTAGGCGCCATCATTATGGGAATTTCCTTTGTCATTATGTGGCAACTTTTTAGAGATAGTTCCATTGATTATAATTTTGCTTATTTCTTGTTTTGGTCCATAGTATTCTATTTAGGCTTAACCATTTTTAGCGTGCCTTATGTCGCCATGGGATATGAAATGAGTGACGATTTTCACGAACGCACCAGCATCATGGCAGTTGCGCAGTGGATTGGTCAATGGGCATGGGTCATCGCGCCATGGTTTTGGGTGATTATGTATGATACCGCATGGTTTGAAAGTGCAGATATTGCTGTACGTGAATTGGCTATTTGGGTGGGTCTTGGCTGTGCGATTTGTGCCATGGTACCGGCCATTTTTATCAAGAGCAAGTCTACACTTGAGGAAGATTATTCCCCCATGACTTTAAAAAATATTGGAGGTAGCTTGACAAAAATCTGGGATAGCTTTGGCGAAGCCTTCACCTCTGCTCCTTTTAGAAAACTGTGTTTTGCTACCTTTTTAATCTTTAACGCCTTTAATACCGTTGCGGCCTTTACCTTCTTTATTATTGTGTATTATCTCTTTAATGGTAATGCGGGGGCGGCAGGAGTATGGCCTACCCTCTTTGGGAGTGTTGGAGCGCTATGCACCACCTTTTTGGTGATTCCTATTGTGGCAAAAATGTCTAACCTAATGGGTAAAAAGAAAGCTTTTCTCATCTCTCAGTCGATTTCGGTTTTGGGTTATGTCATGCTGTGGTTCTTGTTTATCCCTGGCAAACCCTATTTGTTTTTAATCGCTTTACCTTTTTTCTCTTTCGGAATTGGCGGGCTATTTACCATCATGATGTCCATGACGGCCGACGTGATTGATTTAGACGAATTGACTTCTGGAAAAAGAAGAGAAGGCATCTTTGGAGCGATCTACTGGTGGATGGTCAAATTTGGTTTTGCTATTGCCGGTGGGTTGAGTGGTGCCATTTTTTCTGTGATTGGTTTTGATACCGCATTAGAAGTTCAACCAGCATCTGCCATTGTTGGCCTGCGGTTGTTCTTTTCAGGCTTACCCATTTTAGGAACCTTGACCGCCATGTATATTATGCGCAATTATGAAATCTCAGAAGAGCGCGCCAATGAAATTAAAGAACAATTAAAAATCAAAAGAGCCGAACGGGCTTAATCTTTTTAAATGAAAAAAAAGGGAGTATTACTGTTGCTATGGATGGGATTGACCCAATTGTATGCGCAAGAAAAAAAATTGGTTTGGGCAGATGAATTTGATGGAAACGAATTGAACTTAGCCGACTGGTCGATTATCCAGGGAGATGGATGTCCACAACTGTGTGGCTGGGGAAATGACGAATTACAAATTTATACAGACAAAAACCACCGCCTTGAAAATGGCATGCTTTACATCAAAGCTGCCAAAGAAGGTGATCATTTTACCTCAACGAGAATCAATACAAAAGGAAAAAAAACCTTTCAATACGGGCGTTTTGAGGTACGGGCTAAATTGGCCATTGGTAAAGGGGTTTGGCCCGCCTTTTGGCTTTTAGGCAATAATATTGACCAAGTGGGCTGGCCCCTTTGTGGGGAAATAGATGTTTTGGAATATGTAGGCCGTTCCCCACAAGAGATCTTTACCTCTCTGCATACAAAAGCTGGTCATGGGGACTATGCAAGTACAAAAACCACCCGAATCGAAAATATAGAAGAAGGCTTTCACACATATACTGCAGACTGGACCGAAAATCAAATCGCCTTTTATGTCGATGAAAAATTGGTCTATACATTTACGCCGAAAGATAAAAGCCCAGAAGTATGGCCTTTTAATCAACCTTTTTATCTGTTACTCAACCTTGCCGTTGGCGGGAATTTTGGCGGAAAAGAAATCGATGAAAGTGTTTTTCCACAGGAATTTATCATCGATTATATTCGGGTGTATCAATAAGGGATTAATCAATAATTCTTTTGGATAAACGCCATAGCAGGTAAAAAGCTAGGAGGCTCAAGCTCCCTAATAAAAGTCCTTGCTGGGTTTTTCCATAGATAAAATAGCCGGTGGTAAAGAGTGCCCCATAAATGGCAAAAGCGCCAATAAACATGCATAAAATTCCTTGCGGAACATTCCATCCTGTTGCATGTGATTTTAAATCTTCTACTGACATTTCTGCCCGAACCGCTGCCCATCCAGGGCCTCCTGGTTGGATCTTTTGGACAAAAGAAGTTAGGGTGCCCATATCTGAAGGGGAGGTCATTAAAGTAACCCCCACCCAACAAAGCGTTGTGATCACAACACTTAATAAAAATTGAAGGTCATTCGCAATAGGGCTAAAGCCTAAAGCGGTATGAACCACCTGAAAATAAATGGCCAAAACAAAAGAAACCACCATCGCTGTTAATTCGCTATAGGCATTGATTCTATACCAAAACCAGCGTAGGATAAAGAGTAATCCTGTCCCTGCACCAATTTGCAATAAAATTTGAAACGCCTGTAAGGCATTGCTCAACACCAGCGCAAATAAAGCAGAGAAGAGCATCAATAAAACGGTAGAAATACGTCCCACAGCAACCAATCGTTTCTCTGAAGCAGTAGGGTCGATAAAACGGTGATAAAAGTCATGCACCACATAAGAAGAGCCCCAATTTAAGTGAGAAGAAATCGTCGACATAAAAGCAGCGATCAAAGAAGCGACAACTAAACCAATGGCCCCTGCTGGCAATAAAGTCATCATGGCGGGGTACGCTAAATCATCACGAATAATACGCGCATCCATTTGTGGGAAAGCCGCTTGAATGGCCGCAAGATCTGGGTAGACAATTAAAGAGGCCAAAGCAATCAAAATCCATGGCCATGGACGCAAGGCGTAATGGGCTATATTAAACAACAAAGTCGCCCAAATTGCGTGTTTTTCATTTTTAGCCGAAAGCATTCGCTGGGCAATATATCCCCCACCTCCTGGCTCTGCGCCGGGATACCAAACACTCCACCACTGCACCGCAATGGGTAAAATAAAGAGCGTAATCAATAATTCGCGCTGGCTAAAATCTGGGATAAAGTTTAATTTATTACTCACATTAGGGTGGGTTAACAATTGTGCTAAACTCCCTATTTGGGGTAAATCAATTAAATAGGCAGCCGCCCAAAAAGTGGCACCCATCGCAAGGATAAACTGGAAAAAATCTGTGACAATCACCCCTTTCAGCCCTCCTAAGGAACTATAGATAACGGTAATAACAGATGCGACTAAGACCGTTTCAACCGGGCTAAAACCCAACATGACTCCGCCTATTTTAATGGCAGCAAGGCAAACACTTGCCATAATCATAACATTAAAAAACACCCCTAAATATAAAGCGCGGAAACCCCGAAGAAAAGCAGCTTCTTTCCCGCTGTAGCGCAATTCATAAAACGCTAAGTCAGTAACCACCCCCGACTTCCGCCAAAGGCGTGCATACACAAAAACCGTTAGCATCCCGGTCAATAAAAAGGCCCACCAAACCCAATTCCCCGCGACCCCATTGGTGCGAACAATATCTGTGACCAGATTGGGCGTGTCTGCTGAAAAAGTGGTGGCAACCATCGAAATCCCCAATAGCCACCAGGGCATATCGCGACCAGATAAGAAAAAGTCTGTGGTGCTTCTACCGGCAGAGCGTGCTACCCATATTCCTACTACCAAGGTGAGTCCAAAAAACAAAAGGATAATCCACCAGTCTAAAGCGGTTAATTGCATAATTCGGTTGGTTTGAACGCTCAAAATACAATAAATCATTGAAACGATTATTTCATTAATTCCCTGTTAAAGCTTTTTATAAAGAGGAGATATTGTGTAGGTTTGATGGATGAAAGGGACTTTTCTTTTGTTTTTTACGCTATTTGTTTTTTCAATCTCTGTTTGGGGACAAAATGAAAACAAGCCCCTACAACGTAAATTCGATGTTGATCCCGCATCAAAATCCCTTTTAAAAATCCCGGAAGACAACCCTCTTCCCGACTTTCTTCAAAAAGATTTTTTAGCGAAAACCCCAAAGCCAAACAGCACGCAAAAAAACTTTGAGAAAGACATTCAAATGGGCTTTAAAGAAGATTTTATCGATCCAGGACAAGAATATTTAGAACGCCTTCAAACCCCCGAGGCAGAAAAGAGACCCGGCGATTTTAAAGTAGATCAATATTTAGGGGACTTTAAAAGCAATGCCAAAAGTGTGCGTGTTGTTTTTAGAGACCATCAACACCCAGACGGAGACCGGGTACAGGTGAGATTAAACGACCGGGTGTTTTATCCGAATATTCTTTTACAGCAAAGCTATAAAAAGTTAGATATTGACTTAATCACGGGTTTTAACAAAATTGATTTTGTGGCCCTAAATCAAGGCGAATCTGGCCCCAATACCGCCGAGGTTCGGGTCTATGACGATCAAGGAAATCTTATGATGGCCAACCGCTGGAACCTCGCCACCGGAACAAAAGCCACTTTTATTGTGGTCAAAGACGAGTGAAAAAAGCCCACAAGTTTTTTCTCTTCTTCAAATAAATGATACATTTCGCAAAATTATTTACATCATGAAAAAGTTTTTTCAATTTGCCCTCGTGGCCGGCTTGTTTTCACAAAGCTTTACCGCTTGTGAACAAGCACAAAATCAAGCCCCAGGTGGGATTGACCTCAGCCTAATGGATACTGAAGTGCGTCCGCAAGACGACTTTTACAACTACGTTAACGGAACTTGGATGAAAAACACCGAAATCCCAGACGATAAAACCCGCTGGGGAAGCTTTAACGAACTGCGCGAAAACACCGATGCTGATGTTTTAAATATTCTTAAAGCCGCAGCGAGTGATCCAAAACTAGATACTACAGCAGATGAAGCCAAAGCGGTGCAGTTATTCCAATTGATTAACGATACCCTTCGCAGAAACGAACTGGGGGTTAAACCTTTGATGCCCCACTTAACCCGAATTGACGCAATCATTTCTACCGAAGATATTCAAAGCTATTTAGAAGAAACCTTGCCAAGAGGAGGACGCGCTTTATTTAGTTTTGGCGTTTCTGCCGATGCAAAAGACAGCAATAAAAATGTCCCTCAGCTCTATCCTGGATCCCTTGGAATTGAACGCGATTATTACCTAAAAGACGATGAGGATTCTAAGAAAATTAAAAAGGCCTATCGCGAACATATAGCGCGTATGTTTGGTTTTATCGGCAAGACTGCCGAAGAAGCCAGCGCCCTTGCCGCTCAAGTAATTCAAGTTGAAACGCAACTCGCAGCGGCCCGTTTAGACAAAGTTTCAAGACGTGATCCTGCAAAACGCTACAATCCAAAAACAACCCAAGAACTCGGCGAAATCGCCACAAGCATTACTTGGCCAAAATACTTTAGCGGTATTGGGGTTGAAGGAATCGATACGGTAGTACTGACTGACTTGGGTTATTTTTCTGCCCTAGATGAAGTGATGAAAAACAACAGCGTAGCAGATATCAAAGCCTATTTATGGTGGACCTTAATTGATGCAACAGCTGGGCGATTAAGCATGGAGATGGATCGTGCCAACTGGGACTTTTACAGCAAAACCTTACGCGGTGCAATTGCACAAGAACCCCTTGAACAACGCTCAATTAGAACAGTTAACTGGACCCTTGGAGAGGCGCTAGGAAAACTATATGTCGCCCAAAAATTCCCGCCAGAAGCCAAAGCGCAAATGAAAGAATTGGTCGGTAATTTAATCAAAGCCTATGCAAGTCGAATCAATGGATTGGACTGGATGGATGATGCTACCAAAGCCAAAGCCATAGAGAAATTAGAAAAAACAAATGTTAAAGTTGGGTATCCAGACAAATGGAAAGATTACAGCAGCTTATCCCTAACCAACGAAACGGGTGAAAGCAACTATTTTGATGCAATGATCAACGTTGCTGCTTATGGTTTTGCTGAAAATATCGCAGAATTAGGCGAGCCTGTAGACAAAACCAAATGGTATATGTCGCCACAAACAGTAAACGCCTATTACAATCCACCGTATAACGAAATTGTTTTTCCGGCGGCAATTCTACAACCTCCATTCTTTGACTTTACTGCAGATGCTGCGGTTAACTATGGTGGAATTGGGGGAGTCATTGGTCATGAAATTTCACATGGTTTTGACGACTCTGGAGCAGATTATGACGCTTTTGGAAATCTTGTAAACTGGTGGACTGAAAAAGACCTTGAGCAGTTTAACGCCCTTGGCGATCGATTAGCAGAACAATACAGTGCTATTGAAGTTTTAGAAGATACCTTTATCAATGGGAAATTCACCCTTGGAGAAAACATTGGCGATCTTGGTGGAATTCATGCAGCCTTTGATGCTTTAGCGATACACCACCAAGAAAACGGAAAGCCAGAAGCCATTGATGGGTTTTCGGCAGAAAAGCGTTTCTTCTTATCTTGGGGAACCATTTGGAGGGCCAAAATCCGCGAAGAAGCCTTAAAAAACCAAGTAAGAACAGATCCCCACTCCCCTGGCTATAATCGCGCCACCCAACCCCTTAAAAATATGGATGCCTTTTATACCACTTTTGAGGTTAAAGCAGGAGATGGAATGTATTTGCCAAAAGAAGATCGTGTGTATATTTGGTAATACCCACTTGATTTAATGAGATAAAAGCCAAGGGAATCCCCTTGGCTTTTATACTTTCGTGAAATGGAAACCTTTGCCTATATCTTGAATCAATTGATTGGCTCACTCGAGTGGGTCATGCTAAGCCTTATCCTTGGCGGTGGTATTTATCTTTTAATTCAGTCAAAAGCTTATCCGCTGAGACAACTTAGAAAAGGGGCACAACTTCTTTTTCAAAAAAAAAACACCAAAGGAATTTCCAGTTTTGAAGCGCTATCTGCTGTTTTAGCTTCTACTGTTGGTTTAGGAAACATCTCTGGAGTGGCCATTGCCATTTATATGGGCGGTCCTGGGGTATTGGTTTGGATGTGGATTACCGCTGCCATCGGTGCAGTGATTAAGTTTTACAGCGCTTCTTTGGCGGTTATGTTGCGCGAAAAAGAAACCGATGGAACTCCTTTAGGTGGCCCCATGTATTACATGACTTTGGGCATGCCCAAAATTGGAAAAAGCCTCGCCATTTGGTTTTCTTTTGCTGGACTTTTTGGCGTACTTCCTGCCTTTACCGCAAATCAATTAACACAAACAGTCGTTACTGTTGTACAACCCGATCAATATTTTTTTCTGGGTGACTTTTACTGGAAAGTTATTTTGGGAGGGGTATTTGTCTTAATTGCTGCCTGGGTTATTTTGGGCGGCCTAGAAAAAATTGTTCAAGTGACCGCAAAATTGGTTCCAATAATGGTGCTGCTCTACTTTAGTATGGGAATGTTCATTCTGCTCAATAACTACAGCTTAGTACTCCCTGCTTTAAGTTCAATTTTCACGGAAGCTTTTAACCTGAATACCGCTGTTACTGGTGGTTTTTGGGGACTTGTTTTAATCGGGATTCGCCGGGCGGTGTTTTCCAATGAAAGTGGGGTGGGAAATGCCCCCATGTACCACGGACAATCTGAAACAAAAGAACCCATAGAAGAAGGGCTAGTTGCGGCATTAGGCCCACTTTTAGACACAGTATTGGTTTGCTCGATTACTGGAGTAATCATTATCAGTAGCGGAGCTTATTTAGGGCAAGATTTGAATGGAATCGTCTTAACCCTTGAAGCTTTTGACCGCCTCTTTTTTGGAATTGGGGATCAATTATTGCTTTTAATGGTGCTGGTTTTTGGAATCTCTACCCTCTTCACCTACTCCTATTATGGTGTAAAATGTTTGGACTTTTTAACGCAAAAAAAATGGGGCTATGTTTACAACTACATCTATTTGGGGAGCATCGTTTTTTCTGCTATCGCAACGGTTGATGTTGTAATTGGCATCATCGATCTCTCTTTTGCATTGATGTGTATTCCCAATATGGTGGCCATTCTATACCTCTCACCTAAAGTGAAAAAACGCCTACAAAAACAGCAAACCCAAAACTAAATATGACACAAAAACAGTGGCTTCTTTTGGTAATGATAGCAGTTCCCTTAGTTGGACTATACTTTAAAGTGTTTGCTTTTTTTCTTGTACTTCCCCTTTGGCTGTTAAAGCCAAAAAAATAAGTGATCTACGGCTTGTTTTTTCTTTCTTGCCTATTTTTAGTTCCACGCTTTTGAGGCCTTATTATGTGATAAAATTTTTATCTTCGAACAATGAACCAAGCGCAGGTATTTAGAGACATTCACGGAAATATAGTAGATCCCATTGAACATACCCGAAACATTCTCGCTAAAAATCCTTTTGTCAATATCCATATTGGTACGGATTCACAAAGCATTGCCAAACAAACCCGTTATATCACGGTAATCGCCTACCGCTTTGGAAATAGGGGCGTACACTATATATTGAAGAAAAATGGCTTTCCTAAAATCAAAGATCTTTGGACCCGCCTTTGGAAAGAAACAGAAATGAGTATTGATGTGGCAGAATGGATCAAAAAAAGCCTCAACATCAAAGCCGAAATTGACATGGACTATAACGAAGATGAAAGTTTTAAATCGAATAAATTGGTTAATGCAACTAGAGGCTGGGCAAACTCACTAGGCTATAAAGTAAACATTAAACCGAATGGACAAATTGCCACTCGGGCGGCAGATTATCACTGCAAGTAAACCTAAAAAAAACATGAAAGCATTTATTTTTGACCTCGATGGGGTAATTGTCGATACGGCAAAATATCATTTTATCGCCTGGAAACGCATTGGCGAAAAAGTGGGATTTACCCTTACCCATGAACAAAACGAATCCTTGAAGGGGGTAAGTCGCGTCGCGTCACTAGACCGAATCCTTGACTGGGCCAAAGTAGCAATTTCTGCTGAGGAAAAAGCGCGTTTACTGGTTGAAAAAAACGAAGATTATTTGGCGCAAATTAATGATATGGGGCAAGAAGAAATGCTTCCAGGAGTATTGGCACTTTTAAAATATGCACAGACAAATAAGATTCCCGTAGCCTTAGGTTCTGCCAGTAAAAACGCTACCGCTATTCTTCAAAAACTCGGTATTACCGCCTATTTTGATGCCCTTGTAGATGGCAACCATGTTACACAATCAAAACCAGACCCTGAGGTCTTTCTCAGAGGAGCGGCATTGTTAGAACAACCAGCCGAAAACTGCATTGTTTTTGAGGATGCAGCCGCAGGAATTGCCGCTGCAAAAGCAGCCGGGATGACCACCATTGGGATGGGAGGAGCAGCAGAAGTTCAAACCGCCGATTATTGTTTTGATACTATGGAAGAAATTACCCACGAATTTATTATTAGCCTTTAAGTTTATGCAACTAGAACATTATCCACATCACCCTTGGAAAATTATTGAAAAAGGATGGCAAGCAGCAAATGTTATGTCCTCTGAAAGTATTTTTAGTTTAGGGAATGGCGCGATGGGACAGCGCGCAAATTTTGAAGAAAATTACAGTGGCGATAGCTTTCAAGGAAGCTATGTAGGGGGCGTTTATTACCCCGATAAAACCAAAGTAGGTTGGTGGAAAAACGGATATCCGGAATATTTTGCCAAAGTACTCAATGCGCCGAATTGGATTGGGATTCAAATCAATATCAACGGAAGGGGCTTTGATTTGGCTAAAGCCAAAGAGGTACGCGATTATTCAAGGGAACTCGACATGCAAACAGGACTATACACACGTCGCTTTACCGCCCTTTTAAGCAATGACCTTGAAATAAAAGTCATCAGTAAGCGCTTCCTATCTTTAGCTCGACCAGAGCTGGGAGTTATAGACTACAGCATTTCCGCCAATCAAGACATTCAAATTGAAGTCACCCCCTACCTAGACGCAGGAATTAGCAATCAAGACAGCAATTGGGACGATCAATTTTGGGCAGTTGATCAAGCTTGGGCCAAAGAACAGCAAGCCTATATTGCGGCTCATACCTTAAAAACCCATTTCACAGTGGGAACCTTTATGGAAGCGAGCTTGTGGGACAATGGTGAAGCCATTTCTCCATCAAACACCTCTACAGAAGCACAAAAAGTAAAGCTGAAATACGCGCACCAACTCATTGCTGGAAACAGCTTGCGGATTTCAAAATTAGGGGGCTATGTTAGTAGCCGCAATCACGATAAAGGACAATTGGAGCAAAAGGCGATACAGGTCTTAAGCGAAGCTAAAAAACATTCTTTTGAAGCGCTTTATCAGGAACAAAAAGCCGCTTGGCAAGAAGTATGGAAAACGGGCGATATTGCCATTGAAGGAGATGTAAAGGCGCAACAAGCCATTCGCTTTAATATCTTTCAACTCAACCAAACCTATACAGGCGAAGATGCTGGCTTAAATATTGGTCCAAAAGGCTTTACAGGAGAAAAATATGGCGGAAGCACCTATTGGGATACAGAAGCCTATTGTATTCCTTTCTACATGGCGACGAAGAACCAAAAAGTAGCCAGAAACCTACTCACTTACCGCTACCTCCAACTGGATAAGGCGATAGAAAATGCCGAGAAACTTGGCTTTAAAAAAGGGGCAGCCCTCTACCCTATGGTCACCATGAACGGAGAAGAATGCCATAACGAATGGGAAATTACCTTTGAGGAAATACACCGCAACAGCGCCATTGCATTTGCGATTTTCAATTATAACCGTTACACCGGTGACCATAGTTATATTCCCGAAATGGGCTTAGAAGTACTCATTGGTATTGCGCGTTTTTGGGCACAAAGAGCTTCTTATTCTAGTGCAAAAAAACAATATGTCATTTTAGGGGTAACTGGACCAAATGAATACGAAAACAACGTCAATAACAATTGGTATACCAACTACAGTGCACAATGGTGCCTTAATTACACTGCAAAAATCATAGAAGAATTACGCGACAGCTCTCCAGAAGATGCAGCGCGCATTGAAGCAAAAACGGATTTTCAATCAACCGAACTTGAACAGTGGAAAAAGACAGCTACACAAATGTATTTACCCGAAGACAAAGACCTTAATGTAGTATTGCAACAAGATGGTTTCTTAGACAAAGAAATGATTAAAGTAGCTGATTTAGATCCAAAAGAACGCCCCATCAACCAGCACTGGTCTTGGGATCGTATTTTGCGTTCTCCTTATATCAAACAAGCCGATGTCTTGCAGGGAATGTATTTCTTTGAAGATCAATTTGATGAAGATACCCTTAGAAGGAATTTCGATTTTTATGAACCCTACACAGTACACGAATCCTCTCTTTCCCCTTGTGTACACTCAATCTTAGCCGCTAAATTAGGAAAAGATGAACAGGCCTATGCTTTTTATCTACGCACAGCCCGCCTTGATCTGGATGATTATAACGCCGAGGTGGAAGAAGGCCTACACATAACCTCTATGGCAGGAACTTGGATGAGTATCGTTGAAGGTTTTGCCGGAATGCGCGTAAAAGAAAAAGGCTTGAGTTTTAACCCTCAACTTCCTGCTGCTTGGGAAAAGCTCAGCTTTAAAATCAATTTTAGAAATAGCATTTATACCATTAGCATGACCCAAAGAGAATTCCATTGTTTAGTAACAGGTGAAGACGCAACAACGCTTCAAATCAATGGAAAAGAGCATCGATTTAAACAAACATTGCAGCTTAGTTTTTAGGGTTTAGACTTCAGGGAATTGCCGCCTATCTACTCCCAATAATCAAACACCAAGACCTTTTCTGTGTGGGGTACAAAAAGGGCAACAAAGGCTTTGTGAATTGGATGGGGTAAATAAACCTCATCTCGATCTGCTTCATTTGCAAACCACATGGTTAAACTATGGGTATAGCCTTTATTTAGGTTTTCTGGAGAGACATTTTCGCTCATTTGCAAATGATTCACTCCTTTAATCTGCTTTAAGCTCATCGCTCCTGCTTCAATTGCTGCGAATTGTTCAGGCGTAGTTGCCTCTTTAAATTGAATTAGAACAATGTGTTGTAATTTACTTTTTACTGGGCTTTCCTTCATGCCTAATGTTTTATTTGATGCCGTAAGTAAGAATGTCGTCATCACGATCAAAGATAAAATACCAATTCGTCTCATTTGTTTTTCTTTAAAGATAGACAATTCAAGTACTTAAAATATTTTAGGACGCTAATTTAGTGTTAAAAAACCCTTTCTTTTTACTAGATTTATAACATGGAAAACAAACAACAAATTTTAGCAAAACGCCCAGTGGGCGTGCCTGATGAAGATACCTGGACTTATACAACAAACCCTTTGCGAACTTTAGAAGAAGGGGAAATGCTTGTTGAGCAACACTATATTTCTTTAGATCCCGCTATGCGCGGATGGATGAATGAAAGTCGCTCTTATATTCCACCTGTACAAATTGGTGAAGTGATGCGGGCTGGAACAGTTGGAAAAGTAATTCAAACAGAAGGAAAAACCGCTTTCCAGGTAGGGGACTATATCACCGGTTGGGGTGGAGTACAAACACACCTCATCACCCGTGGCGAACAATATTATCAAGTCGATCCTAATCGCGCACCTTTACCTGCCTATATTGGTACCCTTGGGATGCCTGGAATGACGGCTTACTTTGGCATTCTTCAAGAAGGAGAAATTAAAGCGGGAGATACTGTTTTGGTCTCGGGCGCAGCAGGAGCCGTGGGCAGTATTGTTGGTCAAATCGCTAAAATCAAGGGGTGTACCGTCGTTGGTATCGCTGGAGGAAAAGAAAAATGCGATTATGTGGTCAATGAGCTCGGCTTTAATGGAGCAATCGATTATAAAAATGAAAATGTTCTTTCAGGCATTAAAAAACATTGTCCCAAAGGCATTGATGTTTATTTTGATAATGTAGGAGGAGACATTCTAGACGCAGCCTTGATTTTCTTGCGCAAGAATGCCCGTGTTGTAATTTGTGGCGCCATTTCCCAATACAATGCGACCGCTGCCGTTGAAGGGCCTAAAAATTATTTGTCCTTGTTGGTTAATCGCGCTTCTATGAAAGGAATGGTCGTTTTAGATTACGCACCAGACTATGGTACGGCCATGAAAGAAATGGCTGGCTGGATGCAAGAAGGAAAATTGAAGAGCAGAGAAGACATTTATGAAGGGATCGAAAACTTTAGAGCCACCTTTCTACGCTTGTTTTCAGGAGAAAAGAACGGAAAATTGGTCTTAAAGGTCAACTAGTTCACGCTTAGTAACTTGTTTACAACTTTATAAGGGCTAATTCCCCATCTGGGGAACTTAGCCCTATTTTTGTAGGGTAAATCCTTTAAACGAAAACGATGACGTTTGAACTTTTTATTTTGCAGCTTTTTTTCCTTTTAATGGCAGGATCGATTTTATATCTAAACCGAAAAATGCTAGGCAAAACAAGTTCTTTTTCCTTCTTCACTAAACGAAACAAAACGGTTTAGTCCCCTATTAGATACAAATCCGTTTGACGTTTATTGACATAAGAAAAGCCTTCTGGGCCAAAATAGCCCGCTTCTTCTAACATGACCCGTATGTCTTTTTGCCAGGCTTCAATATAAACTTTGGTATTCAGTTCAATGGCATAAACCGTGTTTTCATGCAGGGGCCAATCGCCAGATCCCGTTACGCCATTTTGTGCGTCCCACATTCCAAAGGTCGTTCCTGCAGAATGCCCATAGGTCCCTAAAGGATGGGTGTAGATTTGTGGCCTATAGCCCGCTTTTTGACCTGCTGCAAGAGCAAGAGCCAAGGTTTTGTTTCCTGTTCTCCCTTTGGCAAATTCTGCCGTAAAAAGAGCTTGAACCGCATTTCCTTCGGCCAAAGCAGCCTTGAGATAAGCTGGTGCAGCTGTCTCGCCTCTTTTCAACACATAAGCTAATTCTTGACAGTCTGTATTGAGCCCTAAATAAGTGATCCCAAAATCGCAATGAACTAAATCGCCTGGAAGAATCACATCGTATTTGGATTGTCCGTCAAAGGCATATAAATCACTCTTTTCATTTCGCTGTACATCAATTGTAGGGTGAAACCAAGTTTGCAGGCCAAGCGATAAAACCTTTTCTCGCATCCACCACACGACATCGTCTGTGGTTGTAACGCCAGGAGTAATCACTTTGGTAGAAAAAGCTTCTGCAATGATATTGTGTGTGATTTCGACCAATTGATTGTACACCACCATTTCTTGTGGGGTTCTGCTTTCTATCCATGCAACGGCAAGGGGGGTCGCACTCACTAGCCTTTTTGAAAGGCGCTTTGGGAGCGCAGCGAGCAGTAAATCATAATCTGTCTTAGCCAGCCCATCTGCAATCCCATAATGATCAGACATATTGATCCCTATTTTAGCTGGATTTTTCTGCGTGAGATAGTCGGCAAGGGCCTTCATCTGATCGGGTTCATCTTCTTTGTTCCAAACCGAGGGGATTAATTTCCCAAAGGGATAACGGGTAATCGCGGCTTTATTTATCGTTCCTGTAGTAGCGTCTTTGGTAAAAACCAAAATGGTTCTCCTACGCGCGTTGAGCCAAGTTGGCGGAAGCATCGTTTTTAAAACCGGATCTTCGTTGTACTCCCGTGTGATAATCACCCATGCATCGATATCGTGGGCTTGCATCAACTGGGGTAATAATTTCTCAAAACGTTCTTGCTGAATTTGTTCTATTACCCTTGCCCGTTCTTTTAAGGGCAAAATTGCTTGAGCAAAAAGTTGTGCTCCGCAGAAGAACAACAGCAGTAAAAAAAGTTTTTTCATCTTAATCTAAGCTTGGGGGACCAGGTAAAATTCTAGGTTCATAGGTTTTATTCACCTTATTGTCTTTAAAGTCTTTTTTAACGGCCGCTACTAATTTGGGGTTTTTATATAAATCTGCCATTGTCATGGCCAAAGCTTTTGCAGCATAGATCATTCCTTTATGGCCAATGGACATTCCTGTACAAGCAACCACTGCCCAAGAGTGCCAAGGGCCACCTTTAGCTGCTACAGTCGCCGACATGCGAATGGTGGGAACCACTTGGCTTACGTCCCCAACATCGGTAGAGCCGCCCTGTGCAGGTAAGGTTTCTCTTAATGGATGAACCGTCCCATCAATTCCTTGTTGCGGTTTCCCGGTTTCTTTTAAAATGGTATTCGCATAAGCAATCTCCTCTTCCGTATAAGTGATATTGCCCAAGGATTCCAGGTTTTTCTGCAAGGCTTCTGCCCCCGTTCTATTGACTTGAATTTCATAAATCCCAGAGATCAGTTTTACTTCGTGGGTTGTTCCTGTCATCAATGCTGCGCCTTCTGCAATCTTTAGGGCGCGCTCATATAATACATCTACTTTTTCGCGATTGTTTTCGCGTAAGCGGGTCCATATTTGCGCAAAATCTGGCACAACATTAACCACGTCTCCTGCTTTTTCAATTTGATAGTGAATGCGTGAGGTGGGTAAAATATGCTCGCGGTAATAGTTGAGTCCTGTGGTGTATAATTCCATGGCATCTACCGCACTTTTCCCATTCCAAGGATCGGAAGAAGCATGAGAAGAACTGCCGTAAAACTTCACCCTAAAATCAACAAGTGCTTTACTGCTTTGGGTTCCTGCTTCAATCGAAGCGCCAGGATGCCAATCCATACAAACATCTAATTGATCAAAAACACCTGCACGGGCCATCCATACCTTAGCAAAGATGGTCTCTTCTGCCGGGGTACCATAAAAAATAACTGTTCCTTTAATATTTCCTTTTTCAATTTGCTCTTTGATGGCTACTGCAGCGCCAAGACTGGCAGTGCCAAAAAGATTGTGTCCACAACCGTGACCCGCACCGCCCTTAACGCGTGCTGCTCTTGTTGGTTGGCGTTTTTGCGAAATTCCTGCATTGGCATCAAACTCGCCTAAAATCCCAATGACAGGACTTCCAGAACCGTATTTTGCCATAAAAGCAGTAGGTATATCCGCTACATTTTCGGTTACTTCAAACCCATTTGCGCGAGCATAATCTTTTAATTGTTTCGCTGATTTGTATTCTACAAGGGAAGTTTCTGCGGCCTCCCAAATCGCGTCACTGGTTTCAATCAACTGATCTTTTTGTGTTTCAACAGAGGATTGAATGTCTTTTTTAATCGACTTTAAATTTTGGGCAGAAACGTTGATTGCAAGTATAAAAAAAGTTGCAATCAAAAAAGGAAGGCGTTGCTTTCTCATGATTATTTATTTTGTAATTCCCCTAAAATACAATTTTAATTTTTTGTATTTTGGAGTTTAAAACCGAAATTATGTCCATGACTCTCCGTCGTAATGTCCCTGTGTTGTTTGTTTTGCTTTCTTTTCTCTTTGTATTTCCGCTTCAGGCGCAACGCAAAAAGAAAAAAGAAGCGCGTGTTGCCATTTCCGCTGAACGTTACAGTTCATTAAAATACAGAGAAATTGGCCCTTTTCGCGGCGGGCGAGCCGCTGCAGTAACTGGGGTTCCTGGACAGCCAAAGTTATTTTACTTTGGTGCAACTGGCGGGGGAGTATGGAAAACAGAAGACGGTGGGATCACCTATAAAAACATCTCAGATGGTTATTTTGGCGGAAGCATTGGCGCTATTGCTGTGGCAAAAAGCGACCCCAATGTCATCTATGTTGGCGGGGGCGAAGTAACCGTCCGCGGGAATGTGTCTTCTGGCTATGGGATGTGGAAATCTGTCGATGCAGGGAAAAGCTGGACAGCAATTGGCTTGCCAAAGTCGCGACATATTCCACGTATTGTAATTGATCCGCAAAATCCAGATATTGTCTATGCTGCTGTCTTAGGAAACATCTATAAACCCACGCAAGAACGCGGGGTATATAAAAGTACCAATGGCGGGAAAAGCTGGAAGAAAATTCTGTTTTCAAACCATTATTCTGGAGCGGTAGAATTGGTTATGGACCCTTCTAATTCCCGAAATTTATACGCCGCCACTTGGCGTTTACAACGCAGTCCCTACAGCCTTAGCAGCGGGGGTGAAGGTTCTGCGCTATGGAAAAGTACGGATCGTGGAAACACTTGGAAAAAAATTAGCGATCACAAAGGTTTTGCAAAAGGCACTTTAGGTATTATTGGTGTAACCGTTTCTCCGCTTAATGCCGACAGGGTTTGGGCCATCGTGGAAAATAAAGAAGAAGGGGGCGTTTATCGTTCTGATAATGGAGGAGAAAACTGGGAAAAAGTCAATGACAGCAGAGCTTTACGTCAGCGCGCTTGGTATTACACCAAAATTTATGCCGATACCCAAGATGTCGACGGGGTCTATGTGATGAATGTCGCTTACCATCACTCGACAGACGGGGGGAAAACATTTAAAGCAAACCGTGCCCCTCATGGGGATCATCACGATTTATGGATCGCACCAGAAGATAACCAACGCATGATTATAGGAGATGATGGGGGCGCCCAAGTCTCTTATGATGGGGGGGAAACCTGGAGCACTTATCACAACCAACCCACCGCACAATTTTATCGCGTCACCACAGACAATGCCTTCCCTTACCGCATTTATGTTGCCCAGCAGGACAATTCTACCATTAGAGTAAAACACCGCAGCTTTGGGAGAAGTATAGGAGAAGACGATTGGGAATCAACCGCAGGAGGAGAATCGGCGCATATCGCAGTAGATCCTACCAACAATGACATTGTTTATGGCGGGAGTTATGGCGGGTTTCTAACCCGTGTAAATCACGAAAGAGAAACAGTTAGAGGAATCAATGTTTGGCCAGATAATCCCATGGGGTATGGTGCAGAAGGAATGAAATACCGTTTTCAATGGAATTTCCCTATTGTCTTTAGCAAACACAACCCTAAGCGTTTATACACTTTTTCAAACCATGTTCACGTCACCGAAAATGAAGGGCAAAGCTGGGAAATTATTAGCCCAGACCTCACCCGAAATGATCCAGAAAAACTCGGCTCTTCTGGAGGACCTATTACCCAAGACAACACGGGGGTAGAATATTACTGTACCATTTTTGCCGCAGACGAGTCTCCGCTTCAAGAAGGACTTCTATGGGTGGGGAGTGATGATGGACTAATTCATTTAACCCAAGACGGAGGGAAAAATTGGACCAATGTTAGCCCAAAAGGAATGCCAGAATGGATGATGATCAATAGCATTGAACCCTCGCCTTTTGATCCCGGTACCTGCTATGTGGCGGGAACCCGCTATAAAATGGGCGACTTTAGCCCTTATTTGTACAAAACAACCGATTTTGGGAAGACTTGGACACAAATAAACAATGGAATCGACAAGGAGCATTTTACCCGTGTTTTAAGAGCAGATCCCCGCCAAAAAGGATTGCTTTATGCTGGAACAGAAACCGGAATGTACCTCTCCTTTGATGATGGGAAATCATGGGAAACTTTCCAACAAAACCTACCCATAGTGCCCATTACTGATTTAACCATAAAAGACAATAGTCTAATTGTCGCGACCCAAGGAAGAAGCCTGTGGATCTTAGACGATTTAACTGTCCTACATCAATTAAAAGCGGGAGCAACAGGACCCAAGCTCTATGCCCCTAAAGCTGTTTATCGCATGCCCGGACGCGGAGGGAAAAGTTCGTTAACCGCAGGAACAAACCTTCCGAATGGAGCAATTGTTCATTATTACCTGCCAACCTATGATGAAAAGAAAGACAGCATTGCCTTGAGTTTTCACCAAGCAGATGGAACTGAAATCAAACGTTTTTCTAATCGCGATAAAAAGAACAAATTAACCCTTAAAGAAGGAGGAAATCAATTTGTTTGGGATATGCGTTATAAAGGAGCAGAACGCCTAAAAGACATGATTTTATGGGGTGCCTCACTCGCAGGGGCGAAAGCTGTTCCTGGACAATACAAGGTTCAACTTCACCTCAACGGAGAAAAGGTAGAACAAGACTTTGAAATCATCGCCAACCCGTTGGCCGAAACAAGCTTAGCGCAAATGCAAGAACAATTTGATTTTGTCAATGGCGTTAATCAAACCATTGATAAAGCCCACCAAGCCATCAAAAAAATCAGAGAAGTCAACACAAAACTCAAAGAGTTCCAAAATAATTTTGCAGAAAATACTTCAACAGAAAGCTTACGTGAACAAGCAAAAACCTTAGCAAACGCCTTAGGAGCAGTAGAGAAGACTTTGTATCAAACCCAAAATCGTTCTAATCAAGATCCGTTAAATTTTCCTATTCGTTTAACGAATAAATTAGGGCACATTAACAACCTAGTCTTGATCAATGATTTTCCGCCAACGGCACAAGATATTGCTGTTAGAGATGAGCTGACAAAGGC
Organism: Candidatus Arcticimaribacter sp.; assembly: GCA_965659515.1. Taxonomy (GTDB): domain Bacteria; phylum Bacteroidota; class Bacteroidia; order Flavobacteriales; family Flavobacteriaceae; genus Arcticimaribacter. The sequence goes on along the minus strand of CBFHVC010000013.1, from coordinate 26,614 downwards.
GATTGAAGTGCAATTAGCGATTTATACCACTTTGATGGAAGAAGATGTTGCGGCCTTTAATAAAGCATTTAAAGCACAAGCTTTAGATTATCTAATTCAATAAGAAAAAAAAGCTAAAGTGGTTTTTTAAGGCGCTATTTCAAGTAAAATCTCATTTCTGCGGTTGTAAAATTTATAGGGCGCATCATAGGACAGCAGCTGCGCTTGGCCTATTATTTTTTTGCCTTGTTGCCTTAAAGCCGCTTTTAGCTGAAGGGTGTACTGCTTTTCCTTTGCTGCATTTGAATAGCCTCCATATTGAATCGCAGCAAAATAGCCCGCTTTTGCTTGATAAACTTCTACGCCCTGCCCCTTGGGTTGCGGTGCAGCATCGATGAACTGAGCTGGAAGCACAAAAGCCATGGTTTGCGTCTTTCCTTTATTTTCCATGTAAACAGGAGTTGTCATCGCAATTTTTTCTTGGGTAGTATTATTGCCCGAGATATAGCGAAAAAGCGCGTTGAAATTTCGGTTATTATCGAGTGGGCTTTCCACCTGAACTTTCATTGCAGCAGGATAATAGCGAATTTCAATTTCATTTATAGCGGAGATCACTTCATAGGGTTGGGTTTGATAAGATTGTGCCATAAGTGAAATAAAAAGGAATAAGTGAAAAAGCATTTTTTTTGCTTAAATGTACATTAGTTTATTCAACTTTGTAAAATCTTGTAAATCATTCCTTGTGAGAAAAATAAGTTGGTCCTTTATAATCGTTGCCATGGTCAACCTGTGTTGCACTTCCACGACAGCATGCTGCGATATTCCAGAAATCACATTGCAAGAAGCAACAACGGATGTAAAAGATTGGGAACCGCGAGAAGAAGTACGCGTTGAGGGGGCTATCTTTACAGTGTCTTATAACGAGCGCCTCGAACAACCCAATTGGATTCGGTATGATGTTCGCGCAATAGAAAAAGTCGTTGACCGAGCAGGAATGCAATTTTATGAAGTAGACACTATCCTTACTTCCAACAATGACGACTATTACAGCAATCCCTGGGATAGAGGACATTTAGCCCCAGCTGCCGCTTTTACCGACAGTTATGACAATTTATATGCTACCTTTTCTTTTTTAAATTGCACGCTTCAAAAAGACCAGCTCAATCGTGGAGAATGGGCAGAACTTGAAACCCAAATTCGCGAATGGGCAGCAGCCTTAGGAACACTCGAGATTGAAATCGTGCTAGACTTTAACGAAACGGCAACTGTTTTGCCAACTGGAGCAACTGTTCCAGTAGGCTACTGGAAAAATATTCGTTTTCCCGATCAGACGAGGCGATGTTTTTATTTTCCCAATGAAGACACAACGGCAAATTGGACTGAATATGAAATAAGCTGCACAGGGAGTTAAAACTTATTTTTTACGCAGGCGTTCCTTTTCTTTTTCTACCGAAAAAAAGCGAAATGATTTAATTTGTAAATAATGGGACAATAGTCCAACCCCCCAACCAATTAAAGGGAAATAGGCCCAATTAATTGACCCATTGTCTAAATAATCTATTCCAAAAAGGCCTAAATTAATTATCGCATATGTCATTAAATGGCGGTAAAAGCCCACATTCGCTTCTGCGCGTTCTTGTAATTCTTGTTCTGTCATAATCGCTGTTTTAAAAAAATTTAGGGAAAAAGATAGGGGTGTGTTTTTTATAGGTTTGATACGCGGGGTCTTCTCCCCATTTTTTATCTGCACGTGCTTCAAGTAAATTTACACCACTAACTTTATTGAGTAACCAATAGACAAATACAGGTGTAATTAAGGCCACCCATTGACTACCTTGATAAACCGGGGCTGCAATAATGGTAATGCCAGTCCACAAGACTAATTCTCCCACATAGTTGGGGTGACGGGATTGTTTCCAGACCCCTATATTGATAAATTTCCCCGTGTTTTTGGGGTCCTTGTTGAAGGCTGTTTTTTGTCGGTCGGCGATCACTTCATAGATCCACCCTACAACCCATACCAATGCCCCAATAGCCAAGAAAGTATTCTCTTTTTTTGATGGCGATGCCAAAGCAATTAAGGCTGGATAAGTACACATAAACACCCATAGGCCCTGTAGCATCCATGTCAAAAGAAACTGGGTGAAAGAGGTTTTAAGGGTATCGAAACGCCCGTCTTTACCCACCCGTTTTACGCGGGTAAAAAGAAAGCTGCTTAAGCGAATCGCCCATATACCAATCAATGCGGTCAATACCAAAGAACGCAGGTCCCATTCCCCAAAAATGGTTTGATGCCGAAATGCCATATAGCCCATGGTTGAGAGATAAGTAATACCCCCGGTTAAATCATAAAAATGTTCTGTTTGTGCCCAATAGGACGGAAGAAAAACAAGGACCTGTATCCCAAAGATCAACACGGCCGCTTCAACGAGTAAGCTATTCTCGGGGCTAGCTATTCCAGCAAAAACCAACCCTCCTACAAAAAGAAAGATAAAGAGAATGAAGACAATTCGTAAAGCAATGTTTTTCATGTTTTGTAATTTTGATTCAAGATAGCAAATTTCTGTAGAGCACCATGATTCGCAAAGCCACCTTAAAAGACCTTCCTTTGATTAAAGCAATTACAGCCGCTTGTGCCCAAGACATGATTCAACAGGGGATCTTTCAGTGGAATGAAAATTATCCCTCTCTCGATGTCTTGACCAAAGATGTTAAAGCTGCTAGTGTTTATGTGTACTTGCAAGAAGACAAGCCCATAGGAACAGTCGTATTTTCCATGAAAATGGATGCTTTTTACGCAGAAGTAGACTGGCTAACGCCAAATGCAAAACAGTTGTATGTTCACCGACTTGCGGTACATCCAAATCATCAAAAGCAGGGAATAGCCATGCGCTTGATGGATTTTGGCGAAGCCCTCGCTAAAGAAAATCAATGCCTGTCGGTTCGTTTAGACACCTTTAGTCAAAATCCAAGAAACAATCGTTTTTATCAAGCCCGAGAATACCAAAAGGTGGGGCAAGTTTTCTTTGCCCAAAAAAGTCCTCACCCTTTCTTTTGCTATGAAAAAATATTAAGCTAAACGGTAAATTCTGCTTTCCCAGGGCGATAAATAAGCGGCATTCACTGTGGAATAGTTCCCTATTTCTAGGCGATATTCTGCCTGTTTTTGTTCCCAATTTGTCTTCTTGTCACTAAAATTATGCACCACTAAATAGCTTACATCATTATCCCAACGCCTATAGACATAAAGCTGCGGATGTTCAGGTAAAAGGTCTTTAAAATGGCCATAAATCAAACATGGATGGGCTTTGCGAAAAGCAATCATCTTTCGGTAATAGTGCAAAATAGAGGTAGGATCTTCTTCCGCTGCGGCGACATTAATTTTTAGATAATTTTTATTCACAGGAATCCAAGGCGCTGCTGTGGTAAAGCCAGCTTGTGGCGTTGCATCCCATTGCATCGGTGTTCTTGCGTTATCCCGGCTTTGCCAATGAACCGCTTTTAAAAAAGCGGTCATGTCTTTTCCCGCTGCCTCAGCCGCATTCCAGGCATTGCGGGTTTCAATATCATCATACAAATCAATGCTGTTGTGGGCAACATTGGTCATCCCTATTTCATCTCCTTGATAGATATATGGTGTGCCCCTCAAACTCATGAGTAAGCTTACCAAGAGTTTTGCAGATGCTTGGCGATATTGTTTATCGTTCCCAAAACGGGAAACCATACGGGAAAAATCGTGGTTGCCTAGAAAGATGCTGTTCCAACCGTCTTTTGCTAAGGCTTCATCCCATTGTCTAAAGATCTCTTTGAAGCGAATAAAATCTAACGGGATAGGATCGTATTTTCCCTCTGGACCAAAATCTATGGTTAAATGGTCAAAGTGAAATACCATGTTGAGTTCTTTTTCATTGGCTGAAACATAGCGTGGTCCGTGTTCTAAATTAACCCCGGGACCTTCCCCCACCGTAACCACATCGTATTTCGACAGCACTTCGCGATGCATCTCCTGCAAGAATTCGTGAACACGTGGTCCATTGGCATAGACTTTTTCCATTACGTCAATGAAAGGCATTTTTTGAGGGACATCTTGAAAAGCGAGGCGTTTTGAAATCAAAGAAATAACGTCCATTCGAAAGCCATCGACTCCTTTGGCTAGCCAAAAATCTATGATGGCATAGACCTCCTCTCGAACGCGTGGATTCTCCCAGTTAAGATCGGGCTGTTTCTTTGTGTAATAGTGCAAATAATATTCTTGGGTAGGAGCATTCCATTCCCATACACTGCCATTAAAAACAGATTGCCAATTGTTCGGTGGGCTTTGGGGATGTCCTTGTTGCCAAATATAATAGTCGTGGTAGAGATTGTCTTTGTGCTGTTTTGCTTGTTTAAACCACTGGTGTTCGTCAGAAGAGTGATTGACCACCAAATCCATGATGAGTTTAAGGTCGCGCGCGTGCATTTCTGTCAATAAACGATCAAAGGCTTTATTGCCACCAAAGTCTTCGCTAATTTTTCTGTAGTCAGCAATATCATAGCCATTATCATCATTCGGTGAAGTATAAACAGGGCAAAGCCAAATCATATTAACCCCCAGGGATTTGATGTAATCGAGTTTTTTAATAATCCCTTCAATGTCTCCTAAACCATTCCCTGTTGTATCATTAAACGAACGTGGATAAATTTGATAAACCACACCTTCTTTCCACCAATTGTTTTCCGTTTTCATTTATAGAAGAAAAAAAATTATACTAGCATTTGCAACAAAAGTAAAAGGGCCTAAAATGGATAATGAAGAATAAGGCAATTAGTGTTGAAAAAATTGGGCTTCGGAGATTTTCTTGTAGTTGATTTTTTGTTTAGGATCGTAAAAAAATTGAAAACTGTGTCGTTCTCCAAAATTAACGACTGTGCGTTGAAGGTCTTCAAAATAAAATTCTTGCGCCTTAAACTGCACATAAAATCGGGTAATCGGCATATCCTTGAAAGTGAATTCTTCTTGTGTGCGAATGTAAACATGACGGAGGTATTCGTCATATTGGCCACGTACCAAAGCAATAATATCGTGATCTGTTTCATTAGCTATAATAAGTTCAGATCCAGTACCTTCTTGCTTTACTTCGGCAGGAAAGCGATGGGCAAAAGTAACTTCTCCTGTTTTTCCCCTTTGCGCAAAAACCAAAAAAGGCAACAATAAAAAAAGCAATTGTTTCATCTAGCTAAGGTATGAAAAATATAAAACCCCTCTTCAAAGAGGGGTTTTGAAAACCTTATCATTTTTGAGAGATGAAATTGGTTTATGGTTCAATTTTATCAAAATTGCTTTTCTTTTACAAGTATAATGATTTTATTTTACAAGTAATTATATCTTTGCCACTATCTTTGTCGTGTTTAGAAAAAACGCGGCCTACTATTGTTTAAGTTTTTATGCTAAACCATTTTAAGTAAAGAAGAAATTGATTAAGTTTATATTATGTACAGAAGTGGTTGTCCTTTATCGAGTGCCCTAGACATTATTGGGGATAAATGGTCGTTGATTATTATTCGCGATATGTTTCTAGAACGCTCTACTTTTAAGGACTTTCTAGCTGGTCCAGAAGGCATTGCCTCTAATATTTTGGCACAGCGGTTAAAATGGTTAAAAGAACACGGGATTATAGATTTTCTTTACAAAAAGGGAAATAAAAAGGTTAAACACTATTTCTTAACAGATATGGGTATAGGGCTTTATCCAAGTATGCATGAAATCATGTCTTGGAGTCAAAATAACTTAGATAAAGAGCTTGATCCACTAACGATTGAGTGGAATGAAAAAAACAAACACAAAAGCGATAAAGTTAAAATCAGAGAAATGGTTTCAAACTATCGCGAGCATAAAGTGAGCTTGTTGCGTGCTGTCTAGTTTTTATTTGTCTTTCTCTTGGGCAAAAACAACCCCTACCTTTTCCCGGATTTGATCCATTAAAACAATTAAGTTTAAGCTGTCTTGTAAAGACCAACGTTTGCTCTCCAGCAAATTGTCTTTGAGACAAGCGTGAACTTCTTCAATTTCATGAACATAGCCCTTGCCTTTTTTCGGATAAGTTTCCTCCGTTTGAATTGCATCTATATGCCAGCTCAAGGCTTCACTTTCGTGCCAAGTTGGGGCGATCGTAAGGGTTCCTTTTTCCCCATAAACTTTTGCCTCCATGCTAAAAGGGTGGGTCAAACTACTGTACAGCTGGGCTTGGGCTTCTGGGTAAGCGAAAAGGATACTGCTTTGTACCTCCGTTCCTTGGGTATTGAAATTTGAAGTAGCCAGAATTTTCTTTGGCTTGCCCAATAAAAAATAGGCCAAAAAAACCGGGTAAACTCCAATGTCTAATAAAGATCCTCCGCCCTTATCAAGGTTCAACAATCGACCCTTGGGATCATCCTGCCAACGAGGCATGGCAAAAGAGGCCTGCACGAGTCGTATATCGCCTATTCTACCTTGCGCTAGTTGCTTTTTTACGGCTAAAAGTGCTGGGTTAAAACGAGACCAAAAGGCCTCCATTAAAAAGACTTTTTTGGCTTGCGCCAATGCGATCATTTGTTTGACTTGCCGCGCATTTAATCCCATGGGTTTTTCACATAAAACAGCCTTGCCGGCTTCAAGTGCAGCAAGCGTTTGCGGATAATGATCGACATGTATACTGGCGATGTAAATCACATCAATCGACGAATCGGCATATAAAGCGGAGTAGGTACCGTAGGCTGCTTTTGCGCCGAAGGTTTGGGCAAAAACATCGGCCCGTGCTTGAGAAGAAGAGGCAACAGCCTGTAGTGCTGCGCCTTTAACCAACGCCAAGTCTTTGGCAAATTTATGGGCAATGCCCCCTAAACCAAGGATTCCCCACCGAATTGTCTTTTCCATTTTTTCACTTTGCTATTTAAATTTGAAGATACAAAAGCCCAAGCAATCTGAATTAATTTAACGCTGATTCAATTGGGCGGGGAGAAAAAATAATGTAGTTTCATAAAAAAATTGTTACGACTAATTCTACTATACTATGGCCAACACCACTGCATATCCAAAATTGCTTGAACCTTTAGATTTAGGCTTCACCACCTTAAAAAATCGCGTCTTAATGGGCTCTATGCACACCATGCTTGAAGACATTGATGGGGGGATTCCCCGCCTTGCAGCCTTTTATGCCGAACGAGCAAAGGGACAAGTGGGGCTTATCGTTACAGGGGGAGTTGCTCCTTCTAAACAAGGTTTAGCCATCCCCGTAGGACATCCTTTAAACAATGAAGCAGAAGCCGAAAAACACAAAGAAGTTACCAAAGCGGTTCACGATGAAGGTGGTAAAATTTGCATGCAAATCTTACACGTAGGTCGCTATGGCTATACACCCGAAAATGTTTCGGCAAGTGATACAAAAGCACCGATTAGCCCTTTTCCAGCAAGAGCCTTGACTGGAGAAGAAGTTGAGCAAACCATAGAAGACTATGTACACTGCGCTAAAATGGCACAATATGCCCAGTATGATGGGGTAGAAGTTATGGGGTCTGAGGGCTATTTGATCAATCAGTTTATTGCCAAAAAAACCAACCTAAGAACAGATGAGTGGGGTGGAGCATATGAAAACAGAATTAAATTTCCCCTTGAAATTATTCGCCGTACCCGTGCAGCCGTAGGAGAAAACTTTATCATTATTTATCGTTTATCCATGCTTGACTTGGTGCAAGGCGGAAGCACTTGGGAAGAAGTGGTTCAACTGGCAAAAGCCATTGAGGCCGCTGGGGCAACCATCATCAATACAGGTATTGGGTGGCACGAATCGCGCGTTCCTACCATTGGAACGGTTGTACCGAAAGCGGGATTTGCTTGGGTAACCAAAAAAATGATGGGCGAGGTAAACATTCCCCTCATTACAACCAATCGCATCAATATGCCCGATGTGGCAGAGAAAGTTTTGGCCGAAGGCAATGCAGACATGGTTTCTATGGCGCGACCATTTCTTGCCGACCCAGAACTGGTCTTGAAATCCATCGAAGGGCGTCCAGAAGAAATCAATACCTGTATCGCTTGTAATCAAGCTTGCCTAGACCACACCTTCACCATGCAAGTGTCTTCATGTATTGTTAATCCGCGGGCGTGTCACGAAACTATACTTGTACATGAACCCACAACAAACAGCAAAAAAATAGCCGTTGTTGGCGCTGGACCTGCAGGTTTAGAAGCCGCAACCGTCGCCGCAAAACGAGGACATCAAGTGGTTCTTTTTGAAGAAAAACACGAAATCGGAGGGCAATTCAATATGGCCAAAGTCATTCCCGGAAAAGAAGAATATGGACAAACCATTCGCTACTATGACAATATGCTTAAAAAGCATGGCGTGGATGTTCGCCTAAATACAAGAGCCGAAGAAGCTGCGCTTATAGGAGAAGGATTTGATGAAATTATCTTGGCCACGGGAGTAACCCCAAGAACCTTTGAAATGGAAGGAATCGACCACCCCAAAGTATTGAATTATGTCGATGTGCTGTATAAAAACAAAACTGTTGGTGATAAGGTCGCCATTGTAGGCGCTGGAGGAATTGGCTTTGATATGGCCGAGTATCTCGCCCATGACATGGCCCATGAATCGGTGAGTATGAATACCGAAAATTATATGAAAGAATGGGGCGTTGACATGAACTATGCCAAAGGCGGTGCCTTAGCAGAAGCACCACAGCCGCTTGCCTCGCCCAGAGAAATTTATTTACTAAAACGCTCTAAAGGGAAACACGGGAAAAACCTGGGGAAAACCACCGGATGGATTCACCGCTCTAGCTTAGCCATGAAAGACGTTAAAATGCTGGCCGACGTTAGCTATGAAAAAGTAGACGATCAAGGATTACATATCCGTGTGGGAGAAAGCCAAGAAATTCTAGCGGTAGACCATGTAGTGATTTGCGCCGGTCAAGTTTCTTTAAAAGAACTAGAAGCTGGTTTGCGTAGTGCTGGGCAAAATGTACACCTTATTGGCGGTGCAAATATCGCCGCTCAACTGGACGCCAAAATGGCCATTAAAGAAGCCAGTGAGTTGGCAGCGAAGCTTTAATAAATGGTTTAACATTTTTTAAAACCGCCTTAATGGCGGTTTTTTTATTTTTTGATCATCAACAAATCATGATCCTTTATTTGAAAATAAGTTCAAATCAGCACTTTAATTGGTCGTATGCGATTTGGTCAGGCTATAAAAAGTTACTTGGGCATAATCGTCGTCATTTCCAGTACTGTTGAGATGGTAGACCCCCGCTTTAAAATACATGTATTTTCCCCCTACGTTAAAGCCACTGTTAACCATATCGATGACTTTAACCACATCTGGTTTCCCTGCTCTAATAATGGTGGTGGTTAAAATATCTCCAACAACTTTAATCCGGTAGCTAAAGACTTCATCAAGGGCAATTCCATCAGCAGGATTTGCGGCATTATTACTTCTAGAGCCAATCATTTCGTGCCATTGTTCACTGCCATTTCCATCAGTAGGCTCATGGGCAAAATAGATCGACCCTAAATTGTTATCCCTTAATTTTCTGTAATAAATACGAATGGGTTCATCACTGTTGGCGTGTATTTGGCCAATTACAAGTCGCCCTATATGGCTGTTACTCCCAGATGTGGTTACGTGGTTAACGGCAAGGGTGGCATTCATTTCACCATCATAACCCGCGGCGGCAATGCGGTCGGCTTGGGGGGCAGTACCAAAAACCCAGTTGTTTTTATTAACCCCTTGGGTGCTAATACTAGTATCGGTTCCTCTTAACATTTCACGTAATTCAACTCTTGTATAATTGGTATTTGCAGAGGTTTTATATCCTGCTACTGGGCATTTAAAAACCATTCCGCCGTCTGCGGAGGTATAAAAATAAGCACTGTTTTCATAGTCATCATTCAACGCACTAACAGCAATATCTGTTGCGGTACCATCGCCTTCATCTACAGGAATACTAAGCTTCCAGGTAGATAAATCAAAATTCCTTGCTGGAGCTAGATTGGGGTTTAATTCCCCCGTTGGGCTTGTGGGTTCTTGGATCCCGGCTGCTTGCGTAATTTGTAGGGTTCTTGTAAGACGACCCCCAGTAAGGATAATATTCCCGACGCGTTCTGCAGGATCGACATTGGCAGTTACAGCCACGGTAATAAGGCCGTTGCTACTGCCAGCCGAGGGAGTGACCGTAATCCAATTGCTATCGTTATTAACCCGCCAGCTGACATTTGCAGTTACATTGATCAATTGGGAAGATTGATCGGCAGAAAAGGCCAATGTAGATTGTACGCTTAAACTTTCGGGGGTTTCTTCTACTGCTGCTGGCTCGCCGGTACTACAGGCAAAAAACAGCAGGAAAAACAAAAACGAAAAAACAGGATTGATTGACTTCATAATGGGCATGTGCTTCCACAAGAAAACAATTTAAAATACAAAAAATCGCCGCTGTGGTTTAAATTCTTGGATAATGACTTTTGGTTATTTCGTTTACGACTTCGCCGGTATGTTGTGTATTAAGGGGTTCAAAAAGCAAAATCCAGGTTTCTTCATCTGCGCAGGGGCGGTGCTCTACCCCTTTTGGGACGACAATTATTTCCCCTGGGCCAACTTCTGCTGTGCGCTCCCTAAACTCCATTCTTAACTTTCCTTTAATCACATGAAAAAGCTCGTCTTCTTCGGCATGGGCATGCCAAACAAACTCGCCTTGTACTTTGGCCAAAAGCACTTGTTGCCCGTTGAGCTCTGCAATGACATGAGGGCTCCATTGGGCATCAAATTCAGCATATTTTTCAAGAATATTAATGACTTTCATCGCTTTTTATTACTAGAAAGAACAAGATAATCTTTTTTGGTTGCTTTGCTTTTCTGTGGGGAGATTTGTTAACTGATTTATTGTATTTTTAATAAAAAAAAGCATGAATCTATCTACCCTCCCTAGCAAAGAAATCATGCCCGGTTTACACGGGAAATTAGTTCATGGAAAGCAATTAAGTTGGGCTTTTTGGACGGTTGAAAAAGGGGCGGTCGTCCCAGAACATCATCATCCGCACGAACAAATGATGCATGTTGTAGAAGGAGAATTTGAGTTTACGCTTGACGGAGAAACCAAGGTCTATACTGCAGGAGACATTGTTCCTATTCCTTCTAATATTCCGCATAGCGGAAAAGCTTTAACCCCCTGCCAATTAATGGATGTATTTAGTCCAGCACGCGAAGATTATAAATAAATGGAAATAAATTTAACCGGAAAAAAAGCCCTTGTAGGCGGAAGTAGTAAAGGAATTGGTCGCGCTATTGCAGTACGTCTAGCCGCCTCTGGCGCAGCAGTTACCCTTATGGCGAGAAGCGAAGATGTATTGCAAAAGGTTGTTGCGGACCTAGATACTTCTCAAGGACAACAACACCATTATTTGGTGGTTGATTTTTCCGACTTTAGTCGCTTTTCCTCTCAAATGGAGGCCTATTTTAAAACACATAAGGTGGATATTTTGGTCAATAACACCCAAGGCCCCGCCGCAGGGGGAGCCATGGAAAAGTCCATTGAAGACTATCAAACTGCTTTTGATCTATTGTTTAAATGTGCGGTGCATACCACCGCTTTGGCTTTAAAACATATGCAAGCCCAGCAATGGGGACGCATTATCAATGTCGCTTCTGTTTCTGTTCGCGAGCCACTTAACTATTTGGCACTTTCCAACAGCCTGCGCGCAGCATTAGTGACTTGGGCCAAGAGTTTATCGATGGATATCGCCGCAAACAACATCACCATTAACAATACCCTTACCGGTTATTTTGATACCGAACGCATTGCCCAACTCAATGCACAAAAAGCAGAAAAAATGGCTATTTCTCCAGAAAAAGTTCGTGCCGCCATGGAAGCACAAGTGCCCATGAAACGCATTGGGCGCCCAGAAGAATATGCCAATTTGGTTTGTTTTTTAGCTTCAGAACAAGCCAGTTATATTACCGGAACCAACATCCCCATTGATGGGGGTCTCCTTAAATCCTTTTAATGTCAAATGAAAAAGATCCTTTACACCTTTACGCTGCTTTTTTTCTCTTTCGTATCGTGGAAAAGTAATGCCCAAGAAAGACAAGACAATGCATGGAAAGCACTATTTACAGATTACAGCCTGAGTAGTAGCACTACTTTACGTTTAGAAACCCATGTGAGAACCCGGCAATTTTTTAGCGAAAATGACCAATATCTTGTTCGTCCATCTATAGGTTTTAAGCTGGGAAATAACAGCACATTTACAACGGGCTATACCTTGATCTCTAGCAATACACCTCAGCACCGCACCCTAGAAAACAACCTTTGGCAACAGTTTAGTTTTTCCCTGGCGATTCATCGCACCAACTACTTTGGTTGGATTCGCCTAGAGCAGCGCTGGCAAACAAAAAACGAAGCGACAAATTACGGGGCCCGCATTCGGTTCCGCACTGGTTTTAATTTCCCTTTGGGAAAAGAAGGAAAAGCTTTTTCCCCAAAACTAGTCGTCTTTAACGAAGTCTTTATGTTGGTGAAAGATTATTTTCCCTATGAATTCAATCAGAACTGGACCTTTTTTGGTTTCCAACAAAACATCGGCAAAAAAATGCGGTTGTTAACGGGTTTTCAACGAAATACCATTGCTAAAGGCGAAAGCTATTTACATAAAAACATCTGGTCTTCTCTTCTTTTTTACACCCTTTAAACACCGCCATATGACAGCAACCATTATTGCGCAAGTAGGTGCGTTATTGCAACAGCATTTGACCAAAAGCAAAGCCAAAGAAACCCCAGCTTTAAATCAACAAGCACCCAAAACCATTGCCCGTGAACTACAATTAAAAGAACGCTTAAAGAAAGGCTTTGACGGAGAGCAGGATCTACTCTCGTTTGTCAAAACCTATTTAACCCATACCAATCATTTAAGTCATCCCCATTATATGGGGCATCAGGTGGCGGTTCCCCACGATTTATCGGGAATTCCAGAACTCATTCACGGCACGATCAACAATCCCAGTTCTTTATATGAAATGGGGCCGGCTGGAGGGACTTGTGAAGGTTTTATGATCAACTGGATGCTAGCGAAAGTGGGGTGGTTAGCAGGGCGCGATGACTATGATTTTCATTTTTCTCCAGGAAAAGCCAGTGGGGTATTAACCCATGGCGGGTCAGTCGCCAATTTAACAGCCTTGGCCGCAGCAAGAGCAGCCATTGCACCAGATGCATGGACCGAAGGGAATCCAAACGACTTGGTAGTAATTGGGGCTGCTTCGGCCCATTATTCCATTGCCCGGGCGCTTTCAATTCTTGGCCTTGGGAAAAAAGCATTTTACCCAGTGGCGGTAGATAAAAATGAGGTTTTATCGATGGAAGACCTGCCGCGTGTATATGCAAAAGTATTGGCCGATGGAAAACGCGTTATGTGTGTGGTGGCCAATGCATGTGCAACCTCAACCGGTCTTTTTGATCCCCTAGATGCCATGGGCGATTTTTGTCAAAAACACCAACTTTGGTTTCACGTTGATGGTGCTCACGGAGCTGCAGCCCTAGCGGGACCCGAAAGCAAAAAGTATGTCAAAGGAATTGAAAAAGCGCGTTCTTTAATTTGGGACGCCCATAAAATGATGCGGGTACCTGCCTTGTGCACGGCAGTACTTTTCAAAGACTTTCGCGATCAAGCGGCAGCATTTCAACAAAAAGGGTCCTATGTGTTTCACGATACCGAAGTTGTTGGAATGGATTCTATGCCCTATACCATTGAATGCACAAAATCGGCTTTGGGCACAAAATTGTTTTGGACTTTTGCCCTAGAGGGGGAAGCGAAAATTGGGGAATTTATCGATCGTAACTTTCAACTTACCAAAGAATTTCACAGTCTGATTGAAAAAGAAGAAGATTTTACAGCACCTTATTTTCCACAAAGCAACATCTTGTGTTTTCGCTATGAAAAATTTGGCCACGAAGATGATTTTCAAAAGCTCTTGCGCTATACAATTATCAATGAAAAACGCTTTTATTTGACCTCTTGTGAAATGAATGGAAAGCGCTATTTACGGGTGGTATTACTCAACCCAGAAACCCGCATTGATCACCTTCAAGCCTTGCTTGCAGAAATCAAACAAGTCGCTGCTAGACTTGTCAATTAATGGGTTTATTTCATGTAAAACCTTTTTTATGCTTCTGGGCTTAAGGGAATTTTATTGGCTAAAATCAGAAGCACTGCAACCATGGGGAAAATAGCCATAGCAGCATGTAAATAAAAGGTGATTTCTGGTGCAGGAGAAGTATAAGGAACCAATATTCCCACCAAATTAATGATAGAAAGACAGCTGTAAATCTTTACTGCTGCTGACTTGGCCAATTTACTCCCACTATAAGGAAGCTTATTGGGAATAGAAAGAATGGCTTGAAGTAAAAACAAGATCGCAAATAAAAGATGGGAAAAACTCTGAACATCGAAATACTCGTTGAGCTCTGCTGTAAAAACAGACAAGCCGTATAAAAAGTATCCCAAATTAAAAAAGACCCTATTTTTTGTAAGCACCCCATAGGTGGTGATCAATACAAAAACAATAACGAGAATAATTTTTGGTTCAAACATAATGTGGTTTTAGTCTTCACAAGATAAAACTTTTGTGGTTGTGAGGGTTAAGGTAAAAAAGTGTTTTTTACAAAAAAAACCATAAAACAGCATTGTTCTAAAGCTGATGTCTATTGTAGTAAACATCTTGATGGGAAATAAATTTTACATTTAAAGTAACTATTAAAGTTTATGAATGCAGACCTTTTACGCATCGAACGCGTTGAAAAAAGTTTTGAAAAAATACGGGAAAATAAAGACGTTTTCGCCCTTACTTTTTACGAGCAACTCTTTATTGAATCGCCGCAGTTAAAACCCTTATTTGACAACACGAATATTCCTAAACAATCTGAAAAGCTCTATGGTTCATTGGTGCTATTGGTGGAAAATATTCGATCGCCTGAGGTATTGCAATCTGTTCTTGGGCCGCTTGGAGAAAAACACAAAGGCTATGGTGCAATTGAAAAGCACTATCCTTTGGTGGGGAGCGCCTTAATTCATACCCTTGCAAAATACATAGGTGAAGATTGGACCCAAGAAGTAGAACAGGCATGGGTAACGACCTATGGCGCAGTGGTAGATATGATGCTCAAAGGTGTAGAGCAAGCCCAAGAAATTCCTAGTGAAGAAGAAGATAATGCTGCGATTGAACAAGAAAACCTAGACGCGCTTTCTACCGAAAAAATAAAAATGCGTCCGCGAAAAAAATTGACTTATATCCAAAAGGTCAAGCTCAAAGACCGAAAGAATTTTTTAACAAAAATAAACCGCTGGTTTTGGCGAACCCCAAAATGGATGATCGCCCTTTATGCTGCTGGGTTTTTCTTTTTACTTTCTTTTGTGGGGCAAGAAAGCAGTATCATTCAAACTTTTATTGACACCCTAGAGCCCTTAAGTATTTTCATCGCTGTACTTATTTTCATTAAAGAACTCCCGGAACGCAAAAGGCAATTTCAATACCAAGCATGGTCAATTATTGATAGTGCAACCGGCATCGAAAATAGCCAGGCACGCATCATTGCCCTTGAAGATCTTTGTGATGATGGAATTTCTTTAGAAGAAATTGATCTGTCGAACGCCAAGTTGAATGGAATTGAATTAAACGGTATAAATCTTTCAAGGGCTAAGCTGCAAAAAACACAATTGGTCAATGCAGAACTTTTCTATGCCAATCTTAATAATATTGATTTAAGCGAAGCAGACTGTACAGGCATTACCCTATATCGTTCTAATTTAGGCTTTGCCAATATGACTAAAACCAACTGTAGTAGTGCCAATTTTAGCAAAGCCAATATGATGTTTGCCGATTTTAGAGAAGGTAACTTTAGTGGCGCAAATTTTTCGCAATGCAATCTAAAAGGAGTGAACTTTGATGGGGCTTACCTCAGCGGCGCAAATTTAAGCGGTGCCAATGTTATTTTAGCCGATCTAAAAAAAGCTTTACTGACAGACGCCATTATGCCAGACGGCAGTATCCATCCTTAATTGGATTTCGTTTAAGGCAAACCTAACGGAACAAAATCAAGCTTCCCGCTAAACCAATAAAAAACCCTCCTATTTGGAGGGTTTTTGTTTGCTTTAATTGTTCATGTTGGGGGGAGAACTTAATTCTGGTAAGAATTGCATGTGAATGATTCTTCTTCCCCACAGCATTTCAAGAGATTCATTAAGACCCTCGTTATCTTGTTTATACGCTTCTTTTCCAAAAAGCTCATTGTATTTATTTACAAGCTTAGGGAAATCCTCGGTATTGTTTTTGGCTTGGTCTCCATAGCCTTTATGAGAAAAGGAAACCAAAATTTGTGCGCCATTACAACCCGATGCACAGTTCCATACATTCATTGAAAAAGGCAATTCTGCGGCTTTCATTGCCTTAGCTACCCTTTCCCTAAATCGCCAGAAGTTTTCTCCTCCGTTGGCTTTAATGGTATAAAAAATCATCCTAGACAAACGGTATGTTTCTTCAGGATTGGAAACATAAGACATGTCTTTATTAAACCACCAATGTTGACTATTGGAATAGGTATGCATATCGCCTACGGTATCTGTCCAATATTTGTTTCCTTCCGTGTCAACAGTATCAAAGTCCTTCATTTCTTGGGCTACTTGAACCCTCCAAAACTTGCCAGAATCTGGACCAGTTTCGATCGCAAAAGTGTAGTAAGCCGGTTGCCCTTTTTTACTGTTGAATTTTTCTGTTTTTTTTGCTGCAAGTTCCATGAACTTTGCTTGCTTCCCTTCTTTAACCGTTAGGATTCTACTCATGGCTACTTGCGCCATTGTTGTAGTGGCAAATAGCATCGCCACTACAAATAACATTGATTTATTCATTTAAAAATTGGTTTATGGTTGTCCTAAATTTACAAAAAATCTAAGATCAATTGTTAAATGAAAGTTATCATCTAAAAAAATATGGCAGCTAATACCCTTTTTTTGGATCGACTATATGGACTAAATCGGTCTTATTGCTAACTGCCGCCGCATTATTGAGGATTTGAGCTACTCCCGCTTCAGGATTAGTGATGCTCGCTATATGTGGGGTGATTTGTACTTTAGGGTGCGTCCATAAGGGGCTTTTCTTTGGCAAAGGCTCTGTTTCAAAAACATCTAAAAAAGCGCCCGAAAGCGTATTGCTTTCAAGGGCCAAAAGGATATCTTTTTCAACCTGTACAGCCCCTCTTGCAACATTAATCAAATAGGTGGGTTGGGTTAATTGATCAAAGAGTTTTTTAGACAACAAACCGTGGGTTTTGGGGGTATATGGAACAGTACAAACCAAAACATTGCACTGCCCTAAAAAGGACGCTAATTCGCCTTCGGCAAAAGTAGGAATTCCCTCGATTTGCTTTGGTGACGGGCTATAACCGATTACTTTAAACCCTAACTGATGTAATTTAATTGCTGCATCTGTCCCTAAGGTCCCTAAACCTAAAATCCCTATGCTAACTTTTTCTTCTGATATCCCGTCATGGTCCCATCTTTTATCCTTTCTATCTTTTAAAAATTTATCCCATTTGCGTTGATGATAAAGCACCGCAAAAAGGATATAATTGCTCATTGAAAAAGAAAGCAAAGGGTCTACAATACGACAAATAGGTACGCCTGAAAGCAGGTCTTGATCTTTCATTAAATGATCGACTCCTGCCCCCAACGAATAATACAATTTAATGTTTTTAAAAGGGGCAAGACTTCCTTTGGGGTGTTTCCACAACAAAAGAATGTCTACTTTTTCAGGAGCAGAAACATCTGGCCCTATTTCAAGTTGAATTTCTGGTGCTTCTTTTTGAAAAGCGGCGGTCCACTTAGTGACTTCGGCTTCTGGGGCAATAATGACCCAGCGAAAAGAGGAAAGAGATTGCTGCACAACTTATTTTTTTAGGGTTTCTTCCATAAAACGAGCGGCAAAAGGAAATGACTTTGCTCTAGCTGCAGGATTACCACCGATATTTACCCCGCGTTCAACACAAAACAAAAAGCCCAATTTTTGCATTAGTGGGCTTGACATGGGGAGTTGTAAATAATTCATCAAGATATCACCCTCGGCCGTTAGGTCAAAAAGACAATCTTTAAAACTGTACGCACTCTCGTTTCTTACTACAGGGAGTTCGCTATCAAAACCGTGATGCGCTTGTGGATATACTGTGATGTCAATGTTTGCTTTTCCGGCAAGGGTTTGCACTAAATCGTTGCAAGGACTGGCAGGGGTCCAATTGTCTTCTTCCCCAATTAAAATATGGATAGGCGCCTGGGAGAATTCAAGGTTTTGGGGGTTGATAAAACAAGGCGGATAAAACGCCAAGTGTGCAGCAAATGCATGCTTTGTTGTAATGGCATTTTTAAGGGGGAGCCAAGCAGAAAAAAGGGAAACTCCGCCCCCTAGACTCCAGCCTGTAATGGCTACTTTTTTCGGGTCAATATTAGGATGCTGTGCAAGTTTTTCTAAAGCGCGATAGGCATCTAAAATAATCCCAGCGATGGTCACTTGATCTTGTGACCCAACAGTGGAAGTAATGCCACGGCTTTTAAAACTATTCAATTCAAAGGTGGCAAAACCTTGTTCTTGATACATCTTCATATAATCTTTATGGTGCTGTCGCCAGCCCAAACTTCCAGCAACACCAATAATTAATGGGTATTTTTTTTGCGGATTTAGGCTATCAACCGGAAGGCTTAGTTGCCCATAAACGGTTTGTGTTTCTAATTCTTCTAAATGAAGTATTACATCACTTAACGAAAAAGGATTTGCACTTTCAAAATGAACTTCTTGTTGTTTAAATTGAGCTGAAAGAGAACAAAAAAAGAAGGCAAATAATAGGAATAATGGTGTTTTCAAAATAATTTATTTAGTTCATACAAGCTCCCTCGGTATACTGTAGAATGCCCCAGCTTTCTGCAACGCAGGCGTTGGAATAGCTTGTGTTGTTACATCCGCAAACGGGTTCATATTGTTGCGTACAAAGCAGCGATGGATCTTGACTTTGGCGGGCTTGACAATCTTCTACGTACTTTGGGCAGCCATACAGCAAAGGAAGGAAAAGCAAATAAAGGCATTTTCGATGCATCGTTTTTTGAAGCTTACCTAAAGATAGAAAAAATGAACTGGCTGTAGGAATAAAAGAAAAGAAACCCCCTTTTACCCCAAAAAAAAAGCGCCCTTTACAGAACGCTTTATCTTAATTAAATGGATTATTTATCCTTTCCTGCTAGGTTGAGGAGGCCATTTTCTAAATGTCCTACATGCACATAGATTTGATCGGCGTGGGCACCATCAACCATCGACCAAAAGGTTTTTCTCGCCTCTGGATTGTCTGAGGCCTGAGTACTTACAGTAGTGGCAAAGTCTTGGATGTTTTTAAAACCGCCAAAAAATTCTAGTTCACTCCCTGCTCCTTTATAGTGGTAAGTAACGCCTCCTCCTAATTGTAGGCCATTTGCTACATTAGGGCGTGTTTGCCAATCCATATAGGCCTTCCCCATCTTACGCATGTTCCCATTGCTATTGTAGCTACCGGTTACGTAAACAAAAGGGATATCCCAGTCAACATCTGGTTTACCGACAAAATCTTTTTCGGGGTTAAAGGTGCGCATTTCATCCCAATGCCCTTCAAAAAAAGAAAACCACTCCCGAAAGGTTGCTTGCATTTTTTCCTTTTCTTCTTCGGGCATAGTGGCCATTTTACGGCGCATAACCCCCCAGGCATCGTCTTTTACCGCTGCTTCTGCAGAAGGATAAATATCCTGAATAACAATCGTCGCTCCAGAGCCATACCAATGGCGATATACCCAAGAATCCTCTAGGGTACGTTCTTCTCCCATGCTAAAATCAAACATGATTTTATGCAATTCAATAAAGCGATTCAGTTGAGTAGGATGGACGTCTAAATAAGTCGTTTCCATGATTTTTGGTGCTGCATTTTGTGCCATCGCAAAGGCACAAAAAAGCACTGAAATACTTAAAAGTAAATTTTTCATTATAAATTGGTATTATGGTTAATACCATCAAGTTACATTTTTTTTATGAAAAAAGGCGCAACAGGATTAAAGGAAAAACGCTATCGACTATGGCGTATTTGGGCCGAAGATCGACCGTTTATTTTATTTCTTCTATTGAATCCTTCCTGGGGAGATGCCACCCATAATGATCCTACCATTAAACGTTTGTTGTTTTTTGCCAAAGAACTGGGGTATGGCGGTTTTTATCTCGGTAATCTTTACGCACACATCACGCCATATCCAAAAGCCTTGCTAAACATGGATTTAAAGCCCGAGGAAGAAAACATAAAACACATCAAAGAGATGCTTTCACTTTGCCAAGATGTCGCCTATGCTTGGGGAAATAACGGCAGCTATCCCGACTGGTTAAAAGCCCTCAAAATAAATGCCTTTTGTTTTGGGCAAAATAAAAACGGCAGTCCAAAACATCCCCTTTATTTACCAAAAACAAGCCTTTTAGTTCCTTTTAAGCAGCGTTAAAATTACGCGGTTAATCCGCCGTCAATGGGCAAGGCAAGTCCCGTAACGAAAGTAGCTTTGTCTGAAGCTAGCCAAAGCATCGCATCTACCTGTTCTTGCACATTCGCAAAGCGTTTTAAGGGAATGTTGGCTTTTAATTTGTCGGGGATTCCAGCGGCCACCTTTTCAATGGCTTCTGGATTAAATAAAGGAGTCACCGTAAAAACAGGACAAAGGGCATTAATACGGATATTTTTTTTGCCATATTCCATGGCAGCTGTTTTGGTCATTCCTACTACAGCGTGCTTACTGGCAGTGTACGCCATAGCATTCGGCAAGCCTTTTAATCCAGCAATTGAAGCTGTATTAATGATCACTCCTGCGCCTTGACTTAACATAAGGGGAAGTTGCGCTTTCATTCCATAAAAAACACCTGAGGCATTGATGCGCATCACCTTATCCCAATCGGCTAAGGGATATTGATGAGTTAGGGCAGTTGTTCCCGGAATCCCTGCATTATTAATGGCAATATCTAGGCGATGGAACGTTTGTTTAATTTGGTCTATAAGACCTTGCACTTGTTCCGCATCGCCTACATCGCAGGGCATAAAACAAGCACTTCCACCGGCTTTTTTAATATGCGCAACAGTGGCATTTCCGCCTTTGGCGTTATAATCTGATACAACAACACGCGCACCTTGCTGCGCAAATGCAATGGCTGCTGCCTTTCCAATCCCCGAAGCAGCCCCGGTAATTAACACGACTTTATCTTTAAATTCCATATGTTTCATTTCTACAATGGAAGATACACATTTCCTTATGGGTCTTGAATGAAAAGTTTGGGAGACTTTTTTTACTTTAGAAGAAAATTACACTTTATGGTGCTGCGCATTTGTTGCCTTTTTCTTGTTCTATCGTCGTTTTGGGTTTCAGGGCAGTCAAAATCAGCACCGCTAGATCGCCTGGAAAAAAACACAAGTCTATTCAAACAATCTTTGATTCGCCACTTTATTCACCCAGAACAATTAGATGCACAAAACTGGGCGCAATGCCAAGCATCTATTCAACATTTGGTTCAAAAATTCGAGGAAGATTTTATTGCCGTTCGTCTTGAAAAAGCTTTTAAGCGTTCAGAAGTAACCAACTATTTTAGTCCTGTTTTTATTTATGCCGATGGACGAGAATTTCGCTTAACGGCCTTTCGAATAATGCAATAGCTTATTGAGAAAGAACCCGCTTTTGCTTGATTTTCCATTTGCCAATTCCTTTTCCAGAAAGGATTTTTTCTGCTTCAGCACTAAAGGCTTGGTGTTCGTGGGGTGGAACAGCATTAAATAAATCGGCACAAAAAGGGCCTAAATTTTCTCCGTAATAAAAATCGAACGTAGCTTCATTGCCATCAATTGCGAAGTTTTCAAGTGAAACAAGTTGATCTCCTATGCTGAAATTGCGGTTGCTAAGGCTATAGCTACGCTCAACAATATAGTTCCTGGCGACATTGTCTTGGGTCACAACAAAGGCCACTCTAGCTGAAGTAGCATCGATAATCTCGACATAATCCACTTCACAGCTGAAATTTGTTTCATTGTCTTTTTGGCAAGCCAAACACAGTAGCATTGCCACGAAATAAATTTGTTTTTTGAACATTCGGAAAAGGTACAAAACCCGCTGTTATACTATTTCTTTTTACTTTTGAAAAAATCAAAGCCTGTTATGCTTGTCTTTAAAAAACTTTTAAAATGGTTAAAAGCAGAATTTAACCAGATGCATTTCCTGATCCTTTTTGGCTATTTGTGTTTGGCGTTTTGGGTTGTTTTTTTAGACGACGAAATCACGCAAACTGCCTATGGCTTTCTCCTTAAACTTTTCTTTGAAATGACGGGTATCCTGGGGATTGGCGAGTTGTTAAAAAGACTTTTTCCACAGTTTGATTGGGAGAAGAAAGATTAAATCATTTTATAGCCGAGGAACAACAATAGATAAATGAACAAATACCATCTGTATTGTTGTCTTAATTTGAGGTAGTTTTTGTCCTCTGGAAAAAGATTTCCAAATAAAGCTTGCAGTTCTTTTTTAAACAACGGTTTAATATTGATTTTCCAATCCTCTGTTTGGTAAACCAACTTTCTAAACTTACTTCTAAAATAGGTGCTGGGGATTCCCCATAGCAGTAAAAAACCTAAAACAATCGATTTCATTTTATATGATTTAAAGGAGGCTAAAAAAAAAGGGAAAGAATTGGGATGCCTTAATGTATAAAACTCCGTTGAATTGAACCGATAAAATTGATTACTTTTAGGCAATGACACTAAAAAGCGCTTTTTTTTCTGCCCTCGCTTGTTGGGTAACCATCGGTGTGTTTTACCTCACCTATCAATTAAAAATTACCCATGTACTCGAAGGTGTTTTTAGAGAACTTTTATTCCTTCCCGCTTTTTTCGGTGGCCTTTTTTTTAGTTTTTATACCCTAGTGCTTTTTGTCCAAAAAAACCTTTTAAAATAATCTTCCTCTCCATTAAGTGAATCAAAATACAACTCTATTCTTCTTTTCTGGTTTGACTAAGCCGCTTTTGAAAGTACTGTTTTTAAGTCTCTTTTGTGGGCTGCTTTATGCGCAAGATACCGGCCTCGCTTCACCCGATTTAAGCATTAGTATAGGGGAACCAATTTAGACAATCAAAACAAACGCTATCTTTTTGATGGCCAAATCAAAGGAGAAGACGGGCTGCCTTTAGAAGGCATTAATCTCTTATTCCCCTTGCTTAAAACGGTAACAATCACCAATAAAAAAGGAAGGTTTTCAATTCGCCTTCCCTATGGGGAAAACACTTTCACCATTGAAGGTTTAGGATTTAAAACACGAAAGGTGAAGCTTTCCATCCACGGAAGTGCAAGCTATAATTTTGAACTAGAAGAGCAGGCAGAAGCGCTAGACGAGGTGGTACTGCTGAATCGGCAAAACGACAATGTGGACAGCGAAATGATTGGAAAAACGCGAATAATGGCATCATTTATCCTGGAGCAATTCCATAACGCGTCAGGTTAGCCCCATAGGTGAGTTGGTGTTTCCAATTGACAGCAGCCATTTGATTGGCATATTGATACAGTGAATTAGGGGTAATGCTAAATTGATCTTGACTGTAATACAAGGTCGCTTTAAGTTTGTCTTTCGCACTAATTTGATCTTCATAGGTTACAATTACATCATAAAAAGCAGCGGAACTTTTATTGAGATTAAGGTCTTTAAGCGATCGCAATAACCCGTTGGAATGGGCAGAATGCAAACCATTCATTAAACCAGAATGTTCTTTTTTCACGGGAAGCTCAAGTAAGGCATTTGCGGTAATGGGCCCAACAGAAACCTCTCCTTTAAAGGTATCGATAGCAGGTTTTTTTGTGGTTAACTCAAAAACCGAAGAGGTACGTCCTTCATATTCGATGGGAATATTTACTTTATAAACATTCAAGCTGTTAATGGCAAATGGGTTGAGGACTTTAAATATCCCAAAAAATTGATTGGAGTTTATAATCACAGCTTCGTTAAGTAGAATGAGGTTTTGATCGGCTTTTTCCGCCCCGAACATTAAAACCAGTTGCCATCGTGTAAAACATTGTCTATCCAAACATGATGCATTGGCGTAAAGCGCCCAGTGCCATAAAGACTAAGAGCACTAAAATTATGTTCTTCGTTAAAGACCGCTCTGGCATGTTCGATTTTTAAATAACGCAAACTACCTGAACCATCCTTGGCGTTGGTTCCGCCATAATAATAATTCCCTATGGGGGTTAATTTTCTTTCTGCTCCCGCTAGCGGGGCTTATCCACAAGCTCCGCCGCAATCAACCCCAAATTCATCTGGGTCTTGTTTCCCATTGGCACAACGGCCTTCCCCTGTTAAATAAGTATATTCTACTTTCTGTCCGCAACCCAAAAGAAGACCAAGGAACAGTATATAAATGGGGTTAAAAAAAATGGAGGAAAGAGAACTTAAGCTAGGCTTATGGGTCAAAACAAAAAAGTATTTCAATTAAAAAAAATACAGGGGCATCCACGCATTAAAATCCTCTAACGTATACGGGCATCATCAAAACATCATTAATCTAAAATGAAAAAAACTTCATTACAAATAAAAACCCCTGTATTAATATAATAAAGATAAGGAAATCAGTTGATTAAATTGTTTCTTACTTTTATATTTTATTTTTCAGCTTTCCCCTTATCTTTAAACTAAGGAAAGATTAAAAAGACCATATGTCTTTTTTCGACTAACGTTAATTAGCGGCAATTGCATTGATCAAAACCCTCTTTTGGCGAAACCTTCAACAAAAATTCATTGATCTTAAACATACCTCTTATGAAAAAAATCGAAGCCATTATCCGAAAATCAAAATTTAAAGCAGTTCAAGAAGCCTTGCATGCTGTTGACGTCAACTTTTTTAGTTATTGGGATGTAACGGGTTTAGGTAATGAACAGCAAGGGCATGTCTATCGTGGAATTAGCTATAGTACAGCAGAAATTCAACGCCGTTATCTTTCTATTGTTGTGAATGATGATTTTGTCGAGGCCACCATTAATGCCATTATCGCAGCAGCTGCAACCGATAAAGTAGGCGACGGAAAAATCTTTGTTTCTCCGGTAGAACAAGCCTATCGTATTCGTACTGGAGAAAAGGGTGGGCAATCTTTGAATTAAATAAAATAAAATGCTTTTGTTGCCTTTAGGAAGGAAAGACAACTAATGTTTCACTTCTAGTTGATAAAAACGCACTTTAGAAAAAGAGCCTTCATCCCTCGATTGAAAATAATTTCCAGCTTTGAAATAATTTTCAAAAATTCCCCAGCGTTCCATATGGATGCCTTTGTAGACTTTATATTCAGTTCCATTTAGGACAATAACCATTTTGCCTTCCGTTATTTTTACCTCAAGGGTGAAAACATTAAAATCGACCTTTTGTTCAAAATTGAACCCAGCATCGTTGTCCCAGGCATCTTCGTGCAATAATTCTTCGTCTGTTGCATTGAGGTTTTTAAGCAGTTTTGTCTTGACACGAATTTTTCCATTGTCCCAGTAAATCTTTAGAATAGGGGGCGCATTGTTGTCTTTTTGTCCAATTAGATCTCTTTGTTCATTGGTTAATCTGCCGTGAATTTGCATGATGATGGTGCGGTGGTATTTCCCGTTATCGTCTTTAGAGCTGGCTTCCATGGCGATGCGTCCTTTCATATAAGCGCCATCTGCAAAAGTCCAGTTGGTGTTATTGTCGCCAGGAACCATTTGTTCCCTTAACTCAGATCGGGTGTATTTTGTATTGGCTGTTTTTGAAGCCGTAGGCATTGCGTGAAAAACAATAGCGCCCTTTCTGTCATCCAAGTACATATATGGCTTTGCGATTTCATTGGTGGCATAATCAAAAATCTCTGGCGGCTCAATTTCATATGGTTTCCCTTTGTCATTCAACACCGGTAAAGTGACCTTCCAGTGACTTAGATCAATTTTAGGCTGTCGCCCTTTTCGCTTCTTTTTTTTCTTCTTCTTGTTGGTTTTCGTTTGCGTTTGTAGCCTTTTCTCAATAGCGGTATTGCTTTGCGCATTTAAATTAAAATGAATTGAAATGACCAAAAGCAAAAGAAAAGAAAGGTGTGATTTAAGCTTATCCATAGGGTGAAATTATCCTTACAAACTTATCTTATTATCGGTGGAATATCAAATCTACCTCCTCCTATCACAAAAAGGGATTCTAAGGTAGCCTTCAAAATGAACACGATTTATAGTATCTTGTTCAATAAAACAAGTAAAATTCACTGCCTTATGCTCCCTCCTTTTTTACAGCGGTTGTCGCTTTTTATGTTTTTCTTAAGCAGTATGTTGTGCTTTGGTCAAGCAAAATTTGAGATGGAAGATATCTTCTCCCTTCAGTATGCCAATGATGTTCAAATCGCTCCAGATGGAAAAAAGATTGTTTACCGTAAAATGGGCTATGACATCATGGCCGATAAAAGTGTTGGTTCTCTTTGGATTATGAACGCAGATGGAAGTGATGATCAAAAACTGACCACACGCGACCAAAGTGAATCTAGCCCAAGATGGTCGCCAAACGGAGACCAACTGGC
>CBFHVC010000012.1:43747-54600 GCA_965659515.1 Candidatus Arcticimaribacter sp. | reverse complement strand
CAAAAAAGAGGTGTAAAATATCATGTGGCTGTCTTTAGGAATGTTTTTGGCGGGAAGGACGCAGATTATTTATCCATTATTATTGATAAAAACAGATTAGAATATATGGAAAACTTCAAAGAAAGAATGAAACTTAGAAGGTCCTCTCCAGATTGGGGTACAAATTCTAACCCTTGGGATCTGTCAAAGTATAATACCATTAGAACAGACGAAGTTTATAAAAACCTAGATTTTAGTACGTCTAAGTAAGGTAAAAGTAAATCCTTCCTAATCCATTAATATCATGGCCATATCCTAAGATTGCTGTGTAGTGGTTTTAGGAAGAATTTGCAGTGTATTAAGTATGTCCCTGTCCCATCCTTAAGGATTGGGACAATGGGACAATTATTTTTTCAAAAACGCACTACTAAAGAATAATCATTTTTTCCTTTTTTGATTAATCAAAACACCACAAAATGCTCATTTAGAAGCGCTTAATTAATTGTAGTCAATAGTAATGTTTAGTTAAGTAAAAAAATAATCATTATTAATAAGTGTTTTTTGGCAGTTGGAGAATAATTCATGGACACAGACTAAGCTGTTATTTGAGGCAAAAAAATGGAAAAGCAGAGTAGGTAGCTCTTTGTTAATCCAAGATTAGCTAATGACTGATAAGTGGAATATAAGTGGAAAAGTCAGTGTATTTATGTAACTAAATAGTCGAAGAAGTTTTTATTCCACTTTGAAGGAACAGTCGCTAAAAGCATGATCATTAGATTACATTTGAGTCCAATAAACAAGAGGGTTAAAAGAAAAAACCCCTCACTTGCGTGAAGGGTTAAAAGTTAATGTAGTGTAGCGGTTGCGCTAGCTCCCCCTCAAGGACTCGAACCTTGGACCCTCTGATTAACAGTCAGATGCTCTAACCAACTGAGCTAAGGAGGATGGTTAATTGGTTGGCAAAGATAATTGAAAATCTTTTTCTCCCAAATTCCTATGCGTTTATTTTAAGCATTTATTGCGGCGGCTTCTTTTTCAGCCACAACTTCTTCAAAATCTTGAATATCTTCATTCCATTCAAAGTCACTTTCGATAGCGTCGGTATTAGGATTATACTTTACTTCAATGTACTTTAAACGATCTACATCTTCTACTTTAACCTGCACAATATAGGTGTGGAAGTGATAGCGGTCAAAAGGACTTAAGAAAGTTTCATAGCTATCCCAGATAATATTTCTGGTGTATTGTACATTAAGAAAACGTTCTTCAATAAAGAACTTAACTTTCTTGTTGATTTCCTTATCGTTGATAGGGTCTATTTCCCCTGCTTCATTTTCGTTCAGCAAATCGAACTGAGCTTTTAAATCAGGAATGGTGATTTTTTTATCTTGAGCGCTGAGGGCTAAGCTAAAAAGGGCAATCGAAAGCAAGAGTAGTTTTTTCATGTCAATAAATTTAGTGTCTTGATAGTCAAATATAAAAAACAGTACTGGGAGGCTCAAAGATTTATGGAAAAATCATGCCAATTAATTAAACAACCAGCGATAAAGATCATTTCCATTAGCAAACAGCACTAGGGCGAGCAATAAGAAAAAACCAAACATTTGTGCATATTCCATGAATTTGTCGTTGGGTTTACGCCCGCTGATCATCTCATAGAGTAAAAACATTACGTGTCCACCGTCTAAAGCGGGGATGGGTAGAATATTCATAAAGGCCAATATAATCGAAATTAAGGCTGTGCTACTCCAAAAGCCTTGCCAGTCCCATTGGGCAGGAAATAGACTTCCAATAGCGCCAAAACCACCCACTTGGGTCGCACCTTTTTTGGTGAAAATATATTTGAATTGAGCAACATAATCGTGCAAGGTCCAATAGCCATAATCAAAGCCTTCAGCAATACTTTCACTGAAATTAAGATCCACATGAGTGGTGCTAATATCCATGGCGGGTTTAATAATAAAACCTAAAACGGCCTCTTCTGTAGGATAAACGCTAATCGTTATTGTTTGATTATCGCGCATAAGTTGGAAAACAATGCTGTCTTGTGTTTTAAGCTCTTCACTTCTTAAATCTCCTATCGCTTTGATTGGCTTTCCGTCAAATGAAACCAAAAGATCTCCCTGCTGTATCCCTGCTTTTTCGGCAGGATAGTCGGGATAAAGACTGTCTACATAAATATTGGCAACGGGTGTAAGGGGGAACATATCGCCTGCTTCAAACATAGTTGTTCCAAAGTTTGCTGGGATAGCAATGCTTTCTTTTCGCCCATCAGGATGGCGGACTTCTACTGTTTCAGGACTTCTTAAAAATAAATAACGGTTTACATCCATTACATATTCAAGCGGTTCGTTGTTCACACTAAGCACTTGATCACCGTCTTGAAAACCGATGCTTTCTGCAATAACAGAAGCGTTAAAGCCTTTTGGTACGTCTGCTGTTGGCAGGGTTTCTTTTCCCCAAACAAAAAGAATCATCATATAGATTAAGAACCCAAGGATAATATTTACGGTTACTCCTCCCAGCATGATAATCAATCTTTGCCAGGCTGGTTTTGAGCGAAACTCCCAGGGTTGTGCGGGTTGTTTCATCTGCTCGGTATCCATGCTTTCGTCAATCATTCCTGCGATTTTGACATAGCCCCCTAGCGGTAACCACCCAATGCCGTATTCGGTTTCACCAATTTTTTTCTTGAAGAGTGCGAAATTTACATCAAAAAAGAGGTAAAATTTTTCCACCTTGGTTTTGAAAATTTTTGCTGGGATAAAATGCCCAAGCTCATGTAAAACAACTAAAATTGATAAACTCAGTAAGAGTTGAATGCCTTTAATGACAACTGGATCCATAGTAGATTTTTTCTAATCAAGCCCAAAAATAAGCATTTCCAAGTGGCATCGCTATCCCTTGACTCATTTATCTTTCTTTTAACAAGCAGGAAGGCGAAAAAGAGTGTAATTTTGTACTGCTACTATGAAAATCAATTTTGCACGATATCGAAAGTTTATTGTGGTTTTTTCCACGATTTCAGCAGGGATTTTGTACCTCTTTTACAATGCCCTAACGCCGGTAAAAATCTTGCCCATTTATCAACCCGCAGAGGTGAGTTTTGAATTGGTAGACAGTAGCCTGCAACATGTTAAGAAATACCATAAAATTGCCCCATTCCGGTTATTCAATCAAAATGGGCAAATCATCACCCAGCGGGACTATGAAGATCATATTTATGTCGCCGATTTCTTTTTTACTACCTGCCCCACCATCTGTCCAATTATGACAGACAACATGAGTGCAATTCAAGCCCAGACACTAAAAGAGGAAAAAGTGAAATTGCTGTCTTTCAGCGTTACTCCCCAAATAGATTCTATCGCCCAATTAAAAAAATATGCCCTAGAAAAGGGCGTGAACGATGCGAAGTGGAATCTTTTAACGGGTGATAAAAAAGAGATTTATACCCTTGCCCGTAAGTCTTATTTTGTGGTTAAAAAAGATGGGGACGGGGGACCGCACGATATGATTCATACCGAGAATTTTGTCTTGGTTGACCCAGACAAACGCATTCGGGGGTATTATGACGGAACAGACAAAGCCGCCATGGAAGACCTATTGCAAGACATCACGACCCTAAAAAAAGAATACGGTTTCTAATGCTAAATTGTCCTCTAATGTTTTGGGACGGGGAACATTTTCCCCTACTTTTGTTTCTTTAAAATCATTCTAAATAATGATTACACTAGATCAGATTGAAAAAAATCAACGGGGAAAAATTGTAGCGATCGATACTGATCTACTACCGCTTAAACTCATTGAAATGGGTTGTCTTCCTGGGAACGAAGTGCACTTAGAGCAGTTCGCCCCTTTAAAAGATCCTATGTATCTGGTGATCGACGGTTGCCATCTCGCCATTCGCAAGGAAACCGCTCAACACATTACCATAGACTTGATTGCATGAGTACAAACCTCAATGTTGCGCTAATAGGAAATCCCAATACAGGGAAAACATCGGTCTTTAATGCCCTCACCGGTTTAAACCAAAAAGTGGGGAATTACCCTGGAATAACGGTAGAAAAGAAACAAGGGACCTGTCGTTTAAACCGTACAACAAAAGCGCACATTATCGATCTTCCTGGGACCTATAGTCTCAATGCTTCTTCTATGGACGAGAGTGTGGTGATCGAGCTGCTTCTTAATAAAAACGACAAAGATTATCCAGATGTTGCAGTGGTGGTTTCTGACATAGAAAACCTAAAGCGAAACCTTTTATTATTTACCCAAATAAAGGATTTAGAAATCCCAACGCTTTTGGTCATCAATATGTCTGACCGCATGAAGCGGAAGGGAATTTCAATCGATATTGCCCAACTGGAAGCCCAGTTAAAGACTAAAGTTGCTTTAATTAGTACCCGAGAAAACAAGGGAATTGACACCCTTAAAAACCACCTACTCGATTACCGTTCTTTGTCTAAAGAAAGCATCACTGACATTCGTTCTATTGACAATGATTATTTTGGAAATCTAGAAAAGGTTTTTCCAGACCAATCTTTGTATAAATTATGGCTGGTAATTACACAAGATGTTAATTTTGCCAAATTAGAGCGGCAAAAAGTGGAAGATGCTACCGCTTATAAAACACAATCTGAGTCACACCTCAAAAGGCTGCAGCAAAAAGAAACCATCAAGCGCTATCAAATCATTAATCAAGCGTTAAAAGAAACCTATAAAGTCGACATTAACAAAGCTAGCGATTTCCGTTCTCGTTTAGATCGGGTCTTGATTCATCGTTTTTGGGGATACATTATTTTCTTTTTGATTTTGTTGACCATCTTCCAAGTCATTTTTGACTGGAGTAGTATTCCGATGGACTTTATCGATGAAAGCTTTAGCCAATTAAGCGAAGCGACCAAGAAAAACCTTCCCCCAGGATTGTTTACAGATCTATTGGCCGAGGGGATTATTGCTGGTTTAGGAGGGATCGTCATTTTTATTCCACAAATTGTTTTTCTGTTTCTCTTTATTGCAGTACTAGAAGAAACGGGTTATATGAGTAGGGTAGTCTTTCTTATGGATCGCGGTTTGCGCAAATATGGGTTAAGCGGGAAAAGTGTTATTCCGTTGATTTCTGGAACAGCCTGCGCAATTCCTGCCGTAATGGCAACCCGTAATATTGAAAATTGGAAAGAACGTTTGATTACCATTTTGGTTACGCCATTTACCACCTGTTCTGCGCGTTTACCGGTTTACCTAATTTTGATTTCACTCGTAATTCCCCAGGGAAGCTTTCTCGGTATGGGGTACCAAGGATTAACCCTTATGGGCTTGTACCTACTCGGCTTTGCAATGGCTTTGTTTTCCGCTGCGATTTTAAATAAAGTACTCAAGATTCAATCCAAAACTTATTTTGTGATTGAGATGCCGAATTATAAACTCCCTTTGCTTAAAAATGTAGGGATAACGGTTTTTGAAAAAACAAAATCTTTTGTAGTAGAAGCAGGGAAAATCATTTTGGCCATTTCAATCTTATTGTGGTTTTTGGCTTCTTTTGGTCCTGGAGAAGATTTTAACAATGCAGAAGAAATTGTCACAGAAAATTCCATTGAAAAGAAGTATTCTCAGGAGGAATTAAATACTGCGATTGCATCTTATAAATTAGAACATTCCTTTATTGGAATTTTAGGTAAAAGTATCGAACCGGCGATTGCACCCCTTGGTTTTGATTGGAAAATAGGCATAGCCTTAATTAGTTCTTTTGCAGCAAGAGAAGTATTCGTGGGAACCCTTGCGACCATATATAGCGTAGGAAACGACAGTGAAGAGACGATTAAGTTTCGAATGGCCAATGAGACCAAAGCAAACGGAGCGCCACTATTCGACCTGCCCACGGGCGTCTCCTTAATGCTCTTTTACGCTTTTGCTTTACAGTGCATGAGTACCCTAGCGATTGTTAAGAAGGAAACCAATGGATGGAAATGGCCGATGATTCAGTTGTTTAGCATGACCTTGATTGCCTATCTTTCGGCTTTAGCCGTTTATCAAATTTTGGCCTAATGGAAACATTGCAAATCTTATTGGTTGCTGCAGCAGCTGTCTATGCTGTTCGCATTTTGTATTTAAAGTTTTTCAAGAAAAAAGACAATGCCTGCGGGCCAGATTGCGGCTGTCACTAAGCATTCATTAACGCTTCAATCTCCTCTACTTCAATGGGAATATTCCCCATTAAATTCAGTGGTTCTCCTGTTTCTTGGGTAACTACATCATCTTCTAAACGAATGCCAAAACCTTCTTCAGGAATATAAATCCCAGGTTCGACGGTAAAGACCATATTGGCCTCCATGGGCAAGTGCAATAAACCATAATCGTGGGTGTCTAGCCCCATATGATGTGAAGTGCCATGCATAAAGTATCTTTTATACGCGGGCATATCTGGGTTTTGTGCGTCGATATCCTGCTGATCTAATAAGCCAAGGCCAAGTAATTCACTGGTCATGATTTTCCCTACTTCAACATGATATTCTTTCCACAACGTTCCAGGAACCAGCATTTTTGTGGCTTCTTTCTTCACCCTTAACACAGCTTCATAAACCGCTTTTTGCCGGGCAGAAAACTTTCCTGAAACAGGAATGGTACGGGTGAGATCGCTTGAATAGTTTCCGTATTCTGCTGCTACATCCATCAAGAGCAAATCGCCAGCACGGCATTGGCAATTATTTTCGGTATAATGCAAAACATTGGCGTTGTTTCCGGAAGCAATAATTGGCGTGTAAGCAAAGCCTTTTGAACGATGACATAAAAATTCGTGTACTAATTCTGCTTCAATTTCATATTCCCATACTCCGGGTTGAACAAAATGCAGCAAACGGCGAAAACCTTTTTCAGTAATATCGCAGGCAGTTTGAATTTGTGCAATCTCTTCTGGGGCTTTGACAGAACGCAATTGCTGCAAAATAGGATTGCTTTTTGCCACGGCATGAGCGGGATAGTTCGCCTTACATTGCGCGATAAAACGATCTTCTCTGGTTTGGGTTTCTACCGACTGCCGATAGTGTTCATTGGTATTGAAGTAAAAGGTGTCACACTGGGTAGATAATCCTTGAAAGATGCGCTCAAAATCACTAAGCCAATAAACGGTCTCAATGCCAGTTAATTTTGTCGCTTGCGCTTTGGTGAGTTTGGCTCCCTCCCAAACAGCGATATGAGCATTCGTCTCACGAACAAAAAGAATTTCGCGATGTTTTGCTTCTATAGCATTGGGAAAAAGCACTAAAATACTTTCTTCTTGATCAACTCCGCACAGGTAAAAAATATCGCGATGCTGCGCAAAAGGAAGGGTTGAATCTGCACTAATAGGATAGACATCATTTGAATTGAAAACCGCCAGGCTATTGCCTTTCATCTGGGCCATAAAGTTCGCACGAGTTTGTCTGTAAAAAGTTGCCGGTAGTGGTTGATAGCGCATGAATTCGTTTTGGGTTAAAAATAGGAAAAAACCCTCATTTCATTTCTTTGAGAATTGTAAACCTAGAAAAAATTGTATTTTCAATCTAAATTAGACTGCATGAAATCATTTTTATACTCCTTTTTATTGGCCTTTAGTGGCGTAGTTTTAGCACAAACCCCTGCCACAGATGCACAGGCCCTTTCTTCTTCTTTGGATTATTTTAAAAGTCTTCAGCAAAACGCTGAAGTTAAAAATGTCCCTTTTGAAAACATTGGCCCTAAAGTAATGAGCGGAAGAGTGGTTGCGCTTGCAGTTAACCCTAACGATCCTACTGAATTTTATGTGGCTTATGCCTCTGGAGGAGTGTGGCATACTAAAACAAATGGGATCAGTTTTACGCCTATTTCTGAAAATGCACCAACACAAAATATTGGTGAAATTGCCGTCCATTGGCCCACGAGAACGCTATGGGTTGGAACTGGAGAAAACAATGCTTCTCGCTCTTCTTATGCGGGAATTGGTATGATGAAAACGACAGATAATGGCGACACTTGGACCCTAGCTGGACTAGAGGACAGCCATCATATAGGGAAAATATTGATTCATCCAGAAGATCCTAATCATGTTGTTGTAGGAGTAACTGGGCATTTGTATTCTTCAAATGAAGAACGCGGGGTTTACACCACTAAAGATGGCGGTAAAACCTGGAAACACACCTTATATATTAATAACGCAACTGGGGTTATCGACATGGCAACTGCACCCAATAACTTTGCGATTCAATATGCTTCAGTTTGGGAAAAAGACCGGAAAGCCTGGGATTTTATAGGCAGTGGAGAAAATTCTGGCATTTATAAAAGTACCGACGCTGGAATGACTTGGAATTTGATTAGCGGCGTTGAAACAGGTTTTCCAGGCGGAGAAGGTGTGGGGCGAATCGGACTGGCTGTTTTTGATGAAAATACCCTTTATGCGATTCATGATTCCCAGTTTAGACGCCCAAATACAGATAAAGAAAAAAGCAATACAATATCAAAAGACGACTTTAAAAGCATGGGTAAAGAAGCTTTTCTCGCCATAGAAGATAAAAAGTTAAATGCCTTTTTAAAAGAAAATAATTTCCAAGAAAAATACCGTGCAGCAAATTTGAAAAACAGCGTTCGCAGTGGTGCTCTTGTTCCCAAAGATTTAGCGACCTATTTAGAAGATGCCAATAGTAGGTTATTTGACACTCCTGTAGTAGGGGCAGAGGTGTATAAAAGCACAGACGGGGGAGCCACTTGGCAAAAAACCCACAAAGGCTATATTGATGATTTGTATTACAGCTATGGCTATTATTTTGGTCATATTCATGTACATCCTAAACAGCAAGATAAAATCTATATTTACGGCGTTCCTTTACTGAGTTCAAATGACGGGGGAAAAACCTTTTCTTCCATCGGGAAAGCCAATGTTCATTCAGACCATCACGCCTTGTGGATAAATCCAAACCTGCCAGGACATTTAATTAATGGGAACGACGGCGGAGTAAACATTACCTATGACAACGGTGGCCACTGGATGAAAAATAATTCCACGGCAGTCGGGCAATTTTACGCCATTAATGTTGACCATGAAAAGCCTTATAATGTCTATGGTGGTTTACAAGACAACGGGGTGTGGAAAGGGGCGCACAATGCGGTAGACAACGAACGCTGGCAGGCTACTGGTCACAATCCCTGGACCTCTATTATGGGGGGCGATGGAATGAAAGTGCAAATTGACAAGCGCAACAGTAATATTGTCTATACCGGTTTTCAGTTTGGCAACTATTATCGTTTGGATTTAGCCCATAAAAAAAGAAAGGCCATTCAGCCAAAGCACACCCTAGGGGAATCGCCTTATCGATTCAACTGGCAAACCCCGATATTGCTGTCAACCCACAATCAAGACATTCTCTATTTTGGTGGAAATAAACTCCACAGGTCTTTAAATCAAGGCGAGGATTGGGAAACCATTTCACCCGATTTAACCCAAGGGGGACGCAAAGGAAATGTGGCCTATGGCACCTTGACAACCTTATCAGAATCGCCTTTTCAGTTTGGTTATCTCTACACGGGAAGTGATGATGGATATGTTTATAAAACCACCAGTGGTGGCGGCAGTTGGGAGAGAATTTCAGACAGCTTTCCACCTAATTTATGGGTCAGTAGAGTAGTGGCCTCCCAGCACCAAAAAGACCGGATATATGTCACCTTAAACGGCTATCGTTGGGATGACTTTACGCCCTATGTCTATGTTAGTGAAGACGGTGGGAAACGCTGGAAAGCCATTGCAAGTAATCTTCCGCTTTCCCCCGTAAATGTTATTAGAGAAGACCCTAAAAAGGAAAACATCCTCTATCTAGGAAACGATATGGGGGTCTTTGTTTCTTTTGATCAAGGCGAAAACTGGGCACCCTTTGTAAAGGGCTTAACCACTGCAGCAGTTCACGACCTGGTAGTGCAAACAGAAGAAAACCACCTCTTGGTAGGAACCCATGGCCGCTCTATTTATAAAGCAGACATAAGCGTTTTACAGGAAATGAAAAAGGGATTAACCCTAATGGATATCCAAGACATTCGACATGCAAAGCGTTGGGGGAGCTCCTACTCGCAATGGCGGAAAGCCAATGAACCTTTGGTGGAATTTAAAATTTTCTCGCCTCAAGCAGGTCCCCTGTTTTACACCCTATATGACGATAAAAACACCTTGGTCTACAGTGCGCAACAAAAGCTTGATAAGGGCTATAATTACATCAATTATAATCTAACTTTAAGCGGCAATGAATTGCGTAATTACCAAAGAAAAAACAGAAAAACCCCCCTAAAATCTGCAAAAAATGGAAAGTATTATTTACCCAAAGGGACCTACACCCTTCGTATTGAACAAGGCGAAAACAAAGCCGCCAAAAGTTTTACAATCAA
The DNA here is from genome assembly GCA_965659515.1 of Candidatus Arcticimaribacter sp. Lineage (GTDB taxonomy): Bacteria > Bacteroidota > Bacteroidia > Flavobacteriales > Flavobacteriaceae > Arcticimaribacter. The sequence continues at coordinate 44,244 of CBFHVC010000012.1, read as the reverse complement.
ATAAGGCATTCCTTATACTATTAACAATAAGCCTTTTTACGAGTAATTGGCTTTTTGCACAAGAAAGCGAAAAAGACAGTTTATCTCTCTGGAAGCAAGAGCGAAAGCTTGGCGTGTTAATCAACCAATCTAGCTTTGACAACTGGCTTGCCGGCGGGGTCAATAGTTTTAGCGGAACCATTAATTTGGACTATGATCTTGCTTATCAAGATGAAAAGTGGGCATGGACCACTACCCTAGATTTTGCATTAGGTTATGCCAAAACAGACCGTAACGATGCGTTAAATAAAACCGAGGATCAATTAGAAATTAATAGCATTTTACAACGAAAAACGAAACGAAAATGGAGTCTTTCATCTTCCTTTAATTTAAAAACCCAAAATGCCCCGGGAATACAGCTAGTTGAGCAAGCGGGCAGCATATCCCGTGTCAAAACCTCCGCCTTTTTCTCTCCCGCCTATTTGCGTTTAGGTGTGGGGATGGCCTATAAAAAAGCA
>CBFHVC010000012.1:20753-43738 GCA_965659515.1 Candidatus Arcticimaribacter sp. | reverse complement strand
ATATCCCGTGTCAAAACCTCCGCCTTTTTCTCTCCCGCCTATTTGCGTTTAGGTGTGGGGATGGCCTATAAAAAAGCAGAAACAATCGCCATCCAATTTAATCCTATTGCCGCGCGACTTATTTTAGTAGATAGAAGTTTTACCCAAAATCTGGCTCAAGAGGAAACCTTTTTTGGGGTCGCGGCCGATAAGACGGCCCGCTGGGAAGCGGGTGCCTCTTTTGCCTTTCAGAGTAAATTAAACATCGCTAAAAATATATTTTTAGCCACTAATTTTAGTTTGATTTCAAACTATTTTGCCGAAGTTAAAAACCTAGATTTTGACTTTACAAGCTCCCTTGACATGAAAGTCAACGATTATTTGAGCGCAATGCTTGAAATCCAGTTATTGTATGACGACAATGCATTAGCTGATCTTCAATTCCGACAAGTTTTTGGATTAGCCATTTCCTTGCCATTTTAGTTTTGTCTAAACAATAAGGGCTTTGAGATAGGATTCGGCTGGATTGCTTAAACAGGATTATCACAGCTGAATTTAGAGTTGTTATAAACTGTGAAAATCAAAGGGAATAATTTCATTCTAATGGCTTTATGCCTTAATTTTGTTTTAAATAAATTGAATTTAATGAGCACAATAATTAAGACGTCCTTGGCTAGAAAATTTGCTATGGCGCTTTCGGGTCTGTTTTTGGTTTTCTTTTTGCTACAGCATTTCACCATCAACCTCACCTCTGTTTTTAGTGAAGAAGTCTTTAATGAACTTTCTCACTTTATGGGAAATAACCCATTAGTACAATTTGCCTTGCAACCAGTATTAATTTTTGGGGTGATCTTTCACTTTGTAATGGGCTTTGTTTTAGAGATTCAAAACAGAAAGGCAAGAGCAGGTAAATACGCCACAAATAACGGCGCTGCAAATTCATCTTGGATGTCAAGAAATATGATTATTTCTGGCGCGGTGGTGTTGTCTTTTCTTGGGCTTCACTTTTACGACTTTTGGATTCCAGAGATGAATTATAAATACGTTGAGGTGCTTCCAGAAAACCCCAGCCGTTATTTTGAAGAAATGGTGCATAAATTCGAAAGCCCTGTGCGCGTAGGATTATACGTTGTTTCTTTTGGCTTTTTAGCCTTACACCTTTTGCATGGCTTTAGCTCTTCGTTCCAATCTCTGGGCGCAAATAATAAATACACTCGAGCGATAAAAGGCTTTACAACTGCTTTTGCGATCGGGATTCCATTAGGTTTTGTATTTATTGCATTGTTTCACCATTTAACCGCATTTTAATATGGCAACTTTAGATTCTAAAATACCGCAGGGGCCAATGGCCGATAAGTGGACCAACCACAAAAGCCACATTAATTTAGTTAGTCCAGCCAACAAGCGTTTAATCGACGTAATTGTTGTTGGAACAGGTTTAGCTGGAGCATCTGCTTCTGCTACCCTTGCAGAGCTAGGCTATAATGTAAAAACCTTTTGTTTTCAAGATTCACCACGTCGTGCGCACTCGATTGCCGCTCAGGGAGGAATCAATGCAGCAAAAAATTATCAAGGAGATGGGGATTCAACCTATCGCTTGTTTTACGATACCATAAAAGGAGGAGATTACCGCTCTCGCGAAGCAAATGTGCATCGCTTAGCCGAGGTTTCTACCAATATTATTGACCAGTGTGTTGCACAAGGCGTTCCTTTTGCACGCGATTATGGGGGCTTATTGGACAACCGTTCTTTTGGGGGAGTTTTGGTTTCTAGGACTTTTTATGCTAAAGGACAAACGGGGCAGCAATTGCTTTTAGGCGCTTATTCTGCCATGAACCGTCAAATTGGTCGTGGTAAAATCAAAATGTACAACCGTCATGAAATGATGGATTTGGTTGTTGTTGACGGAAAAGCCCGTGGAATTATTACCCGTAACTTAGTCAATGGACAAATTGAGCGTCATGGAGCACATGCTGTTGTGATCGCTTCTGGAGGCTATGGAAACGTATTTTTCTTGTCGACTAACGCCATGGGAAGTAATGTTTCTGCTGGATGGAAAATTCACAAAAAAGGAGCACATTTTGCGAACCCTTGTTTTACACAAATTCACCCAACCTGTATTCCTGTTTCTGGAGACCATCAATCAAAGCTGACTTTGATGTCAGAGTCTTTGCGAAATGACGGGCGTATTTGGGTGCCAAAAAACATTGATGATGTTAAGGCCATCCGCGAGGGTAAATTAAAGCCAACCGAAATTGCAGAAGAAAATCGCGATTATTATTTAGAGCGCCGTTACCCAGCCTTTGGAAACTTAGTGCCACGAGACGTTGCTTCTCGCGCCGCTAAAGAGCGTTGTGATGCTGGATATGGCGTAAATAAAACAGGAGAAGCGGTCTATCTTGACTTTGCTTCTGCCATTATGCGTTATGGAAAAGAACAAGCCCACGTAAAAGGACTTAATGAAAACGACGCTGTCTTAGTCAAAAAATTAGGCCAAGACGTTGTGCGTGCAAAATATGGAAACCTTTTCCAGATGTACGAAAAAATCGTTGATCAAAACCCTTATGAAACCCCAATGATGATTTATCCTGCGGTACACTATACCATGGGAGGTGTTTGGGTAGATTATAACTTAATGACCAGCATTCCTGGATGTTATGCGATTGGAGAAGCAAACTTCTCTGACCACGGCGCAAACCGTTTAGGAGCGTCTGCCTTAATGCAAGGTTTAGCGGATGGTTACTTTGTGCTTCCTTATACCATTGGAGACTATTTAGCAGATGATATCCGTACGGGAGCCATCGATACCAATAGTCCAGAATTTGAGGCTGCCGAAAAAGCAGTGAAGGATCAAATCGATGCTTTTGTAAATAATAATGGTAAAAACTCAGTAGATTCTTATCACAGAAAACTGGGGAAAATCATGTGGAACAAATGTGGAATGTCCCGTAATGCAGAAGGCTTAAAAGAGGCTATTGCTGAAATTAAAGCCCTGCGAGAAGATTTCTACAAAAACGTTAATGTACCTGGAGAAGCAAACGAGTTCAACGAACAGTTAGCAAAAGCAGGTCGCGTGGCAGACTTCCTAGAATTAGGAGAGTTATTTGCCAAGGATGCGCTTGAGCGAACAGAATCTTGTGGAGGACACTTCCGTGAAGAGTCACAAACACCAGAAGGAGAAGCATTACGAGATGATGAAAACTTTACGTTTGTATCTGCTTGGGAATACAAAGGAGAACCTTCTGAGGCGGTTTTAGTCAAAGAAGATTTGAATTATGAAGAAATTGAAGTAAAAACACGTTCATACAAATAGACCTATGAATTTAACATTAAAAATTTGGCGTCAAGCTAACGCAGATGCTACCGGAAGTATAGAAACCTATCCTATAGAAAATGTATCGCCAGATATGTCTTTCTTGGAAATGATGGATGTGCTCAACGAAGAATTAATTGGTAAGGGAATCGACCCAGTTGCCTTTGACCACGATTGTCGTGAAGGAATTTGCGGGATGTGTTCTATGTATATTAACGGAGAAGCCCACGGGCCAGATCGTTTAGTAACGACCTGTCAATTGCACATGCGTAAGTTTAAAGATGGAGATACGATTACCATTGAGCCTTTCCGTGCAAACGCTTTCCCAGTAGTGAAAGATTTAGCGGTAGATCGTTCTGCCTTTGACCGTATTCAACATGCGGGTGGTTTTGTGAGTGTAAACACTTCCGGAAATACCCAAGACGCTAACGCCATTCCTATTGATAAGCACGATGCAGATAAAGCTTTTGATGCTGCAACCTGTATTGGATGTGGCGCTTGTGTAGCGAGCTGTAAAAACGCTTCTGCGATGTTGTTTGTTTCGGCCAAAGTATCGCAATATGCTTTATTACCCCAGGGGAAAGTTGAAGCAACAGACCGTGTTTTAAACATGGTAAAGCAAATGGACGATGAAGGTTTTGGTAACTGTACCAATACCGGCGCTTGCGAAGTAGAATGTCCTAAAGGAATTTCTTTAGAGAACATCGCTCGCATGAACCGCGAATATTTATCAGCGAGCTTAAAAGGATAAGTTCATTTTAAAATTTAGCCAACAACCTGCTCATGAGAATGAGCAGGTTGTTTTTGTTTAAAAAAGAAATTTAAAGATTGACTTAGGGTGTAAAAGGATTTAAAAACCCTTTTTATGCGGTTTTATTTTTTTGAAAAATAACCATAAGCAGTATCTATAATTGTTAGTACTAGTAATAATACAAGGAAAAATCTATGACCATAAAAGTCAATGTGAAGAAAGGATAGCACCACCAAAACGATCAATAGAATAGAAGTAAAAAGGCGTAGTTTTTTCATTCAATTGGGGGTTATTATCTTTTATTCTAGTGTCACAAAGTTTTCAATATAGGTAATTGAATAATGCTTTGTCATTACATTGATTTCATTTATTTCCCAAAAAGTTCTAGTAAAGCAATTATGAATGTAGATTATTGAAGTAGAACTGTTTGGGACGGTTCATTTCAAATGTAATAAAAAATTAATTTATGCTATGGTATTGCAATAGAAGTGTAATTATCTAAGGCTACAACACAGCCTAATTCGAGTAACTTTTCTTGCGAAAATTGGGTGCTAATCCCCACCACCTTCATTCCTGCCGCTTGGGCGGCTGTAATTCCAGACAGGGTGTCTTCAAAAGCGAGACAGTCTGTTGGATGAACCCCTATTTTTTCTGCGGCGCGCAAAAAGATTTCTGGATGGGGTTTCCCGTGTGTCACTTGATCCCCTCCGGTTGTACTGTGAAAATAAGCTTCGATTTTTAATTGCTTAAGGGTCATGTCAAGATTGTTTTGATCCCCCATAGTAGCTAATCCTAAGTGAATATTTTTTGCCTTGAGTTGTTCCAAAAAAAGATGCAAGCCCGGGAGAGGGGCTAGTAAATGCCCATAGGTTTTTCGATATAAGGCTTCTTTTTCGTTACCAACTTGTCGCAGTTCTTCTTCGGTGGTTAAGTGCGGAAAAAAGCGCGCCATTACTTCAATCAAAGTGCCTTTGTGGTAATCACGTTCAAAGGTCTCTGCATCGATCCCCAGTTTTTTAAGTGCTATAAACTTCATCCATGCCTCATGATGAAAGTGCATATTATCGGTCAAAGTGCCGTCCATATCAAAAATGTAGGCTTTTGCAGTGGGAAGTTGTGTCATTCGTCTTTTTTTTACATCTTTATTGCTCGTCTTAAAGATATGGAATCTCAACTTACGCTTACCGCCTTACAAACTGATCTTTTTTGGGAGGACAAACAGAAAAATCTCGAACAGCTCAGTTTTCAAATAAATACTCTTCCTAAAACAGATCTGATTATTCTTCCAGAAATGTTTACCACTGGCTTTAGCATGAAGGCAGCAAAACATGCCGAATCTATGGAAGGTGATACCGTACAATGGATGCAGCAGTGGGCGAAGAAAAAAAATGCTGTCATAGCAGGGAGTACCGTTATTCAAGAGGACAACAAGTGCTTTAATCGCTTTTTATTTGTTGCACCAAATGGCGAAGTTCAATTTTATGACAAGCGTCATACCTTTACTTTAGCCGGCGAACACAAGGCCTATGCTACAGGTCAAAACGATGGTTTAATTCACTACAAAGGTTGGAAGATTTGTTTACGCGTTTGTTATGATTTGCGCTTCCCTGTATGGGGTAGAAACACAGCAGATTATGATGTGTTGATTTATACGGCCAACTGGCCCCATAAACGCATTGCTGCGTGGGATGTTTTACTGCAAGCGCGATCAATTGAAAACATGACCTATTGTGTAGGCGTAAATAGAATAGGCTCAGATGGTTCTGACTTATATTATCCTGGGCATACCGCCGTTTATGATTTTATGGGAGAAAAAATAGGACATACAAAAGCAGAAAAGCAGGAAGCAACAACGGTTCAAATGGATCGCGATAAAATGCTATTGGCCAGAGAGAAACTCAATTTCTTAAACGATAGAGATCGTTTTACTATTCAATCGTAAAGCTTTCAATCAAATCCCAATTTGCCCTAAGTACGAGATAATCAGATAAATAAACCACCTCTTCTGCTTGTCTTTTTTCTAGGTAATTCCCGGTATCCCAGCGACCATTTCCATTGCGGTCTTTAACAAAACGTATTTGGTATTCTTTAGGAATTAGATAATCGAGTTTATAGGTGTTATCGCTGTTTTGATTTACTTTTCTTATTGTTTTTCCTTTTTTATCGATCAACTCAAAGAAATAAGGCATTGTCTCGTCTTTTCTTTTCACGGTTAAAAAGAGTGTTCCATAGTCTTCTATTGAGCGTGTTCTTACGGTATGAAGAATGGTGTCGTTTGTTTCACCTAAAAAATTGGTGATGGCATTTGGCAGGAGTTGTATGCGGTATTTGTCGTTTTGAATTTTCTTAAAGTCAAGATAAACCTTGTCTTTATTCGGGTCTATCGAACTGGTAAAAGGAACCTCTAGGGTGTCAATATCAAAGATTTGGATAAATTCATTATTGACTTCAGTAATAGGGAGATTACTTTCAATTTTCAGGCTATCTAAAAAGTGCAAAATATTGCGGTTTTTGGGAACGACCTTTAAAATCAAAGAATCTAAAACCGGCTTAAAGGGTTTAATCACTAGAGGGCGCATGGAGTCTATTTCTTCAAGGGCAACAACAATTGAGTCTAATTCTTTTTGTGGTAAGAACCAGTAATGCAAGGTGTCCTTTTCTCTGTCGCGGGTAAAGAATCCTTGTCCTTTTTGCTCAAAATCTTCTGTAAAGATCACCGCTTTGTCAGTAACATCCCCAAAATAGCCAAATTCGAGATGATGGTCATTGATCATTTTAGGGCGTCCCCATCTAAAATTAGGGACCTCTTTGAAAAGAATAGGAAACATTAAGGAGTCTTGCGGTAATTCTATGGGTTCTTCAAAAAAGCCAATGAGATCTACAGCTTGATCAAAAAGGTAGTTTTTCCCCACATCTTTAATTGCAATGAATTCATATTTCCCTGGCGCGAGACTTTGTAAATTAAAGTAAATACTATCTAGTGTGTTTCCTACATAAAGGGGTTTTTGAAGAAAAATGGTTGAATCTGTGAAAGTAGAATCAATTGGGTAAAGATGAATGGAAACTCTGTCGAGAGAATCTAAAGCATAGGCGTCTTTGACTGTTCCAGATAAACGCAAAGAATCCAAATAATCGCCTGTTGAAAAAGTATAACTAAAGAAAGGCAGTGGATTATTTTCATTGAAATCTTCTATGGCTTCGCCAAAGTTAAAGGTGAAGGTTGTATTGTCTCTTGGAGGTGCTATAAAACGGATTTCTACTTTTTTACTCACCGTCCCTTCAGGAAGAATTTTATAGGCGCTTTTCTCCATAGGAGGAGAAACGATTAATTGATTGGCAATGTCGTTTAACTTAACATATTCGTCAAAGACCATAACAACCTTTTCTGCATCGAAATTAATTTTATTTAAGGCTGGGTTTGCACTAACCAATACCGGTGGAATACTATCCTTTAACCCGCCAGTTGGGGTGCCCCTTTTAGCACAATGGGTAGAAGAAATCACCCATAAAACCAATACAATAATGCTAAGCTTTTTCCACATATGCTGCAAAGTAACACATAAATCTGCTAATTTCTATAGACCATGGTGGCAATACTCAGCGAAATATGATCAAATTCCTTTAGGACACTTAAACAGGCTTTTAGCGTAGCTCCTGTTGTTAAGATATCGTCAATCAAAAGGTAATGCCCTTTGGGGATAGTATACTTCGGATGTACCCGAAAGGCTTCTTTTAGAATAAGGTTTCTGTCTTTGGAAGCAGTAGATAATTTCGGGGTGTGTTTAATGCGTTCAAGCCATTTTCCGTAATATGGAATTGCAAGGCAAGCAGCAGCACTTTGCCCAATGATGTCTACTTGATTGTAGCCTCTTTTTCTTTTTCTTCTGGGATGTAAAGGCACCCCAATAATGCCGTCAAATTGCTGTTCTGAGGTTGTGATAAAAAGCGCCAATTTGCGTCCGAAAAAAACACCAATGGCTCTATTTTTATGATACTTTAACTGATACAATAAAGTTTCAATCAAAGTGCTTTTTTCAAAGCGATATATTGCAAACACTTCTTGTACGCCCCAAAAAGCAAAGTGCTTATTTTTTAAGGGAGAAGGACAGATTAAATGAAAATAAGTGAGCGGTAAGTTTAACTCACAATGAATACACAAGACTTTTTGAGGGGAAATAATTTCCCGTTGACAGCCTGTGCAGCGAAGGGGAAAGAACAATTCAAAAACAGACTTTAGCAGGAGAATAAGTTTAGCATACATTTCAAGGCGATTTGGTTCTTCCAAAATACGAAAAAGGGTTATTTTTGTGCTATGACAGATTTTAAGAAGATCATTTCTCACGCAAAAGAATACGGTTTTGTATTCCCATCAAGTGAAATTTACGACGGTCTAAGCGCCGTATATGACTATGCACAGAACGGTGCAGCCCTAAAAAAGAACATTCGCGATTATTGGTGGAAAGCCATGGTGCAATTGCACAGTAATATTGTGGGAATTGATGCGGCTATTTTTATGCATCCTACAACTTGGAAGGCTTCTGGTCACGTAGATGCATTTAACGATCCTTTAATCGACAATAAAGACTCAAAAAAACGCTACCGTGCCGATGTTTTGGTAGAAGACTATTGTGGTAAAATTGAAGTCAAAATTGATAAAGAAGTTAAGAAAGCGGCAAAACGCTTTGGAGAAGATTTCGATAAAGCACAGTTTATTGCAACAAACCCAAGAGTGGTTGGCTATCAGGAAAAGATTGATGCCATCTTAAAACGTTTGGGTCAGTCTTTAGAGAAAGAAGATTTAGCCGATGTAAAAGCATTGATCGAAGAATTAGAAATCGCCTGCCCAGAATCTGGATCGAGAAACTGGACCGACGTTAAGCAGTTTAACCTAATGTTTGGCACCAAACTAGGCGCTTCTGCAGAATCGGCCATGGATTTATATTTACGCCCAGAGACGGCACAGGGGATTTTTGTCAACTTCCTCAATGTGCAAAAAACAGGGCGGATGAAAATCCCTTTTGGTATTGCACAAACAGGGAAAGCGTTTAGAAACGAAATTGTTGCACGACAGTTTATTTTTCGCATGCGCGAATTTGAGCAAATGGAAATGCAATTCTTTGTGCCTCCAGGAACCCAAAAAGAATGGTATGAGCAATGGAAACAAACCCGTTTAAAATGGCATTTATCCCTTGGAATGGGAGAAGATAATTACCGTTTCCACGATCACGAAAAACTGGCGCATTATGCCGATGCAGCGGCCGATATTGAATTTAAATTCCCTTTTGGCTTTAAAGAATTAGAAGGGATTCACTCAAGAACAGACTTTGACTTATCTAGTCACGAAGAATTTTCTGGAAAAAAATTACAGTATTTCGATCCAGAACGCAACGAAAATTATGTCCCCTATGTGGTGGAAACATCGATTGGTTTAGATCGAATGTTTTTGGCTGTTTTCTCGTGGGCACTACGCGAAGAAACATTGGCAGACGGCAGTCAACGAACTTTGCTGAAGCTTCCATCGATTTTAGCGCCTACAAAAGTAGCCGTACTTCCTCTCGTGAAAAAAGATGGATTGCCAGATTTAGCCCATGAAATTGTGGATAGTCTTAAATGGGATTACGCGGTTTCTTATGATGAAAAAGACGCTGTAGGGCGCCGTTATCGTCGTCAAGATGCATTGGGAACGCCCTTTTGTATTACAGTCGACCACCAGTCATTAGAAGACAAAACAGTCACCCTTCGCGACCGCGATAGTATGGAGCAAGAACGAATTGCTATAGCAGATTTACCCGCTTATTTAGATGCCAAACTCAATGTGAAGCATTGGCTGAAAAACATCTAGCCGCGTTTTTTTGATTTTTCCCTTTTGATCTAATTAAAGGCATTGCTTTTTATGTTGGCGTTTAGATGTTCTGTTTTAAAAAAAAACGGTGCCAAAATTTCTTGGTCTAACATGGCCTTAATAAACCGTTGAAAAAACTGTTCATAGATTGTAAATTAAAAGATTAAGAGCATAAGAAAGATAGAGAACAAATTGGTAAATTAGTTTCAATGAAAATCATATCCTATAACGTTAACGGGATTCGTGCGGCACTTAAAAAAGACTTCGTCCAATGGTTAGCTGCGGCTCAGCCCGAAGTGGTTTGCCTGCAAGAGACCAAAGCAATGCAAGAACAGGTCGATATGTCAGCAATTGAGGCTTTAGGCTATCAACATTATTGGTTCTCTGCTCAAAAAAAAGGCTATAGTGGGGTGGCCATCCTCAGCAAGACCAAACCCAACAACATTACCTATGGCACCGGTATTGACCATATTGACTTTGAAGGCCGTGTCATTAGAGCTGATTTCGATCACTGTTCTGTGATTAGTCTTTATCTCCCTTCTGGCACCAATACAGATCGCCTTGAATACAAGTTTAAATTCATGGACGATTTTAAAGCCTATATCGATGCATTAAAACAAGACTTCCCCAAGCTAGTCATTTGTGGCGATTACAATATATGTCACCAAGCGATTGATATTCACGATCCCGTTAGAAACAAAAAAGTATCTGGGTTTTTACCAGAAGAACGCGCCTGGCTTGAGGAATTTCTCAACAGTGGTTTCATCGATTCTTTCCGGCATTTAAATCCAGAACCTCACCATTACAGTTGGTGGAGTTACCGCGCAAATGCCCGTGCCAATAATAAAGGCTGGCGCATTGATTACGCTTTGGTTAGCGAAGCCTTGCGTGAAAAGATTTCACGCGCTTATATCTTACCAGAAGCCCACCATTCTGACCATTGCCCAGTTGTAGTTGAATTAAGTTAAACGAAAAATCTCATTGATGAAAAAAGTCCTTCTTTTATTGATTTTCCCATTATGCACCAGTTGTGTCTCTTCTAAAATTTTCAACGAAATAGAAAGTCGTTATGCCACCCTAAAAGGGGATCACGCTGTTTTAGAAACAGACCATAATCAACTCATTAAAAACTATGATTCTTTGCGTTATCACTATGGAGAATTAGTGGGGCAATATGAAAAGCAAAGTCAAATATTGGCGACCACCTCTGGTACATTAAACACTTTACAAGATGCTTATGCCGCTTTAGAGCAAAACAGCAATGAGGCCCTTCAAGCAAGTATAGAAAAGAATAGAGGCCTTTTGGAAGACATACAAATCAAAGAGGGTGAATTACTGTTAGAAAGAACCCGACTTGATTCTTTAACAAGAGAATTGTCTTCACGTATTGCTAGAGTAGAAGAATTAGAAGGATTAATTGCAGATAAAGAAGCATTGATGAGTTCCTTAAAAAATGCATTGACAGCCGCTTTAAATAGTTTTGAAGGCAATGGCCTTTCTGTTGAACAACGCGGCGGGAAAGTATATGTTTCAATGGAAAATAAACTCTTATTTCAATCGGGGAGTTGGTCTGTAGGAAACACCGGAAAACAAGCGCTAAAACAATTGGGAAGTGTGCTTGCGGCTAATCCAGAAATTGCCGTTTTAATTGAAGGGCACACAGACAGCGACCCCTATATTGGGAATGATAATTTAAGTGGTAATTGGGATTTATCGACCAAGCGTGCCACAGCGATTGTCAAGCTATTGTTAAAGAACAACAAAATTAAAGCTGAAAACTTAACAGCTGCCGGAAGAGGGCAACACCAGCCTTTAGCCACCAATAAAACGGCCGCTGGAAAAGCAAAAAACAGACGTATTGAAGTGATTTTATCCCCGAAATTAGATAAAATAGCGGCACTTTTAGCCCGTGTTGAAGACTAAATAATTTATGAAATATACCCTATTACCGAACACAGATATTAAGGTCTCTAAGCTGTGCCTTGGCACCATGACTTTTGGAAATCAAAATACCGAAGCCGAAGGGCACGCTCAAATGGATCTTGCCCTTGAACGCGGGATCAATTTCTTTGATACAGCAGAACTTTATCCTGTTCCAGCTACTGCACAAACCTATGCCGATACCGAACGTATTATGGGTACTTGGTTTAAAAAGACTGGGAATCGCGACAAGATTGTACTCGCTTCAAAGATTGTAGGGGGTGGAGCATATACCGCCCATATTCGGGATCATGATATGTTTAGCCCTAAACATATTCGAGAAGCATTAGAAGGAAGTTTAAAACGTTTAAATACAGATTACCTCGACTTATATCAACTGCACTGGCCAGAAAGAAGAGCCAACTTCTTTAGTGTTCGCGGCTATAAAGGACATCCAGATAGTGACCCATGGGAAGATAATTTTGAAGCTATTTTAGCGACCCTTGCAGCACTTATTGATGAAGGCAAAATCAAACACATCGGTTTGTCCAATGAAACGCCTTGGGGGATACACCGCTGTCTGCAATTAGCCGATAAAGGCTACCCTAAAATGATTACCATTCAAAATCCATACAATTTACTCAATCGTTTGTTTGAAGTAGGTAATTCAGAGCTATGCATGAGAGAAGGCATGGGTTTATTGGCTTATTCTCCGCTCGGCTTTGGTCGTTTAACAGGAAAATACCGCAATGGAATGCCAGAAAACTCCCGTTTTAAACGTTTTCCTAATTTAGCCCGTTTTAATGGCGACAACAGTATTTTAGCCACCGAGGAATATTATAAGGTTGCGCAAGAATTTAATCTTTCACTTACACAAATGGCCTTAGCTTTTGTTACCGATCGTCCTTTTGTTACCTCAAATATTATCGGTGCAACCAACCTTGAGCAGCTAGAAGAGAACATAGCTTCTGTCGATCTTGATCTTTCTAAAGCGGTTTTAAAAGCGATAGAGTCAGTACAAGAAAGTATTCCGAATCCTGCTCCATAAGGCTTATTCTAGCAATACGTCAAAGGCATCGATAACGGCATAGCCTTTAGAATTGCCAACCTCTGTGCCTAATGCTATATTGCTAAGAAAGCTATTGCTAGGTACGATTCCTTGGTCAACTAGATATTGCAACAATAAGTCAATATCTACAGTGCCTTTGGTTCGTGGAATGGTGCGCACAAAGGCGATATACGTCCAATTTGTTCCTTCTGGTTCCCAGGTGGGTTGCCCCGTATAAAGAATATACACAATAACAGAAAAAAGGGGAACCTTTTCATTTATTTAAAAACTGCAGCCAATAGCGCTTTAGAAAATTCGGTTTGTGGATTGTGATACAGTTCATCGGCTTCGTTTTCTTCTACAATCAAGCCTTGATGCATGACAATAATCCGGTCAGCCATATGTTTGACCACGTTTAAATCATGTGAAACAAAAAGATAGGACAAGCCCAATTCTTCTTTAAGGTGATTGAGTAAGTTCAGCACCTGTGCTTGAACGGAAATATCGAGGGCTGCAACACTTTCATCACACAATAATACTTTGGGTTCAACAGCCAGGGCTCTTGCAATAACAACCCTTTGTCTTTGTCCTCCTGAAAGTTGATGAGGATAGCGTGAGCGATAGTCAGCCGTTAAACCTACTTGGGTTAAAAGCGCGCTAATTCTTTCGCTACGCGCAGAAGCGTTAAAGTCGGTATGCACCTTTAAAACTTCCTCAATAGCTGCTTCAATGGTTTTCAACGGATGAAGGGCGGCAAAAGGATCTTGAAAAATAAACTGTATGTCTTTTCTTAATTGCTCAATCTGTTGCTTATTTTGTTCTTGAATTAATTCTCCTTTCCAATAAACCTTTCCACTATTGGCAGGATCTAAAAACACAAGGGCCTTGGCCAAGGTCGATTTTCCACAGCCAGAGGCGCCTACTAAACCTAGGGTTTCTCCTGGATAAAGTTGAAATGAAATGTCTTTAAGGGCAACGATAGGGGTTTGATTTTTCCCGAATAAAGCAGGATTTGAATAGCTTTTTCCAACTTGTTTAACACTTAAAAGTGCCGTTTGCTGATACAGTTTTTTGTGCTGTTTTATTCTTTCTTCCTTTCGGATGAATTCTGCTTGAAAATTTCCTTGGGTAAAATCAGCTAAAGTGGGCAATTGCCGCAACCGTTGTTCTTTTGGTGGACGGGAGTTGAGCAAGCCTTTGGTATAAGGATGTTGCGGGTTTTCAAAAAGAGTTTTTGTTTGGGCTTGTTCTACTATTTTTCCTGCCTGCATTACCGCAATTCGGTCAGCCAGTTTGGCGACCAAAGACAAATCATGGGAGATAAATAGAACACTCATTTGATGCTGGTTTTGTAGGGTTTTGATAAGGTCAATGATCTCCTTTTGAACCAATACGTCTAGAGCGGTTGTGGGTTCATCTGCAATCAAAAGTTTAGGGGCGCAAAACAATGCCATAGCAATCATGATGCGTTGTTTTTGTCCTCCACTTAACTGGTGTGGATAGGCATTATAAATTCGTTCTGGATGGGGCAATTGTACTTGGACAAGAGCAGCTAAAACCCTGTCTTTAAGGGCCTTTTTTGACAAGTTTTCTGTAAGATGCTGACGGCCTACTTCTTCAATTTGTTCTCCACATTTCATGGAAGGGTTAAGCGAGGATTGTGGCTCTTGAAAAACCATTCCCAGTTCATTTCCGCGCAGTGCTTCCCATGCTTGTGAAGACAGATGAAGAAGATCTTTGTTGTCAAAGCGTACTTTTCCCTGCGTAATATGGGTTGCCTTTTTTGGCAATAAACCCATTATGGTTTGTGCTGTAACCGATTTTCCACTGCCTGATTCTCCCACTAAAGCCACAATTTCATTTGGATAAACAGTCAAATCAATTTCTGATAAAACGCGCTGTTCCCCTATAGAAAGGCTTAGGTTTTCAATCGAAAGAAGTGCGGTATCTATTCGCTTAGCCATACAATGTCATTTTCTTCTAAAAGGGGTTTATTCAAGAAAGTTAAAAAAACTTGGGCTAAAGTTAAGACGTCTTTCTCACAGTATCGCACAATGCGATCGAGGTCTTTCTCTTGATAGTACACCCGAGCAACATCACTGCCATCGATATCGTCTTTTGGCGTTGGAATCCCAAATATTTGGGCTAATAAAGCCAAAGAAGTGTAGTGCTTATAATCGCCAAATTTCCATAGCTGAAGCGTGTCTAGGTGTTGCACTTCCCAGGGTTTTTTTCCAAAGAGGTTGAGGATTTTTGGGAGGTTAATTCTGTGAATTACCATGCGCCTTGCGATATAAGGAAAGTCAAATTCTTTTCCATTGTGTGCACAGAGTAAATGGGACTTTAAATAATAGTGTTCATCGCAAAGTTGCTTGAATTGGCGCAGGAGTTGTGCTTCTTCCCCAGCAAAACTTTTGATTCTAAATTGTTGACTGTTGGCGGTTGTGGTATCTAAAAAACCAACTGAAATACAGACGATTTTTCCAAATTCTGCCCATATACCTGCCCTTTCATAAAAGGCTTCTGGGCTTTGTTCCTCTTTGCGTTGATAGGCTGTTTTTTGTTCCCAAAGCGATTGTCTTTCTGGAGAGAGTTCTTTATAGGTTTTCTCTTCTGGGACCGTCTCAATGTCAAGGAATAGGATTTTGGCTAAATCAAGGTTGCGTAACATTTTCGATCATTTCAAACCCTTCTTCTATATAGTCGTGGAAGCTTTGACTTCCAAAACGGTTTTTCTTTGGCCCTTGTTGGCGTCCCAAACGAACAACGATTAAATCACTCGCTGGAAAAACAATGATATATTGTCCCAAGTGCCCCCGCATCGCATAGCCTTTTTCTCCTTTGTATTCGGTTAACCACCAGCCATATCCATATTCTGGACTGTCTTCAAAACGCGGGCGGGTACTTTTTGCAATAAAGGCAGAGTCAAGTAATTGTGTGCCGTTCCATTTTCCGTGGTCTTTGTATAGTTTTCCCATACGGGCAAAATCTTTTGCATTAGTGGCAAAACAACAGTAGGCTTTTTCCATGCCGTTTTCTTTGCTGTCAACCTGCCACAGGGCATCTTCAACAGCACCCATGGGTTGCCAAAAGTTTTCAGAAAAATAGCTACTTAAAGATTGCCCTACGGCCTTTTTAATGACCATCCCTAAGAGCTGTGTGGCACCGCTGTAATAAACAAAACCTTGTCCCGGAGGTGTAATCACCTTTCGACTAAGCATAAGTTTATCTAGGTCAGGAGTAATATAGGCCTCCATCATCCCGTTAAGGGAGAGGTCGTATTTTTCGTTCCAGTCTAAACCGGTCGCCATAGAAGACAAATCTCCTACGGTTAAATCTGCTGCAAGACCCTCCTTAAATTCAGGATAAAAATCGCTCACTTTTTGATCGAGACTTTGAATGTGTCCTTGATCAATGGCTTTTCCTAACATAGCAGAAACAAAGCTTTTTGCCACCGAAAATGAATTGCTCTTTGAGGTGTCAGAATAATCTTGATAGTAAGATTCGTGCAGTAAGCTGTCTTGGTGAATGACTAAAAAGGCAACAGATGCATACTTTTTGTGGACTTCTTTTATTTTGTTAGATAAAGGAAGACGGTTGTATTGGTGGTGTTTTGCCCACTCTTCAGGTTGGTTTGATGCCTTTACCACGTTGTTGTCAAAGTATTGATAGTCTTCTAAAAAGGCAGTGTCTTTTCCTGTTTTGATGGCCTGTTTTGCGGCAATAAAAATAAAATGATAAGGGCTGATGTATAGCACCAATAAAAAGAGGAAGAGTCCTCCAAAAAAGTAACGTAAAAATTGTTTCATGCTCTTTTGCCGTTTTTAAATGCGGCTTTAAATTAATTTTTTCTGAACAGGAAAACCTTCTAGTTCAAGTAAAGTTTCTTTCCTGTCTAATCCCCCGGCATAGCCAACTAGTGTTCCATCGCTTCCAATCACTCTATGGCATGGGATAGCCACTAAGATAGGATTTTTTCCAATGGCTGCAGCCACGGCGCGAACTGCTTTTGTATTCCCATATAGCCGCGCCAACTTTAAATAGGAAATGGTGCTTCCAAAGGGGAGGTCTTTTAATAGATTCCAGATGGTTTTTTGAAAATCAGTTCCTTGTAGATTCATTTTAAAATCAAACGCAGGGGGGTTCCCAGCAAAGTATTGCTGTAATTGTTCCACACAGGGAACTAAACAAATGGGTACAGTATTTTCCATTTCAAGCGTGCTTTTTTCAAATCGCACTTCTTGAACTCCATCGACATCACCTCTTACCTTAATTGTACCCAATGGACTATTAAAGTAATGTATATCCAAGTCGGTGTTATTAATATAGAATATAAAGGTAAACAAAATTAAGGGCTATTTGTGATAAATTAGATGAAATCAATCAAATACAGGACTTCACCCCAAGTGTTTTGTGGCAATCTGGAGGTGAATAATGGTCGTGATTGTCTTGTAAAAGAACAGTTTCACCCCTCGTTTTTATTATAGCGCTGCTGCATTATGGCTGGAAGGAAATTCCTGTCGCAATAGCTGCTGCTCGGTACAATACCCGTCCAGTAATGGGATAAGAAGCACTTAACCCCCAACTAAATTTTGGGCTTAAACGATAAATCAATTCACTCCCTAAATTAACCACTTCTACATTATTGGCAAAAATACTTCCGTTGCTGTTTGATGCATCTAATGTTCCATTGTGTAAGGATTGTATCGTATTGGCCCTTAACAGTACCAAAAGCTTTTCTTTAAACAGCTGGGTACCCGTTTCCAGCCCTATACGAAATTCATCTGAAAAACCTTTGGTACGTTGATTGATCCCAATGTTTCCTTTGGCATAAAAGCGTTTTTCGCCCAAAGTATATGATTTCCCAACATGAAAACGCAGGAGCTGGTTAAACTCTCCATCTCCTGTTTGATAGCTGCCATCGCTCCCACCGCGATTTGCACCAGTAGGTAAGCCAAGGCTTAAAGAACCTGAAAAGGCCCACCCTTGTTTTTTTGCTATTTGGTATTCTAAACCAAAGTTGATGTCCCCTAGGCTAGAAAATTCCTCTCCTTCAATACGCGTTCTTCCAGAGCTAAATACCTGGGCGTTTTGATAGACCCTTGTATGGGGGACATAGGCAATAAGGGTAATTTTATCATTCAAGCCATAACGGCCAAAAAAGTTAGTGATAAACAAACCTCTTGTCGCATTTGGATCGATTAGTCCAGTATTGGTAAAGTGCTCGTTTGCTTCTAACCACCAAGTTCCCACTTTGTAATATCCTTTCCCTTTTTCTTGGGTCCACTGTGCTTGAAGACTTAAGCTGAATAAGCCAACAAATAAAAATAGATACTGTTTCATTAGTTGTCAAATAATTGTGCATCTCCTACTTTCACCCTAAATGGTTTACACCAATAGAGTAAATATTTATAATCCATTAAGCTAATTGAGGCAGGTAAAGTATAGCTATGCGCTCCTTGAAAAACACTTACAGCGCCAACCTCAAACCCGTCTTCAGGAGAGTTTGGATTGTTGGTTAAATAGAGATAGAGGCCGGGTAAAGAAGTGGAGGCTCTATATGTTTCGTCTATGGTTATAACGATTTGCGTTCCGTTGTTTTCATAGCGATAGCCTCCTTGTAAGGTGTAACTTGAGGTGCTGCGAATTTGTCCCGTAAAAAATTGAGGAACAGTTACAATTCCATCGTCATTATTTGACATCTCATCATTATCATTGTCCATTGTTGAGGTGGAGGTATCCATTGTTGAGGTTGCAGTATTATTGGTCGAAGTCGAGGTGTCACTTGTGGAAGTCGAGGTGTCACTTGTGGGAGTTGTGGTCTCAGTAACCATTTGTGGGCTAATGTCAAAAGACAAGACGGTCTCAATGGTATTGCCTTGAAGACCACTTGTTGTAACACGAAGCATTACATTGCCTTCTTTTAGGGCTTTGATTGTTCCATTGGGTTGAATTTCAACTGCATTAGGAGGAACAGCTGACCATTCCAAATTTGGGTTTTCGACCTTTCTGCCTGATTCATCAAAAAACTGAGCTTCAAATTGATAACTCAAGCCTTCTCTGATACTCCTTATAGCATTGGTGATTCTTAGATTGGGGTCGACATAGTCGTCGACAAGGTCTTCTCCTATGCAGGAGAGGAAAAATAAACAGCAGGTTAAAAATAAGAAAGGGCGTTTCATGTGTGGTTGTTTTTATTCTTCAACCACAAAAACAATGCCTTTTTGATTTATGCGTTTAAAATACGTGCCGCGTCTTTTGCGGTATAAGTGGCGATTAGTGAAGCTCCAGCTCTTTTAAATGCAATAAGCTGTTCATATACAATGGCGTCATAATCTATCCAACCTTTTGCGGCAGCGGCTTTTAACATGGCATACTCTCCGCTTACTTGATAGGCGGCAATTGGGGTTTCTATTTGTTCTGCTAGATCCCGAATAATATCTAAATAAGCAATTCCAGGTTTAACCATAACAATGTCTGCTCCTTCTTCAATATCGAGTAAGGTTTCGCCAATGGCTTCTTTCCGGTTATGAAAGTCCATTTGATAGGTTTTTTTATCCCCAAAACCTGGGGCAGAATCTAAGGCGTCGCGAAACGGGCCATAGAAAGAAGAAGCATATTTTGCGCTATAACTCATGATACCGGTATGCGGAAAGCCCTCTGCTTCAAGCAACTCTCGTATGTGTTCTATCCTGCCGTCCATCATGTCACTTGGAGCGACAAAATCAGCTCCAGCTTGTACATGAGAAAGGGCCATTTTGGCCAAAACTTCTTTGGTAGGATCGTTCAGAACAATGCCGTTTTCTACAATTCCATCGTGTCCATAAGAAGAGTAGGGGTCCAATGCCACATCAGTCATGACCAGCATTTCTGGACAGGCTGTTTTAACGCATTGTATGGCTAATTGCATTAGTCCTTTTGGGTTTAAGGCTTCTGTGCCTTTATTGTCTTTTAAGAGATCAGGTACTTTAACGAAAAGTAAAACACTCTTTAGGCCTAAATCCCATAAAGATTTTACTTCCTCAGCAATTAAATCCAGACTCATGCGATAATAGTCTGGCATGGAAGGAATTTCTTCTTTAATATGGCTTCCTTCTACAACAAATAGCGGGACAATAAAATCGTCTACACTAAGGTTTTGTTCCCGTACTAGGCTTCTAACAGCTGCGGTGGTTCTTAATCTTCTATTGCGTTTGAGTGGATACATAATTTATAGGGTTTCTTCTGTAGGGAAATGTTCATCTAATGGGCCTTGCTCTTCTGGTAAGGCATCGGTTTGATGGGGTAAAATAATGTCTTCTTCTTTCAGCTGTTTTTCATCTTTTTTCATGGTGCCTCTTGTCATAACAAGCATAGAGCTTAGAATGACCACAAGCAATACTTTTTCATCAATCAAAACTTTGGTATCGCTTAAAAAATCAACCTCTGCAATCTGTAAAAATAAAAGGATACTAATGAGCCCCCTTGGTGAAATAAACACCAAAGGTGAGGGGCTTAGGCTAAAACTGGTTAAAGTGAAATAGACATAGCGAAGGGCCCACATTATCGCAAAAATAAGCAAGCCATAAACAAAGGGCTCTGTTGAGGTAAAGGCGGTTATGTTAATCGAAAATCCAAAGAAAAGAAAGAAAAAGGTTTTGACTAAAAAGGTAGATTCTGCCGTTAAGATATGGAATTCGTGTAGCCCTTTTTCGGTTTGATCTAAATCCAGTCTTCTTTTTAAAAATCCTGGAAGTAACGCACTTACGTTACTTAAAAAAAGGCCAAAGATAAAGATGGTAACTAGGGCAGGTAGATGAAATATTTTCCCGAATGCATAGACCAAAATGAGCAGTGCTAAAATCAGAAAAAATTTCACGTGATGTTCAATTTTTTGGAGCAGCTGAAACAGACAAAATGTAATCAATAAAGACACCACAATCACCCCAAAAATTTGCAGCCCTAAGGCAAAAAGCGATTCAGGACTGATTAAGGCTTGTTTATTTTCAAACTGTCGAATGGCATAGTTAAACAACATAATGCCCAGAATATCAGAAAAGGTAGATTCATAGACCACGAATTCTTTTTCTTGTTGTCTCAGTCCAGCACTAGAAGGAATGGCTACAGCACTGCTAATAATAGAAAGGGGAGTTGCATAGATTACAGCGGCTTGATGCGACATGCCCAGAAGATATTCAAATGCAAGGCTGACAACCACAACATTGAGGATTAAAATAATTCCTGCAGCGAGAAAGCCTTTTGCGATAACGGGCAATTTATCGCGGGTGATATTCAGCTCAAGAGCACCTTCTAATACAATAAGAATAAGCCCAATGGTGCCTAGAACGGGGATAAGTCCCTCTAAAAAACCAAAATCGTCGATACCGTAAATAGTGGTGGCCAAACGAACAGCAATGCCCGTAAACATCAACAAAATAACAGCTGGGAATTTTGTTTTCCGCGCGATGATATCAAAGACGTAGGAAAAGATAATTAAGAGCGGTAAGACAATTAATATAGATAAGGTACTCATGTCTTTATACTTTTAGTCAAGATAGAGAATCTATTTTAGTTCGACCCAATTTTTAGGTTGTTTCAAAACGGCAATAAGTTCTGCTTCGGGGGAATTAGCGGCTGGGTGGTGGTTGTATTTCCATTGCACTTGAGGGGGTAAACTCATTAAAATACTTTCTATTCTCCCGTTGGTTTTTAAACCGAATAAGGTTCCCTTGTCATGAACAAGATTAAACTCTACATAGCGCCCGCGACGAACTTCTTGCCATTCCCTTTGCTGCTGAGTAAAAGGAAGGTCTTTTCGTTTTTCAATAATGGGCAAATATGCGTTTAAGAAATGATCGGCGACATCGGTGACAAATGCATACCAATCTTCCATGGGTCTTTGGGTTGGTTTAAGGTAGTCAAAAAACAAACCACCTAGGCCACGGGCTTCATTGCGATGAGCGTTCCAGAAGTATTCGTCGCAGCGTTTTTTATAGTTGGTATAGAAAGAAGGATCGTGTCGATCGCAGGACGCTTTACAGCTTTGGTGAAAGTGGATGGCGTCTTCTTCAAAAAGATAATAAGGCGTAAGGTCAAGGCCTCCGCCAAACCATTGATCTGCGATATCGCCATTGGCATCATAGAGTTCAAAATAACGCCAATTGGCATGAACAGTTGGTGCCATGGGATTTTTAGGGTGAAGTACTAAGCTAAGGCCACAAGCATAAAAAGAAGCTTCACTTACATTAAAATGGGTTTGCATACTGGCGGGCAAGCTTCCGTGTACACCAGAAATATTCACGCCACCCTTTTCAAAAACAGCCCCATTTTCAATAACGCGGGTACGGCCTCCGCCACCCTCAGGACGATCCCAAAGGTCTTCTTCAAATTTGGCTAGGCCATCTGTTTTTTCAATGGCAGCTGTAATCGTGTCTTGTAGGTCGCAAATGTAATTGTAAAACTGGGTGCGCATGATTTAGGCTTTATATTCTTTAACAGCGTCAACAAAAGCTTGGGCATGATCGACCGGAATATTGGGTAAAATACCGTGACCTAGATTCACGATATAGCGGTCTTTTCCAAAGCCGTCGATCATTTTCTTGACTTCGCTTTTAATGGTGGGAATAGGAGAGAGCAGGCGGGAAGGATCAAAGTTTCCTTGTAAAGTAATTTGTCCACCAGAAAGGTAACGCGCATTTCGCGCCGAGCAGGTCCAGTCTACCCCTAGTGCAGAAGCGCCAGATTTTGCCATATCGTGAAGGGCAAACCAACAGCCTTTTCCAAAAACAATCACTGGAATTTCGTCTTTTAAAGCCGTAACGATTTGTTGAATATAGGGCCAAGAGAAAATATTGTAATCATCGGGTGAAAGTAACCCTCCCCATGAATCAAAGAGTTGCACTGCATCGACACCTGCAGCAACTTTTGCTTTTAGGTAATCAATGGTGGTGTCGGTAATCATTTGTAATAAACGGTGGGCCAATTCGGGTTGACTAAAGCAAAAGGCTTTGGCTATATCAAAGTTTTTTGAGCCCTGCCCTTGCACTGCATAGCACAATAAGGTCCAGGGAGAGCCCGCAAAGCCAATTAAAGGAACTTTATCGTTAAGGGCTTGTTTGGTCATTTTTATTGCCTCGATTACATAGCCTAGAGC
>CBFHVC010000012.1:0-20527 GCA_965659515.1 Candidatus Arcticimaribacter sp. | reverse complement strand
TACTTTGCCTTCAGTTTCATAAAATCTGGTAAATATCTCCCCGCTTGACGCATCATCCATACCGGTGGACGTTCAACCGTTTCTCCTTTTAAAGCGCGTAAAAATAGATCGTTTTGTATCATACTAATGTGTTCATGTATTTCCTTACAGCAACAATTAAATGTTCAATCGTGGGCTGTGTCGCTGTGATAATGTTATTGGTGTATTTTTGTAAAGCTGCTGCAGTTGTTTCTCCTATAGCAAAACAAATGGTTTTTTCAAATCGATTGTTTTGAGAAAAGCTTTCAACCCCAGAGGGGCTGAAAAACAATGCAGCCTCATATTCTCCCATGGCTTTGGGTTGTAAATGCGTGGTATAGGTTTCAATTAGGGTTAAGGCCTTGTTGTTTTGTTGAAAAGCAGTTTCAATTTCTGACATTCTTTGATTTCCAGTAAAAAAAAGAAAAGACTCTTTTTGGGCATTTTTAAAGATAAAATCGACCAAAAGTGCCGCATTTTGCGTCATTTTGACGACTTTTTGCCCATTTCGCTCTAAAAGTAATTTTGTTTTTTCTCCAACACAATAACATTTATTTCCATCAAAAGCGTATTTGTTGAAGACCGCTTTAACTGCATTTTGAGAGGTGAAAATCAATGACTTTTTGCCTATTTCGGCGTCAAAGTCTTTTGGCGAAGTAGAAATAAAATCCCAACAGCTATAACTAGCCCCTGTTTGAAGCAGTCTACTTTTGTGGTCAACAGACAGGCATTTTGTCGATAAAAGTCTAAATCTATGCATGCCCTTTTTTGAATTCCTGCATCAATTTATCACCTCCTTGTTGGCGTAATTCTTGGGCTAGTGTGCGTCCCATACTGGCGGCATCTTTTATCCCGAAGCTTCTTTTGATTTCTTGTGGTGAAGATCCTTTTAAAGAATAGAGTCCCCCAGAGAAATGAATTTGTCCTTCCGAGAAAGTTGCTAAGGCACCAATGGGAGCAGTACATCCGCCTTCAAGGGTGCTTAGGAATTCGCGTTCTATTTGGGTGCATACTTCTGTTTCCCGGTCATTAAGTAAAGTCAATTGCTGGGCAATGTCCTCATTTTCTAAACGGCATACAATCATTAATGCGCCTTGTGCAGGAGCCGGTAATAATTGCTCTAGTCGCTCTACAATTTCATCATTAATGGCCAATCGTTCTAAAGCGGCTTCAGCAAAAATAGCCCCGTCCCAATCTTCTTCTTGCAGCTTTTTTAATCGGGTTTGAATATTCCCTCTTAAAGGAACAACTTTGTCTTGTGGATTTTTAGTTAACCATTGTCCCTTTCTGCGCAGACTCCCTGTGGCAATAATCCTTTTGTCTTTTGCTTTAGCGATCTTGTTTTTCCAAACCATTACATCTGCAGTAGCTCCTCTTTCTAATACAGCTGCTTGAACAATTCCTTTGGGCAATTGCGTGGGGACATCTTTCATGCTGTGAATGGCAATGTCAATGTCTTTGTTAAGTAAGGCAATATCAAGGGTTTTGGTGAAAATACCGGTGATGCCCATGGCGTATAAAGGCTGTTCTAAATCCAGGTCGCCTTGACTTTTAATGGGGTGTAACGTTGCGTTTATTCCCAATTCCAACAAACGTTCCTGCAGGGTCTTGGCTTGCCACAGCGCCAAAGCACTATCGCGTGTTCCTATGCGCAAAGCCCTATTCATGATGCGAAGGGTCTAATTGAAAAACAGCGTTAAATACGCTTAAGGCTTCGCTTGCTTTACTGGGATTTTCCTTTAAGAAATTCGCTAACTGACCCGTGATTTTTTGAATCATTTGATCAGATACAAGCGTAGCTTCTTCGGGGAGATTTTGTTTGCGTTCGCGGGCTTTGATTTCTGCGGCCTGTTGTTCCGTTAACTTGGCTTTTAAGGCACGGAGTGTAGGTGCATATTGGCGATCGTGAAGCCACTGTAAAAACTCTCCTTCAATTTCTTTTAGAATTTCTTCTGCATGCGGAAGATGCTTTTTGCGTTCTTCTAGGGTTTTATTGGTGATTTGTGAAAGGGTATCTAGGTTTACTACCTTAACATGTTCTAGAGCTTTGACATTTTCATGCACATTGCTCGGGATAGATAAGTCGAGAATTAATAAAGGTTTCTCGGTGTGAATTATGTCTTTTGCTACCGTGGGCAGTTGCGCTCCTGTGGCGACAATCATCACGTCAGCTTTTCGAATTTCTGTAGGTAGCTCACCGTATTCTTTGACCAAAACATTGAATTTTCCCGCAATATTTTTGGCTTTTTCGTGGGTGCGGTTAATCAAAACGATATGATCGTTTTCTGTGTGTTTAATGAGATTTTCGCAGGTATTTCTTCCAATCTTCCCAGTGCCAAAAAGCAGGATATTCTTTTCAGAAACCGCTTCAATATTTTGAATAACATATTGCACCGAGGCAAAAGCGACGGAAGTCGCCCCAGTCGAAATTTTTGTTTCGGTTTTGATGCGTTTACTGGCTTGAATAACAGCATTGACAAGGCGTTCTGAAAAGCCGTTGACCAGCCCTAATTTCTTTGAGCGATAAAAGCCTTGTTTTAATTGCCCAATGATTTCGAAATCGCCTAAAATTTGGGAGTCTAAACCTGTGCCTACCTTAAAAATGTGATGAATGGCTTCTTCATTTTTTAGAATATAGCCCAGCTGTTCAAAGTCGGAAAGAGCACCGCCAGAATGTGCACAAAGTAATTTAATCACCTGGTAAGGGTGGGCTGCATAGGCATAGATTTCTGTTCTATTGCAGGTGGTATTGATTAAAACCTCACGAATGCCTTTCTCTTTGGCTTCTTTTAAAAGGGCAACGCATTGCTCGTTGCTCAAACTAAACTGTCCTCTTGTTATAAGGTCAGCGGTTTTATAGCTAATTCCAATTGCATAAAAATGGTGTGTAGTTGTGTCTACTTTCATTCATTCATTCTAAATCCGATACAAAAGTAAAGGACGCAAAAGAAAAAAAATAACGCTAAAAGTAGAGAAAGTAACGCAAAGGGGTTATTTTTGATAAAATTCAATAGAAACAATGATTTTTTGTAGGTTGAATCCCTCTATTAAGAACGATTCTAAATAACCAAAAGCCCTTTCTTATGCACAAAAATAACGATAAAAGTTTAGCCCAGCGCACCGAAATAGAAGAAGGTTTTTACGTAATGCGTTTTCAAAACGACAGCACAGCGACCATTCGGGAAACCCGCGAGATGAACAGCAGTTTTATTCAGTTTCATTTTTGCACAAAAGGGCGAGGAGATTTCCTTTTTAATGAAGGTAATTATAGCTTTCCAGTTGAAGAAGAAAACAATATTTTATTGTTTAACCCACAGCGGGATTTACCCATGGACCTTAAGTTAGGCCCAAACGCTTGGTTGGTAAGTGTAATTATTTCCATTAAAAAATTCCACAGTCTTTTTTCGCAAGATGCCGATCATATTCATTTTTTGAGTCCCGAAAATTTAACCAAAAAATATTACGACACGGCCATTATTACGCCAAGTATGGCGGTTGTTTTAAGTCAGATTTTAAGTGCGAAGGTCCACCCCAGCATGCAAGCGCTTTACCTCAAAGGAAAAGTTTATGAATTGTTGAGTTTGTACTTTAACAAAAGCGAAGATGCCAACAGCGAGCAATGTCCTTTTTTAGTCGATGAAGAAAACGTTAGAAAAATAAGACAAGCCAAAGAAATTATTCTAACCCATATGTCTGAGCCCCCTTCTTTACAAGAGTTGTCAGAACAGATAGAACTGAGCTTGAGCAAGTTAAAAGAAGGCTTCAAACAGCTTTATGGAGAAACGGTCTACGGGTATTTGCTTTCGCATAAAATGGAAGAAGCGAGACGAATGTTAGAATCGGGGAAATATAATGTCAACGAGGTGGGTTTAAAGATTGGCTATTCTACAGCAAGTCATTTTATCGCTGCCTTCAAAAAGAAATATGGCACAACCCCAAAAAAATACCTACTATCTTTATCTTCGTAAAAAAAAATTGCCGTCGGAGCGATCCGTCCTAAAAAAAGAAAAAGTATATGAAAGGAGTCTTATTGGTTAATTTAGGGTCGCCTAATAGCCCTAATCCACCAGATGTTAAAACCTATTTAGGGGAATTTTTGATGGATGAACGGGTGATTGATTTGCCTAAATTTTTCCGCACCTTATTGGTCAAGGGAATCATTTTAAATACCCGTCCAAAAAAGTCGGCTAAGGCCTATAAAAAAATATGGTGGGATGAAGGTTCTCCTCTAATTGTTTTGTCTGAACGGCTTCAAGCAAAGGTGCAAGATAAGGTAAGCGTCCCGGTAGAGTTAGCAATGCGCTATGGGAAACCATCAATTAAAACGGGCTTACAAGCTTTAGCAGATCGCGGGATTACGGAAACCTTGATCATTCCACTTTACCCCCAGTTTGCCATGGCAACGACAGAAACCATTTTAGTGCTGGCGGAAGAATTGCGCCAACAATTTTTCCCTCAAATGTCGTTTACAGCATTGCCCCCTTTTTACAAGCATCCCGACTATATAAGGGTGTTGTCTAACTCGATTCAAGCCTATTTAAAAGACAAAGAATGGGAACACTTGTTGTTTTCTTATCACGGGGTGCCAAAACGCCATATTCGCAAGTCAGACATTACCAAATCTCATTGCAAAATGGACGGGAAATGCTGCCAAACTGCTTCTCCAGCGCATGAGTTTTGTTATAGTCATCAGTGCTATGAAACCACAAAACAAGTAGCCGCTTATTTAGCGTTAAAAGAAGGTACCTATTCCACTTCCTTTCAATCTCGCCTTGGACTAGATCCGTGGTTACAGCCCTATACCGATAAAACCATTGAAGCTTTTGCTAAAAAAGGCACAAAGAAAATGGCAGTGGTTACGCCAGCTTTTGTTTCAGATTGTCTAGAGACGCTTGAAGAAATTGGCATGGAAGCTGCAGAAGATTTTGAAGACAACGGGGGGGAACATTTACATGTTGTTCCTTGTATAAACGATCGAGAAGAGTGGATTAATGTGATGAGTCGTTGGGTCGATGAGTGGGCCCTTTCACCAGTAAAAGCTTAATGGCAGACAAGTCCATACAAATGGGAATAGATCCCATTGGAAAGTTATTGATTCGGCAAGCCGTTCCAGCATCAATAGGCATCTTGGTGATGTCCCTCAATATTCTTATTGACACCATTTTTGTTGGGCAATGGATTGGTGCTAATGCCATTGCAGCCATTAATGTTGTTTTGCCGGTTTCTTTTTTTATTGCTGCTCTGGGAATGTCCATTGGAATGGGCGGTGGCTCTATTATCTCAAGAGCTTTGGGGAGCAATCAAAAAGCCCGCGCAAACAAAGTCTTCGGGAATCAATTGACCTTGACCTTTTTATTTACCCTGAGTTTTATGATTATGGGCTTGTTGTTTGTAGAGCAAATCATCCCCTTATTTGGAGGGAAAGGCGCCCTTTATCCTCTGGCTAAAATTTATTATATCATTGTGGTAATAGGGGTCCCTATTTTAGGGTTTTGTATGATGGGAAACAATACCATTCGCGCAGAAGGAAAACCCAAAAATGCGATGTATGCCATGGTATTGCCCTCTGTCTCTAATTTGATATTGGATTATGTTTTTATCAAACAAATGGGCTGGGGAATGGAAGGTGCTGCATGGGCAACCACATTATCCTATGTCATTTGCGGTAGCTATATCCTCTATTTCTTTTTGTCTAAAAAATCTGATTTAAGTTTGGGCTGGCGCGATTTATTTTTAGACCTTAAAATAGTAAAAGAAATGGGCGGCCTTGGCTTTGTTACTTTGGCAAGACAAGCAGTCGTTAGTGTTACTGTGCTTTTGGTCAACAACATTCTCTTTGCTTTAGAAGGAGAAAGTTTAGTGGCTGTTTATGCAATTATCAGCCGCATGTTGATGTTCGCTCTTTTCCCTGTTTTAGGGATTACCCAAGGTTTTGTTCCAATTGCAGGATTTAATTATGGAGCGCAAAAAAAAGAACGCGTTGTTGAAGTGATTAAGAAAGCCATTGTTTATGCAACCATTTTAGCCACCCTAGTTTTTGTAATGATTGTCTTTTTCGCAGATGCCATTGCGGCTGTATTCACCAATGAGGCAGCGGTGGTTTCTTCCACTGCAGAAGTTTTGACATGGGTCTTTTTAAGTACACCCATTGTGGGGATTCAATTAATTGGTTCTGCCTATTTTCAAGCGATTGGTAAAGCCGTACCTGCCTTATTGTTAACCCTAACAAGACAGGGTTTTTTCTTTATCCCCCTTTTGTTCATCTTGCCACGCTATTACGGCTCTTTTGGGGTATGGATTTCTTTTCCTATTGCAGAAGCTGTGGCAACTGTAGTAACAGCGATCTTCTTACAGCGGGAGCTGAGAAAATATATCGCCGATGCCTAGAGTGTTTGCTCTGTTCTTTTTGTATTTTTAGCAGAACAATTAATCTTATATCAAGGTGGACGCCTATTACAATTACATCAAATCCTTGCATTTAATCTTTGTGATTACTTGGTTTGCGGGCTTGTTTTACATGCCGCGTTTATTCATTTATCATATTGAAGCGATGGAAAAAGCTAGCCCAGATCGCGAGATTTTAGCAGCTCAGCTCAAGTTAATGGCAAGACGATTATGGTATATTATTGCCTGGCCATCTGCTGTTTTGGCCACTATTTTTGCGTTGCTTCTATTGTATATTATTCCTGCTTGGTTGGTGCAAAACTGGATGATGATTAAATTGTTTTTCGTGGGTCTTCTTTTCTTATATCATTTAAAGACCCATCAAATCTTTAGCGCTTTTCAACGAGATGACGTTCAATATTCCTCTCTCTTTATGCGGGTGTGGAATGAGGGAGCAACCCTTTTATTGTTTGCGATTGTTTTTCTGGTTATTCTAAAGAGTAGTTTTCATTGGATTTTTGGGGTGTTGTCTTTGGTTGGTTTGGCCATATTACTAATGTTGGGCATCAAATTATATCAAAAAGTACGTAAAGACTAAATCCATGGCAACAGGAAAGATTTCGCTTCGGTCGAGAATATTCTTCTCCATGATTGTCTTAACGATTTTCTCTTTGCTGTTGATTCTTTTCGCCTCTTATTTACAGTATAATTCTCAAAGCGAAGATTACAACCTTAGGCGATTACTTCGAAAGGAAACCCAAGTAAAGACCCATTTAAATTACTTGATGCAGCGCGATACAGCCTATCAAGATATTCAACCCAAAAAAGCGACTTATCAAGAAGAATTTGCCTCGATAGCAGCCATTCACAAAGTACAATATGCCCTTTTTACCCTTGAGGGAGAGCCGCTTTTTTATTCCTATGCTGCAACTGACCAAGAAACTGATAATTACCGTTTGTCTAAAGAAGTTATTACGCCATTGTTTCAAGCGCAAGACCTTCGACTATTGCAACAAAATCAAGCAGAAAAAGGAAAGTTTCAATCTTCCTACAGTGTTTTATTAGACGATCAACAGCAGGCTTATGTGATTTTATTTTTCCCTTATTTTGAAGATATTTCTTTCAGCACCACAGAGTTGAATACCTTTTTGACAAGGGTCTATCAGATCTCGTTATTGATGACAATAATCACTTTTTCTTTTGCTTTTTTACTGTCGGGTTTTATTACCCGTCCGATTGAAAATTTACGCAGTAAAATTGATAAAATTGATTTATTGAAAAGGAACGAAAGGGTGTCACTTGAAAATTCCAGTAAAGAGATTGAAAGCTTAGTGCATTCTTTTAATAGCATGCTTGATGCCCTTGAAAACAGTGCGGAAAAATTAGCGAGAAGTGAGCGAGAGCAAGCTTGGCAAGAAATGGCCAAACAGGTGGCACACGAAATTAAAAATCCGTTAACGCCTATGCGTTTAACGATTCAAAGTTTTCAGCAACGTTTTGATCCTGCGGCAGAAAACAGCTTTGAAAAATTAAATGATTTCTCAAAAATATTGATTGAACAAATCGATACCATGAGTAGGGTAGCGAGTGCTTTTTCTGATTTTGCAACCCTTCCGCAACCCAAAATCGTGGTCGAAGATATCGCAGAAATAACCCGACTTGCAACAGAGATATTTGACACAGCAAACATTCAATTGCACTTGCCTGAAAAAGCAATTCTGTGGCCTATTGACCGCACCCAGTGGATACGGGTAATGACCAACTTAATCCAGAATGCGCTTCAAGCGGTACCACAAGGAACAGTTCCACTGATTGAACTTAAGATGCGCGCAACCAAACAAAAGCTCATGGTGCACATTAGCGATAATGGCGCAGGGATTTCTCCAGAAGATATCCCTCGCGTATTTGAACCAAAGTTTACCACGAAAACTGGGGGAATGGGCTTGGGCCTTGCGATTGTGAAAAATATTATTTCTTCTTTCAATGGAACCATTGATTTTAGTTCATCTAAAAAAGAAGGAACCACTTTTTATATAGAATTAAATCGATAAATTCATGACAACCTTCCAGCACTTATTAGTCGAAAAGCAAGATAAAATCGCTTGGGTAAGTTTACACCGGCCCAAAAAACTGAATGCCTTAAATGCCGCTTTACTTGATGAGCTACATCAATTGTTTAAAGCCCTTAGAGCAGAGGCTTCTATTCGCCTAATTGTTTTAACTGGAAGCGGCGAAAAGGCTTTTGTCGCCGGTGCAGACATTGCCGAATTTGCCACTTTTGATGCACAACAAGGGGAGCATTTATCGCGAAAAGGACAACAAACAGTTTTCGATTTAATCGCGCAGTCGCCCAAACCTGTTATTGCTGCCATCAATGGTTTTGCTTTAGGTGGAGGCTTGGAACTAGCATTGTCTTGTCATATTAGGATTGCATCATCTAATGCCCGTATGGGCTTACCAGAAACCTCCTTGGGGGTCATTCCTGGTTATGGAGGAACCCAACGACTAGCGCAATTAATTGGACGAGGACGCGCCACAGAACTGATCCTAAGCGGGAGAATGATGAACGCTGAGGAAGCCTTAAAAACGGGGCTTGTTACGCAAGTTGTTTCCCAAGAAGAGTTGTTATCTACTGCGGCTGCTTTGGCCGAAAAAATCATGAAAAACTCCTCTAATGCTATGGCACATGCCTTAGCGGCAATTGCTGCAGGTTATGATGAAACCAAAGATGGTTTTGAAACAGAAATCAAGCACTTCGGTCAATGTTTTGCTCATCCAGAATTTCAAGAAGGGACCCAAGCTTTTTTAGACAAACGGAAGGCTAATTTTTAATCCCTTTTCTCACGGCATTTTCCAGCTGATCAATGGCAATTTCCATATCCATTCCTTGAACCTCAATGGCTTTTTGGACCCTTACTTCTAAACGCACTCCTAGAGGCATGGGGAAGTATTTCCATTGGGCCAGTTTCCACGAATTATTAATGCTAATGGGAACCAGCACAGCATCTGGCAGTTGTTCAAGTAAGGTGCGTAAACCTGCGCGTTGAAATTTTTTAGGTTGCCCGTTGCGGGTTCTTGTTCCTTCGGGGAAGATTACCACAGACCAATTGTTTTCTTTCGTCTTTTGGGCAAATGTAGCAATTGCCTCTAGGGAAGCCACAGGCGCTTTTCTGTCAATTAAAACATTCCCGCTATTGCGCAAATGATAAGAAATACTGGGAAGTCCTTTCCCCAGCTCTTTTTTTGCGACAAATTTGGGGTGATATTTCCTCAAATACCAAATCAAAGGGGGAATGTCATAGGTACTTTGATGATTGGCAGCAAAAATAAGGGTGCCTTTTTGTGGAAGACTTTCGGCCTGCTTAAAGACAATTCGCGTTCCCAAGAGGTTTAAACACCTCAAGAGTAGGAAATTTAAAAGGTCTACCGTTCTTTTTTGGGCATTAATCCCGATCCATTTTAAACAGACAACCTGAATAGGATGGAACAAGACCAAACAACTGCCAAAAAAGCAGTAGTAAAGAAAAGAAAAGGGGTAGGCGATTAGCTTAGGCATCCACCTTAAGGTTGATTAGATTAACAGTGCTCGTTATAGGCCTGTTTTAAATTAGCTGCAATCATGTCTGCAGGACGCCCTTCAATATGGTGGCGCTCTAACATGTGAACCAATTCACCGTCTTTAAATAACGCCATTGAAGGAGAAGATGGAGGAAAAGGCACCATCATTGCACGCGCAGTATCTGTTGCATCTCGATCTACACCAGCAAATACGGTAACAAGATTACTGGGCACTTTTTCGTTGTCTAAAGAAAATCTAACCCCAGGTCTTGCATTTGCTGCAGCACAGCCACAAACAGAATTTACAACAACTAAGGTTGTACCCGCTGCATTAATAGCCGCTTTAATCTTCTCTACTTCATTTACTTGTTCAAAACCTACTGCGGTCAATTCATCGCGCATTGGTTGTACTAATTCCGCTGGATACATATTTGTTTTATTTTAACTGCTACAAAGATAAAGAGTTTTCTCATTTTGACATTGTAGTTGCGTCCAATTTAAAGTTAAAGTTATCTTTGCTTTTTGAAAGACCAAGAGAATGATAAAATGGATAACGGCCATATTGGGCTATACTTATTTTCGCTTTGGAGGAGCAATTTTAGGTTATTTTATTGGGAGTATGCTAGAGCAGCTTTTTCGCCAAGAAAAGCGGAATCCTTTTGCTAGTGTTCAGTTTCAACGCATGCAAACAGATCAAGTACAGCTCAATTTACTCGCACTTGCGGCCATTGTGATAAAAGCCGATGGAAAGGTAGATGAAAGAGAATTGCGTTTTGTGCGCAACTATTTTATCGCCAATTATGGCGCTGACTACGCCTCGTCAATTTTCACAAAATTCAATACTGAAGTTAAAAAAGAGCAGCAAAATTTACACCAGCTTACTGCCTTGTTTGTAAAGGGAGCTCGCTATGAAACCCGTTTACAAATTTTGCACTTTCTTTTTGGAATTGCCAATGCCGATGGTCATATTGCAGAGGTTGAGGTGCAAAAAATTCGGCAAATTGCCACTGCTTTACAATTGCGCGCGATGGATTTTGAAAGCATTAAGGCCATGTTTGTAAAGTCTGCAGACAATGCCTATAAGATTCTTGAAATAAGTCCCAATGCAACCGATGCTGAGGTGAAAAAAGCCTATCGCAGCATGGCCAAAAAATACCACCCAGATAAACTGCAGACAGACGATGCGGCCCTTAAAAAAGGGGCACAAGAAAAATTTCAGCAAGTGCTCGCGGCCTATGAATCAATCCAAAAAGAAAGAGGATTATAGTGGACACTTTTCAATTTTACACCAGTTTGGGATTTCAACATGTGACCGACTTCAGTGGTCTTGATCATTTGTATTTTATTGCAGCATTAAGTTTGCCTTTTGGCTTTTCGGACGGAAAAAAATTATTGTGGTGGGTCACCTTGTTCACCCTTGGGCATAGTCTTGCTTTACTGGGTAATTATTATGCAAATTATAGCTTTTCAAGCTATTGGATTGAATTATTCATTCCCATCACCATTGCGATGGCATGTTTGCCCCTTTTGCGCCAACAAACCCCTCAAGCCAACGGCTTTAGCAGTATTTTAACCCTTTGTTTTGGGTTGATTCACGGTTTGGGTTTTGGGCGTTTCTTTGCCATGATGGTTGATCCCGAAAACGCCATTATCAGTCTTTTTTCTTTTGCCCTTGGCGTAGAATTAGCCCAGCTTTTTATCGTCATAGGTGTTTTATTGCTGCAGCTTCTGTGTTTAAAAAACACACTTTATTTAAAGCTGTTGCGCAGGACTTTAGGGGGAGTGATTTTCCTCTTGGCGCTCGTTATGATAGTTGAAAGAATCTAACTATCTTCCCTCTTTTAATTGATGACTATATGCAAAAAATTGCTTCCCCTTTTACTTTGCCCAATGGCGCGGTGTTAAAGAACCGTATAGCTAAATCAGCCATGAGTGAAAATATTGGGACCTTGCGCAATGCCCCTACAAAAACCTTAATTAACGCATATAAGGTTTGGGCGAAAGGAGATCCAGGTCTTTTAATTACAGGAAATGTCATGATTGACAGCAAGGCCTTAGGCGAGCCAAGAAACGTGGTCGTAGAAGACTATACGCATTTTGAAGCCTTAAAAGAATGGGCAAAAACAGTTGAAGGAACTGGTGTTCATTTATGGCCGCAATTAAATCATCCAGGGCGGCAAGCTTTTGGAGCAATCAATAAAACAGTTTTTGCGCCCTCTGCTGTACCCCTTAAAATGGGAGGGGCCTCCAAGATGTTTAAAGTTGCTACTCCATTGACCGAAGAGGGGATTTGGGACATTATCAAACGCTTTGGGAACGCAGCTAGAATTATGAAAGAAGCCGGTTTTACCGGCTGTCAAATTCACGGGGCACATGGCTATTTAGTCAGCCAGTTTTTATCGCCCATAAGCAATACAAGAACAGATCAATGGGGCGGATCGTTAGAAAACAGGGCGCGTTTTGTGCTTGAAGTATATCGAGAAATCCGCCAGCAAGTTGGTGCAGATTATCCTTTGGGGATTAAAATCAATTCGGCCGATTTTCAACGTGGTGGTTTCACCGAGGAAGAATCGATGGAGGTCGTTCAAATTCTTTCTAGAGAAGGGATGGATTTGATAGAAATTTCTGGTGGAACCTACGAAAAGCCTGCGATGGTAAAAGGAAATCGAAAACAAAGTACGGTTGATCGAGAAGCCTATTTTTTGGATTACATCAAAAAAGCCCGAAAAATAACAGACAAACCCTTGTTGTTAACGGGGGGATTTCGTTCTGTAGCAGGAATGGAAGCGGCCCTTAACAGCGGTGCATTAGATGTCATTGGGCTTGGGCGTCCGTTTTGTTTATACCCGAATCTGGCAAATGATATTTTTAGCGGAAAAGAAAGGCGTTTTGCGGCACCGCTAC
Source organism: Candidatus Arcticimaribacter sp. (assembly GCA_965659515.1). Lineage (GTDB taxonomy): Bacteria > Bacteroidota > Bacteroidia > Flavobacteriales > Flavobacteriaceae > Arcticimaribacter. The sequence goes on along the minus strand of CBFHVC010000012.1, from coordinate 7,663 downwards.
CTACCACGGGCATAGCGTTACTAGATAAAATGGGGGGCGTAGAGCTTCCCTGGTATGAGTTGCAAATTCAACGTTTAGGGAAAGGGAAAAGCCCCAAGCCCAATCTAGCTGGGATTTGGGCATTTTTATTCACCCTGCGGGGCATGTTTTTAAAATCGTTTTTAAAGAATTAAAACAAACAAAATCAATATCTTCGTTTAGCTATGAACAAACAAGCTCAATATGATCGTGCCTACCTCTCGATGGCTAGAACATGGGGCGATCTTTCTTATTGCGAACGCAAAAAAGTAGGGGCCTTAATTGTAAAAGACCGCATGATTATTTCTGACGGTTATAATGGAACCCCGTCGGGTTTTGAAAATGTTTGTGAAGACGAAGCGCATTACACCAAATGGTATGTTTTGCACGCTGAGGCAAACGCGATATTAAAGGTCGCTTCTTCAACACAATCGTGTCAAGGAGCCACCCTTTATATCACCCTTTCTCCCTGTAAAGAATGTTCAAAATTGATACATCAATCTGGGATTAAGCGCGTGGTTTATGCCACTGCTTATAAAGATCTGTCTGGGGTAGAATTCCTGCGAAAAGCCGGAGTTGCAGTAGAGCAGTTTTCACTTGAAAACAAGACCTCATGAAGTCTTCTTCCCTCTATTTATGGGTTGTTGTGCTCTTGTCAATCACCTTAGGGTTTTTGATAGGGAGTAACCAGCAAGTTGTTCAAAATGTAATGCGCAAACCCATGACTGGGCAGCAAAAGCTATCCCAGTTTATGCGCTATTTAGATCAATATTATGTCGATCAAATTGATACAGATAGTTTAGCGACAACGGTTATTCAAGATTTGATTCAAAAATTAGACCCCCATTCTTTTTATATTTCTAAAGAAGAATTGTCTCGCCTAGCAGAAAACATGCAAGGAAATTTTGTTGGGATAGGGGTAAGTTTTTTCATGGTTCAAGATACGGTTAATGTAGTGCGTGTTTTACCAGGTGGCCCCAGTAAAGCTGCTGGGATTCTTGCCGGGGATAGAATTTTAATGGCCAATCAAGACACCCTGTATGGCAAGCAATTGCAAAGTCAAGACATTGTGGCTATTCTTAGGGGAGAGCGAGACAGCCCTTTACAATTAGCCCTTTATCGCCCCAGCGAGCAAAAAAAGTTTTTGGTGGAATTAAATCGGGCTGCAGTACCCATTGTTTCTGTTGCCCACTATTTAATTGAACCAGAAATTGGCTATATAAAAATCAATCGTTTTGCAGAAACCACGGTAGAAGAATACACCACTGCGCTTACAGATTTGAAGCAACAGGGAATGACCCAGTTAATTTTAGATTTACGCAACAATCCGGGGGGGTATTTAGCCGCAGCAGAACAAATAGCCGATACTTTTTTAAGCGAAGGCCAAGCCATTGTTATGGTTGAAAGCAACAAAGGAGAGCAAGAAGTAACTTATGCCACAAAAGAAGGTGCCTTTGAAGAGGGACAAGTATATGTGTTAATTAATGGCGATTCTGCCTCGGCGAGTGAAGTAGTGGCAGGGGCACTTCAAGACAACGATCGCGCCTGGATTTTAGGACAACGCAGTTTTGGAAAAGGGTTGGTGCAGCAACAAATGCCATTGGGAAAAAAGGAAGCGATTCGCTTGACCACCGCCCGTTATTATACCCCCACTGGGCGATCTATTCAACGTCCTTATGACCAGGGAAAAGAGGCCTATTATGGCGAAATTCAACAGCGCTATGAAACCGGTGAAATAGCCGATGCAGCGAAAATCCCACAAAACGATTCTTTGGCTTTTACAACCCCAAAGGGGAGAATTGTCTATGGCGGGGGTGGGATTGTACCAGACCTATATATTCCCAATTCTGCCAGTTTGGATCAAGAGTGGAGCAATTATCTTTTGCGGTCTAATTTGGTCAATCACTTTGTTTTTACAGCGCTAGATGAGCGCCGTGAAGATTTTAAAGCCGTAAAACGGCAGCAGTTTATTACTTCTCCTTTAGCAGAGCGCGATTGGTGGATAACGGCCTTTAAAGAATATATTATTGAGCAGGGTGTTCCCCTAGAATTAAAAGACAATGACTTTGCTGCAATAGCGATTCAATCCTACTTAGGGTTGCAGCTTTTTGATGAAGAAGCTCGTTTAGAGATCCTTCATCGCCAAGATGAATTTATTCAAAAGGCGTTACAAGCACTTAAAGAAAAACCCTTAGACTAATTAAAAATCTTTTCCCTTTTGCTTGGCATTAATTTTTAGCGAAAGCAAAAGAATCCAAATCAAAAGTAAGGCAGAACCCGAGGCCAAAATACCGATAATCGCCACTAGGCTGTCTCCTTCTGTAGGCGCATCCCAATCAATCATCGTCGTGTTAAAGAGCATCATCCCAAGTGCGAGAAAAGCCATAATGCGTAAGAAGATTTTCATAAAATGAAGTGTTAAAAGATTTGTTGAATATTCGTTGTGAAGAGTTTAACGGCAATGGCCAATAAGACCACACCAAACACTTTTCTAATGATATTAATTCCAGATCGTCCTAATAGTCTTTCAATTCTGCTGGAAGATTTTAAAATGATATAGACAATAATGATGTTAATTACAATGGCGATGATGATATTGATCACATGATATTCTGCTCTTAACGACAGCAGCGAAGTTAGGGTTCCTGCCCCTGCAATCATGGGGAAAGCAAGCGGAACGATAGAAGCTGTATCCGGCTCGTCATTGTTAAAGAGATTAACGCCTAAAACCATTTCAAGGGCTAGGAAAAAAATAATGAACGACCCTGCAATGGCAAAAGAATTGGTATCAATTCCTATAAGTTTAAGGATTTCTTCTCCCACAAAAAGAAAAGCCACCATGATGATACCAGAAACAATCGACGCTTTTTCGGATTGAATATGCCCAACTTTTTCCCTTAAGGAAATCACTAATGGAATATTGCCAATAATATCAATTACAGCAAATAAGACCATCCCTGCGGTAAATACCTCTTTTAAGTCAAATGCCATCTCTTTGTGTTTTATAAAGCAAAAGTACATCAATTCTCTTTGCTTTTGTGCGATTCAAAACGAATTTATCCTCTTCAAAAAACTATCTTTACGGCATGATTCAGATAGATAAAACCTTGGTTTCCTCAGATTTACTGGAGAAAGATTTCGTTTGTAATCTACAACAGTGCAAAGGCGCGTGTTGTGTAGAAGGAGAAGCGGGTGCTCCCCTGGAAGAAGGAGAGTTAAAAGAATTAGAAAAAAACTTTGCGGCCATTCGTCCGTATCTTAACGAAAAAGGTTTAGCCGAAATTGAGCAGCAAGGACTCTATGTAAAAGGCTGGGATGGAGAATGGGAAACCCCTATCATTGACGGAAAAGAATGTGTCTACACTGTTTTTGAAGAAAATGGTCATGCGGCCTGTGGAATAGAAAAAGCGTATTTAGCCGGGAAGATCGATTGGAAAAAACCGGTTTCTTGTCATTTATATCCCGTTCGCGTACAGCAATATTCAGCATTTGCTGCGGTGAATTATCACCATTGGCAAATCTGTAGTGATGCTTGTAGTTTAGGCGAACAATTAAAGGTTCCTGTCTATAAATTTGTCCAAGAAGCCTTGATTAGAAAGTTTGGAAAAGACTGGTATAATTCGCTCGAAAAAGCGGCAGAAGAAAAGGCCAACTAGCGTTTCTAGGTTTCACGGGGCTTACCAAAGGAAATTCATTGCAATAAACTGATTTAAAGCGATTTAAAAAAAACCTATTTTCAAGATTTGCGCTAATTTCAGCCTGTTTTGTTAAAAACTATAGGGCATTGTGGATAAGTATGACTTTCATTTCTTCTCACAATTTTAAATCTTTGTTAGAAACAAAAACAGACCTAGAAATTCAAAATGACGAGATTATGGCAGCAGTAGAACCGATACTTCAAGAGAACAAAGACAGATTCGTAATTTTTCCCATCAAACACCACGACATTTGGGAGTGGTATAAAAAGATGGAAGCAAGTTTCTGGACAGCAGAAGAAATCGACTTACACCAAGATCTTACAGATTGGAATGATAAGCTTAGTGCTGACGAAAAATACTTTATCAAGCACATTCTAGCTTTCTTTGCTGCGTCAGACGGAATTGTCAATGAAAACCTAGCAGAGAACTTTGTCAACGAAGTTCAATATTCTGAGGCGAAGTTTTTCTATGGTTTCCAGATTATGATGGAGAATATTCACTCTGAAACCTATTCTTTATTGATCGATACCTATGTTAAAGACGAGGCGGAAAAAGATCAATTGTTCCGTGCGATTGAAGTTTTCCCAGCAATTAAGAAAAAAGCAGAGTGGGCTTTAAAGTGGATAGATTCAGATTCTTTTGCAGAGCGCCTTATCGCTTTTGCCGCCGTAGAAGGAATTTTCTTTTCTGGCGCATTTTGTTCCATTTATTGGTTAAAGAAACGCGGGCTTATGCCAGGACTAACTTTCTCCAATGAATTAATTTCCCGTGATGAAGGCGTACACTGCGACTTTGCCGTGCACTTACACAACCATCACCTGGTAAACAAAGTGCCTACAGAGCGTATCCAAGAAATTATTTTAGATGCCCTAAACATCGAGCGCGAGTTTGTAACAGAATCATTGCCGGTTAGCTTAATTGGAATGAATTCTAAACTAATGACTCAATACCTTGAGTTTGTTACAGATCGCTTATTGGTTGAATTAAATTGCCCAAAAGAATTTAATGTGACCAACCCATTTGATTTTATGGACATGATTTCCTTGCAAGGGAAAACCAACTTCTTTGAGAAGCGTGTTTCAGAATATCAAAAGGCAGGCGTTTTAAACGCCGAAGATCAAGAAACTAAAATTAGTTTCGACGCAGATTTCTAGAAGTTCCTTCTAGCTAAAAAAATTGCGGTGTTGTTGAAGTACAACAAGACCAGCTTAATAATTGTTAAAACCATAAGTGCATGTATGTAGTCAAAAGAGATGGGCATAAAGAACCCATCATGTTCGATAAAATTACCGCAAGGGTAAAGAAGTTATGTTATGATTTAAACCCGCTGGTTGATCCAGTTCGTGTTGCAATGCGCGTGATTGAAGGGTTATACGACGGAGTGACTACCTCTGAGTTGGATAATCTTGCGTCTGAAATTGCCGCAACAATGACGACTTCTCACCCAGACTATGCACAATTGGCTGCGCGTATTTCTGTATCAAATTTGCACAAAAACACCAAGAAGTCCTTCTCTGATACCATGACGGACTTGTATAAATATGTTAACCCTAGAACCGGTAAAGATGCACCTTTACTTTCTGATGAGGTTTATAACATTATTCAAAAGAACAAAGAAGTACTTGACTCAAGCATTATTTACAATCGCGATTTCGGCTATGACTTCTTTGGATTTAAAACCCTAGAACGTTCTTACTTACTTAAACTAAATGGCGAAATAGTTGAACGTCCTCAGCATATGTTGATGCGTGTTTCTGTAGGAATTCACATGGAAGACATTGATTCTGTATTAGAGACCTATGAGCTGATGTCTAAGCGTTTCTTTACTCACGCGACACCAACCCTGTTCAATTCTGGAACACCAAAGCCACAGATGTCTTCATGCTTCCTTTTGGCCATGCAAGATGACAGTATTGACGGGATCTATGATACCTTAAAACAAACGGCTAAAATTTCTCAGTCTGCAGGAGGAATTGGCTTATCTATACACAATGTTCGTGCGACAGGCTCCTATATCTCTGGAACTAACGGAACTTCTAATGGGATTGTACCCATGTTGCGTGTTTACAACGACACTGCGCGTTATGTAGATCAAGGTGGGGGGAAACGAAAAGGCTCTTTTGCTATTTACATTGAACCATGGCATGCAGATATTTTTGATTTCCTCGATTTGAGAAAAAATCACGGGAAAGAAGAAATGCGTGCACGTGATTTATTCTATGCCATGTGGACACCAGACTTATTCATGAAAAGGGTAGAGGCAGATGCAGAATGGACCTTAATGTGTCCAAACGAATGTCCAGATCTGTACAAATGCCACAGTGATGAATTCGATGCTTTATACACCAAATACGAAAGTGAAGGAAAAGGGCGTAAAACCATACGTGCCCGTGAACTATGGGAGAAAATATTAGAGTCGCAAATCGAAACCGGTACACCTTATATGTTGTATAAGGATGCAGCGAATCGCAAGTCGAATCAAAAGAACTTGGGAACCATTCGTTCTTCTAACTTGTGTACAGAGATCATGGAGTACACTTCTCCAGACGAAGTTGCTGTATGTAACCTAGCTTCGATTGCCTTGCCTATGTTTGTAAAAGACGGCGCTTTTGATCATGACGAACTTTACCGTGTGACCAAGCAAGTCACTAAAAACTTGAACCGTGTAATTGATCGTAACTACTATCCGGTTCAAGAAGCGGAGAATTCTAATATGCGCCATCGTCCAGTAGGATTAGGGGTACAAGGATTAGCCGATGCCTTTATACAACTGCGCTTACCATTTACTTCTCAAGAAGCAAAAGACTTAAACCAGGACATTTTCGAAACCCTCTATTTTGCTGCAGTAACTGCCTCTATGGAAGAAGCAGAAAAAGATGGACCCTACTCTACATTTAAAGGTTCCCCGATGTCAAAAGGAGAATTCCAGCACAATATGTGGGGCGTGAAAGACGAAGAATTAAGTGGTCGCTGGGACTGGGCAGCTTTACGTAAACAAGTTAAAAAGCACGGTGTGCGTAACTCTCTCCTTGTTGCACCTATGCCAACAGCTTCTACTTCTCAAATTCTTGGAAACAATGAATGCTTTGAACCTTACACGTCTAACATCTACACCCGTCGTGTACTCTCTGGAGAGTTTATCGTTGTAAATAAGCACCTTTTAGAAGATTTAGTAGAACTAGGCTTATGGACAGAAGACATGAAGCAAGAGTTGATGCGTGCCAACGGATCAGTACAAAACATTGAAGGCATTCCAGCAGAGATCAAAGAGCTGTATAAAACAGTTTGGGAGCTAAGCATGAAAGACATCATAGATATGTCTCGCCATAGAGGTTACTTTATCGATCAGTCTCAATCCTTAAATCTCTTTATGGAAGGCGCCACCATGGCGAAATTAACTTCTATGCACTTCTATGCATGGAAATCTGGCCTAAAGACAGGAATGTATTACTTAAGAACGAAATCTGCAGTAGATGCGATTAAGTTTACCCTGAGCAACAAAGAGAAAGCTCAAGTGCCTGAAACAGCCGCTGCAGCCGCTGCACAAGCACCACTAAAAGCCAACGCAGCAGCTAAACCAGCCGCTGTACCCGTAGAGCCTTTAACCCCAGAAGAGTTAAAAACCATGTTAGATCAGTCTCGTGAAAGCGAAGATGATGATTGCTTAATGTGCGGTTCTTAAGTTAAATAGTTATAAATCAGCCCCTTAATGGGGCTTTTTTTATGCTCCACCTTTTAATGTTAAATTAATGTTATGTAAATATTGCCTCTATATTAAATTAATGTTATATATTTGATATGTAATCATAAAACAAACCCTATGAGAGCTTATATTTTAACATTCGTTTTAATGCTAGGAGTGACAGTAATGGCACAGGAGAATAATGAAACTTTAAAAACGGTTACCGTTAAAGAAGGCAAATTAACCAAGGTTAATATGTATCACG
>CBFHVC010000011.1:0-56356 GCA_965659515.1 Candidatus Arcticimaribacter sp. | reverse complement strand
TGAAATTCGCACTTTAGAGAGGACCTTGGTTGTTTTTTCAAAAAGGATAATTTGTGCCGAAGGGTGGTGTTCTGCTACCGAAAGAGCGGCAAAAAAACCCGCTGCACCTCCGCCAATGATGGCTACTTTTTTACTTTTTTCCATGTGGTTCAAAGATAGGATTGTATTTTTAGCCCATGAAACAATTAAGCTTCCTTCTCCTTTTTTGTGTTTTCTTTGGTTTTGCACAAAAGAAACAGCAAGAAAAATCGACCATTATTCTATCGCCTAAGCAAGTCGTCCAATTAGATTATCCGAAATATAAAGGTTATGTGGTTAAGCTATGGAACAAAAGTAAATTTGATTTAGGGGTTTCTGCTCGATCTAAGGAAAACGATTCTTTGTTAAAAGGTTTTGGATTGTCCAAAGGGGCAAATGCGACCCTAGCCATTGAAGAAGAGATGTACTTGCAGTTTGAAAATAGATTTCTCGCTCCGCTAAAAGTAGCGTACATTGTTTTTAAGGGAAAACCCGGGAAAAATAAGGTTGGCCCCCCCACGCCACAACGTGGATTTTATTTAGTCAATACTACAGCACAATCGTTACCTTTAAGAATCCCTGGAATTATGAATCCAAATTTGAGTCCGTTTTCAAAAAGTGGGGTTGATTTACCCATTGGGCAGGAGATTTTCCTAAAAACCCCAGGAAAAGATTTACTTATTTTCACGGTGACTGATTCCATTCCAAAAGGGGCGCGTATCGATGTAGCTGACTTAATTGACCTCGCCTTGAATCCAGAAGATTAAGTAATAAAAAACCCCTCTTAAAAAGAGGGGTGGTTTAATTCAAGAAGGGTTATTCCTTTATACAGCGACTAAGTCTCCTGCCGTATTTTTCTGTGGTAAAGTTGAGTGCCCCATTAAGTGCATATCTACTTGATGTGCTGCTTCTCTTCCTTCAGAAATCGCCCAAACGATTAAAGATTGTCCTCTTCTTACATCTCCTGCAGTAAAGATATTCGGCTTAACTGTTTGGTATTTGTTTTCTCCTTTTACGTTGCCACGGGCATCATAGGTAAGGCCAAATTGTTCTGGAACAGTTAATTCTGGTCCTGTAAATCCAAGGGCTAAAAGGGCAAGATCGCAGGGCCATTCTTTTTCACTACCTTCTCTTTCTATCAATTGTGGACGTTCCCCTGGAACTTTTTTCCACTGAACTTCTACTGTTTTTAAAGCCTTGAGGTTCCCGTTGCCATCACCAATAAATTCTTTGGTTAGGATCGACCACTCACGGTGACTACCTTCTTCATGAGAAGAAGAAGTCTTCAACTTGAACGGCCAGTATGGCCATGGGTTTTCGTCAGTACGGCCGTCGGCTGGTTTTGGCATGATTTCAAAATTGGTCACGCTTTTCGCGCCATGACGGTTGGAAGTTCCAATACAGTCAGATCCTGTATCTCCACCTCCAATAACAATCACATGCTTGTCAGTTGCTAAATACTTTTCTTCCCTCTCGTGTTGCCCATCAACGGCTTTGTTGTTGTGGGGTAAGAAATCCATCGCTTGTGTAACCCCTTTAAGATCGGCTCCAGGGATTGGCAGTTGTCTTCTAACAGTAGCACCCATGCATAGAACAACAGCATCAAAATCTTCTTCTAATTGACTTGCTTGGATGTCTTTTCCGATTTCTGTGTTAATGACAAATTCGATTCCCTCTGCTTCTAAAATGCCTAAACGTCGATCAATGACATTTTTCTCCATCTTAAAATCAGGGATACCATAGCGTAATAATCCACCGATTTTGTTGTCTCTTTCGTAAACAGTCACTTTGTGACCTGCACGGTTCAATTGCTGTGCTGCTGCTAATCCAGCAGGACCAGATCCAACAACTGCAACAGATTTCCCGGTGCGTTGCACAGGGGGCTGCGCTTTGATCCAACCTTCTGTAAAGCCGCGTTCTACGATGTACTTTTCAATTAGTTCGATAGAAACAGGTGGGTTAACGATACCTAAGACACAAGCTTCCTCACAAGGTGCAGGACACAAACGACCTGTAAATTCTGGAAAGTTATTGGTTGAATGCAGTATGTTTAATGCTTTCTCCCATTCGTTTTTATAAACGGCATCGTTAAAATCCGGGATTAAATTCCCTAAGGGGCAACCACTGTGGCAAAAAGGAACTCCACAATCCATGCATCGCCCTCCTTGTTCTTGTAATTGCTCTGTTTTTGGGGCAAGTGTGAACTCTTTGTAATTGTCAACTCTTTTCTTTGGGTCAATCGCTTCTTCTTTGATGCGATCATACTCCATAAATCCTCTTAATTTTCCCATTGTATTAAGCGTTTTGTTCTTGTTCTTTTTGTGCAGCAAGCATGGCTAATGCTTTCTTATAATCTGTAGGCATAACCTTAATGAAGTTCTTAGAACTGTCAGGCCAATCCTTTAAAATCTCTGCAGCCTTGCTGCTAGAGGTATAGTCTTTATGGTTGTTTAAAAGGCCGTGTACAGTATCGCGATCTTGATCTGTAAGGTCTTCTAATTCTACCATTTCAAGGTTGAATTTCTTTTCGTCGAAAGTACCATCTGGGCTGTATAGATAAGCAATACCTCCACTCATTCCCGCCGCAAAGTTACGTCCAGTTTCTCCCAAAACCACCGCGATACCTCCCGTCATGTATTCACAACCGTGATCTCCAATTCCTTCTACTACGGCTGTAGCTCCAGAGTTTCTCACACAGAAGCGCTCTCCGGCAATCCCGTTGATATAGGCTTCTCCAGTTACCGCACCATAAAGGGCAACATTTCCTACGATGATGTTTTCGTCTGCTTTGAATGTCGCCGTTTTAGGGACTTCAGCAATTAATTTCCCTCCAGATAAACCTTTTCCAAAGTAGTCATTACAGGTTCCTGAAACTTTCATAAAGAGCCCTTTTGCGGCAAATGCACCAAAACTTTGTCCTGCAGTTCCGGTAAACTTCAGGCTTAAGGTATCTTCAGGAAGACCGTTTGCACCATGAATTTTAGATATTTCATTCGATAAAATAGCACCAACTGTACGGTCGGTATTCTTAATATTGAATTCAAGGTGTTGCTCTTCTTTTCGATAAATCGCTGGGTGAGCTGCTTTGATGATATCAAAATCAAGGACATTGTCTAAACCATGGTCTTGTTTTTGGGTATTGTGAAGTTTTACTTTAGGCCCAACTTCTGGTCTGTATAGAATTTTCGAAACATCGATCCCTTGTGCTTTAAAGTGATCGACCGCTTTCTTCATGTTGATTTTTTGCGATTGTCCCACCATTTCTTCGACGGTTCTAAAGCCTAAACTAGCCATAATTTTACGCAATTCTTCTGCCACGAAGTACATGAAGTTGATTACGTGTTCTGGTTTTCCTTTAAAGTTCTTGCGCAATTCTGGATCTTGTGTTGCGATTCCTACGGGACAGGTGTTGAGGTGGCAAGCACGCATCATAATACATCCTGAGGCAACAAGTGGTGCAGTAGAGAATCCAAATTCTTCTGCTCCTAATAAACAAGCAATGGCGACATCGCGTCCCGTTTTCATTTGTCCATCACATTCTAGGACAATACGGTTACGCAAATCATTCATAACCAAAGTTTGTTGTGCTTCGGCAATACCTAATTCCCAAGGAAGACCAGCGTGTTTGAGTGAAGTAAGCGGCGATGCTCCTGTACCCCCGTCAAATCCAGAAATCAAGATAACATCAGCTTTTGCTTTTGCTACCCCAGCGGCGATTGTTCCTACGCCAACTTCTGACACTAGTTTTACATTTACCCTTGCTTCACGATTGGCATTTTTCAAATCATAGATTAGCTGTGCTAAATCTTCGATAGAATAAATATCGTGGTGGGGTGGGGGAGAAATCAAACCGACATAAGGAGTTGAATTTCTAACCGATGCGATATAAGGATTTACCTTAGGCCCGGGCAATTGCCCTCCTTCTCCAGGTTTGGCTCCTTGGGCCATTTTAATTTGTATTTCTTTTGCAGAAGAAAGGTAGTGGCTAGACACCCCAAAACGTCCAGAGGCTACTTGCTTAATTGCAGAGTTACGCCAGTTACCATTGTTGTCTGGCTGGAAACGCTGTGGATCTTCTCCTCCTTCTCCCGAGTTACTTTTTCCACCGATACGGTTCATGGCGATGGCCAAGTTTTCGTGTGCTTCAGCAGAAATAGATCCCAGGGACATGGCCCCTGTTTTAAATCGTTTTACAATTTCTGTCCAAGGTTCAACTTCTTCTAAAGGAATAGGGTCGAAGCTTGAAAATTCAAATAAGCCACGAATGGTCATGAGTTTTTCAGACTGCTCGTTGATCATGTTTGAATAGACCTCATAGCTTTCCCATTTGTTTTGCTTAACGGCTTGTTGCAGTTTGGCAATGGTCGTGGGATTCAACATATGTGCTTCTCCATCTCTTCTCCAACGGTATTCTCCACCGATTTCTAAATCTAAACCAGCCAATCCTTCTTTAGAAAAGGCTTTGTTGTAACGGCGCGAAATCTCACGTTCAATTTCATAAAGGCCAACACCTTCAATTCTCGTGGCAGTATCACAAAAGAACTGGTCGACGAGTTTTTCGCTTAATCCTAAGGCTTCAAAAATTTGAGCGCCACGATAAGAGTGTAAAGTTGAGATCCCAATTTTGTTCATCACTTTTACAATCCCTGTGGCGATAGCTTTGTTGAAATTGTTAATGGCTGTTGTAGCGTCAATGCCTTTAAGGTCTCCACTTTCGGCTTGCTTTACAATGATTTCATTAACCATGTACGGGTTAATCGCACTTGCGCCATAACCAAAGAGGCAAGAGAAATGATGTGGTTCGCGTGGTTCTGCCGATTCGATAACGATTCCAAAGTTAGAACGTTTTTTCAATCTTTTTAAGGCGTTGTGGGTGTGTGCACAAGCCAGTAGCATTGGGATTGGAGCAAAGTAATTAGAAACCCCTCTATCAGATAGGATCACGATGTTTGCGCCTTTATCCACTTCTTTTTCGATGCTTTTGACCATTTGGTCTAACGCAGTTTCAAGACCATTCATTCCTTTGTGTACCTCATACAGGGTGGGAATAGCAATGGCTTTAAAATCTGGGTGATCGATGTGTTTAATTTTGTCTAAATCTTCGTTAGATATCACTGGATTTTGAATGCTTAGCTTTTTAGCATGCGCAGCAGTGATGTCAAAAATATTGAGGTCATTTCCTAAACCTAAAGAGGTGTCGGTAACGATTTCTTCTCTAATCCCGTCTAATGGCGGGTTAGTTACCTGTGCAAATAATTGCTTGAAGTAGTTGTAGAGAAGTTGAGGGCGTTCAGACAATACCGCTAATGGCGTATCTGTTCCCATAGAACCAATCGCTTCTTTCCCTTGAAGACTCATGGGTAAAATGATGGTTTTAAAATCTTCTTGGGTATATCCAAAAACACGCAGGCGTGTTTCATAATCTTCCGATTCAACTTCTAGGTGATTGCCTGTATAAGGTACTTTTGCCAAAGGCAATAGATTCTCGTCTAACCATTTTTGGTAAGGACGCTCATTAACTACCTGAGATTTAATTTCTTGATCTTCAATAATACGACCTTCGTCCATGTTTACAAGGAACATACGTCCTGGCTCTAAACGACCGTGTTTTACAACATTGGCGGGATCAATATCTAGCACCCCAGCTTCTGATGACATCACAACATAGCCGTCTTTGGTTACTGTATAACGTGAAGGGCGTAATCCATTTCTGTCAAGCAAAGCGCCAATGTACTTTCCGTCGGTAAACGGAATAGAAGCTGGACCATCCCATGGTTCCATCACACAAGCATTGTATTGATAGAAGGCTTTTTTCGCAGGATCCATTGATTTGTGTTTTTCCCAAGCTTCTGGAACCATCATCATCATAACTTCTGGGAGCGATCGACCAGTAGCCAGTAATAATTCGACGACCATATCCATGGAAGAAGAATCTGATTTTCCTTTCAGGATGACGGGAAGAATTTCTTTAATATCCGCTCCGATTAGGTCACTTTTAAAAAGTTCTTCACGCGCTTGCATGCGGCTGTAGTTCCCTCTAAAGGTATTGATTTCGCCATTGTGGCACATATATCTAAAAGGCTGTGCTAAATCCCAAGTAGGGAAAGTGTTGGTCGAAAAGCGCTGGTGAACAAGTGCTAAACGAGTTACCACCAAAGGATCTGATAAATCAGTGTAATAAGGCTCAATATCTTCGGGAACAAGTAGGCCTTTGTAAATTAAGGTATGCGTTGAAAGCGACGGGAAGTAAAAATATTTTGCTTCAGATAGTTTTGATTCGTAAATCGTGTGTTCTGCTTTTTTTCTTGCTACAAAAAGCTTTACGTTAAACTCGTGGTCAGTGATCGCTTCATCACCTTTTCCTACAAATACTTGAGCAATATGTGGCTCAGTTTGTGATGCGATTCTTCCTACAACGCTTTTGTTGACAGGAACTTTTCTCCACCCAAGAACAGCTAATCCTTGTTGCTTTATTTCATTTTCAAAAACCTGTACACAATAGGCGCGTTGGTTGTCTTTTTGAGGAAGGAAGGTCATTCCAACCGCATATTGATGCAATGCTGGAAGGTCAAAATCAACATTTTTCACAAGAAAATCATGTGGGATTTCAATTAAAATACCTGCACCATCTCCTGTTTTACCATCTGAACTTACGGCACCGCGGTGCTCTAGTTTAACAAGGATATCTAATGCTTTCCCAATAATGTCATTGGTTTTTTTTCCTTCGAGGCTACAGATAAACCCTGCTCCACAATTATCATGCTCAAAATCAGGCGAATACAGCCCTTGTTTCTCTGGTAACATATTGTCTCGGTTTTTAAAGAGCATCAAATTTACCAATTATGTCGCTTCCAATTACCGATGTACACACTAAACTTGATGATTTTTAGAACTTAGAACTTTAAAGTGCAGTTTATTTAAAAATTCTCATTTGAAGAATGAAACATTTGAAAGAAATGTAATTTTCAGCGTATTTTTATCCAAATTAAAGGGAAAAAGATGCGATTGATTGAAAAAACTGTTTTGGGGGTGATGTCGGGGACATCCCTCGATGGGGTCGATTTAGCTTTGGTGCATTTTGAACAAAGCAAAAGCTGGACCTACTCTGTTTTACGCACGCTTACTGTTCCATATCCCAAGGAGTGGATAGCGCGTTTACAAGATAGTGTACTGCTTTCTATGGAAGATTTAGCGGTTTTAGATTGTGACTACACAAAGTACTTGTCCGAAATTATCCAAGATTTTCTAGCAGCCCAAGAAGTTCAGCCAGATTTTATAAGTTCTCACGGGCATACGGTCTTGCATCAACCTGCTGAGGGAATTACCTATCAAATTGGTAATCTACCTGCATTAGCGCAGGCAACAGGCTGTAAAGTAATTTGTGATTTTAGGGTAGCAGATGTCGCCCTAAAGGGACAAGGAGCTCCTTTGGTTCCAGGAGGAGAAGTACATCTTTATCGTTCCTATGCTGCTTGTGTCAATTTAGGGGGCTTTGCAAACATCAGTCTTTTAAAGGATTCGCCCGTGGTGGCCTATGATATTTGTCCTGTTAATATTGTGCTGAATGCTCTTGTCAAACCTTTGGGCTTAGCCTATGATAAAGATGGGGCGATAGCGCGAAGCGGAAAGTTGCTTCCTCCTTTGCTAGCGCATTTAGATGGATTGGCTTATTATAAACACAGCCCTCCCAAATCTTTGGGGATTGAATGGGTTCTCCAGGAAATAAATCCCTTGTTAAGCGCCTTTAGCCACTGTTCCACTGCAGATGTTCTGCACAGCTTTTGTGTGCACTTTGCCCAACAAATAGCGCGTGAACTTCCCGAAAAAGGCGAGGTTTTATTTAGCGGAGGGGGTTGTTACAACAGTTTTTTGATGGACCTTATTCAAGCACAAACGAAGGCGGAAATCATTGTGCCCTCTCCTGAGATAATTGAGTTTAAAGAGGCCATTGTTTTTGGTTTCTTAGGTGTTTTACGGGAATTAAACCAGAACAATTGTTTGGCTAATGTAACTGGAGCACAGCGCGATCACTGTTCGGGAAAGATATTTTTACCATAGAGTACACCATATTATGAAGAATTCCCTATTTTCGTTTTTCTAAAATGATGTCTTGTTAGGTAGACACGTAATTAATAAACATGGAAGTAATTTTAATTTCAATATTCGTATTAGGCTATTTAGCCATCACGCTTGAACATACCCTTAAAGTGGATAAGCTCATTCCCGCCTTGGCGATGATGGCGCTGCTTTGGGCCATAGTGTCATTAGCCCATTTGCCCGTTTTTGAGGTAGATACAGCGTTAAAACAGTTGGTGCCTTCCCATATAGAAGAGATTCTATTGCATCATTTAGGGAAGACAGCAGAAATCATTATTTTCCTTTTAGGGGCGATGACCATTGTTGAAATTATTGACTATTTCAATGGTTTTGCGACCATTAAATCATTTATTAAAACAAAATCTAAAAAGGCTTTATTATGGATATTTGCGGTACTTGCATTTATTCTTTCTGCCATTATTGATAACCTCACAGCAACCATTGTATTGATTACGATCTTGCAAAAAGTTATCGCCGATAGAGATGTGCGTATCTGGTTTGCAGGTTTAATTATCGTAGCGGCCAATGCTGGTGGAGCATGGTCTCCTATTGGAGATGTTACCACAACAATGCTATGGATTGGAAATAAAGTAACCACAGGAAAATTGATTGCTTATTTATTTATCCCTTCCGTGGTTTGTGTGGTTGTTCCGGTTTTTATCGCTTCGCTTTTACCCGCTTTTAAAGGGGATATTCCAAGTGTAGAAAATGAGCAAGAGGAGGAAGAAACTCACCCAAGAGGTGCTGCCATGTTGTATTTAGGTTTATCTGCCATTGTATTTGTGCCTATCTTTAAAACGGTAACCCATTTACCTCCTTATGTAGGCATGATGTTTTCCTTGGCCATTGTCGCTACTTTTGCTGAAATCTTTAGTGCGACCAAAATTAATATCACTTCAATCGACGATGACCACGACGAGGCGTCTCACCACAGTCCAGTACACAAATCGCTTTCTAAAATTGAATTGCCCAGTATTTTATTCTTCTTAGGGATTTTATTGGCCGTTGCTGCCCTAGAATCATTGGGAATGTTATTTGTATTCGCAGAAGGATTGAATACTGCTATCCCGAATACAGATATCGTTATTATGTTATTGGGAATTGGTTCTGCAGTCATTGATAATGTTCCTTTAGTAGCTGCCTCAATGGGTATGTTCTCGCAAGTAACCGACGATCCTTTGTGGCATTTTATCGCCTTTTCAGCAGGAACAGGTGGAAGTATGTTAATCATCGGATCTGCTGCAGGAGTTGTTGCAATGGGAATGGAGAAAATTGACTTTTTCTGGTATTTGAAAAAGATATCTTGGTTGGCTTTCTTAGGTTTCTTTGCCGGTTCAATTACCTTTATGTTATTGCGCGGATATATCGCATAAAGAATATACTTTATTTGGTTTTCATTCGTTCATTATAAAAAGAATCACATGATCCAAATGCACTATATTTCTTTGTTGCAAGAAAGTCCATTAAGGACGCAAAAAACCCTATCTCTTGTCGCGTTGATTCGAGATGGTGGGCTAGGAGGTCAAATCATTATCGGCCTTTTATTTTTCTTATTGCTCGTTGCTATGTACATTTATTTCGAGCGTTGGTTTGCCATTCGTGCAGCCAGTAAGATTGACAAAAATTTCATGGAGCAAATTAAGCTCTATGTTGGGCAAGGAAAAATTGAAGCTGCACAAGCACTGTGTCTTAAAGAAGATTTGCCTGTAGCGCGCTTGATTGCAAAAGGAATATCGAGAATAGGACGTCCTTTGGAAGACATCAATACCACCATAGAAAACGCAGGACGATTAGAGGTCTATAAATTAGAAAAGAATGTGAGCGTTTTGGCGACCATTGCCGGAGCTGCTCCCATGATTGGCTTTTTAGGAACCGTTATCGGCATGATCTTATCCATCTTTGAAATATCCAATGCAGGTGGGAATATAGACATGAAACTATTGTCTGACGGTCTTTATACCGCGATGACCACAACAGTTGCGGGACTTATCGTAGGGATTGTAGGGTATATTACGTATAATCATTTGGTCGTAAAGACCAATAAAGTGGTTTATCAAATGGAAGCGACCTCTTTTGCCTTTCTAGACTTATTAAACGAACCTGCTGTATAAATGAATTTACGCGGTCGAAATAAAATTTCTCCAGAGTTCAATATGTCCTCTATGACGGACGTTGTCTTTCTCTTGTTGATCTTTTTTATGATAGCTTCTACTTTGGCCAAGCAATTGGATACCATAGAAGTAAAACTTCCTCAAGCAAAAGGGAAGACAGAAAACAGGCGCTCTATCGCTGTTACCATTAATGAAAACAATCGCTTTTTTATTGATGGAAAACGCATTGCAAAAGCTGCTTTAAAAACCAATTTAATAGCTGCCTTAAATGCGCAAGACGAAAAAGTAATCGTTTTGAGGGCGCAAAAAAGCGTTGCCATTGATGAGGTTGTTTATGTGATGAATATAGCGAATCAAAATGCCATCAAGGTCGTTTTGGCCGTCGATGCTCAATAAGATGAAATACTTTAAAACACCACATGAGCGAAAATCTGCGGTTTTAACCACTGTTCTTGCGGTTTTGCTGTTATTGCTTTTTTCCTTGGTGGGATTAAAATATTTTGATCCGCCCATTCGCTATGGGATGGAAGTAAATTTCGGTACTTCAACCCAAGGAAAAGGGAAAGTTCAGCCGACAAAAGTGGTCACCAGTCAGCCCAAATTGACACAACAAGTTACGCCCAAACAAAGCGCAGCAGTTGAAGAAAAAGCGCCTGAAAAGGTCCTTACTCAGCAGGAGGCTTCGGTTCCTATAGTGAAAAAACCGGCGGCTAAAAAGCCCAAAACTACACCTAAGAAGCAACCTCCCAAAAAAGTAACGCCCGAAGAAAAGATAGCAAAACCCAAACCTAAACCAAAACCAACGCCGCCAAAGCCAAAAGTGTCTTCTTCAACAAAGAATATTTTGTCTAATGTTTTAAATGCCAAAAAGGTCGAAGGTATACAGCAGCAAGGAGAAGGGAATGACACAAGCCCGGGAGATAAAGGCAAGCGAGAAGGCAATCCTTATGCAAGCAGCTATTACAATACTGCTGGACTGGGCGGGAATGGAAAAGGATACGGTCTCAATGGGCGAAATTTACAGTCCAACGGAGCAGTTACGCAAGCCTGTAATGAAGAAGGAACTGTTGTGGTGCGTATTACTGTTAATCAGCAAGGGCAGGTAATCGATGCAGAAGCTGGAGTGAAGGGATCAACAAATGTTCACCCATGTCTTTTGGCTCCTGCCAAAAAAACAGCCCTTTTGCATAAGTGGTTTCCAGACAATAACGCCCCCACAACACAAGTGGGATTTGTGGTAATTAACTTTAAATTAAGCGAATAGTGCAAACCTATGCCGAAGTCACTCAGTGGCTTTTCTCACAAATTCCTGTTTACCAACAACAAGGTGCGAGTGCCTATAAACCTGGTTTGGCCAAAATGGAAGCCTTTACTGCGCGATTAAAACAGCCGCAAAAGTCATTTCCAAGTCTCCATATCGCAGGAACAAATGGCAAAGGGTCTACCGCGCATATGCTCGCTTCAGCTTTACAAGAAATGGGCCATAAGGTAGGCCTGTATACTTCCCCGCATTTGTTGGATTTTTCCGAGCGAATCCGCATTAATGGTCAAGTGATAGAAGAAGATTTTGTCGTTGCCTTTGTAAAAGAACACAAGGCTTTTTTCCTTTCTGAAGAATTATCATTTTTTGAAATTACGGTGGGAATGGCTTTTGCTTATTTTGCCGCAGAAGCGGTAGATTATGCTGTTATTGAGGTAGGACTGGGCGGTCGCCTAGACGCCACAAATGTAATTAACCCTCTTTTGTCCGTCATTACAAATATTGGCCTAGACCACACCCAGTTTTTAGGAACAAGCTTAGCAGAAATCGCCAATGAAAAGGCAGGAATTATCAAGGAAAATATTCCAGTGGTTATTGGAGAAACCCACCCAGAAACGATTCAAGTGTTTAGCGCAAAAGCCAAAGCGTTGAATGCTCCTTTGTTTTTGGCAGAAGAAGCTATCCTTCCAGCTATTCCACTTGATTTAAAAGGAATTTATCAAACCAAAAACAAACAAACCGCCTATAAAGCATTAGAGGTATTGTTTGACAACAAGCAGCCTAAAGCTGCGCTAAAAGGTTTTGCTAAAGTCGTTGAGAATACCGGGCTAAGGGGCCGTTGGGAAAAGATGGGTTCCTCTCCAGAAATTATCGCAGACGTTACCCACAATGCAGCAGGATTTAAGTATGTTATTGAACAATTAAACGCAAGAAGTCAAGATAATTTGCATCTTGTTTTGGGTTTTGTTGCAGGAAAAGATATGGCAGAAATTTTTTCTTCTTTACCTAAAACCGCTTATTATTATTTCTGTTCTCCAGCCATTGCTCGCGCTTTAGCAGTAGAAGAAATTGTTGAGATAGCTGAAAATCATCGCCTTAATGCCCGCTTTTATCCCAGTACCCAAGCTGCATTAGACGCAGCGAAATCAGTAGCAAAATCGAATGACTTGATCTATGTAGGGGGGAGTACTTTTGTAGTAGCAGAAATTCTTCCATGAAGGCTTTGTAATCAAAAAAAGTACATTATATTTGCACCCGCAAGGGCGCTTAGCTCAGTTGGTTCAGAGCACCTCGTTTACACCGAGGGGGTCGGGGGTTCGAATCCCTCAGCGCCCACCATACAAAACCTCACTTTTAGTGGGGTTTTTTTATGGATATAACTAAAGTTAAACATTAGTAAACGTTAATTCAAATGAGTGCATTGGGAATTATAGGATTTGTTTTTGCGGTTGTCTCGCTTGCACAAATAGATCAATTGAAAAAAACAGTAGAATCCTTGAATAAAGAGATAGAGGAATTAAAAAAACCTCACTTGAAGAAATGAGGTTTTTCACTGCAGCCTATACGAAGCGGCTACATTAAAAATAAAGGTTAAATCGCAATAAGACTAATCTATCGGTAACTTAAATATCTCTTCTACTTTACAGTTTAGTGTTTTAGCAATTTTTAAGGCTAGAACCGTTGAGGGGATATATATACCATTTTCAATCGCATTGATGCTTTTTCTTGAAACTTCTGCGTGTTGAGATAGTTCCTGCTGAGTTAATCCAGCCGATTTTCTCCTTTCTTCAAGATTGTTTAAAAGCTTTTTGTGATTTTTCCCCAAGATTATTTTTTTTCATATTCTTCTACCGCATCTGTCAATTCCTTTCCCGTATTGGGGTAAAGATATCCCGCGATTAAAGTCCCTATCCCTATTGTGCCGACTAAAAGTCCAACACCCTCTAGGATAAAGCCAAAGGCGACATAGCCCAACAAGTAAAGTCCTATTCCAACAAAAAGGGTAATCACTCCATTTCTTCGATAGTCAATGGGGGCTTTTTTTCGTTCCTCAAAAATGTTTAATAACTTTTCCAATTTAGCAGGGTCATCTAAGTTTTTTGAAATTTCTAATACAGTTGCTCTTTTGCCCTTTCCTTCGAAATAGAGCCAGACAAATACGGCAATAGGAATGATAAGTCCAGTTAGCATGCCTAAAATTGGAATAATAAGTTGTTGATCCATTGTTTAATTCATTTAATGTAACGCAAACTTAACAAAATTTATCATTATGTAACCTAAAAGTTACATTTTTTCCCCTTAGCTGCTTGTCGCATTAATCAATGGGGGTTTTGTTTATTCCTTTTATTTTTTTCTATCTTCATGCTTCAACCTATTCCTTATGACGGATAAAGAAAAAAAGGCAAGTGCCTATTGGAAAGAGAACCTGCGGTGTTTACTACTGTTATTGTCTGTATGGTTTATGGCTTCTTATGGAGCGGGAATTTTGTTTCGCCAAACCTTAGATCAAATTCAAATCGCTGGATTTCCTTTGGGGTTTTGGTTTGCACAACAAGGATCTATTTATGTCTTTGTCCTCTTGATTTTCATCTATGTTTTTTGGATGAATAAACTCGACAAGAAATACGGTTACGATGAGGGGCAATAATTTAATACACTAGTTTATGACAGTACAAGTATGGACCTATATTTTGGTCGGAATAACTTTTGCGCTCTACATTGGAATCGCCATTTGGTCGCGTGCTGGCTCGACCAAAGAATTTTATGTCGCCGGTGGCGGGGTATCTCCTTTGGCTAATGGCATGGCTACTGCAGCCGATTGGATGTCTGCGGCTTCCTTTATCTCCATGGCGGGCTTAATCTCTTTTATGGGCTTTGATGGGTCGGTTTACTTAATGGGCTGGACCGGAGGCTATGTCCTCTTGGCCTTATTGCTGGCTCCTTATTTAAGGAAATTTGGGAAGTATACTGTTCCAGATTTTATAGGAGAGCGCTATTATTCTAAGACGGCAAGAATCGTCGCTGTAATTTGTGCGCTTTTGGTTTCGTTTACTTACGTAGCCGGACAGATGCGCGGAGTAGGCGTTGTTTTTTCTCGTTTCCTAGAGGTGGATATTACTACCGGCGTTATCATAGGGATGATTATCGTTTTGTTTTATGCTGTCTTAGGTGGGATGAAAGGGATTACCTATACGCAAGTGGCCCAATACTGTGTGCTGATTTTTGCCTTTATGGTGCCCGCAATTTTTATTTCTATTCAAATGACAGGAAATCCTATTCCGCAGTTAGGAATGGGAGCAAAAGGGGCAGATGGAATTTATCTATTAGAAAAATTAAACGGATTATCGACAGAATTGGGTTTCGCTGAATATACCAAGGGAACAAAATCTACTTTAGATGTTTTTGCTATTACTGCTGCATTGATGGTTGGTACAGCTGGGCTTCCGCACGTGATCGTTCGTTTTTTCACCGTTAAGCGTGTGCGTGATGCAAGGAAATCTGCTGGTTTAGCCTTGTTGTTTATTGCCATTTTATACACTACAGCTCCTGCAGTGGCTGTTTTTGCCAGAACGAATCTAATTAATACAGTAAATAATCAACCCTATGTCAATATGCCAGCTTGGTTTTCGAATTGGGAAAAAACAGCTTTGTTAAAGTTTGAGGATAAAAATGGAGATGGAAGGATTCAATATAGTGCCGATACTACGTTAAATGAATTAACGGTAGACAGAGATATCATGGTGTTAGCGAATCCAGAAATAGCAGAACTTCCTGCTTGGGTAATTGCTTTAGTAGCCGCAGGAAGCCTTGCAGCTGCACTTTCCACTGCGGCTGGTTTATTGTTGGTCATCTCTGCTTCTGTTTCTCACGACTTGATTAAAAATGTATTTAATCCTAAGATTACCGAAAAGCAAGAGTTGATCGCTGCACGTCTTTCTGCTGTTGGCGCTGTTGTTATAGCGGGTTACTTCGGGATCAATCCACCTGGTTTTGTTGCGGCCGTTGTAGCACTCGCTTTTGGGCTAGCTGCAGCCTCTATTTTCCCTGCCATTGTTATGGGTATTTTCTATAAGAAGATGAATAGAGAAGGCGCAGTAACCGGGATGATCGTGGGAATATCTTTGATGCTCTTCTATATGCTTAAATTTAAGTTTGGCGTGTTTGACGGAGGGAAAGCTGCGGTTGCTGCCTTACAAACAGATTGGTGGTTTGGTATTTCTCCTGAAGGATTTGGGAGTGTAGCGATGGTCGTTAATTTTATCTGCGCATTAGTGGTGCGTCGTTTTACAGCTGCTGTTCCTGAAGAAGTACAAACCATTGTTGAACATATTCGTATACCCAGTGGTGCCGGATCGGCGAGCCATTAGACGAACTATATTTAGGACAAAAAAAAGGCGCGTAAAACGCGCCTAATTATAAGGTAGTTAAAACCGCGTTATAGGGCTTCAATCATTTTTGAAATTTTGGAACGCTCTTCTTCTGCAAGTTCTGCATCAACAAGAATTCGACCGCTGTACTCATCTGTGATGATTTTTTGACGCGAAGCGATTTCCATTTGTACTTGTGGTGGGATAGTGAAAAAAGACCCGCCAGATGCACCGCGCTCTACTGCTACTACAGCAAGGCCATTCTTTACATTAGAACGAATGCGTTTATAGGCTTTGATTAAGCGCTCTTCAATTTTTGCTTCGAATTTACCCGATTGTTTCATCAAGAGATCTTCTTCTTTCTCGGTCTCTTTCATGATCTCATCTAACTCACTTTTTTTGGCATCTAAGTGCTTTTGCTTATCTGCGATTTGTTCGTTAAGTGAGGTTATTGTTTCTTTCTTAAGCTCTGTCTTTGCGTTGAGCTCTTTGATTTTCTTTTCTGCTAACTCAATTTCCAGTTTTTGGTATTCCTCTTCTTTAACGATAGAGTTGTACTCTCTGTTATTGCGCACATTATTGAGCTTGTCGGCATATTTAGTGATTAACTCTTTAGCCTCTTCAATATTGTTTTTGAATGCTTTAATAGAAGAATCAAATTCAGCTAGGTCGCTGTTGAGTTTATCTAATTTAACAGTCATGCCTTGAATTTCGTTTTCAAGGTCTTCTACTTCTAAGGGAAGTTCTCCACGAACGTTTCTAATTTCATCAATTCTAGAATCGATTATTTGTAAATCAAAAAGCGCTCTTAGCTTTTCTTCTACGGAGATTTCTTTTTTCTTGGCCATAATTTAGAAATACTTAACAGGGTTGGTGTTCACTTCTGATAAAGTGAAGGCAAAATTAGGGATTTTTTTCGTAAGATGCTCGAGGATTATCCTTTTTGTGAACCGCTCTGTTTCATAGTGTCCGGCGTCCACCAATAATAAGGTGTTTTCTCCGCTAAAAAAGTCGTGGTATTTAAGATCTGCAGTTACTAAGGCGTCTGCCCCTTGTGCTTTTGCTGCTGCAATAGAAAAACTTCCAGAGCCCCCTAATACCGCTACTTTTTTGATTTTCTTATGCTCACTTTCACTATGGCGAAGGTGGGGAACTTGAAGGGCTTTTTTGACATGTTCTAAGAAGGCTTCTAAAGCAAGCGGTTCTTGTAATGTTCCAATGCTTCCTAGGCCAACATTAGGGTGTTGGTTTTCAACGGCCACCAATTCATAGGCAGCTGCTTCGTAAGGATGGGCGCTAGCTAAGGCATTTAAAACCCTGTTTTTGGCGTGTTTGGGCACAATTAAACGTATCTGTACTTCTGCTACCTTGGTATGTTCTTCTTTTACGCCAATTGTGGGTTGGCTGTTTTCGCTGGGAAGGAATTGTCCTTCTCCTTCAACCGCAAAGCTGCATTGACTGTATTCTCCAATTTTTCCTGCTCCAGCCTCGTATAGGGCTTTTAACAGTTGGTCTTTTGATGGCAGCGGCACATAGGTGGTTAAATGAAAAAGACTGTTTTTTTGTGGGATTAAAATGCGCTGTTCCTTTAGGTTTAAAAGTTGACCTAAATGGTAACTGATCCCATTTTGATGATTGTCTAAAGCAGTATGAAGGGCATAGATGGCTATTTTATTTTCGATGGCCATGAGGACTGTTTTTTCGACATAGTTTTTTCCTGTAATCGAAGTTAAGCCTTTAAAAATGATCGGATGAAAACAGATGATTAAGTTGCAGCCAGCCGCAATGGCTTCTGCTACTACTGCTACAGATACGTCGTGGGTGATTAATGCTCCATGGCAGCTTCTGTTCTTATCGCCCACCAAGAGACCCACATTGTCAAAGTCTTCTGCATAACTAATTGGGGCCCAATCCTCAAGGGTTTGTATGATTTGATTTATTTTCATTTAGTTCTTTTTCAAGCGGTAAAATTTCTCTACTTAAATGTATCTTTACGAAGATAAGCATATAATCACAATGAAAATTTTTCGTTTTTTACTCTTTCCTTTTGCCATCGTTTATATGTTACTAACTAGCTTAAGGAATGTTTTTTTCTCCTGGGGGATTTTCAAAGAAAACACCTATGATGTTCCTGTGCTTGGGATAGGAAATTTGGCCACGGGCGGAACAGGAAAATCTGTTGCGATTAACTATTTTATTGAATATTTTAAGGCCAAGCATGCGGTAACAGTCTTAAGCAGGGGGTATGGAAGGAAGTCAAAAGGTTTTCAACTGGGGTCCCCCACTTCTGTCGCCAATACACTTGGAGATGAACCCTTAATGTTTCTTCAGCAACATCCAGAAGTTCGGGTAGGTGTTTGTAATGATAGAAGGGAAGGAATGCGTCGTCTTTTGGCGTTGCCCAAGGATCAATCCTCCTCGGTCTATCTCTGGGATGATTGTTTTCAGCATAGATGGGTAAAACCCAGCTGTATGTTATTGCTAACGACATATGATAAACCCTTTACACGTGACTATATCTTGCCTGTAGGTAACTTAAGAGAGCTTTCTGAAGGGGCGAGTAGAGCAGATGCCATTCTTGTGACCAAATGCCCAAAAAATATTACTGAAGCAGATAAAGCAGCTTTTAGGGAAGATTTAAAGTTAGGCCGCCATCAAAGTTTATTTTTCTGTCATATTCGCTATTCCGATTATATTGTTAATAGGGAACGCAAAATGTTATTGGGCATTTTAGAAAAGATTTCCTTTCTTTTGGTTACCGGAATCGCTGATCCAGCCCAGTTACTCGTGTTTTTAGCGGGCAAATACTTAAATTTTGAGCATCTAAAATTCAGTGATCATCATGTGTTTTCAGACAGAGATATTGAAAATATCAAAGAAAAAAGCAATGGACGTATGGTCTTAACAACCCAAAAAGATTATGTGCGTTTACTGCCAAAATTCAATTCGGAATTGCTGTTTTACTTGCCCATAGAAATGGAAGTTGAAGCAGGTAAAAAAGATGCTTTAGCAACGTTGGTTGAACAAAAATTAGGCTTAAACGATTAGTGAATATGCTTGTGCGCTTTATAGGATGAACGCACTAATGCACCACTTTCAACATGTCTAAACCCTAGGTCTTTTCCAATCGCTTCATATTTAGTAAATTGTTCTGGGGTGATAAATTCTTTTACCCCAAGATGTTTTTTACTCGGCTGTAGGTATTGTCCAATGGTAACGACATCGACTTCTGCATTGCGAAGATCGTGCAATGTTTGGATGACTTCCGCTTCTTTTTCTCCAAGCCCTAGCATAATCCCTGACTTTGTCCGATAAACGCCTTGGTCTTTCAAGTATTTTAACACGGCCATACTTTGGTCATATTTTGCTTGAATGCGCACCTCTCGTGTCAATCTACGAACTGTTTCTATGTTGTGAGAGACGACTTCTGGATGAACGGCAATTATGCGGTCTAAGTTGCGCTCATTTCCTTGAAAGTCTGGAATTAAGGTTTCTAAGGTCGTGGTGGGATTCATGCGTCGGATAGCATTGACTGTTTCCCCCCAAATGATTGATCCACCATCTTTTAAGTCATCTCTATCGACAGAGGTGATGACAGCATGTTTGATTTTCATCAGTTTGATTGAACGCGCTACTTTTTCTGGTTCTTCCCAATCGACGCTGTCTGGGCGTCCAGTTTTAACGCCGCAAAAACCACAAGAACGGGTGCAAACATTCCCTAGAATCATAAAGGTTGCAGTGCCTTCTCCCCAGCATTCACCCATGTTGGGACAGCTTCCAGAGGTACAAATGGTATGTAGATCGTATTTATCTACTAATCCACGTAATTCTGTGTATTTCTTCCCGGTGGGAAGTTTTACCCTTAGCCATTTTGGCTTTTTTGTAGCTGGTGCTGTTTTTGTTTCAGTCGACATAATACATTCTTTCTATGCAAATATAAACTTAAACCGCAAGAAAAAGAAAGCCTATGGCAAAAAGGACAAGGAAGATTAATCCAAGAACACTCCAAATTTTCAGTCCCCTTCCAGGTTGATGCTCTTGGGGCATTTGTGAACTGGTTACTAATTTAAAGTTGAGGTAGGCATAGAAAGGAGCTGTGATAAAAGAAAGAATCGTTGCGATTTTAACCAGTAGGCCCATTTCACTTAGCAGAAAAGAAAAAATCCCCACGGTGCCAAGTGCTAAAATGATCATCCAAAACCTATAATGCATGGATTTCTGCCTGGGAAATAAAATTGCGCTGGTTTTTTCCATGGCCCTCGGAGAAGCATCTAAGGTCGTTAGGGTTGTGCTAAACATTGTTGTAAAGGCAGCAATGGCGATAAAAATATAAACCGACTCACCTAGGGTAGAGGTGTAGAGTTCGATTAATTGTTGGGCAAAAATGCCCCCGGTATCAGAAAAACGAGTCCCTGTATCAAACATGACAAATGTTCCAAGCCCCATAAAGCACACGCCTAATAGAGTGGTGATAATATAGCCAATGTTGTAATCAAAAATGCCGTCTTTAATACTGATTATTTTCGCTTTGTTTTTTTCGATTGTCCAAAGCGATTGCCATATTGAGATGTCTAAAGGAGCCGGCATCCATCCCATAAATGCAGCTAAAAATAAGATGGCACTTCCGCGGGGTAAAATTTGGGTAAAAGCGACAGTTTCTTCTTTTTGCCCTGCAGCCAAAAATACCGCAATAATGGTACTAATTGTCAAGACAATAATAATCCACTTGATGATCTTATCTAAGATTTTAAAACTGCCAAACAATAAAATAAGCAAACAAATCAAGGTGATAATACAGCTCCAAACAACTAGGTTGGAAGTAAGGCCAAATAAAATAGAAGCCAGGGATGCTGTAACGATGGTTACTGCTGTTTGAATGGTAAACATGGTGCCTAAACTCAGGAAGAAGTTGATCCACAAATAGTGTTTTCCCAATTGTGCATAACCATCCAGCAAACTTCTATTGGTGGCAAGGGCATAGCGAGATCCGAATTGAAAAAAAGGGTATTTAAAGAGGTTCGATAAGGCCAAAGCCCATAAAAGTCCCCAGCCAAAATCTGCCCCAGCACGGGTAGATTGCACTAAGTGAGAAACCCCAATTGCAGCTCCCGCAAATAATAAGCCTGGGCCTAATTTTTTAAAGAAATCAATCATTGTTCGTTTATTTTTTCAGCCAATACTTTTTTGGCTCTCAGCAGGGTTACTTTAACGGTGTTAAGGGGAAGATTGGTCTTTTGGGCAATTTCTTTGTAGGGCATTTCTTCAAAATAGCGCAACCGTAGCACCTGGGCATAGATGGGTTTTAGTACTTTTATTTTCTCGATTAACGCCTTTAAATTTTGATTAATGATTAATAAGTCTTCTGGGGAAGGATTGTCGTCGGAAAGGTCGTTAAGGTGCTTTTTTTCAATGGAAGTGAGGTCTAATTGTCCTTTGGTATTTGTACTTCTGTGGTAATCGATTTGCAGGTTTTTCGAAATGCTAATTAACCAAGTTTTAAAGCTAAAGTCAGGCTTATAGGTCGCAATTCTATCAAAGGCTTTGGCAAGGGTTTTAAGGGCCAGTTCTTCTGCGAGAACATCGTCTTGTAATTGTTTCAACAAATAGCCATAAACATATTCCCAATGTGCATCGAAAAGTTCAGCAAAGGCCTTTTGATTATTCTGTTTCGCTAATGCAATAGCTTGATCGATTTCTTTGGCGTCCATTTAAAACGAATATACTCAAAAAAAACAGACCCCTAGCGCGTTTAAGATTTGAGCAATTCAGGATTTTTGCATTCTTGTTCTTCAGGGAGTTTGCCACAAAAACCGCAGGCCTCTCCTTCTTTATTTAAAAAAGGGCTTTGACTCGCACAAGTACCAGCGAATTTACCGTCTTTTTTTACAATAATCTTAATGGCAATTCCGGCGAATGCCAATCCTAACAAAACAATACTAATAAGAACTAGTTTCATAAAGGCAAAAATAAAGTTTTCTGTTTAATTCTCCTCATGAATAATTGTTTTCATCAAAATAACCGCCTATAACATATTCATGCCACTTTTACAATTCAACCTAACCACCTTTTACATCTTAGATGGAGTTGACTGTTCATTTAGCGAATTTTAGGTTTTCATCTGCTATATAAAACGTTTATGAATACAACACCATCATTCTCTACCACCACAAGCCCGACGCTTTCTTCAAAAGAATATGCGGTTATTCGCGCCTATCTCCTCGGCCTTAGTGAAGCGACCATAATGCAATTATTACAACTCGACAGGTTAGCACTCGCAAAAATTTGGGAGGCCTTGTATAAAAAGTTTAAACGAAATAATCCTTATGTGTTAATTCAAAGTGTTGTTCAATTGGGCTTAATCGAAATAGAAAATTATCTCCCAGAAACCGCAAAGACCGCCACCTTAGCATTTATAGATCAATACCAAGATCAATTTCCCTTTAAAGTCCCTAAAACTGAGGGAGAAAAATGGGTGTGCTATCATTTTTTATTGAAGTACCAACGCTTTTTAGTGGACCACGAAAAAGAAGAAAAAAAAATCCCACCGAAGCGGGATTAAAGACTTTTGCGTCTACGGCATAAAGCCTTATTGTGATAAGATTGAGCAACAAATAAAGAGAAAAAAAACATAAATGTCAAAAAAATTAGGATTATTTGTCGATACGACCTCCGTCAACTGGACCATCGTTGATATTTCGACAAAGGAGCTTATTGACATGGGCGTTCGGGTTTTTCCTCCAGGATGTGAAAATTTTGGTTCGGGTAAAAGAGAGGTGTCTAAAAAAAATGGACGGCGTATGGTGCGCTTACGCAGAATTCGATATGCAAGAATAAGAACCCGAAAAATATACCTGCTTCGCATTTTGATTTTAAATAAAATGTGTCCCATGACCCTGGAAGAACTCGATCATTGGAAAAGGACAAAGAAGTTTCCTTCTGCAGCCATTAACGCGTGGATCAAACTTAACCCTTATCGACTAAGACAGCGCGGCTTGCATGAGAAATTAAGTTTACACGAACTAGGCCGTATTTTTTATCAAATTGCGTGTCACCGAGGATATCGTTTTGGGGAAAGAAATTTAAAATTAACAGAAAGTGTTTTAAGTAAAGGGAATCCAAGCGAGCGCAAAATAGGTTATTTACAAACCCATAAATCCATAGGAGAGGGGACATTAGGGGAATATTTAAATTCTATTTTTCCTTCTTCAACTCAGGGTTTTATGCAAGGAAGAGAAAGAATACGCAATCGTATTTGTACCCTTGAGATGTATTTTCAAGAAGTACATCATTTATGGAAAGTACAAGCACAGTTTTATTATACCTTGTCAACAGAACTTCGAGACGAACTTATTGGCGATCCTTCCGATGTTGATCCTCAAGGGGCGTTGTTTTATCAGCGGCCTTTAAAATCTCAAAAACATCGCGTTGGGAACTGTTTATTTGAACCTAAAAAGACCCGATGTTGTGTTACCGCTTTATTCAATCAAGAAGTAGAGGCTTGGAAACTAACCAATTCTATCCAATTCAATAATGCCCCTTTATCTATTGAAGATGCTCGAAAAGTGGTTTATTTTTTCCTCACCCATTACCGTTTTAGATTTGAGGACATTAAATACCTATTGGGGCTAGCTCATTCGGATAATTTCAATTACAAATCTGAAGATCAATTCCGGGGTTCTTTTATCAATGCAGAATTGTCAAAAGATAAATACTTTGGTAAAGCGTGGTTTGAATTTGAAGAGAAAACAAAAGAGGATATTTTCCACGCCTTGTATTTTTTTAACAGTAGTCAGCGGCTCCAGGTGTGTGCAGAAGAAAAATTTGGATTAAATCCAAATGCAGCAAGACAGTTTGCTAAAATCAGTATTGATAAAAGCTATGCCCCCATATCAAAAATGGCCTGTAAAAAAATACTGTATTTTTTACGACAAGGGTATGCTTACAAAACAGCAGTTTTTTTGGCCGGAATTAGGAATGCTTTGCAAAAGCATTGGGATGATTTAAATGCCGAACAGCACCAAGAAATCATTCAAGTTTCTCTTAATCTACACCGCGATTCTGCACAAGTAGAACTCATTCCCAAACTCAAAGAATTCTTTCATGGGATGTTAAAACTAGACGGTTTTGACCCCAATAAACTGTATGGTTTTTCTACCACTTTAGCAAAAAGAGGTAAGAATGTTACGCTTCCGGTGAATCAAAAAATTGATGCACAAATTTTAAAACTTAAAAATTCCACTCTCATTCAAAGCACCTTTGAATTGCGAAAAGTCATCAATGCCTTAATCAAGAAATACGGGGCTTTTGATGAAATTGCCTGCGAGCTTTCTGCCGATTTAAAAGTTAATCGAATGCAGCGTTTTGTTTTTAGGATCGATAAAAAAAGAATCACCGAAAATTACAAAAGATATCTCGAGAAATTAAAACCCCTTGGCGTAGACCTAATTCCCATGCATGTTTTAAAATACAGTTTGTGGGAAGAGTGTAAACACACCTGTCCCTACACGGGAAAGGACATCCCTTTGGAAATGCTTTTTACACCCTATATTGAAATTGTATACATTCATCCCTGGTCAAGGTCTTTAAATGACAATAGCATTAATAAAACCCTTTGTTATACTTCCGTTGCTAATCAATTGAACGAACGCACCCCTTTTGAATATTTTGAAGCAGAAAAACACCAAGATTGGGAAGCGGTTAAAATCAGAACAGCAAAATTATTTTCTAATACGCATTTCCACCCTGCCAGTTATAAAAAGTTCAAGCGTTTTATTAAAAAGTACAATTATCGGGATGTGATTAAAAAACAGTTCAATGACTCCCACCAATTAAGTCGAAGTGTTGGCGAGTTATTGGGGATGGTTAGTGCAAAAATCTATATGATTCCGGGTAATATCACCCAGCACCTAATCGATGAATCGTTATTGATGACCATTTTTAAAGACCAACAATGCATCAATGATTTTCGTTTAAACACCCTTAGATCATATATAAACGCTTATTGTAAACCAGACTATATTCATTTTTTAGCCAAGCGAAATAAATACAAACGCCATCCCATCAAGGAGAAAATTCCCGTTCCAAGCAAGAATTACCTGGCAGAATTGAAAGAGAAAATAGAGGCTATTTTAGTCTCGCATAGAAAAGCATCAAAAGCAATGACAAAACGCTCTTTTTGGTATAAAAACAATTCAACCAAATTAAAAGTCAAAGCCGTTTCTATCCGGGGAATGTTACATAAGGATTCTCTTTACGGAAAGCGAAAGCCTCCGATGCTTCAAGAATCAATGCACATTCGACGTCCTTTAAAGTCGCTAAGGGTTGTGTCGCAAATTGATAAAATTGTCGACCCAGTCATTCGGGATTTGGTGCACGCTAATGTTGAAAAAACAAAGCTTAATAAAGGAGTGCTTCCCACAGGCTTGTTTTTAGAAGAAAAGTTGCATCATTTTCCATTGCCAAAGATTCATTTGCCCAATTATAAAGGCGGTGATCCTGTGCCGGTTTATAAGGTGCGAATGCGGGAAAGCTTTTCCAACGCCATTCAGTTGAAAGAGGAGGAGAATAGATTCGCCATTCCGCGGAATAATCATCATATCATGATTGCGGTTGATGATGAAGGAAACCACACAGAGGAAGTCGTTACATTTTGGGAAGTAATTCAGCGTTTTAGAAGGAAGCAACTCATTTACCGACAACTAGCCCCAGGAGAAGGAGAGGTTTTAACCTATTTACACATTAATGATATGTTTTTATTGGGCATAGACAATGTTGTAGAAGATTTGCATTTAATTCCAAAACATGTTTTGCGAAAACACCTTTACCGGGTGCAAAAATTATCGAGTAAGTATTATGAATTTAGACTAGCGAATAAATATGTAAACCCCAGTTTCGAACACCCAGAATACATTCGCATTAATAATTTTGGGTATAAAAAAACAGGTTGGTTCACGCATAAACCCGTGAAAGTAAAAATAAGTTTAACCGGAGATATAACCTTAATGAATGTATAAACAATAAAAGGACTTTCTTTTCATGTAAAAAAACAACATCGTAGTGTTGATAAGCAACGGTGTTCCTAACCCATTACAATTTCATAAATAAATATAGTGTTGTGGTTTGATTGAAGGTAATGAAAAGAAAGTTTCTTTTGTTTTAAAAAAGGTTATCAGCGTAAATTTTTAAAAAGTAGAAAAGGAACACGAAAGCGATGGAAAATTTCAAAAACACACCCGTTAAAAATCCAATAAGGGCGCCAAAAGCGGCTTTTAAGGCTTGTTTTTTCGAGCTGTTATTGAGTAATTCTCCAGAAAAAGCGCCAATAAATGAGCCAATAATGATGCCTAAAGGGCCAAGAAAAAGTAAGCCGATAACAAGGCCGATGCTTGAGCCGACGATTCCTTTTCTTGACCCGCCAAATTTTTTTGTTCCCAGGGCGGGGATGATATAGTCAAGTAAAAAGACCCCTAACGCTACACAAAAAGTAGTCATCAAGAAAGAGGGATTATTGGCAATACGGTCTGATTGATGCAAGAGTAATAAGCCAACCCAGCCAGTTAAAGGGCCGGGTAAAACCGGTAAAAAACTGCCTACAATTCCCAAGAGAACAAAGAGCAAACCCGTGATTTCATAAAACAATTCCATGGAGTGATTTTAACAGTTGCTTAATTTAAATGGAAAGTAAAAAAAATCGTAATTTTAAACACAGTTATTCTGAATAAACTTAACACCAATTCTAATGAAATCAATTTTCGCCACTTGTTCACTTTTGTTCTTCTCAAGCCTTTTTATGGGCTGTGAATATTTCTCCACAACAACCTACACTCCAAAACAAATAAAGCAAGCTGCCCAATGGTCTGAAGAAGATCAATTGCCTGGATTTGAAACTTGTCAAGAATTGGCTGAAGAAGAGCGTTTTGTTTGTTTTAAGAGTACGATTTCAGCTGCGGTAAACGATGCACTTTACACTGAAGAACTTATTGCGAATCAAAACTTAGATCAAGAGATTGTATTGCTTATCAATATTGACAAAGCAGGACAGATTAGTCTGGAAGAAATGGAGAATGCTTCAACTGTTTTGGACGCCCTTCCACAATTGTCTTCGGTAGTGGAAAATGCGATTGCTGGCTTGCCAACAGCCCTTGCTGCAACAAAAACGAATGTTGGTGTTAAGGTAGATGCCCAAATAAAACTGCCTATTCGCATTACTGCTTCAGCTCAGTAAGATGGCAGAACGCATCATTCTTGGGATCGATCCTGGAACAACCATTATGGGATTTGGCCTAATTAGGGTAGAGAAAAAGCAAATGCATTTTTTGCAACTCAACGAGCTACAGTTGTCTAAATACAGCGATCATTACGTTAAATTAAAACTCATTTTTGAACGCACAATTGAGTTAATCGAAACCTTTCATCCAGACGAAATTGCGATTGAGGCCCCTTTCTTTGGTAAAAATGTTCAATCGATGCTTAAGCTGGGAAGAGCACAAGGCGTCGCCATGGCAGCCGGGCTATCTAGAGATATTCCTATAACAGAATACTCGCCCAAAAAAATTAAGATGGCCATTACAGGTAACGGAAACGCCAGTAAAGAGCAAGTGGCCAAAATGCTGCAAAGTTTATTGCGGTTTAAAGAAATGCCAAAAAACCTGGATTCAACAGATGGGCTAGCCGCTGCCGTTTGTCACTTTTTTAATGCGGGAAAGGCTGGAGCACAAAAACAATATACCGGCTGGAACGCATTTGTCTCGCAGAACCCAGGGAAGATCAAGTAAATGGGAGCGATTTATTTCCATATCCCCTTTTGTAAACAAGCCTGTCATTATTGCAATTTTCACTTTTCGACTTCATTGAAGTATAGAGAAGAGATGCTTCTCGCGATGGAAAAGGAACTTTTTCTGCGAAAAAAGGAATTGCCAGATCTTCCTTTGCACAGTATTTATTTTGGAGGAGGGACCCCTTCTTTACTCAAAGCAGAAGAAATTGATCGCCTGTTAACTGCCGCAAGGAAAGTATTTGCCTTTTCTCCTACCATCGAAATTACCTTAGAAATGAACCCTGATGACTATTACAAGGGCTATTTCGAAGCAATTAAGGCGGTAGGGGTGAATCGCTTAAGTGTGGGAATTCAGTCTTTTTTTGACAACGAGTTGGAACTGATGAATCGCGCGCACAATGCACAAGAAGCTTTTTTGGTGTTAACAGAAGTTCAAAAGCATTTCAAGAATTTCTCCCTTGATTTGATCTATGGCATGCCAGAAAGCAGTCAAAATAGCTGGCAAAAAAACATTGATATTGCCCTGTCATTTTCGCCTCCACATATTTCTAGTTATGCATTAACAGTAGAAGAAAAAACGGTTTTGCACCACCAGGTAAAGAACAAAACGGTTCAGCTTTTAGAGGAAGAAGCGGTAGTACAACAGTTTGATTATCTGGTTGAGCGTTTAATGAAAGCCGGTTTTGATCATTACGAATTGTCCAATTTTGGTTTGCCCAATTTTCATTCGGTTAACAATTCTGCTTATTGGCAGGGAAAACCTTATTTAGGAATAGGTCCTTCTGCCCATAGTTTTTATGCCCAACAACGCAGCTGGAATGTGGCCAACAATAAAAAATATATTGCGGGGATTCAACAACAGCAACCGTTAATTGAAAGAGAGCAACTCTCTAAAATTGATCAGTACAACGAATTTGTCATGACTGGTTTACGTACCGAAAAAGGAGTTTCCCTCCACGATATACAAACAAAGTTTGGCGAAAAATTCACCCATTTGTTTGAGCAACAAGTTGAAAAGCACTTGGCCCATCAACATTTGTTTTGGGACGGCGATACCGTAAAGGTCACCCAAAAAGCCAAATTTCTTGTAGACGGGATTGCTTCCGATTTATTTTTGTTAAACCTAGAATAGCCTTATTTCGATAAGGCAGTATAATTTTGGTAAAACAATGGAATTGTTTCTATTCCCTTGTAAAAGTTGAAAAGGCCAAAATGTTCGTTTGGCGAATGAATGGCATCAGAATCGAGTCCAAAGCCCATTAAAACACTTTTAACCCCCAGTATTTTCTCAAACAAAGGAACAATAGGGATGCTCCCTCCGTCTCTTTGTGGGAAGGGTTCTACCCCAAAGGTAGCTGCATAAGCCTTGTGTGCTGCACGATACCCAATATTATCTGTTGGGGTAACATAGGGTTCGCCACCATGATGAGCGATAACATCTACTTTCACGCTTTTTGGCGCTATAGCACGGAAATGCTGTTCAAATAATCGCCCTATTTCTTCCCAGTCTTGATTGGGTACTAGGCGCATGGATATTTTTGCATGAGCGCTGCTTGCAATAACTGTTTTTGCACCTTCTCCAGTATATCCTCCCCAGATACCGTTAACGTCTAATGTTGGACGAATGGATTGTCTTTCACTGGTAGAATAGCCTTCCTCGCCATGTATGTCTGCTAAATCTATTGAAGCGATGTATTCTTTTAGGTCAAAAGGCGCTTTGGCCATTTCTTTCCTTTCTTCATCACTAACGGTGGCAACTTTATCATAGAAACCAGGAATAGTAATTTTATTTTGATCGTCTTGTAATTGCGCAATCATTTTGGCCAAAATATTGATGGGGTTGGCTACTGCACCACCATAAAGGCCAGAATGAAGATCACGGTTAGGTCCTGTAACACTTACTTCCATATAACTTAGACCTCTTAAGCCTGTGGTGATAGAAGGTTGTTCATTGCTGATCATTCCTGTATCTGATATTAAAATCACATCGCAATTTAGTTGCGCTTTATGGTCGCGAACAAAAGTTTCAAGGTTATCACTTCCCACTTCTTCTTCTCCTTCAATCATAAATTTGACATTGCAGGCCAGCTGCTCGTTCTGCATCATCCATTCAAAGGCTTTGATGTGCATGTACATTTGCCCTTTATCATCGCAGGCACCTCTTGCAAAAATGGCCCCTTCCGGATGTAGTTTTGTTTTTTTAATCACGGGCTCAAAGGCTGGGCTATCCCAAAGATCCAAAGGGTCTGGGGGTTGCACATCATAATGGCCATAGACCAGCACCGTAGGGAGGGTAGCATCTATTATTTTTTCACCATAAACGATAGGGTAACCGGCAGTTGGGACTATTTTAACTTCCTCTGCTCCCGCTTTTGTTAAGGCATTTGCAACCCATTGTGCCGCTTGGTTCACCTGCTCGGCATAGGCGGAATCGGCGCTAATGGATGGTATTTTCAAGAATTCGATTAATTCGTTGAGGTATTGTTCTTTCTGTAAAGCAGTGAGATTGACCATGTTTTCTGGGTTACGATTTTATTTACACAAAGATTTGTGTTTTTATGGAAGTAAAAAATAAAATTTATAAAAACTTACCTATATTTGTGCCCGTCTAAACAATGCGGGTGTGGTGAAATTGGTAGACACGCTAGATTTAGGATCTAGTGCTTCACGGCGTGGGGGTTCGAGTCCCTTCACCCGCACTCTAAACCTCTATAGCCTTTGTTATAGGGGTTTTTTTATAGCAGTAAATCCATGTATTATTCAAAACGACAATATATTCGCTTTTTCATTTTGACCATTGTTATAGGGGGAATGCTGTTGCGTTCTTGGGATACCTTAAAAGTACTCTACGATAACTTAATTACGCCTTCCCAATGAGAGAAGAAATGATAAGGGAAAAAGAAGCCTTTGGCGGCTGTTTGTTTACAGGTTGCGCCTGCTTCCTGATTGGTACTGTACTGTTGGTTCTTTTTGTTTTTAGAGGCATGCTTTTTTAAGCCCTAAACTCGTCTAATTTAATGTCGTCTAGTCCATGACGATCAAAAGGGAATTCCATGTCATCTTGAATGTTGTACAAAGAAATTAAGATGAATTCACTTAATAGCACCACAAAATAGGTTAACCATTCTGGATTTTCAAGACCAATCTTATTGATGATGGTTGGTGTGTAAATCATGGGGAATATGTAAATAAATACTTTGCAGTAAGCTTTAAGACTTATGGGCGTTCTGTGGGTGTGAATCGCCATGCAATTTGCAGCTCCTTCTTGTACTTTTTGTAAAAAGCCAAAGACTTTTCCTTTTGTACTGTTGGTTACAGTTTCTGGATGGCTTTCCATAAAATCAATTAATTGATCAAAAGAAGCATCTAGTTGGTTGGGCTCTTTTGTTGTGCCATCTAAATGATCGATAAGGCAAGCAGCAATATTTTTGCTCAAATGGGTGCCTTGCTCTTTTTCTTCTTTACTCATTTTTGTACTGCCCAAAAAAGAATAGCGAATTCCAATCAAAGAACTCTTCACCTTGCTCAAGTGTTCAAGGGCTTTTTCTCTTCGTTTAAAGGCACCTCTTATGGCAAAGACCAAAGGAAATATTATCGCAATACTGATCAAGGTAAGATCAATATTATAAGTGATTTTATAGGTGTAACAGATATAGGGAACAACAATAGAAATAATTACGGTATAGAGTGTTCGTTGATTGATTATTGAGAAATACTGATTCACTTAGGATATTATTTATAACTTTATAGTCATTATTAACTATATATATTGCAATATATGAAACAATTCATAATCCTATTCTTTTGTGCTACGATAATGTTTGCACAAGAAGCAAAAAGCGACCTTTTTTCGTCTAATAAAATTTTAGAAACCAAAATCGCTTTTTCTCCTAAAAAATTACGTAAAAGTAATAATGACACCCTTTATTTTGATACGTCAATACAATATAAAGTAGCTGGGGAATGGAAAGAAATGAAAATTGGTATCCGTGCCCGTGGAAATTTTAGACGTGCTACTTGTTATTATCCTCCGGTTAAAGTTGATTTAAAGAAAAAACAAGCCAAAGAA
Source organism: Candidatus Arcticimaribacter sp. (assembly GCA_965659515.1). Classification (GTDB taxonomy): domain Bacteria; phylum Bacteroidota; class Bacteroidia; order Flavobacteriales; family Flavobacteriaceae; genus Arcticimaribacter. The sequence continues at coordinate 24,657 of CBFHVC010000011.1, read as the reverse complement.
ACCATTTTTCAAGGGCAAAAGAAGTTGAAGTTGGTTTTACCTTGTTTAAAGCAAAGTGATAAGAATGACAATATTTTGAAAGAGCTGATGGTGTATAAGTTATTTGAGTTAGTAACACCTCATCACTTTAAAACAAGACGATTAAATATTGAATTTACAGATTTAAGCAAGAAAAAGACTTCGGTAGAAACTCTGAATGGATTTTTTATTGAGGACGATAAAAAAGTTGCTAAGCGCGCAGAAGGCAAAGTATTTGAGCGTTATATTCACCCAATGGCAATGGATAGTGATGCTTCTATCCGAAATGCTTTGTTCCAGTATTTGATTGGAAACACAGATTTCTCTACTGCATACCAGCACAATGGTAAATTACTTTATGCAGGAAAAAAAATCATTCCTCTTCCTTATGACTTCGACATGTCTGGGTTTATTAACCCAAGTTATGCTGTTGTAAATCAGACCTTAGGAATAAAAAGTATTCGTGAGCGAAAATACAGAGGCTTTAAAAGAGCAGACGAAGATTTTCAAAAGGTAAGAAAAGACTTTATCGCTCAGAAACAAGCCATGTATGACTTAATGAAGTCTTATGAAGCTGATTTTGACAGTCAAAAAGAATTTGATGAAGCCTATGGCTATGTAGAAAGTTTCTTCGCAATCATTGAAGACGATAGCAAATTCCAGAAAAACGTTATTGACGCGGCAAGAACCAAATAGTTCTTTCGTTTTTTTACGGATTAATTTTCAGAGAGCACCGCTAGCATTTTATCAAATATGGCGGTGTTTTCGTATATACCAGCGAAAGCTTCTGCACCAGCCCCCATAGCAAAAACAGGAACCATACTAGCGGTATGCCCGCCAGTGACAAAGCCTCCTTTTGGTCTAAAGTTTTTGATGTTCCCTGAAGAAAGTCCCAAACCACCTGTTTCGTGATCTGCGGTAACAATCAGTAAAGTATTAGGGTTTTCTTTCACAAAAGCAACAGCTTCGCCTATAGCGTCATTAAAATCTTTAAATTCCGAAGTTATATAACGCAAGTCGTTCGCATGCCCTCCCCAATCTATTTGTGAGCCTTCTACCATCAAAAAGAAAGGAGCTCCCTTTGCGGTAAGTTTTTTTAACATACTATTGGTGCCCTTATTTAAATCGGGTTTTCTTCCTTCCACTATTCTTACAGGTTCATCATCACTGGTGAAATAGCCCACATGTGCCTTTGTCGATTCATCAAAAGCTTTAAGGCTTGAAGTGAATTCCCAATCTTTCATCTCATTTAAAAGGTTGCGATTGTCTTTTCGGCGGTTAAAGTGTTTTTTACCTCCTCCTATGAAGAAGTCCACATCACTAACACTCATTTGAAAGGCAATGTCTTCATATTGTTTACGGGAAATAACATTAGCATAAAAAGAGGCTGGCGTTGCATGCACAATACTTGAAGTTGCAATGAGGCCCGTGCTGTATCCTTTTTTCTTGCTCCATGCTAGAATGGATTCTTTGTGTGCATTATCCATTCCAATTCCAACCACTCCATTTATGGTTTTAACCCCACATGCCATTGCAGTTCCACTTGCTGCAGAATCTGTAACCAATGCGTTAGCGGAATGGGTTTTTTGTAAACCAATTACTTGAAAGGATTCTAGATGGGTTTTATTTCCGTTGGCATACATGCCTGCAGTAATTTGTGCAAGGCCCGTTCCGTCTCCAATCATTAGGATAATGTTAGGGGACTTTTCTTGCGCACTACCAAATAAAAGTCCTCCTAGAACAAAAAGAGAAAATAAGTATAATCGCATAAACTTTAGTTTGTCCTTAAAATTACAATTTAATGCTTAATCAAGCATTTGTTTTGGGGAAGAAATTACAGGCTTGAAAACAAGCAAACACTTTTGTTTTTGAAAAAAGAATTTTTCCTGCTATGGCAAAAGCACAAGGGTATTGCTTTTGCTATGTCCTTGTGCTTGTGTTGATTAGTAACTGTTTCTGCTGTTCTTGGATTGTCCATTGATATCAAGGCTGTAGAAATGATTTTTTGTAATTTTGGCGCAATATTATTAGGAGAAAGCGCTAGGTGAAATCGTGTTCTTTCTCCCTTATTAAAATAGATCAGTTTAATGTTGCTTGATCAAAACAGTGAAATATGAGTGAAAATAACAGGAGTATCGATTTGGTTTATATGTGGGTCGATGGGAATGACCCTAAATGGTTGCAGAAGAAGCAACGATTTATGAAGAAAGAGATCAATACTGTAGGACGGTATGTAGATAACCAAGAACTAAAGTATTCCTTGCGCTCTGTTGAAAAACACCTTACGTGGATTCGGAAAATATTTATTTTAACAGATGATCAAACCCCTGCCTTTTTAGACACCAGTCATCCCAAAATTGAAATCGTTCATCATACTGATGTTATTCCCCACGAAATTCTTCCATTGTTTAACTCTAGTTTAATTGAATACTTCATTTGTAAAATTCCAGATTTATCGGAACATTTTCTTTTTGCGAATGACGATATGTTTGTGAATGCAGATTTACCTCCTTCCTTTTTTTTCAAAGATGGCCTTCCCATCATGAGGATGCTTCACAATCCTTTAATCAAGTACAAGCTCAAACTTAAAAAAGCCTTGAATATTAATGTTAACACCTATAGGTTAGCCATTGAAAATGCTTTTATATTGTTTAAAAAGCGGTTTAATATTTTCTATCCCATCAGTCAGCATCACAATATAGATGCCTTTTTAAAAAGCGATTTTACGGCAGTACTCGACGATGTTTTTAAAAATGAGTTACAAGCGGTCTATGGCAATCGTTTTAGAGATAAGACAGATATCCACAGAATGTTGATTAACTATTACGCATTGGCAAATAAGCGCGGAATCCTAACCTATGCAGACCGAAAAGAGTCTTGTCGAATTCGTGTACACAAAACGAATTACCAAAAATACATCACCAAATACAATCCGCAGCTTTTCTGTATTAATGATTCAGAACACGCCACCGATGAACACCGCGCGCACGTAGCACCTTTCTTAGAGAAAATGTATCCCGAGAAATCAAAATTTGAAAAATAGGCGAGGCCTAAGCCGCTAACTATAATTCAAAATCGGATTTTTCTGGAAGAATGGCTTCAAAGGAGCTTTTTATATTTTCCATGGTTTGCTCATAATTTCTAATGTGCACATTGTCGTTTAAGCAAACCAGGGAGTAGGTTTGTTCTCTTACGGCCTTTATGGCTTTCTTAGACTTAATCATTAGCGGAAACATTTTAGTGTCCTTATAGGTGTTATAGGGCATAAAGTTGGAACTGCAAATTTGCCACGTTCTGAATAATTCGGGCGTGTAATCGTTATTGCTTCTAAAGCGATGATGCGACATCGCAGTGAGTTCCTCTTCGCAATGTTCCCAAACTGTTTCAAAAGTGCTTTTTAAAAAAGGTTGTGCATTATGGGGCGTGCGCAACGTAATAAATTTATTGTAGTACTTTAATAAGTGGTTTAATCTTCCCCGACTTCCATAAGACGGGTCATACCATTTCCATGCATCTCTTTTAAAAACCTCTTTTTTGTCAAAGTGTTTATTGATGAGTTTGATGTTGTTCTTCAACATCTTCTCGAATTGGGATATTCCGGTATTTTTACGAAAAGCGGCAATGTCTTTCGGCAGTCCATTGTCAAAAAAACGTTCTGGACTTAGGTGATTGGTGAGGTAGAAATCGTCATTGAAATACACAAACCGCTCTGATAAATCTGGAATCTTATGCATGTATATTTCAATTAGATTAGAATTGAAAACGGGTAAATATTCCGCTGGAATATAGTCTTTATGGCTTACCATATTGAGTTTTGGATGCCCTATATTCAGCCAATCGGGTTGCTGCCCAGAAGTAACAAAATGAATCTTTCTCACCCAAGGGGCAAACTTAGCGATACCACGGAACCAGTATTTTAAAAAACCATAATCCCGAAAACGCGCTTCAGATTTTTCATTTACCGAATTGTCAATTTTATCGGAATGCTGATAAAATTCCTCTTTCCATTTTGGGTCATCCATGTCAACCCATGTTACTACGAAATCTATTTCCATGTGCTAACATTTTGTTTACTTCCTTTTTTACCAATACGAAAATCCCTTTAAAACAGATTAAATGATTGCTTTATTGAATTGTTTAGTACGAATTAAACCGAAGTTTTTTATCGATAAAAAGGAGATTCCCCTTTTAAAGACTGTCTAAACTTAAGTTGCTTAAGCCGTATTGTACACAAATTTATAAAATTGGTTTTACCCTATTTTACAATTTGGTTTTTTTTATCGTTTGTCTTTTTAAAATACTTCGGTTCTGGGTAGCTTAAAAGCGATTCCCTTTTTTTAAATTTGTGAAAAATTAATTTATGGAACCCATTCGAATGGTTGACCTTAAAGGGCAATATACTTTCATCGCTAAGGAAGTTAAAGCGGCTTTAAATGACGTTATTGAAAGCACTGCCTTTATCAACGGTCCTGCTGTAAAAGAATTCCAATCAAATCTAGAAAACTATTTGGGCGTTAAACACGTAATTCCCTGTGCCAACGGAACAGATGCTCTACAAATTGCTTTAATGGGTTTGAAACTTGCACCAGGAGATGAAGTGATTACAGCAGATTTTACTTTTGCTGCTACAGTTGAAGTGATTTCCTTGTTGCGACTTACGCCCGTTTTAGTGGATGTAGATCCCAAAACCTTTAATATTACCCCTGAAGCGATAGAAGCAGCAATTACGCCCAAAACAAAAGCCATTATTCCAGTGCATTTGTTTGGACAAGCAGCCGATATGGAAGCCATAAATGCAATCGCAGCAAAGCACAATTTATTTGTCATTGAAGACAACGCCCAAGGGATAGGCGCTACTTACACCTATAAAGATGGTAGAAAAGTCAAAACGGGCGGTCTTGGTCATGTAGCAGCTACTTCTTTTTTCCCATCAAAAAATTTAGGGGCCTATGGCGATGGGGGTGCGATTTTCACCAACGATGATGAGCTCGCGCATTATATAAGGGGAATTGTTAATCATGGGATGTACGAGCGCTATTACCACGACGTTGTAGGGGTAAATTCTCGTTTAGATGCAATGCAGGCAGCGATTCTTAATGTCAAATTAAAATACTTAGATTACTATAACGAAAGAAGAAAAGAAGCAGCTATTCGTTATACAGCGCTGCTTAAGGACCATCCTAATATTATTACACCTTACCGAGAAGCAGCTTGCTCCTCTCATGTTTTTCATCAATATACCTTGCGTATTGTAAACCACGATCGCGACGGACTTGTCAAGTTTCTCAACGAGCACGATATTCCTTGTGGGGTATATTATCCTGTGCCTTTACATCGCCAAAAAGCCTATTTAGATCCTACCATTGATGAAGGGCGTTTTCCAGTGACCAATCAATTGATAAAAGAGGTTATTTCTTTGCCTATGCACTCAGAATTAAGTGCAGATCAAATTGACTTTATCGCACAAAAAATACTGGCCTATTTGGGCTAGTGGCTTAAGAAATCAATAATCCGATTGAGTACTTTTTTCTCGCCAAGGATTTTATAGTGCCCTGTTCCTGTAACTTCTTCAAGAGAGGCAATGGGCCATTTTCGGGCAACCTGTCTTGACTTTTCCACTGGAAGAACGCGATCGTTGGTGTCATGAATTAAAAGGGCCTTTTCAATCGAAGCTTTTGGCGCATAATCTTCTACATTAAGCTCGTCTACTTTGATGTGATGTGTCGCTTCTATTTTGGCGATTAAAGCGGTAACTACTTTATAAGGGAAACCTAAATATTGCGCAATTTCTTCTATTCGTTCTCGAAGTTTATTGGGTACGGTAATTCCCACATAATACTCAATTTTCAGTTCGGGATTTCCCCCTAAAGCGGTTAAGGCGGCAACACTTCCAAAGGAGTGACTTATCAATTGCTTGGGTTGGTATTTTTTAACCAAAGCAACGACGAGCTCGGTAAATTCAAAAGAGCTGGTCGTACCTTTACTGCTGGCTCCATGTGAGGGGCCATCAAATGCAATCACAGTATAATCTTCTGCTATCAAACGGTCAATTATGGCGGCGAAATTTCCCGCATGTCCTTCCCAACCATGAACCAGTAAGATTTTTTTTGGTCCCTTTCCCCATTGATAAAGCTGAATGTGGAAATCGCGAAAATTAAAGCTGCTTTTTTCTGCTTTCTCAAGCATGTCTTTTTCATGCGGTCGAATTTTGACTTGCATGGGATTCGTTAAATAATAAAAGGCTTTTTTGATGAAAAAATGCGGAAAAAAAGTGGCCGCTAACCAAATGAATTTTTGTTTCAAGGCAGATTTTATTTTAAAGCATAAAAGTACATTAGAAAAACACTATATTGATTCAAAACTTTTATAATTATGAGAAAAATAAGCGTTCTATTGTCCTTTCTTTTTTCGATTGGATTATTTGCACAAAAGACCTATTTACATTGCGGAAAAGTGTTTGATAGCCAGTCGGGAAAAATCAAAAAGGAATTGACTATTGTTGTGGAAGGCGATAAAATTAAAGCAGTCGTTAAAGGCTATTCAACACCAGAAGAAGGCGCAGTTGCAGTAGATTTAAAAAATAAAACCGTCTATCCAGGCTTTATCGACATGCATGTACATATCGAAGGCGAGAGTAGTCCCTCACGTTATTTGGACCGCTATCGTTTGAATGATGCTGATGTTGCTTTTGATGCAGCGAAATTTGCCCATCGCACCCTTCAAGCGGGTTTTACTGCTGTGCGTGATTTGGGTGGATCTGGGGTAAATATTGCCTTACGCAATGCGATAGCCGCTGGAAAAGTACCAGGACCTAGGGTTTATACTGCAGGAAAAACCATTTCTTCTACCGGAGGTCATGGAGACCCCACCAATGGAAATAGTGCTGCCCTTCAAGGCGATCCAGGGCCTAAAGACGGCGTGGTTAACTCTCCAGCAGATGCGAGAAAGGCCGTGCGACAGCGCTATAAAAATGGAGCAGATTGGATTAAAATTACTGCGACTGGCGGGGTGCTCAGTGTAGCTAAAAGTGGCCAGAATCCTCAATTTACAGAAGAAGAAATCGCTGCCATAACCTCTACTGCCAAAGATTATGGCATGAAAGTAGCTGCCCATGCACACGGAAATGAAGGAATGTATCGTGCCGTAGCCAATGGCGTAAAAACCATTGAACACGGGACCTTAATTGAAGCACCCACCATGAAGCTAATGATTGAAAAGCAAGCTTATTTGGTGCCGACAATTAGTGCAGGAAAATATGTTGCAGAAAAAGCAAAAATCCCCGGTTTTTATCCCGCGATTATTGTGCCTAAAGCGCTTGCCATAGGTGCGCAAATTCAGCAAACTTTTGCCAATGCATACAAAATGGGAGTTCCCATTGCTTTTGGAACAGATTCTGGCGTTTCTCCGCACGGCGATAATGCCAAAGAATTTGGCTTTATGACTGAAGCGGGGATGCCAGCAAGTGAAGCTTTACAGGCGGCAACAATTGTCAATGCGGCATTGTTAGACGAGGAAGACAGTCTGGGTCAAATTGCTTCAGGTTTTTATGCAGATATTGTTGCTTCAGACAAAAATGCTCTAGAAGATATTTCTACCCTTGAGAACATCACTTTTGTGATGAAAAATGGCGCAATATATAAGCAGTAGTCAATCTGTTTCTCTAAAAAAAATTAATCGATCGTTCCAGAATTTGTCAGTGCAGAACGGTCGATTTTTTTTACAAGCCCTTGCAATACTTTTCCAGGGCCAACTTCTGTAAAGCTTTGCGCACCATCTGCTAAAAGCTGTTGCACGCTTTGGGTCCACTTAACAGGTGCAGTTAATTGTGCAATTAAATTGGCTTTGATTTCAGCGGCATCGCTAATTCCTTTTGCAACTACATTTTGGTAAACTGGGCAAATAGGAGCAACAATTGGTGTGGCTTGAATTGCTGCTGCTAATTTTGTTTTTGCTGGTTCCATTAAAGGGGAATGAAAAGCTCCTCCAACGGGAAGCGGTAAAGCGCGTCTTGCGCCTGCTTCTTTTAATGCTTCACAAGCACTTTCAACGGCTTGTCTTTCGCCAGAGATAACCAATTGTCCTGGACAGTTATAGTTGGCTGGAACAACAATTCCGGCTGTTTCAGCACAAATCGCTTCAATAACTTGATCTTCTAGGCCTAATACAGCAGCCATGGTTCCAGGGATTTCATCGCAGGCGGCTTGCATGGCGAGTGCGCGTTGGTGTACTAATTTTAACCCATCTTCAAAAGACAAGGCTTTTGCTGCCACTAGGGCAGAGAATTCCCCCAATGAATGCCCTGCAACTGCATCTGGTTGAAAACGTTCTCCCATCAATTCACTTAAAATTACAGCGTGTAAGAAAATAGCAGGTTGGGTAACTTGTGTTTGTTTTAATGCTTCGGCATCTTCTCCAAACATAATGTCTTTAATGTTAAAGCCTAAAATCGCATTGGCTTGATCAAAACGTGCTTTTGCGGTGTTTGAAGCGGCGTAAAGCTCTTTCCCCATCCCGGGGAATTGCGCGCCTTGTCCTGGAAAGATATAAACTTGCATGCTTATTTTTTTTCGAATGTTATATAAGAATAATTGTAAGGTTGTTCGATGGTTGCTTTAATGTTTTCACGGGCGACTTCTTCCCATTGGGTCATGTCTATGACCGGAAAAAACACATCTGCCTCAAAACTGTGGTGCACTCTTGTCAATTCAATGCGATTGCAATAGGACATAAAGAGACGGTAAATTTCTCCTCCACCAATGATAAAGGGTTGCGGATCGTTTTCGACCAAGGCCAAAGCATCTGCTACAGTATGCACAACGGTTGCTCCTTCAGGTTGGTAGTCTTTTTTATTGGTCAAGACAATATTTGTGCGATTGGGTAATGCCTTGGGCATAGACTCAAAAGTTTTTCTTCCCATGATAATTGCGTGGCCAGAGGTTAAGCGCTTAAAGCGCTTGAGGTCTTCAGAAATATGCCAGATTAAATCATTGTCTTTCCCAAGAGCATTGTTTTCAGCGGCTGCTGCAATCATTGTTAATAGTGGGGTTGTTGCCATGGGTGCTGTCTTTGGTTGAATTTCTTCTTCTTTTTCATAAAGAAGCCCTTCGTTCTTTTGTTTTATTATCTGTGGAGTCAAGGTATAAATATCGTTATGTAGGGGCAAAAATAAAGGTAATTATTCGATCAAAACATTTTCTTAAAAACTTATGTTCTAGAAAAACCTGTATTTTTAAGAAAAATATCCCATGCGTGATCAATTTCCTGTTCTAGAGGCCTGTCTTTATTTCAATACCGCCTATACGGCTCCGCTTTCGCGTGGGTTGTTAAACTGGCATAAGGAAGATGACTTATCTTACTTAAGAGAGGGCGATTTATACAAAAAAGAGATAGAGAAGAATTATTTTGTACAAGCGAGAAAAACCTTGGCGCAATTTGCAGGAGCAGAAGAAGAAACAACTTTTATTACAGCAAACTTTTCTTCGGCTTTTCAAAATTTTTTAATCCATCTCCCGCGGGAATTTCGTTTTTTGGTGTTGGAAGACGAGTATCCCTCGCTCACTGGAATAATAGATGATTTGGGTTTTTCTGCCAAGTCACTTCCCGTTTCGGCAACAGTAGAAGAAACGGTATGGCAGGAGTTGCAAAATAACACTTATGAGATCTTTACCCTAAGTGCGATACAATACACTTCTGGCTTGTATTTCGATTTCAATTGGTTAGCGAAAATAAAACAAGCTTTTCCAGATCTTATTATTTTGGTCGATGGGACTCAGTTTTTAGGTGGAGCGCTTTTTTCCCTTCGTGAAAGTCCCATTGATGCTATTTTTGGAAGCACTTATAAATGGCTTATGGCAGGCTATGGGACGGGATATGCCTTGATTAAGCCCGCCTTATTGGCGCAATTAAAAATCCAAGTCGATCAACTTGTAACAACCTATGATCGAGGACAATTGTCAGTTAAAGCTGTGGGAAGTTTAACTTTTTCATTGCAACAAATTATTGCGGCTGATTTCTCAAAATTAATGAACCATAAAAACACTTTGTCAGAAATTATGTTTAGTGCTTTAGCACAACGCGGTCTTTTAACCGAGGCGATAATTCAACGCCCCTTTCATTCATCTATTTATAATTTGCAAATAGCAGAAGCGGTCTATGCTGGTTTAATTGAAAATAAAGTACGCTGTATTAAAAGAGGCTCGGGCGTAAGGATTGCCGTCCACCATTACAATACAAAAGAAGACATCAACGCTTTTTTAAGCATTCTAGATGACTTGCTTTAAACCGCAACACTTCCTTTAATCAATGGGTGCGGATTGTAATCAATTAATTCAAAATCGGCATAAGTAAAATCGAAAAGATCTTTAATCGCTGGATTCATTTTCATCGTTGGAAGCGATCTTGGGGTACGGCTTAATTGTAATTCTATTTGCGCTTTGTGATTAGAATAAATATGCGCATCGCCAAAAGTGTGGACAAAATCCCCGGCTTCAAGGTCGCAAACTTGTGCCATCATAATGGTTAAAAGGGCATAAGAAGCAATGTTAAAAGGAACACCTAAAAAAACGTCTGCACTGCGCTGATATAGTTGGCAAGATAATTTTCCATCGGCAACATAAAATTGAAAGAAAGCATGACATGGGGGGAGGGCCGCTTTATCATTGGCAACATTTTCAGCAAAACTCACGCTGGTGTCTGGTAAAACACTTGGGTTCCAGGCAGAAACCAGCATTCTGCGGCTATCTGGGTTGTTTTTGATTGTGTTAATTACCGCTTTAATTTGATCTAGACCTTCGCTGTTCCAGTTGCGCCATTGATGCCCGTAAACAGGACCAAGGTTACCTGCTTCGTCAGCCCATTCGTTCCAAATTCTAACCCCATTTTCTTGAAGGTAAGCAATATTGGTATCGCCTTTAAGAAACCACAATAACTCGTATATAATCGATTTAAGGTGCAGTTTTTTGGTGGTAACCATCGGAAAACCCTCAGACAAATCAAAACGCATTTGATAACCAAAAACACTTTGTGTCCCTGTACCCGTTCGGTCTGTTTTGGTAACTCCGTTAGCTTGAATGTGTCGAATTAGATCTAAGTACTGTTGCATGAGGTGCTATTTGTTTCAAAAATAAATACTTCCGCAATCAAAATAGTAACGAAAGAAAATAGTTATTCAAAAAGGTGGTTAATAAACTGCCGTTATTCTTCTAGCTCTCCTCTTTTAGAGAGTTCGTCTCTCACTTTAGCGGCAGTTTCATAATCTTCTTTTTTCACCAAAGAGGCCAAGAGTTTTTTTAACTCCTGGGTGGCAACTTTAGGTAAATCATTGATCATGCCTTTCTGCGGATTCTGTTCTTGGATAAAGTTTTTAATCCAATCTTCATCTGTTTTTCCTGTTCCTGAATTTTGTCCTGCACCTTCTGTATAGCCCGCTTTCTCTAAAATATTTTCATAGGTGAAAATAGGCGCATGAAATCGAATGGCAAGGGCGACAGCATCTGAAGTACGGGCGTCAATAATTTCTTCAATTTGATCTCTTTCACAAATAAGACTGGAGTAAAAAACGCCATCGACTAATTTGTGAATGATGATTTGTTTCACAATGATTTTAAATCGTTCAAAGCATTGTGCCATTAAGTCATGTGTAATGGGGCGTGGTGGATTAATTTCCTTTTCAAGGCCAATGGCAATTGATTGTGCCTCAAAGGCACCAATAATTACCGGAAGATTTCGATTCCCTTCTGCTTCTTTTAATATCAAGGCATAAGCGCCGCTTTGGGCTTGACTATAAGAAATTCCTTTTATCACTAATTCTACTAGAACCATAAGTTGTAAAACATTCTGAAACACAAAGAAAATGAATTTAACGCAAAGGCGATCGGTTTCCAACTTAAAAAACAAGTGAATTATATGGTTGAAATTAATTTAATATGCCATGAAAATCTTAAATTTGCACCCATATAATAAGCTGCATGAAAACAATACAATTTAGAGAGGCGATTTCTCAAGCTATGACAGAAGAAATGAGAAGAGACGAAAGTATCTATCTTATGGGGGAAGAAGTCGCAGAATATAACGGAGCCTATAAAGCATCAAAAGGAATGTTAGACGAATTTGGGGAGAAGCGCGTTATCGATACGCCTATCTCAGAATTAGGCTTTGCAGGAATAGGTGTAGGTTCTACAATGACCGGCAATCGCCCAATTATAGAATTCATGACCTTTAACTTTGCATTGGTTGGGATTGATCAAATTATTAACAACGCTGCAAAAATCAGACAAATGTCTGGAGGACAATTCCCATGTCCTATTGTCTTTCGTGGGCCAACAGCTTCTGCTGGTCAATTGGCGGCGACGCATTCACAAGCATTTGAAAGCTGGTATGCTAATTGCCCTGGCTTAAAGGTTATTGTCCCGTCTAATCCCTATGATGCGAAAGGTTTATTGAAAGCTGCAATTCGCGACGAAGACCCCGTTATTTTCATGGAGTCTGAACAGATGTATGGCGATAAAGGAGAGGTGCCAGAGGACGAATATATCCTACCGATTGGGGTGGCAGACATCAAGCGCAAAGGCACAGATGTTACCATAGTATCTTTCGGGAAAATTATCAAAGAAGCCTACAAAGCTGCCGATGTATTGGCAGAAGAAGGAATTGAATGTGAAATTATCGATTTAAGAACGGTGCGTCCAATGGACCACGAGGCGATCATGACCTCTGTCAAAAAAACCAATCGTCTTGTGATTTTGGAAGAAGCCTGGCCTTTTGGAAATGTAGCGACAGAAATTACCTATCAAGTTCAAAGTCAACTTTTCGATTATCTCGATGCGCCTATTGAGAAAATTAATACCGCAGATACTCCTGCGCCTTTTTCTCCAGTACTTTTAGCTGAATGGTTACCCAACAGCGAAGATGTTATAAAAGCCGTTAAAAAAGTGATGTATAAATAAGAAATCGTGAAGATTTGTAACTTTCCGAAACTTTTTCGTTAGTTTCGCGTAGTTTTTTAAATACCAATAATTATCTATGGAAGCTAATATTATTTATGTCCCGCTATTCTTGTCACTTATAGGCCTTGCTTATATGTTGGTTCGCGCTAGTTGGGTAAGAAAGCAAGATGCAGGAAGCGAGCGAATGGTTGAAATATCAACCGCGATTAAAGAAGGAGCCTTAGCTTTTTTAAATGCAGAGTACAGACTTTTGTTTGTTTTTGTGGTTATCGCATCAATTGCGCTATACGGTGTTTCTATGTTAGTAGAAACGACAAGCTGGATGATTGTTCCCGCCTTTATTCTAGGGGCTGTTTTTTCCGCTTTTGCTGGAAATATCGGAATGAGAATCGCAACAGAAGCCAACGCTAGAACTGCCGAAGCGGCCAAAACCAGTTTACCTAAGGCACTTCAAGTGTCTTTTGGTGGAGGAACCGTTATGGGGCTTGGTGTTGCCGGTTTAGCAGTATTAGGACTTACGTTGTTGTTTATGTTCTTTGTAGGGCAGTTTATGGGGCAAGACGGATCTTTCTATGATAATATGACCATCGTGCTAGAGACACTGGCAGGATTTTCACTAGGAGCGGAGTCAATTGCTTTATTTGCTCGTGTCGGTGGAGGTATTTACACCAAAGCTGCCGATGTTGGTGCCGACCTAGTAGGAAAAGTGGAAGCAGGTATTCCAGAAGACGATCCAAGAAACCCTGCAACAATTGCAGATAATGTAGGAGACAATGTAGGAGATGTTGCCGGGATGGGAGCAGATTTGTTTGGCTCTTATGTTGCTACAGTTCTTGCAGCAATGGTATTAGGGAATTATGTGATTCGCGACATGTCTGCGAACGGTCAATATACAGATGCCTTTAACAATATGGGCCCTATTCTACTTCCTGTTGTAATTGCAGGGGTTGGTATACTAGCGTCAATTATTGGAACTTTATTTGTCAAAATCTCAGACAATAATGCCAAAGAGGCTAAAGTTCAAGCAGCTTTAGATCTTGGTAACTGGGCATCGATTATTATTACTTTAATCGCGAGTTATTTCTTAATAGATTGGATGTTACCAGCGACCTTAACCATGAATTTCTTTGGAGAAGGCGATAAAGCAATTCCTTCTATTAATGTGTTTGGTGCAGCCTGTATTGGGCTTGCAGTTGGCGCGCTGATCTCAATGGTAACTGCATACTATACTAGTCTAGGAAAAAAACCCGTTTTAGATATCGTGCAAAATAGTTCAACCGGAGCAGCAACAAATATCATTGCTGGTTTAGCCGTTGGAATGAAATCCACCCTATTATCTGTAGTTCTTTTTGCAGCTGCGATTTATGGCTCTTATGCTTTGGCTGGATTTTATGGAGTAGCCCTTGCTGCTTCTGCCATGATGGCGACTACCGCCATGCAATTGGCCATAGATGCTTTTGGCCCAATTGCAGATAATGCTGGGGGTGTAGCAGAAATGAGTGAATTAGCTCCAGAAGTTCGTGAAAGAACAGACATTTTGGATTCTGTTGGTAATACCACCGCAGCAGTAGGAAAAGGTTTTGCCATTGCTTCTGCAGCATTAACGGCATTGGCCTTATTTGCTGCTTATGTAACCTTTACTGGGATTGATGGGATTAATATTTTTAAAGCAGATGTTTTAGCCATGTTATTTATAGGGGGAATGATTCCAGTCGTCTTTTCTGCCCTAGCGATGGAGTCTGTTGGAAAAGCAGCCATGGAAATGGTAGAAGAAGTGCGTCGTCAATTTAGAGAGATCCCTGGAATTATGGAAGGGGAAGCTACACCAGAATATGCTAAATGTGTAGATATTTCTACCAAGGCGGCCCTCAAAGAAATGTTATTGCCTGGTTTAATTACCATTATTACACCGATTTTCATTGGACTCGTTTTTGGTCCTGAACCCTTAGGAGGCTATATGGCCGGGGTATGTGTTAGTGGTGTAATGTGGGCGATTTTCCAGAATAATGCTGGAGGTGCATGGGATAACGCCAAAAAATCGTTTGAAGCAGGTGTTGAAATTAATGGTGAAATGACCTTTAAAGGATCAGAAGCCCACAAGGCAGCTGTTACTGGAGATACGGTTGGGGATCCTTTCAAAGATACTTCAGGACCATCCATGAATATTTTAATCAAGTTAACCTGTCTTGTAGGTCTTGTAATTGCTCCTTTATTAGGAACGCACGCTGCGCCACAAACAGCAGTGGTTAAAGAAGAGGTTCGCAAAGAGATTCGTGTTGAGGTTAATGCGGACGACCAAGGACAAATGGAAGCTGTGATTAAAACCACAACTACAGAAAACGGAGAAACGATCGTAGAAGAAAAAATTGTTTCAGGAACAGAAGAAGAAATTCAAGCAGCTGTTGCAGCAATGAAAGAGGTTGAGATTTCTATTGAGAAAAAATAATTCTCTTTAAAATACAATAAAAAAAGCGGATCCTTTGATCCGCTTTTTTTATGCCTAAAATAAACCGTTGATTTCTGCATCTATCATTTCAATGATGCGACCCAAATCTTCAGGCTTGTCGACAAAATTAAGATCATCTACATCGACAATCAATAATTTTCCTTTATCATAATTGTGAATCCAAGCTTCATAGCGTTCATTTAAACGACTGAGGTAGTCTATGCTAATCGAGTTTTCATACTCTCTCCCACGGCGTTGAATCTGGTCTACTAGATTGGGAATGCTACTGCGTAGATAAATCATTAAATCTGGCCCAGTAACCAAAGCTTCCATCAAGTTAAATAAGGATTGATAATTCTCAAAATCACGTTTGGTCAAAAGACCCATCGCATGAAGGTTGGGCGCAAAGATATGCGCATCTTCATAGATGGTTCTGTCTTGAATGACTTTTTTACCACTTTTTTGAATCTCTAATAGCTGTCCAAATCGGCTATTGAGGAAATAGATTTGTAAATTAAAAGACCAACGCTCCATTTCATGATAGAAATCATCTAAGTAGGGGTTTTCAAGAACCTCCTCATAATGTGCTTGCCAGCGGTAGTGTTTAGAGAGTAGTTTGGTCAGGGTGGTTTTTCCTGCCCCAATGTTTCCGGCGATGGCAATATGCATGTCTGGTTGGTTTTGGTGGTTATGGTTACTGTTTAACAGTCTTTAAAAATACCCTCTTTTTTTGAAACACAAAAGGATTTTTCTCTTGTATAAAAGAAATCTAATGACAATATTTTTTTCTGCTTCCCAAAAAAATAAATATATTTGCATCAATAATTAACGAGGAAGGATTTGACTGATTGCACACCTCGAAAAAAAAATGCTAAAACAGATTTGCTTTCGTTTCAGAAGTAATCTTCAAAATCCTTCCAGAAAGCAAATTTAAATGGCCTATTTTTTTACCTCAGAATCTGTTAGTGAAGGACACCCAGATAAAGTATCAGATCAAATTAGTGACGCATTAATTGACAACTTTTTAGCTTTTGATCCAGACAGTAAAGTTGCTTGCGAAACCCTTGTAACCACAGGGCAAACTGTACTTGCTGGTGAAGTTAAAAGTGCAACTTATTTAGATGTACAGAAAATAGCAAGGGATACCATTAATAAAATTGGATACACTAAAGGAGAATACCAATTTTCTGGAGATTCTTGCGGCGTAATTTCTTTAATTCACGAACAATCGCAGGACATCAACCAAGGGGTTGATAAGGCCGATAAAAAAGCACAAGGAGCAGGAGACCAAGGGATTATGTTTGGTTACGCGTCTGATGAAACAGACAATTATATGCCATTGGCTTTGGATTTATCCCACAAATTACTAATTGAATTAGCCGCTTTGAGAAGAGAAAACAAAGCGATTACTTACCTGCGCCCAGATGCAAAATCGCAGGTAACCCTTGAATATGACGATAACGATACGCCTATTCGCATCGACACTATTGTTATTTCTACCCAACACGATCCATTTGATGAAAACGATGATCGCATGTTGGCCAAAATCAAGCAAGATATCATCGCCCTTTTGATTCCAAGGGTAAAAGCATTATTGCCAGAGCGTATACAAGCGCTTTTTGATGATAACATCACCTATCATATTAACCCGACAGGGAAGTTTGTTATTGGTGGACCTCATGGTGATACAGGTTTAACAGGAAGAAAGATTATCGTAGATACTTATGGTGGAAAAGGGGGGCATGGTGGGGGTGCCTTTAGTGGGAAAGACCCAAGTAAGGTTGACCGAAGCGCTGCTTATGCTGCACGACATATTGCTAAAAATCTTGTAGCAGCAGGGGTGTCTAGCGAACTATTGGTGCAATTAAGTTATGCCATTGGGGTTGCTGAGCCTACGTCTATTGCTGTAAATACTTACGGGAAGTCTAAGCTTGCTTTAACAGATGGTGAGATTGCTGAAAAAATCAAAAGCATCTTCGATTTAACTCCTTATGGAATAGAGCAACGCTTAAAACTTAGAACCCCAATTTATGCTGAAACAGCTGCCTATGGTCATATGGGTAGAACCCCAGAAACGATTACCAAGACTTTTACGTCTCCTTATAGTGGAACAAAAAAAGTTGAAGTTGAATTATTTACTTGGGAAAAATTAGATCAAGTAGAAGAAATTAAAACGGCATTTAACCTGTAATCAATGAAAACTGCCCTTGCCCAAAATCAATTGCGTGAACTCTGTTTAACAAATGGACAGGTATTGAGTTACCAGCACTTTGGACAAGACTATACAACTGCACCGGTCGTGGTAATTAATCATCCACTCACCGCAAACTCATGTGTCACTGGCCCAGAAGGATGGTGGATTGATCTTGTAGGAGCAGACAAGACCATCGATACCAATCGCTATGCAGTGATTTGTTTCAACATCCCAGGCAATGGTTTTGATGGCCATTTTATTGAGGACTTTAAACATTGGCATACCGGAACAGTGGCAGGTTATTTTATTGCAGGACTTCGTCAATTAGGAATAAAACAAGTGCACACCCTTGTAGGAGGATCAATAGGTGCAGGTATCGCTTGGGAAATGGTCGCTTTAAGTCCCCAATTTATCGAGCGAATGATTCCCGTTGGTGGAGATTGGAAATCTTCTGACTGGATGATTGCCAATACATATATCCAACAGCAAATCTTGGAGAGTAGTCCAAAACCCATCGAAATTGCAAGAATGCACGCCATGATGTGTTATCGAACTCCACAATCTTTTAAACTTCGCTTTAATCGAACCATTAATCAAGAATTGGGTGTGTTTAATGTTGAGTCATGGCTCAGTTATCATGGGAATAAACTCAAAGAGCGGTTTTCCTTGCAAGCCTATAAGACCATGAACCATTTATTGGGAAGTATAGACATCACCCGAAATGGAAAATCATTTGAGGAAAATATTCAAAACATTCAATCAGAAATTCACATCGTTTCTATTGACAGTGATCTCTTTTTCCCCTTAAGTGAAGATATAGAAACGGTTTCCTTAGCCCAAAAAGCGGGAGTGAAAATCAAGCATCATATTATCGAATCGGCTTTTGGTCATGATGCTTTTTTAATGGAGCCTAAGAAAGTAAAAGTCATTTTAGACAGTATTTTGGAAAAATAAAACCAATAAGAATGAAAGTAAGCTTAGAGAGGATCAATAAAGATTATTTATTTGAAGTTCGCAACGAGGCGGGACGCTCTGTCATTTTAGACAACAAGTCAAAAAGTGAAGGTGTTGTCGCTGGAATTAGCCCTATGGAATTAGTGCTTATGGGCGTGGCGGGTTGCAGTAGTATTGATATAGTTGCCATTTTAGGTAAACAAAAGATTAATCCAGACAGCTTGCGCATGGAAGTGCACGGGCTGCGGGAAGAAGGCGCAGTTCCAGCCTTGTTTCACACCATAGAAATTACCATTCACCTAGAAGGAGAAAACATTACACCAGAGAAAGCCACCCGTGCTGCAAAATTATCTTACGAGAAATATTGTTCGGTCTCTAAAATGATTGATAGCGTAGCAGATATTCAATTTACCATTGTCCTTAACGGAAAAACAATATGAGCCATAAGTTAGAAACCAAAGCAATTCGCACTCAAATGGACCGCTCGCAGTATGCTGAGCATTCGACTCCTTTACACCTTACATCGAGTTTTGTTTTTGAGGATGCCGAAGAAATGCGGGCTGCCTTTGCAGAAGAAAAGCAACGCAATATTTATAGCCGATTTACCAATCCCAACACCTCAGAATTGGTGGCCAAAGTGGCCGATATGGAAGGGGCCGAAGACGGTGTTTCTTTTGCCACAGGAATGGGCGCAGTATTTGGTACCTTTGCCGCTTTACTCAATAGTGGGGATCATATTGTTTCTGCCCGTTCTGTTTTTGGGTCAACCCACAGTATGTTCACTAAATTTTTGCCCAAATGGGATATTGAAACCACTTATTTCGATGTTGCTTCTCCACAAAAGGCCGAAGCTTTAATCCAGCCCAATACAAAGGTTATTTATGCAGAAACCCCCACAAATCCTGGGGTAGATATTTTAGACCTTACCTATTTAGGGGAACTGGCAAAAAAGCACAATTTAATTCTCGTGATTGATAATTGCTTTGCTACGCCTTACTTACAACAACCCATAAAGTTTGGAGCAGACCTCGTAATTCATTCTGCAACAAAATTAATCGATGGACAAGGAAGGGTGCTTGGTGGAGTTACTGTTGGGCGAAAAGATTTGATTCGTGAAATTTATTTATTTGCCCGTAACACAGGCTCTGCCTTATCTCCCTTTAATGCATGGGTCTTGTCTAAAAGCATGGAAACCCTTCCTGTTCGCGTAGATCGTCACTGTCAATCTGCTTTAAACTTAGCTGTGTTTTTAGAGCAACATCCTAAAATCAACTGGGTAAAGTATCCTTTTTTAAAATCTCATCCGCAATACACTTTAGCCAAAAAACAAATGAGTCAGGGGGGAAGCATTATTGCCTTTGAAGTTAAAGGTGGATTAACGGCCGGAAGAGACTTTTTTGACAACATCAAAATGCTATCCCTTTCCTCTAATCTGGGGGATTCAAGAACAATAGTTACCCATCCTGCGTCTACTACGCACAGTAAACTCAGTGTTGAAGACCGGGAAGCGGTTGGAATTACTGACGGAATGGTGCGTTTGTCAGTAGGACTAGAACATCCAGAAGACATTCAAAACGACTTGGCGCAAGCCTTAGAAAAAATATAAATGACCAAGATTGAAACAGCTTTAGCGAAGAGGATTTTAGTGCTTGATGGTGCCATGGGGACCATGCTACAGGCCTATAAATTTGAAGAAGAAGATTTTAGAGGAGACCGATTTAAAGACCACCCTTCCCCCTTAAAAGGAAATAACGATTTATTGTCGATTACCCAACCAGATGCTATTAAAGCAGTACATCGGGCTTATTTTGAAGCAGGTGCAGATATTGTTGAGACCAATACCTTTTCTTCCACCTCAATTGGGATGGCAGATTATGCGATGGAAGATCTGGTCTATGAACTCAACGTTCAATCCGCTCAACTTGCAAAACAAGTGGCAGATGAGTTTACAAAAGCAAACCCAAACAAGCCTCGTTTTGTCGCAGGGTCAATTGGACCGACAAACAGAACAGCAAGTATGTCTCCAGATGTCAATGATCCCGGTTTTCGAGCAGTGACATTTGACGATTTAGTCGAAGCTTATAGCGCGCAAGTAAAAGGATTGGTCGAAGGGGGATCAGATGTTTTGTTGGTGGAAACGGTCTTTGATACCCTCAATGCAAAAGCGGCCCTTTATGCCATAGATGTTTTAAAAGAAGAAAACAATTGGGATATACCGGTCATGATAAGCGGAACAATAACCGATGCCAGCGGAAGAACCCTTTCTGGGCAAACCGTAGAGGCCTTTGCAGTTTCTGTATCGCATATTCCCTTATTGAGCATTGGATTTAATTGTGCTTTAGGCGCTGATCAATTGCTGCCATATTTACGCCGTTTATCTAATCAAACAAAAGCATTGGTTTCTGCTCATCCAAATGCAGGCCTTCCCAATGCATTTGGTGCCTATGACCAAAGCCCAGAAGAAATGCGCGATTTAATCGAAAAATACCTAGACGAAAATTTGATTAACATCATTGGCGGTTGTTGTGGTTCAACACCAGAACACATTCAATTGATTGCAGAAATAGCGGCAAAACATCAACCGCGTAAACCCTTAATTACCGTCTAATGGAAGCGCGTCATTTAAAACTTTCAGGTCTTGAACCACTGGTGGTTACACCAGCATCAAATTTTGTCAATGTAGGGGAAAGAACAAATGTGACAGGATCAAGACGTTTTCTACGCTTAATCGAGCAAGGAGACTATACCACGGCAATTGAAGTAGCGCGGGATCAAGTTGATGGAGGAGCACAAATTCTCGATGTTAACATGGATGAAGGAATGATCGATGGGGTAAAAGCCATGACAAAATTCCTGAATCTTCTGGCGGCTGAACCAGATATTTCAAGAATTCCCATTATGATTGATTCTTCTAAGTGGGAAATTATTGAAGCTGGACTTAAAGTTGTGCAGGGTAAATCTGTGGTAAATTCAATTAGTTTAAAAGAAGGAGAAGAAAATTTCATTCGCCAGGCCAAAACCATTCGTCGTTATGGCGCAGCAGTAATTGTAATGGCCTTTGATGAAGATGGCCAAGCAGATACCCTAGCGCGTCGTATTGAAATCTGTGAACGCTCTTATAAAGTCTTGATCGAAAAAGTAAACTTCCCCCCAGAGGATATTATTTTTGACCCCAATGTGTTTCCCGTCGCAACAGGAATGGAAGAGCACAAACTGAACGCCCTTGACTTTTTTCAATCGGCAAAATGGATTCGTGAAAACCTTCCTCATGCACATGTAAGTGGGGGAGTTAGTAATGTGTCTTTTTCTTTTAGAGGAAACAACCGGGTACGAGAAGCCATGCACTCTGCCTTTTTATATCATGCCATTCAACATGGAATGAATATGGGGATTGTCAATCCAACCATGTTAGAAATTTATGATGAAATTCCGCCAGATTTACTCGAACATGTAGAAGATGTACTTCTCAATCGCAGAGCTGACGCCACTGAGCGCTTGCTTGAATTTGCCGAAACCTTAATTAACGACCAAAAAGACCGAAAAGTTGAGGTGAAGGCTTGGCGAAGTGATGCACTGCAAGACCGCATTACTTATTCTTTAGTCAAAGGAATTGATGGGTTTATTGAAGAAGATGTAGAAGAAGCACGTCTTGCTTCAGAAAAGCCCATTCATGTTATTGAAGGACACTTAATGACAGGGATGAACGTTGTTGGAGACCTTTTTGGCGCTGGAAAAATGTTCTTGCCACAAGTGGTGAAGTCTGCCCGGGTTATGAAGAGAGCCGTAGCCTATTTACTTCCTTATATAGAAGCTGAAAAAGAGGGGAAGCAACAAGCTGCTGGAAAGATTTTGATGGCCACGGTCAAAGGTGATGTACACGATATTGGGAAAAATATTGTGGGCGTTGTCCTAGCCTGTAATAATTATGAAATCATCGATTTAGGGGTCATGGTTCCGCCAGAAAAAATCATTGCCATGGCAAAGCAAGAGCAGGTAGATATCATTGGCTTATCGGGTTTAATAACCCCATCCTTAGATGAGATGATTTATATCGCTCAAGAATTGAAGCGCCAAGCAATGGACATTCCTTTGTTAATTGGAGGAGCTACAACTTCAAAAGCGCATACTGCCGTTAAAATTGCCCCAGAATTGGAAACCGCTGTTGTGCATGTTAACGATGCTTCTAGGGCTGTAACTGTAGCAGGGAGCCTATTGAATAAAGAAAACGCATCTGTTTATAAAGCACAAATAAGGGAAGAATACGAAAAGTTTCGCGCCAAGTTTTTAGACCGACAAGAAACCAAAGAGCACATCCCATTAAGTGTTGCCCGAGAACGAAAGTTAAAATTAGACTGGAAGAATTTCACTCCTGTAACGCCACAGCAAATGGGGGTTCAGGTAATTGAAAACCAAAATTTAGATGCTTTAGTTCCCTATATCGATTGGAGTCCTTTTTTCCGATCTTGGGATTTACACGGGCATTACCCAGCGATTCTAGAAGACGAAATTGTAGGAGAACAGGCTGTTGAATTATTTGCCGATGCACAAGTATTATTGTCGGAGATTTTAGACAAAAAACTGTTAACGGCAAAAGCTGTTTTTGGTCTTTTTCCAGCCAATACGGTTGAAGACGACGACATAGCTGTCTATGAAGATCAAGGGCGGAAAGTTGTCCTTGGGAAATTTCTTAGTTTGCGCCAGCAATTAAAAAAACGCCCTGGCAAGCCCAATATCGCTTTAGCCGATTTTATCGCTCCTAAAGAAACTGGCTTAGCAGATCATATCGGTGCATTTTGCGTAACCACTGGTTTTGGTACTGCTGAATTGGCCAAAGCCTATGAAGACGATAATGACGACTATAATGCCATCATGATAAAAGCCCTAGCAGATCGTTTTGCAGAAGCTTTTGCAGAATACCTTCACCGTAAGGTGCGTGTAAAGCATTGGGGTTATGCTGCCCAAGAAAACTTAGACAATGATGCCTTAATTAAAGAACAGTACAAAGGGATTCGTCCTGCACCGGGGTATCCTGCATGCCCAGATCATTTAGAAAAAAACACCATCTGGGATTTACTGCAAGTAGAAGAACGCATAGGGGTTAGCCTTACTGAAAGTTTAGCCATGTGGCCTGCTGCCTCTGTTTCGGGCTACTATTTTGCCCATCCTGAAGCCCAATATTTTGGGGTAGGAAAAATCACCCAAGATCAACTAGAGAGCTTTGCTCAACGTAAAAATATAGCCATTTCTGAAGCCGAAAAATGGCTTCGACCCAACCTAAAATAAAGTAGACGTGAAAGTAACTGAACATATTGCCAAGGCAAAAAACAAAACACAATTTACCTTTGAAATCCTTCCCCCATTAAAAGGGCAAAATATTCAATCGGTTTATGACGCCATCGATCCCTTGATGGAGTTTAACCCTCCTTTTATTGACGTTACCTACCACCGCGAGGAATATATTTACAAAGAGTTAGACAATGGCTTGTTAGAAAAGCACGTGATTCGAAAGCGTCCAGGAACAGTGGGGATCTGTGCCGCCTTGCAGCATAAATACAATGTCGATGCGATTCCCCATATTTTGTGTGGTGGTTTTACAAAAGAAGACACCGAAAATTTCTTGATTGATCTAGACTTTTTAGGGATTGATAATGTTGTGGCTTTACGTGGGGATGCCGTTAAAAGTGAAGTGTATTTTAAAGCCAATAAAGACGGTCATGCCTATGCCAACGAATTGGTTGGTCAAATCACCGATTTGAATAAAGGAATTTATTTAGATGAGGAGATTCAAATCCCTTCTAAAACAGATTTTTGTATTGGGGTTTCAGGCTATCCAGAAAAGCATATGGAGGCACCTAGTTTAGAAAGTGATCTTCACTTTTTAAAGAAAAAAATTGCCGCTGGAGCAGATTACATTGTTACCCAGATGTTTTTTGACAACCAAAAGTTTTTTGAATTTCAAGATAAGTGTAAAGCAGCTGGTATTAATGCGCCTATTATCCCGGGATTAAAACCCCTAGCGACTAAAAAGCAATTGAACGCTTTACCGCATCGTTTTCACGTCGATCTTCCGGACGATTTAATTCGTTCCGTGATTGATTGTA
>CBFHVC010000010.1:0-58046 GCA_965659515.1 Candidatus Arcticimaribacter sp. | reverse complement strand
GGTAATGGTACCTCCTTTACTGAGAGAGAAAAGGTCTTACCAACAATAGATGGATTTGGTATATGTATTGATATTGATTTTTATGATATCAATAGTGATGGTCAAACTGAAATAATTTTAAATCGAGTAAGTGATAACAGTTATTTTGCTGGCCCTTATTGGGGATCAAAAATCCAAGTTTTAGAACTTATAAACAATCAATATGTGGATTCAACTAATAAGTTTATTGATGTAAGTGAATTTTCTGATGAGGGTGTTATACAATGGATTCATATTAGTGATTATGATAACGATGGAATAATTGAAATGTTTGATGATTCTTTCAGTACTGGTTTTGTTGGTAGTACCCTCAATTATGAATGGGAATTAATTGGAAATCAATTTATGTTAAAAACAGAATAACGTTTTAAAAGAATCCCCTCAAATCCATACCCAACAAAACTCCTTCCCAATTGATCACAAACCCTCCCTGTAGTTCCACTTCCCATAAATGGGTCTAACACTAATTCAAACGATTTAGAAGTTTGAATTATTTGAAATAGAAGTCTTAAAGGTAGAATTGAAAGATTGGTTTAAAAATTTTGAAAAATATACTTCAAAGATTAAATCTTACACTTCATTTGAACAGAAAAGGAAATTCATAGAATCCATTGTAGATAAAATAATAATTAGTTGGGATAGTGTAACCAATACACACAACTTAAAAATTAAGTTTAGATTACATATTATAAAAGATAAAGGAGAAGGTATTGGTAATAGGATTTCTGAAGTCAAAAAAGGTAAGAACACATTGGATGTCAATGAGTTAGATTTCAAAAAGGGTTGGATTAATTATAAGAAGTTTCTAAATACAAATACTTCATATATAAATCATTCAACGGTAACGGACTTTGCTAAATTCCTGGGTTGATCTACATTACAGTCGCGTTGTACCGCAATATAATAAGAGAGTAGTTGTAATGGGATAGTCGATAAAATAGGCACAAAGGCTTCGGCGGAATCTGGGATTTCAAGGCAGTAATCAGCCAGGGCTTTCACTTCAGTGTCCCCTTCACTCACAATCGCGATAATACGGCCTTCTCTGGACTTAATTTCTTGGATGTTACTCACCACCTTTTCATAGTAGCCTTTTTTGGTCGCAATAACGACAACCGGCATTTCTTTATCGATTAAAGCAATGGGGCCATGTTTCATTTCTGCTGCAGGGTAGCCTTCGGCATGGATATAAGAAATCTCTTTGAGTTTTAAGGCGCCTTCAAGCGCTACCGGAAAGTTATAGCCTCTTCCCAAATAAATACAGTTCTGCGCTGTTTTAAAGGAGGTTGCTACTTCTTCAATAAACGATTTGGAAGCCAAAATATGTTCCACCTTTTGAGGTAAAATGGCCAACTCGGCCACATATTCTTGGTACTGGGTTCTTGATAGGGTCCCATTTGCCTTACCTAAGTACAGGCCAATTAGAGAAATAACCGTGATTTGTGTCGTAAATGCTTTGGTTGAAGCAACGCCAATTTCTGGCCCAGCGTGGGTATAACAACCGGTATCTGTGATTCTTGAAATGGTCGAACCTACTACATTACAAATCCCGTAGACAAAAGCACCTTTTTCTTTCGCTATATTAATTGCTGCGATGGTATCGGCTGTTTCGCCAGACTGTGAAATCGCAATGACTACATCATCTGGATAAATAATTGGGTTGCGGTAGCGAAATTCGGAAGCATATTCAACCTCAACCGGGATACGGGTAAAGTCTTCAAAAAGATATTCTGCCACTAAACCTGCGTGCCAAGAAGTTCCACAAGCAATTACCAAAATGCGTTTGGCGTTTAAAAACTTATTTTCGTGCTCGCGAAGGCTCGAAAGGGTAATCACGCCTTCATCGGTCAGTAATCTACCGCGCAGGGTGTCTTGAATGGCTTTAGGCTGCTCAAAAATCTCTTTCAGCATAAAATGGTCATAGCCGCCTTTTTGAATGTTCTCTAAGCTCATTTGTAGCTCTTCAACATAAGGCTCAGCAGGACTGTCATCTTTGATTTTTCTAATCTTAATGGGTTTTCCCACACGAATAATGGCCAAGTGCTCTTCTTCTAAATAGATGGCCTCTTTTGTGTATTCGATAAATGGGGTAGCGTCTGAAGCAATAAAAAATTCTTGCGCACCAATACCAATGGCCAAGGGACTTCCCAAACGGGCAGCGACAAGCTCATTGGGCTTTCTGCGATCAAAAACCACGATGGCATAAGCGCCAATAACTTGCGAAAGGGCGATTTGAACGGCCTTCCCTAGCTTAACGTCTTGCTGCTGTTGTACATCTTCAATTAGATTAACCAACACTTCGGTATCTGTATCGGAAGAGAAATGAAAACCACGGTGGATTAATTCTTCTTTTAAAGCCGCATAATTTTCAATGATCCCATTGTGAACAATAACTAGATTGCCAGAGTTAGACGTTTGTGGGTGGGCGTTGGTATCATTGGGCACCCCATGGGTGGCCCATCTAGTGTGCCCAAGGGCCAAGGTGGCTTCTTGAGGTGGATTTTTACCAATCAAGGCCTCTAAATCGCTCACCTTCCCTTTGGTCTTTAAAGTGTGTAATGCTGTACCATTGTAGATGGATATTCCGGTAGAATCATATCCGCGGTACTCTAATCGCTTAAGCCCTTTAATAACGATAGGCTGGGCTTGTTTATCGCCAATATATGCTACAATTCCACACATAGATTTTAGTTGTCGAAGTCGGTATAGATAACCTCTAATTTTAATTGTTTGTCCTGTAATTCTTCTGGAGGATTAGGCCCTACTAAGAATGTGCCCAAAGGGTTTTGCAATGCTGCTAAAGGATAAAAAACCGTTTCATCATCCGGAAGTTTTGCGTTCTTGACAAAGAGTGAATTGATGTTGGCTGTAACCACCAAGCCTAAGGAGACATTTTCCGCTAAATCTTCGTCTTCAGAACGAATCAAATTGGAAACGTGCTCTGTAATTCTGAATTTGTAACGATATGGCTTCCCGTCTTTATACTCTAATATTCCACTGTGAATGGTCTTGGTTTGCAAATTGTTTGCCCCTGCAGTAGGGTCCGAATAATAATCTGCCAAGGGCATATTGTCTTCTAAACGATAAAGGTATAAGCGTTCTGCAATTAAATCTCCTTCTGTCCAATTGTCTGCAATGGCAGGGTCGACATAAAAAACAAGACTGGCTTCATTGATCAATAAATTGGTTGATCTAAAATCTTCAAGATTTGTTGTACTATCGTCTTGATCAAAAAGTTTTACTTGTCCAATATTCCCTAGGCCACCGTTAAGAACAATGCGCTCTTGTGGGTTGACATTTGACACAACTTGATCGTTTTCAAGGTGATTAATTTGAATGCCACTTGGGGTAATAAAATAGGTTAGTGATGCCGTTTCAATTTCATCGTCTGAGGTGTCCTCTGTGTCTTGGTCTTGATTTACATCATAATCATAACGCAAACGAATCGTAGCGGCAGACAGGTTTAGCAACATATAGAGATCCTCTGAAGAATCCTCCATTCTTATGTTGATTCCTTTGATGTGGTTTTTAAAATTGTTGTCGTTAGCAAGAGCATCGCTCCCTTCTGCATCTAGGATTTTTTCTTGAAAATAAGCGGAATCAAGCGGAATTCGAAGCCGTGGAGACAACCTTGTTTCTACCTGCGTGGTCTCATCGACGTCTGGGGTCTCAGGATCATCTTCTGTATAGTTGAAGGTGACTTCTTCAAAATTTAATTGAAAAGGACCATCGTATAAACTTCTTCCGGTAAAACCTTCTTCATAAAAATCTCTTCCAGAATAATACCCATTAAGGGTCTCAAAGTTATTGTTCGGGTCTAAAGTGTTAAAATGATAGGTTAGCTCAGTTACCTTAAGGTTAAAGTTTGCTGCGCGATTTCCAAAAATAGAATCGATCTCATAGAAGTTATCGCCAGCGTCATATCCACTACTATCTGTGTCTTCGTTATCTGGTATACCATCGCCGTCAGAATCTGCATTCAAAGGGTTGGTTCCACCTTGGGTTTCAAGAATATCTGTCACCCCGTCTCCATCGGTATCACTTTCAATGTCTTCAGAATCAATATCAAGGGCGTCAATTACACCGTCCCCATCAGTATCTGTTTGATTGACCAAAAAAGGAATCTCAAGGAAAACATCCGTTATTCTTTCGTTTTCATCAATTACATTCACATTGGTTTCATCCCCTTCGTCTTCTTGTTCCTGGGTATAAATACCGAAACGCGGATTAGTCGCTATGGCTATTTGTGTTGTAATATTGGCTTTTTTACGGCCCAGGTTAGGGAAGTTATATGCACCAAAGTGCACTACTCCTAGTTGATCTGACTGGACGTCTTCAAGGGTATTAACAGATAAGAAAACAGGGAATTCTCTTGTGTCTGTATCAAATTGATTGGTGGCAATAAGATCTACTCCTACAGAATTGTATTCTTGATTACATGCCGTCAGCAATAGGGCAAGGGTTCCGAGACGGAATAACTTATTTAAACTGATCATGAGCGATTTAAAGGAAGTTCGTGTTAAAGAAATTGACATAAGCGTTTTCTTCTTGGCTTTCGGCAAAAGACATAACAGGTTTATCACTTGCGTGAATCGCTTTTGTCACTGTTTCTGGGATATCATCTCCCGCTAAGATTAAACCGTCAGAATGGGTAACTGCCAATTGGGTAAGTTGCGCGTAATCTGGTGTAGCCAGTGCAGATAGATCTTCTTCGATTTGATCAAAGGCGATCTTATCTTTTAAAAGAGGGTTTAAGGTTCCCCCAATATCGTCTGGGTAAATAGAAGAAACAATTTTACTTTGCTCAAAAATAGGATCTTGCGCAAAATAGGTTTTCATGTATAATGGGAAAAGAGCGGTAAACCAACCGTGTAGATGAATAATATCTGGCGACCAGTTTAATTTTTTCACTGTTTCTATAACCCCTTTGGTAAAGAAAATCATGCGCTCGTCATTATCGGGAAAAAGCGCACCGTCTTTGTCGTGTAAAATTTCTTTGCGCTTAAAATACTCTTCATTGTCTATAAAGTAGACTTGCATGCGTTCTTTTGGAATAGAGGCAACCTTAATAATTAAGGGCATATCCATGTCGTTGATTACCAAATTCATTCCCGAAAGACGAATCACTTCATGCAATTGGTGGCGACGTTCATTGATTAAACCATAACGCGGCATAAAGATCCTGGTTTGGCCTCCAGCATCATTAATGGATTTTGGAATTTTAAACGAATTAATAGATCGCTCGGTTTGAGGAAGATAGGGGATAACCTCCGAAGAAATTATAAGTACTTTTTTATTTTGCATAAGGACGATTTTACCTACTACGGCGAAAGTTTAGCAAAATTACAAAAAATCTTCCTACCATTAGAAAAAACAGTACTTTTAGCCTGTTAATCTTTTCATAATCCATGGTTTTTAAAGAACAATTACGCCTAAACAAACAACTTGAGCTTCACGGAGATATAAGCCTAGGTCTAGTTCCCACCATGGGCGCCTTGCACGACGGGCACTTGGCCTTAGTTAAACAGGCGATTGAAGAAAATGATTTTGTTGTTGTCTCTATTTTTGTCAATCCAACCCAATTTGACGATCAAAACGACCTAAATGCCTACCCTAAAACACTTACGGCCGATTTAAAAAAACTAGCCGTTTTTGGTGAAAAGGTATATGTTTATGCTCCAGAAGTAAAAGATCTTTATCCCCAAAAGACCGAGTGCGAGCGCTATGATTTTGGTGCCTTAGCCACCACCATGGAAGGTGCCTCGAGAAAAGGACACTTTCAAGGAGTAGCGACCATTGTGTTTAAATTACTTTCAAGTTTTATGCCTTCACGCGCTTATTTTGGCGAAAAAGACTATCAGCAACTTTCCATTATTCATGCATTAGTCCAACAAAAAAACCTACCCATTACCATTGTAGACTGTCCCATTATTAGAGAAGAAGACGGCTTGGCCATGAGTTCTAGAAATGCGCGATTAACAAAACAACAACGCCATCTAGCGCCCCTGATTTATAAAACCCTCTTGCAAGCCAAAGCGTTGAAAAACCAAAAAGACATTCCCCAAATTGAACAATGGATTGAAGATTATTACCAAAAGCATCCTGCTTTTGAACTAGATTATTTTTGCATTGCAAATGCAAAATCCCTTCAGCCCACGTCTTCCTTAAATAATACCGATAACTCTCGCGCATTTATTGCTGTAAAATTGGGTGAGGTTCGATTGATTGACAATGTCAATTTTTAATATCTTTGCGCCATGCAAATAGAAGTATTAAAATCTAAAATCCATAGAGTTACTGTTACTGGTGCCGACTTAAATTACATTGGAAGTATTACCATTGACAAAAACTTAATGGAGGCTGCTAACCTAATCGCAGGAGAAAAAGTGCAAATCGTTAATATCAATAACGGAGAGCGGTTAGAAACCTATGTGATTGAAGGTGGGCGAAACACTGGAGAAATAACCTTGAATGGCCCTGCGGCAAGAAAAGTGCAAAAGGGCGACGTTATTATCATTATTAGCTATTGCATCTTGGCCTTTGAAGAAGCCCAGAAAGTACAAGCTCAGCTTGTTTTCCCAAACGAAGCCACTAACTTGCTCAACTAATTTTGAAAAATCTGGGCCTTCGCAAAGTCGTTAAAACCCTTATCCCTCTTTTAATAGGCGTACTTTTTATCTACCTGTCTATTAACAACACAACCGAAGAAGACCGCACAACTATTTACAATTCAATCAAAGATGCGCATTACGGCTATATCTTTTTGTCTTTGGTTTTGGGCTTATTAAGCCACTTTTCTAGGGCATACCGCTGGAATTTCATGCTTCATCCCCTAGGATATTACCCCCGCATGATCAACAATATTTTGGCCATTTTTATCACCTATATTGCCAATCTGGGTGTGCCGCGATCGGG
The DNA here is from genome assembly GCA_965659515.1 of Candidatus Arcticimaribacter sp. GTDB lineage: Bacteria > Bacteroidota > Bacteroidia > Flavobacteriales > Flavobacteriaceae > Arcticimaribacter. The sequence continues at coordinate 51,095 of CBFHVC010000010.1, read as the reverse complement.
CGAATTTTTTCGGGCGACTGTTTTACAGACCTATGAAAATATCCCTTTTGAAAAAAGTTTTGGGACCATTATTGCCGAACGCACCATTGACCTGTTCATGCTTTTATTGACCATCGGCCTCGCCTTAACCCTTGAATCAGATTTAATCTATTCCCTCTTGCAAGAAAAGGCCATCAATCCCTATAATATTGTGGGCGCAATTGTTCTAGGCGCCATAAGTGTTTTCCTTTTGGTAAAACAACTCAAAAAATCTTCTCATCCTATCGCCCAAAAAATCAACGGCTTACTCAATGGCTTAGCGGAGGGCTTTTTAACGATTGTGAAAATGGAAAAAAAATGGGCTTATCTCTTCCATACCCTCTTTATCTGGGGTATGTATATCGCCATGTTTTATATCATAAAATTCTCTTTACCAGAAACACAAGAACTCGGCTTTGAAGCGCTTCTTATTGGGTTTATTGTGGGTGCGTTAACCATCTCTGCCACAAACGGCGGCATTGGCATCTACCCTTTTTCGGTCTCTTTGGTCTTAATTAGTTATGGTATTTCAAAAGAATCTAGTCTGGCTTTTGGCTGGATTATGTGGACTGCACAAACCGTCATGGTGCTTCTTTTTGGAAGTCTTTCTTTCTTCCTCCTTCCCTTGGTAAATAGAAAAAAGTAAAGCCTTAATTTCTTGGGTAGACCAAAAGGCTTGGCTAATTTTAACCCATGAGTAAAGTAAAGAAAGCTTTCTTTTGTCAAAAATGTGGTACTAAACACCCACAATGGCAAGGCCAGTGTAATAGCTGTAAAGAATGGAACACCCTGGTGGAAGAGGTAATTGAAAAACCTGCCGCAAAAGGATGGACGAGTACAAACAAAGAAAAAGCAGGCGCAGCGCAACCTGTTCCCATAGCCAAAATCGAAACCGATAAAGAAGTTCGACTTCCTTGTCCAGATCAAGAGCTCAATAGGGTATTGGGCGGCGGTTTGGTCCCGGGATCAGTCACCCTTTTGGGCGGCGAGCCAGGCATAGGGAAATCAACCTTACTCTTACAGATTTCTTTACAACTACCCCTAAAAATTTTGTATGTTTCTGGAGAAGAAAGCCAACGACAAATTAAACTTCGCGCAGATCGTATTTCTGCGAAAAACGAACACTGTTATGTGTTAAGCGAAACCAAAACACAGCAGATTTTTCAGCAAATCAATGCCTTAGTTCCAGATCTTGTAATTATTGACTCGATTCAGACCCTACAAACCCAATACATCGACAGTAGCCCAGGAAGTGTTTCTCAAATAAAAGAATGTACCGCTGAATTGATTCAATTTGCCAAAAAGACCCATACCCCTGTCATTTTGGTAGGCCATATCACCAAAGACGGAAATATCGCAGGACCGAAGGTAATGGAACATATGGTGGATACCGTCTTACATTTTGAAGGCGATCGCAATCATATTTATCGCATCTTAAGGGCACAAAAAAACCGCTTTGGCTCTACCGCAGAAATTGGTATTTATGAGATGCAGGCCAGCGGTTTAAGAGGCGTTAATAACCCCAGCGAATTGCTGCTATCTCAAAACCCTTCTCAAATGAGTGGCCATGCGATCGCAAGCACTATGGAAGGAATGCGCCCTTTAATGCTTGAAGTACAAGCGCTGGTTAGTACCGCTGTTTATGGCACCCCGCAGCGCAGCACAACCGGTTTTAATGCCAAACGCCTCAATATGCTTTTAGCTGTTTTAGAAAAACGGGCGGGTTTTCAACTGGGCGCTAAAGATGTCTTTCTAAATATCACCGGGGGAATTAGCAGTGAAGATCCAGCGCTAGATTTAGCGGTGGTTGCCGCAATTATGTCTAGTCACCACGATATCGCCTTGCCAAAAAATACTTGCTATGCAGCAGAAATTGGCCTTTCGGGAGAACTGCGCCCTGTCCCCAAATTGGACCAACGCATTAGAGAAGCAGAAAAGCTCGGTTTTGACAGCATTATCACTGCTCGATTCAAACAAGATACCCTTCCCAAAACAGCCATTCAAATCATAATGCAAGATAAAATTGAAGCTGTCGTAGCACAATTATTAGGATAAAAAAACTACCTTGTTTAGTATTAAAATTCTTTTCCCATGGATAAAATCATTCAAGCCTTTTTAAATGAAGTAGGTGAACGCAATCAAAACGAGCCTGAATTCATGCAAGCCGTTACTGAAGTTGCTGAAAACGTTATTCCATATATTGTTAAACACGATATTTATTACGGACAAAATATTTTAATGCGCATGGTAGAACCAGAACGCGTAGTTTCTTTTCGCGTTGCATGGATCGACGATCAAGAAGAAATTCGCGTCAACCGAGGGTATCGGGTTCAGATGAATTCCGCCATTGGCCCCTATAAAGGAGGCTTGCGCTTTCATCCATCTGTGAATTTGAGTGTATTGAAATTTTTGGCCTTTGAACAAGTGTTTAAAAACAGTTTAACCACCCTGCCCATGGGCGGTGGAAAAGGAGGATCAGATTTTGACCCAAAAGGAAAAACAGACACAGAAATCATGCGTTTTTGTCAAAGCTTTATGACCGAACTTTTCCGTCATATTGGCCCAAACCGGGATATTCCCGCTGGAGATATTGGGGTAGGTGGCCGTGAAATTGGTTATCTATTTGGCCAATACAAACGTTTAAAAACAGAATTTACAGGGGTTTTAACTGGAAAAGGTGTTAGCTGGGGCGGTTCTTTAATTCGACCCGAAGCCACAGGCTATGGCGTGGTTTACTTTACCCAACAAATGCTTTCTACGATTAACAAAAGTCTTGAAGGAAAAAAAGTGGTTGTTTCTGGTGCCGGGAACGTCGCCCAATATGCCGCCGAAAAAGTAATTCAACTGGGCGGAAAGATCTTGACCCTGTCAGACTCCTCTGGGTTTATTTATGACAAAGATGGCATCGATGCTGAAAAACTGGCCTTTGTAATGGACCTAAAAAATGTCAAAAGAGAACGCATATATAAATACGTAGAAAAATATCCTTCTGCAGAATTCCATGCCGGAAAAACCCCTTGGGGTATTCCTTGCGATGTTGCCCTGCCTTGTGCAACACAAAACGAATTGTTTGAAGACGATGCCAAAGAATTAATCGCAAATGGCTGTATTTGTATAGGAGAAGGAGCTAACATGCCCACGACGCCAAAAGCCATTCATCATTTTATTGAAAACAAAATTTTATTCGCTCCTGGAAAAGCCTCTAATGCTGGTGGGGTGGCCGTTTCTGGATTAGAAATGGCGCAAAACTCCTTGCGCTACAGTTGGTCTAGAGAGGAAGTCGACAAGCGTTTACAAACCATTATGCAAGACATTCACCAATCTTGTGTTGACTTTGGAACTGAAAACGGCTATACCAACTATGTAAAAGGTGCCAACATCGCGGGCTTTGTCAAAGTCGCTGATGCCATGCTCGCTCAAGGAGTGGTCTAATTTAATCTTATGCTGGTAGAAACTAAGGCGCTTGTTTTACACAGCCTTAAATACAACGAATCGAGTTTAATCGTTCATTGTTATACCCAAACTTTAGGCATACAATCTTTTATGCTCAAAGGCATCCTTTCAGCCAAAAAAGGCAAAATTCGCAAGGCCCATTTTCAACCTTTAACACTGTTACAGTTACAATTCCAACACAAAAATAAAGGGGGCTTAAATTTCATAAAAGAACTTAAGGTAGAACAGCCTTATCAAAGTATTTACACCTCGATTGAAAAAAACACCATCGCGCTTTTTCTCTCAGAAATTTTATACAAAAGTTTACGGGAAGAAGAAACCAATCCGCTGTTGTTTGAATATCTCGAGAACACCCTGCTTTGGCTCGATTCACACGACAATATTGCTAATTTCCATTTGCTGTTTTTACTAAAACTCAGTCAATTTTTAGGCTTTTACCCAAACTTACAAGAAAATCAAGGCCCCTATTTCAATTTAGAAAGTGGTTGTTTTAGCCTGCACAAACCCCTTGAACAACATATAGAAGGAAATGTTGCTAAAAACTTAAAAGAATTATTGGGCATGACTTTTGCTTCAGTAAATTTGCCGAAATTAAATCAACAATCAAGGCGAGAGCTACTAAACGCACTAGTCCATTATTTTGAACTGCACTTACATGGGTTTTCTAAACCAAAATCTCTTGAGATTCTTCACCAAATCTTCCGTTAAAAAAGGCCTTTTTTTGGGAGGAGCAATCTTATTGAGCACCTTACAGCTTTATGGACAAAAGGTTACGGTAATAGACGCCTTTACCCAGCAACCGTTAGAGCAAGTAATGGTGGTAAGTCAAGACAAACAGCGCTTTACCACTTCTGATTTAGACGGAAAATTAAACCTGGATACTTTTACTGCAACTGATTTGCTTACGTTTCAATTAATGGGCTATGAAACCGTAAAGCTTTCCCTTAAAAAAATTACAGACCAAGCCAATGTCGTAGCCTTGTTTTTAGACGAAAAACAACTCGCCGAAATTGTTCTTTCTGTTGCCAGAACAGCAGAACAATCAAAAAAAATTGCCGAAAAAGTAGCCGTCATAAACCAAAAAACAATCGCTAGGCAGTCCCCAACTACTGGCGCAGATTTATTGCTTTTGGCGCCTAGTGTTCGGCTACAAAAATCGCAAGGTGGCGGAGGAAGCCCTGTTTTAAGAGGTTTTGAAGCAAATCGTGTATTACTGGTCGTAGATGGGGTAAGACTTAATAACGCTATTTACCGCGCTGGACACTTGCAAAATGCGATCACAGTAGACCCCAACAGCATTGAACGTGTTGAAGTGATTTTTGGCTCTTCTTCCGTGGGTTATGGTTCAGATGCGCTTGGCGGGGTGGTACATTATTACACAAAAACCCCTAGAATTAATAATTCTAAAACCTTAAGCAGTGGTTTTTCTAGCACCTATAACAGTGCACAAAATGCCTTTATTAATCATTTTGAAACAGAAGCCAGTTTTAATCAATGGGCCAGTTATACCAGTTTGACCTATTCTAGCTTTGGCGATTTAAGAATGGGGAAAAACAGACAACACGGCTATAATGATTGGGGCTTGGTCCCTGCTTATTCCAGAAATAACAGCGACTATTATTATCCCCAGCCAACCATTAACCCCAATCCAAACCTTCAAAAAAATACCGGATACACCCAATTTGATTTCCTAGAAAAAGCTGTGATTAACTTACCCAAAGCTGCTCAACTAACCTTAAACTTTCAATTATCTAATTCTTCAAACATTCCGCGATTTGATAAACTAAACGAATACCGCGATGGAGAATTACGCTTTGCAGAATGGTCTTATGGCCCACAAAAAAGATTCCTTTTCTCGCCACAACTAAAACTTTTCCCTAAAAGAAAATGGCTTTATAAAGGAACCATCACCGCAGCATTTCAAGCCATTAAAGAATCGAGAATACAAAGGCGCTTTGGCAACATAACCCGTGAAACACAATTAGAAGATGTAAGTGTGTTTAGCCTTAATGGAGATTTTGAAACCGCTAAAAAAGAAAACATCAGTTTTGCCTATGGCTTTGAATGGGTATTTAACCAAATTAACTCCAACGCTTTTAGCAATGAATTACGCCTTCAAGGGAATGAAGTAATTGGCTTAGAAATGAACCAACCCATTCCCACGCGTTATCCCAGTGACGGAAGTCGATACAATATTGCTGCACTTTATGGCAATTACCGCTTCGATTTAAGTCCTAAAACAACCCTAGCCATTGGAGGGCGCTTTACCGCAACAGAACTTAAAGCCAATTGGAAAAGAGAAGCCACAATAACCAATAATCTCCAACAAATACAAAATCAAAACAATGCGCTTACCGCTAGCCTTGGGCTGTCTTATCGTCCTGCAAATCCTTGGCGACTAAATCTTTTATTTTCTAGTGGGTTTCGCGCCCCAAATGTCGATGACCTCGGGAAAATACGAGAGAATCGCGGTTTGCTATTGGTGCCGAATCCAGGGCTAAAACCAGAGTATGTTTATAATATCGATGCTGGAATTGCTTATACCTCTAACAATAAAAAACTGCACTTAAACACCCGTTTTTACCATTCTTCCCTTCGGAATTATATCGGTCGAATGAATTATAATGTAGCCATAGAAGATATCCCCGAAGGAGTCTCAGAAGTAGTCCTTGATTTAAGCAGTCAAGTAGACCATACGCAGGTTGAAAATATTGAAGAAGCTGAAGAGGCTCAAATGGGAGAAAGAATGTTTATGGGTGAAAAAGTAATCCCCCAGGCCAATAGTAACATTGGAAATGCGGCCATTTTTGGGGCTGCCTTTGAAGGGTTGTGGAACCTCCACGAACGTTTCTCACTAGGTGGAAATTTAACCTATACACAGGCTGCGCTAAATAAAAACATTGGGCCTTTACCCTCTATCCTCCCCCTTATTGGTGGATGGTCAATGCAGTACCATACAGCTGCGCTTCAGCTTGCTTTAACGAACAGGTTTAACGGGGCAAAAGCCCCTGCTGACTATAGTATTGGTGGAGAAGATCGTCTAGATGAAACCCCCATTAAGGCCATAGAGGGCGACGAACCCGTTTTTGCAGGAACGCCAAAGTGGGCTATCTATTCCCTTTCCGCCAATTATACCATCAATGAGCAGATTCGTTTGAATGCTGCTGTTGACAATATTTTTGACCTTCATTATCGCACATTTGCTTCGGGTATTTCTGCCCCAGGAAGAAGCCTCATCCTTGGTACAAGCATTCGCTTTTAAAGGGTCTTTTCTGCCAAAGCAGCTTTGCGCTCTTTCCATTCATTTTTAATTATACTCAGCACTACACTATCCCTCCGCCCTACTTCTGCCGAACAATTATTGCGTAAAGTGCCCTCGAGTGTACAACCAATTCCCTGCATAGCAGCAATGCTTCTCGCGTTCTTTGCATCTGCTCTAAATTCAACGCGCTCCATCCCTAAAGCATCAAAGGCGTAACTTAACAACAAAGCCTTACAATGGCGATTTAAACCCGTTCGCTGAAATGCTTTTCCATACCAAGTATAGCCTATGCTCAAGCATTTGTGATGAAAGTCCATGGCGTAAAAACGGGTGCTGCCCGCAATTTCTTGCGCTTTTTTATCATACACTAAAAAAGGATAAGCTGTTTCCGCCTCTTTTAATTTTAGTGCACTTTCTAGGTATTTTTGCAGATTTTCTTCCCCTGCGGCAGAGGTTAAAGAATAGGTCCACAATTCTGGCTCTTTTAGGGAAAATGGCACCAAAAAAGCATGATCGGTTATTGCCAAAGGACGCAATTGAACGCGCTCATTTTCAAGAATTAAGTCGTTTTTAAAGTTAAATGCCATAGTGAAAGCAGATGTTGCGGTTTGATTAAAGTGTAAATGTATAAAATTCCTTAATTTCGCAGCTTTAGAACAACACCCTATGGGCTTTAAAGAACATAAGCAACTTAATTTAGCGGCAACCGCTCAAGAGATTCTTTCTTTTTGGGAAGAAGAATCTATTTTCGAGAAAAGTGTAAGTACACGAGAGGGAAAACCTCCTTATGTTTTTTACGAAGGTCCCCCTTCTGCCAATGGCATGCCTGGTATTCACCACGTGATGGCACGAGCGATTAAAGATATCTTTTGCCGTTATAAAACCCAAAAAGGTTTTCAAGTAAAACGAAAAGCCGGCTGGGACACCCATGGCCTTCCTGTAGAATTAGGGGTGGAAAAAGAATTGGGAATCACCAAAGACGCCATTGGAAAAAGCATCAGTGTTGAAGCATACAATCAAGCCTGTAAAAACGCCGTGATGCGCTACACAGATGTTTGGAATAAGTTAACCGAACAAATGGGCTATTGGGTCGATATGGAAGACCCTTATGTTACCTATAAATCAAAATACATCGAATCGGTTTGGTGGCTATTGAAACAAATCTATGACAAAGACTTGTTGTACAAAGGCTACACCATTCAGCCCTATTCCCCAAAAGCAGGAACAGGACTGAGTTCACACGAGCTCAACCAGCCCGGCACCTATCAAGATGTGACTGATACGACCATAACAGCCATGTTTAAAACTGTGGTGGATAGTCTTCCGCCTGCCCTAGCGGCACATTCAACGCTTTATGTTTTGGCTTGGACGACTACCCCATGGACCCTCCCTTCCAATACCGCTTTAACCGTTGGGAAAAAAATAGATTATATTGTTGTTGAGACCTTTAATCAATATACCCACTTGCCCATTAAAGTGCTCTTAGCCAAAGCGTTGGTCGAGAAACAATTTAGTGGAAAATACACCGCTGTTAACACAGCAGAAGAATTGGCCAGCTATACAGCAACTGACAAAAAGATCCCATATCTGCTTGGTCAGGAAATCAAAGGAAGTGAACTCGTCGGCATTCGTTATGAACAGCTGTGGCAAGACGCTCCTTTACCATTAAATAATGCAGAAGATGCCTTTCGCATCATCTCAGGAGACTTTGTTACCACAGAAGATGGTACAGGGATTGTTCACACTGCACCAACTTTTGGAGCAGATGATGCCCAAGTGGCCAAAGAAGCCGTTCCCCCCGTTCCACCATTATTGGTGCTAGATGAAAATGAAAACCAAGTGCCTCTAGTTGACCTAGCAGGAAAATTCCATCCTAGCCTCCCAGAGATTGGCGGGAAATATGTTAAGAATGACTATTATAAAGAAGGTGAAGCCCCAGAAAGATCGGTTGATGTAGAAATTGCCATTCGCTTAAAAGAAGAAAATCGCGCGTTTAAAGTAGAAAAATATGTGCACTCCTACCCCAACTGCTGGCGAACAGATAAACCCATTCTTTATTATCCGCTCGACTCTTGGTTCATAAAAGTAACCGATGTTAGGGACAAAATGGTTGCCCACAACAACACCATTAACTGGAAACCAAAATCAACGGGAGAAGGTCGTTTTGGCAATTGGCTCGCCAATGCAAATGACTGGAATCTTTCCCGCTCTCGTTTTTGGGGAATCCCATTGCCAATTTGGCGAACAGAAGACGGAAAAGAAACCGTTATTATCGGTTCAATGGAAGAATTAATCTCAGCCATTGAAGCGTCCATCGCCGCGGGACACATGCAAGAAAACCCCTTCAAAGACTTTGAAGTAGGTAACATGAGTGAAGCAAACTATGACCGTATTGACCTGCATAAAAACAGTGTTGATCCCATTGTTTTATGCAGCCCTTCTGGACAGCCAATGCAGCGTGAAAGCGACCTTATTGATGTGTGGTTTGACTCTGGATCTATGCCCTATGCACAGTGGCATTATCCTTTCGAAAACAAAGATATGATTGACCAAAACAAAGCCTTCCCTGCAGACTATATCGCAGAAGGAGTCGATCAAACCCGTGGATGGTTTTATACCCTACATGCCATTGGAACCTTAGTTTTTGATTCAATTGCCTATAAAAATGTTGTGTCAAATGGGCTCGTCTTAGACAAAAACGGACAAAAAATGTCTAAGCGTTTGGGCAATGCCGCAGACCCTTTTGAAACCCTAGAAAAATATGGGGCTGATGCGACCCGCTGGTACATGATTTCGAACGCCAACCCCTGGGATAACCTCAAGTTTGACCTCGACGGAATCGCAGAAGTTTCTAGAAAGTTTTTTGGCACCCTGCACAACACCTACTCATTCTTCAGTTTATATGCCAATATTGATGGATTTAGTTATCAAGAAGCCAATATCCCTCTAGCAGAACGTTCAGAATTAGACCGATGGATTTTGTCTGAACTCAATCGTTTAATCGCCGAGGTTGATGCAGCCTATAACGATTATGAACCGACTAAAGCAAGTCGTGCGATTTCAGATTTCGTACAAGAAATTATGAGTAATTGGTATGTGCGACTATCCAGAAGAAGATTTTGGAAAGGAGAATATCAGCAAGACAAAATCGCCGCCTATCAAACGCTTTTTGAATGTCTATTAAGTGTAAGTAAATTAATGGCACCCGTTGCTCCTTTTTATGCAGACCAATTGTACCGTGACTTGTGTCGCGCTACAAAGGTAGAAGCATATGATTCGGTACACCTCGCTCAATTTCCAACAAGCTCAAATGAATTGCGTAATCCAGCCTTGGAAGACCGAATGGGGAAAGCAAGAACAATTGCTTCTTTGGCCCTTTCCCTGCGGAAAAAAGAACAAATTAAAGTGCGACAGCCCCTGCAGAAAATCATGATTCCTGTGCGCAATGCTGCAGAAAAAGAAGCCATCGAATTAGTCGCTGACCTGATTCAGTCAGAAATCAATGTAAAATCAATCGAATTATTAGACGACGCCAGTGATATCTTGGTGAAGGAAATCAAGCCTAATTTTAAGGCACTAGGCCCTCGCTTTGGCAAAAACATGAAGGCTGCAGTTGGGGTAATCAACAGTCTTAGTGATGCCCAAATAAAAACCCTTGAAACAGCTGGAAGCATTGCTGTTGAAATCAATGGAGAAGCCGCAACGATAGAACTCAATGATGTACTTATACAATCTAAAGATATCGAAGGATGGCTGGTGGCAAATGGCAATGGTCTTACGGTTGCCCTTGACATTCAATTAGATCAAACATTAATTGAAGAAGGAATCGCCAGAGAGATGATTAATCGCATCCAAAATTTAAGAAAAGATGCTGGCTTTGAAGTGACTGATAAAATTATCCTATATTTGAGAGAAGATGTTGCCCTTGTCCAAGTTTTTGAAAAGCATCAAGCCTACATTCAGCAAGAGACATTGACGACAAAAATTATATTTAAAACAGAAATGATTGAAGGAGAACTTATTGAATTCGATCAAGTTAAAACAATTGTCAACTTAGAAAAAGTATAAGTATGAGCACTGTCATTAAAAATCGATATTCAGACAAAGACCTTGAAGAGTTCAAAGGTCTCATTGAAGAAAAAATTGAGAAAGCTAATGAAGATCTTGCCTTGTTAAAAAGTTCTTATATGAACAATGGAAACAACGGCACAGAGGACACCTCCCCTACTTTTAAGGCCTTTGAAGAAGGATCTCAAACCATGTCAAAAGAAGCGAATACCCAATTGGCACTTCGTCAAGAAAAATTTATTCGAGACCTTAAAAATGCACTTATTCGCATTGAAAACAAGACCTATGGGGTTTGCCGAGTAACAGGAAAACTCATTCAGAAGCAACGCTTGATTCTCGTTCCGCATGCTACCTTAAGCATTGAGGCTAAAAACATGCAAAAATAAACCTGTTTCGTTTTTTAATAAGTTGCTTTCTTATGACCAGTCTATACGGTCAAAACCAGCGGCAGCTTTTATGGGAGGCATCTATTTACAACACGATTCGTCTTGAGCTACCTTTTGCTCATACTGTTGTTGTCTCTACAACCCTAAACAACCGTATTCAAATAGACTATAAAACGGAGGGGGAATACCAAAATCACTTGATTTTAAAGGCAAAGACCATTGGTGAATCTTTGGTGCTTAAAGAACAACAAGGTCCAAATTATGAAGCCTTTCATGATAAATTAAGTGCACACAAAGTCTGGGCGTCTACTTTAAAACTGCTTTTGCCAGAAGGCCTTAAAGTTCAGTTAAGCGCACAAATGGCCACACTTGACTTTCTTGGCAATTTTAGTGGTTTAGCGGTGCAATTAAACGAAGGTGCGATCGAGTTAAAAGGGCAAGAAATCCCTGGAAATATTCAAACGAATAACGCCCATATTAGGCTACAAAAACCCAAGCACAAGGTCTTTGCAAGTTCAAAATACGGCACAATAAAAGGCCCTTTTTCTCCGCTAGATCAAAGTAGACTCAGCATCACATCGGTAGAAGGAAATATTTCCCTTATTTCCGACAGAAAATAACTATTTTTGAACTTTAAAACCCATGAAAATCACACTGCCTAAAATAACATTCCAAACTGCGCTTCTAATCGTATTACTCATTTTAGGAATCGATCAAGCGTCTAAGGTATATATCAAACTTAGTTACCCCTTGTCGATCTATGGGCAAAAAGCCATTGTAGATTGGGGCTTTTTTAAGTTGCTCTTTATCGAAAATAAAGGCATGGCTTGGGGTACAAAAATCAATGATATTCTCCCTTTTTTAAGTGAAGACGTCGCAAAGCTCTTACTCAGCCTTTTTCGTTTAGTCGCCATTGGCTATCTTGGTTTTTGGTTGTATTCCCTTTTAAAGAAAGAAAGTTCACAACTATTGTTGCTTGCCCTCTTAATGATTTTTGCTGGAGCCATTGGCAACTTAATTGACTCGCTTTTCTATGGTGTGCTTTTTTCTCATTCTTATGGACAAATTGCCACGCTGTTTCCAGAAGAAGGCTATGCTACTTTCTTTCACGGCCATGTGGTCGATATGCTTCAATTTCCCTTGGCATCATGGACTTGGCCAAAATGGATGCCCTTTATCGGAGGAAAAGACTATACTTTTTTTGAATACGTCTTTAATGTTGCCGATGCTGCCATTAGTACAGGCGTAGGGATTTTACTCTTCTTTAATAAAAGAATCTTCGGCTAGGAAAAAGAATACACCTGCTTTGGAGTAACACAATAGTGCAGTTTTATATCGGTGTTTTCTGCTGGAATACTCTTTTCAGGTGGAAAAAAAGAGAGGCCAATAAAAAGGCATTTTGGATCACATTGGGCTAAAAAACGATCGTAGTAGCCTTTTCCATACCCTATTCTGTTTCCTTGTAAATCATACCCTAATAAAGGAACAAAAACCACTTCAACTTGTGAAGGAGCAACCGTAATTCCTCCTATCGGTTCTGGTATCCCAAAGGAGTTAACCTTAATCGGGGTAGCATCTGTCAAGAGAAGATGAGATAAGCTGTAGTTTACCTCCATTCTAGGAACAATCACTTCTTTATCTTTGCCTTGCAAAAGGGTCAAAATACTTTCTGTGTCTACTTCTTTTTGCTGTGTGCTACTTAAAAAAAGATGAAAATAGGTCTTTTCCCATAGGGGTAAAAGCAAGAGTTGATTCGCTATTTGTAGGCTTTTATTCGCTACTTCTTTTGGTGTTAAGGCCTCCCGCTGCTTTTTGTAATCTGCCCTAAGTGAATTTTTGTCCATAATTTGCCTCCTTCTGCACAAAGAAAAGCATTATTTTTGGCTTGATCCTTTTACTACATGGAACACACTATGCTTTCTGTCCAACTTAAAACCCTCCCCGAAGGTCCGGGAGTATATCAATACTTTGATGCCAAAGGGAGTATTATCTATGTGGGTAAAGCAAAAAATCTAAAAAAACGCGTTAATTCTTATTTCACTAAAAACCACGACAACCACAAAACCAGAATCTTGGTTAAAAACATTGTGCGCCTTGAACACATCGTGGTAGAAAGTGAAATGGACGCTTTATTACTTGAAAATAACTTAATCAAAAAACACAAGCCACGTTATAATGTCTTATTAAAAGACGACAAAACCTACCCGTGGATTTGTATCAAAAAAGAACGCTTTCCTAGAATTTTCGCTACGCGGAAAATCATCAAAGACGGCTCAGAATATTTTGGTCCCTACACCAGCATGAAAACAGTGCGCACTTTACTAGATCTTATTAAAGGGCTGTACCCATTGCGGACTTGCAACTATGATCTTTCCGCTGAAAAAATCGAAGCACAGAAATACAAAGTTTGCCTAGAATACCATCTGGGAAATTGTTTGGCACCTTGTGAAGATAAAATTACAGCAGCACAATACGACCAAAACATTAAAGCCATTCGGGCGATAATCAAAGGGAACTTTAAAGACTCGTTGCAACAATTCAAGCAGCAAATGCAAACCCATGCCGAGAATATGGCCTTTGAGGAAGCCCAAAAAATTAAAGAAAAGCTAGATGTCCTTCAGCATTATCAAGCCAAGTCAACCATTGTAAATCCCAAGATTTCTAATGTTGATGTGTTCTCTATTATTACGGATGAAGCCTATGGCTATGTCAACTTTTTACAACTGTCTTATGGCTCAATCATTCGTTCCCATACCATTGAAATCAAAAAGAAGCTAGCCGAAACCAAAGAGGCATTATTGTCGCTTGCCATCATTGAAATTCGCCAACGATTTCACTCTCAATCCCCTGAAGTTTATTTGCCCTTTTTCCTCGATTTAGGCGATAAAATTAAGGTAAACGTTCCCCAACTAGGCGACAAAAAGCACTTGGTCGATTTGTCAGAACGCAATGCAAAATACTTCCGAATGGAGCGTTTCAAGCAGATGCAAATTGTCGATCCCGATCGGCATACCAACCGTTTAATGGCGCAGATGAAAGCAGACCTTCGCCTATCTGAAGAACCCAGACATATTGAGTGTTTTGACAACTCTAACCTGCAAGGCTCAAATCCGGTAGCTGCCTGTGTGGTTTTTCGCAACGGAAAACCCTTTAAAAAAGACTACCGCCATTACAACATTAAAACCGTCGAGGGCCCCGACGATTTTGCCTCAATGGAAGAAGTTGTTTACAGAAGGTATAAACGCTTGGTAGAAGAAGGACAATCCCTTCCGCAACTCATTATTATTGACGGCGGAAAAGGGCAATTGTCTTCTGCATTAAAAAGCTTAGACATTTTAGGCTTAAGGGGGAAAATAGCCATCGTGGGAATTGCAAAACGCTTGGAAGAAATCTATTTCCCAGAAGATCCTATTCCGCTTTACTTAGATAAAAAGTCGGAAAGTCTTAAAGTAATTCAATTTTTGCGCAACGAAGCCCACCGTTTTGGGATTACGTTTCACCGCAACAAACGCTCTAAAGGTGCCATAAAATCTGGCTTAGATGCCATTCCGGGGGTAGGCCCGAAAACCAAAGAAATCCTCTTGAAAAAATTCAAATCGTTTAAACGCATTAAAGAAGCGACAGAAAAAGATTTGATCTTTGTTCTAGGAGAACGCAAAGGAAAACAATTGCACCAACATTTTCATTCGAAATAATGCTAGAAATGCACTGCGTCGCAGCTGTTAACCGTTAATTTATCCCTAAAGCAAGTACCTCCCTAAAAGGATTTTTCTAAATTGCTTAATAAGAATTTAAAAAATGAAAAAAAGATTCTTTTTGACATTGTTTGTCCTATATACTTCGCTTAGCGTTGCACAACAACAAGGTCTACTGCCTGTAAGCGAAGCACAAAACGCTTTTCAAGATGGAGAATGGTTTGAATTTCGCATTCATTATGGCGTCTTTAATGCCAGTCGAATTACACTAGAACTTAGCGCAGACACCCTTGAACAAGTTCCCGTTTTTCACGCCTATGGTTATGGACGCACCACTGGACTGGCCCGTTTGTTTTTTAAAGTAGAGGATCATTATCAATCTTATTTTGGGCAAAAAGACGGTTTACCCCGCAAGTTTATTCGCGATATTGATGAAGGCGGCTATACAAAAGATGTTGAAATTCGATTTGATCATCAGAAAAAAATGGCCCATGTCAACAACAAAAAAAAGAAGAAAAAAGACAGTTACGCCATAGAAAAAAATGTGCAAGACTTAATTTCTGCCTTTTATTATTTGCGAAATTTTTATGATACTTCTTCCCTTAAAAAAGGAGATGACATTCTCCTTAATATGTTTTTTGATCAAGAAAACTACCTGTTTAAATTGCGTTTTTTAGGGCGAGAAACCATTGAAACTGCTTTTGGAAAAGTAGCCTGTTTAAAGCTTCGCCCTTTTGTACAAAGCGGACGTGTGTTTAGCGAACAAGAAAGTGTTACCCTGTGGGTGAGCGATGACAAAAATAAAATCCCCATAAAAATGCGTGCAGACCTCAGGGTCGGATCGATTGATTGCGATTTAGATCGTTTTAAAAACCTACAACATCCTTTTAATATCCAAGTAAAATAACTGTTGTTAACTTTCTTAATAAGTACCCTAAAAAGAACCAAGAGTCCCTTAAAAGTTTGCGAAATTTGTGGCTATGATGCGTTATATTAATTCTACCTTTTTTGCCATTGCCTTTTTGGGCTTAACCCTCGCCTGCGAGGAAGAACCTGCTGTTGTTGTGATGACCGAAGAACCAGAAGTCGTTGAAGCACCAGACATGCGCTATGGCTATGATTTCAATCAGTATGAAGTAAAACGATTAAAAATTAAACGAGGCGATACTTTTGGCGCAATTCTAGAACGCAACGGCATCGATTATCCTCAGGTCTATGAAATTTTACAAGCCATTAAAGGGGAAGTAAGTGTGCGTAAACTTCAAATTGGAAAACCATATACCCTCTTATTTGACAAAGATAGCCTTGCTAGACCCAAAGCCTTTATTTATCATCCAGACGCTTTAGGCTATAGCGTTATTCAACTTAAAGATAGCCTTTATGGCAAACAGGTCAATAAACCCATAAGAACAATCGAGCGCGAAGCCACAGGAGTAATCGAAAGCTCTCTTTATGAAACCATGCTCAATAGTGGACACAACAATATGCTCACCTATTTCTTATCAGATGTCTATGCATGGACCATTGACTTTACCCGTCTAGACAAAGGAGATCGCTTTAAGGTGATTTATACTGAAAAATTTGTAGACGATTCCATTTCGGTTGGAATTGAAAAAATTAAAGCGGCCTATTTTGAACACCGTGGAAAGGGGCTTTATGCCTATGAATTTGAAACAGACAGCATCAAAGGAATCGTTGATTACTTTGATGATAAAGCCAAAAACTTACGCCGTGCATTTTTAAAAGCACCTGTAAAATTTAGCCGCATTTCTTCGCGCTATAACCTCAAGAGAAGAATTGCCTATTACGGCCGTGTTAAACCTCATAAAGGCACCGATTATACTGCCGCAGTGGGAACACCCATTATGGCTACGGCAAATGGAAGGGTAACCAAAGCGAGTTATACAAGAGGCAATGGCAACTATGTTAAAATAAAACACAACGGAACCTATGCAACCCAATACCTTCACATGAAACGCCGTAAAGTAAAGGTAGGGCAATATGTCAAACAAGGCGATGTCATTGGTTGGGTGGGCATGACTGGAAACACTTCTGGGCCCCACGTTTGTTATCGCTTTTGGAAAAATGGGCGACAAGTAGACCCTTTCAAGCAAAAACTCCCTGAAGCTAAACCCATTTCTGCGGAACTAAAAAAACGCTATTTTGCACACATTAAAGCAACAGAAAAACAATTAAACTGTCTTGCCTTTAAAGAGACGAAGACAGCAACAATCGCAATGAACTAAACATGGCATTACCAAACAACAACCCCACAGCAACCGCGAGTTGGAAAAAATTAAACGCGCATTTTAAAGCAATTAAAGACGAGCGTTTGCAGGACTATTTTAATCAAGATGACAAGCGTTTTGATCGTTTCTCTATTCAATGGGAAGACTTTTTAGTTGATTTTTCTAAAAACCGTATCAATCAAAAGACTTTAATTCTCTTAGAAGATTTTGCACACGAAATGGGTTTAAAAAAAGCCATGGATGCCTACTTTGGTGGTGAAGCCATTAATCAAACCGAAGGGCGAGCCGTACTTCACACTGCACTTCGCGCTCCAGAGGAGGCACAAATTTATGTCGACGGTTTAGATGTCATGCCTGAAATACATGCCGTAAAGGCAAAAATCCGTTCCTTTTGTGCTAAAGTCATTAGCGGAGAACACAAGGGGTATAGCGGAAAAGCCATCACAGATGTGGTCAATATCGGGATTGGAGGGTCAGATCTTGGTCCCGCCATGGTAACTGAATCATTGGCCTATTACAAAAACCACCTCAACGTTCAATTTGTTTCAAACGTAGAAGGAGACCATGTTCGTGAAGTCATCAAAACACTTGACCCAGAAACTACCCTTTTTGTCATTGTTTCTAAAACCTTCACTACACAAGAAACCCTTAGTAATGCCAATACCATTCGCACATGGTTTTTAAGCCATGCCAACGAAAAAGCCATCGCACAACATTTTGTAGCTGTGTCTACTAACTTAGAAAAAATTGCTGCGTTTGGAATTGCCCCAGAGAATGTTTTTCCCATGAAAGACTGGGTTGGAGGACGTTTCTCCTTATGGAGTGCCGTGGGTTTAAGTATCGCTTTGGCGGTAGGGCCAGATCATTTTGAAGCCCTATTAGCAGGAGCACATAAAATGGATGAGCATTTTAAGAATACGCCTTTTCAAGAAAATATTCCTGTTGTACTCGCTTTAATTAGTGTGTGGTATAACAATTTTTGGGAAGCAGAAAGTGAAGCCATTATCCCTTATACACAATATTTACGGAACCTTCCCGCCTATTTGCAACAAGGCATAATGGAAAGTAACGGAAAAGGTGTTGACCGCAACGGAGAAAATATTGATTACCAAACGGGAACAATTATTTGGGGCGGCTCTGGAACAAACGCACAGCACGCCTTTTTTCAACATATACATCAAGGAACAAAATTAATTCCTGCTGACTTTATTGGGTTTAAAGCTTCTTTGTATAAAGAAGAAGATCACCAGAATAAATTGATGGCGAATTTTATCGCACAAACCGAAGCTTTAATGCGGGGCAAAACAATGGCTGAAGCCGTAAAAGAATTGACCGAAAAAGGCTTGTCTGAAGAAGAAATTGAAACCCTAGCGCCTTTTAAAGTTTTTGAAGGAAATAAGCCCACCAACACCCTTTTAATTGATGCTTTAACACCAGAAAGCGTGGGGAAATTAATCGCCATGTACGAGCAAAAGATTTTTGTTCAAGGGGTATTATGGAATATCTTTAGTTATGACCAATGGGGGGTTGAATTAGGTAAACAATTGGCCAATACAGTCCTGGCCGATCTAGAAGGAGAGCAAATCGCATCGCACGACGCTTCTACAACAGCCTTGTTAAAGCACTTAAAAAACTAGGCCATCTCTTTCGGCCGAATGGCCTTAAGTTTCAGTTGCAGAGAGCTTGTCCCATTCCACTCGTTTTCGTCAAGGGTATACAAAAGATCGAAAGGAGCACCACTTTTGATATAATCGTGGTGATGGGCCATGCCAAAGCCAATGCCCACTAAAGGGCCATTCGGTGTTTCTACTGAAAGGCGCAAATGACTTTCGTCTTTTCCCACAAGGCGGGTTTGCCCACTGTCTATACAATTGGTGCTGCAAAAAACAGGACGCATATTCTTTGGCCCAAAGGGCGCCATTTGTGCTATAATACGGTATAATTTATGATCGATTTCCGCTATGGGCAGTGTTAAGTCATAGAGCAATACCGGTATTTTTTGGGTGGGTAAAATGGTGGTGGCCACCACTTGTTCAAAAGCTGTTTTAAAAGCATTTAACTGGTCTTTTCTTAAGCTTAGGCCTGCTGCGTATTTATGCCCGCCAAACTGCAACATATGCTCCTTGCAGGCCGCTAAAGCATTATACACGTTAAAGCCTTTAACAGAGCGTACTGATCCAGCGTAATTTTCGCCAGATTTCGTTAAAACAACCGTAGGGCGATAATGGGTTTCTATCAACCTTGAGGCAACAATTCCTACAACTCCTTTATGCCAATCGTCCGCATAGACCACTGTTGCCGGAAAAGCTTCTTCTTTTCTGTCTTTTATTTGGGCAAGGGCTTCTTGGGTAATGCGTTCATCGGTTGCTCTGCGTTGGGTATTGAACTGTTCAATGGCATCGGCGATTTTGTTCACCTCCTCAGCAGCGGTGCTTTTCAATAAATTTACGGCAACAAGGGCGTGGTCCATGCGTCCAGCAGCATTGATTCTGGGGGCAACTTTAAAAACCAAATCCGTAATATTAACGGGGGTTTTTAAAGCCCCTAAAAAACGTTGTATTCCCGGACGCGGATTTTGGCGAAGCTGTGCTAGTCCAAAAAAACTCAAGCTTCGGTTTTCTCCTTCCATCGGAACAATATCTGCAGCTATGGCTGTAGCAACAAGGTCTAGGTAGGGAAAGAGTTCTTCCTCTGGCTCTTCCCAGCTTTGCACAAGTGCTTGCATTAATTTAAATCCAATGCCGCAACCACACAGTTCATCAAAAGGATAATTACAGTCCGCTCGTTTAGGATCAAGGATCGCACTCGCTGCTGGCAATTCTTCGCCAGGTAAATGGTGATCGCAAATAATAAAATCGATGCCTTTTTCTTTGGCATAAAGCACTTTATCTACCGCTTTTATTCCGCAATCGAGTGCTATAATTAATTGAATTCCTTTTGCGGCAGCAACATCTATTCCTTGAAAAGAAACCCCATAGCCTTCTGCATAACGATCGGGAATATAGGAGGTGATTTTAGCGGTCTTTTTGGCCAAAAATGAAGACATCAGTGCCACCGAGGTAGTGCCGTCTACATCATAGTCTCCATAGACCATAATGGCTTGATCTTCTTCAAGGGCTGCATCTATTCGGGCAACCGCCTTGTCCATGTCTTGCATTAGAAAAGGGGAGTGTAAATCTTGCCATTGCGGCCTAAAAAAACTTTTGGCAGCCTCAAAACTTGTTATCCCACGCTGCACTAAAAGGCTTGCGATAGTCGCATTTACCCCTAGGGCTTTTTGAAGTTGCCGAACCCTACTTTGATCTGGTGTAACAATCGCTTCCCAACGCATTTTTTATTTCTTTGATTTTCCGCTTAAACACAATACAAATTCTCCTTTAGGCGCTTTTTGACTGAAATGCGCGAGCGCTTCTTTTAAGCTTCCGCGAAACGTTTCTTCGTGTAATTTGGTCAATTCTCTAGAAACAGACATGGGTCTTTCTTCGCCACAACAGGCTATGAGCTGTGTTAAGGTCTTTATTAATTTATGCGGCGATTCATATAAAATGGTCGTTCTCTCTTCTTCTGCTATTTTTTCTAAACGGGTTTGCCGGCCTTTTTTGGGAGGGAGAAAAGCCTCAAAAACAAAACGATCATTGGGTAAGCCACTTAAAACCAAAGCCGGAACAAAAGCAGTTGCTCCAGGAAGACATTCAATCTCAACTTCCTCCTTAATTGCCGCTCTAACCAATAAAAACCCAGGGTCTGAAATGGCTGGCGTACCTGCATCAGAAATTAAAGCAATGTTTTTTCCTTGTTGTAAATCCCGAATAATTTTAGGTAAAGTAGCGTGCTCATTGTGCATATGATGACTGTGCAGGGGCGTTGAAATGTCAAAATGCTGCATTAATTTAGCACTGGTGCGTGTGTCTTCTGCTAAGATAAGGTCAACTTCGTTAAGCACCTCAACGGCGCGAAAACTCATGTCTTTTAGATTGCCAATGGGCGTCGGAACAAGAAAAAGTTTGGCCATTAAGTTCTTACTTGATCTTTGAAATAATAGGAAAGGCTTAAAAGTATTAGGGCAATAATTGCTGGAGCATATTCGCCATCTCCTACCATGGAGTGGGCAAATAATGCTAGCGTATAGTCAAAAAATAAGCCTGCATAGGCCCACTCGACTAATTTTTTAAAGCGATTGTTCAGCAATACGATTGCCGCAAGCGCTTTTGCTATCCCTAAAGGAACAATGAGATAAAGTGGATAACCTAAAGCGCTGAACTCTTTTGCTACTTCTGCTGTTTTGGTGATATAAAGCACCCCACTGGCCAGCATCATTAGGGCTAATAGAATTGTGGGGGTCCAATAAATAATTTGTTTGGTTTTCATGTAGTGGCATTAAAAATTAGCTTCAAGACATTTTAAAAAACGGGATTCAAAATCTTCTTTCCCTTCCCAGTGATTATAATCTGGTTTTATCATGTGTTCGATAAAGCTTTGTGCTTCTTCCCAATTACTCAAGGTTTGCACTTGCAAAATAACCCTTTGATAATCTTCTGCACTATTGTCAAAAAGATTCTTAATAAAGGCCAAACGGTCGTTTAGCCCTATTTGGATGCCTTTTCCTAAAACATCGTTTAAGTTTTTAGGTAGGCTTTCTTCAGGGGCTTTTTCGGGAATCGTTTCTGCTGGACTTTCGTTTTCCTTTTTAATAAAAACAGGGTCTGCAACAGCAGCAAACAAATCCTCAATGGCGGCAGCCTCTTCTTCTAAAGGAAGTGCTGTGACCAGCTCATTGATGGTTTCCATAACAGGAACAACCTCTTGTTGTGGCTCCTCTAAAAAATTATCGTGTTTTTGATAATGGTCTAAAAGAATCAATTGTTTGTAAATGGCTTGTACTTTTTCCAACAACGCTGCCGCAGAAGCAGCATCTTTTTGGGCTAATATTTCGTGGGCAAGCAGTTCGAGTTCTTTTTTGATGGGATTAAGCATGGAACGATTCTTAGGAACAAATTGTTTTGATACCTTTGTTACAAGGGAAAGGTATATTACCCTTCTTGGTGAAATTACAAAAATGTTTTTAGAAAATACAGTAAATCAAAATGAACAATTTGGCTGGATCGAAGTGGTTTGCGGCTCGATGTTTTCTGGGAAAACAGAAGAATTAATTCGTCGCTTAAAGCGGGCACAAATTGCCCAACAAAGGGTAGAAATCTTTAAACCCGCCATTGATACACGTTATGATGATGAACTGGTCACCTCGCACGATCAAAATCAAATTCGCTCTACCCCTGTCCCCGCTGCGGCAAATATTCCGCTTTTGGTCAACGATTGTGATGTGGTTGGGATAGATGAAGCTCAGTTCTTTGACGATGAAATAGTACAAGTATGTAATGATTTAGCCAATCGTGGAATTCGGGTAATTGTCGCAGGGCTTGATATGGATTTTAAAGGGAATCCCTTTGGACCCATGCCTGCCCTTATGGCCACGGCAGAGTATGTTACGAAAGTTCATGCTGTTTGCACCCGGACCGGAAACCTGGCGCAATACAGTTTTAGAACCTCAACAGACGATGGAATTGTGGTGCTGGGAGAAAAAGAAACCTATGAACCTTTAAGTCGGGCTGCTTTTTATAAGGAAACCCAAAAAAAATACACTCGGCCACAAAAGAAGAAATCTTGACAGAACTTAAAATAGACCTAGACAAACTAGCGCATAACTATAATTGCATGCGCCAAAAACTTCGCCCTAACACAAAATTTATTGCGGTGGTAAAGGCCAATGCCTATGGTCAAGGAGCCCTTGAAATTGCAGAAAAATTAGTGTCCTTGGGTGCAGACTGGCTTGCCGTAGCCTATGCAGCAGAAGGGGTCTCGCTGCGAAAAGCAGGCATTGACTGTCCTATTCTGGTTTTCTATCCACAGTTTGAAAATATCGATGAATTAATCGATCATCAACTAGAACCCGCCCTTTACAGCACTGCTTTTATCGCTGCTTTTGCAAAGGCACTTCAAGCCCGAGAAAAAATAGCTTATCCCGTTCACCTAAAATGCAATACTGGCCTAAATCGCATTGGCCTTTCTGAAGAAGAAGTCAACACTTTTTTAATGGAAATAGCGCAGTTGCCTTTTGATCTTAAAAGTGTTTACTCTCATCTTGGCGCTTCTGAAAACCCAAAACCTTGTGCCTTTACACAAAAACAAGGGGAGCGCTTTTTGGCCTTAAAAAAAATGGTGGAAGAAACCTTTGCCTCGCCACCGCTTTTTCATTTGGTCAATACTTCGGGTATTTTTAATTATCCTGAATACCATTTTGATGCCGTGCGTTGTGGGATAGGATTATATGGTTTTGCCAATCAGCCCCACTGGGATGAAGCCTTAGAGCCCATTGCCCGTTTAACCACAACAATCGTTCAACTGCATTCAATCGAACAAGGGGAAAGCGTGGGCTATAATCAAGGTTGGATTGCAGCACGGCAAAGTAGCATCGCTGTTTTGCCCATTGGCCATGCAGATGGGATTAGTAGACGCTTTGGAAAAGGCATTGGCGGCGTGTGGATTAATGGAAAATTTGCCCCTTTGGTAGGCAATGTTTGTATGGATATGATTATGGTAGATGTCTCTCAAATAGATTGTTCATTACACGACACAGCTATCCTATTTGATGCGCAACAAAGTGCAGATCAACTGGCAGAAAAAGCCGGTACCATTTCCTATGAATTACTCACTGCGCTGTCGCCCAGAATCAAACGCAGCTTTTTGTAGGTTGTTTTATTTGTAACATTTTGTTGTATTGTTGATAATATCCGATTTGGGGTTGTTGCCTCTTGGATTTATGCCTACTTTTGCCCAAAATAAAGATTATGAAAGTTGCCGTTGTTGGTGCTACCGGTATGGTAGGAAATGTAATGTTACAAGTTTTAGCAGAAAGAAATTTTCCCTTAACTACTTTAATTCCTGTTGCTTCAGAGCGATCTGTGGGTAAAAAAATAGCGTATCAAGGGAAAGACTACTCCGTAGTTGGCTTGCAAACGGCAGTAGACATGCAGCCAGATGTTGCGCTCTTTTCTGCCGGAGGCGAAACCTCTTTGGCCTGGGCACCTAAATTTGCCGCTGCGGGTACTACTGTAATTGATAATTCTTCTGCTTGGAGAATGGATCCAGGGAAAAAACTAATCGTCCCAGAAATTAACGCAAACCTGTTAACCTCTGACGATAAAATTATCGCCAACCCAAATTGTTCTACCATTCAAATGTTGGTTGCATTGGCGCCGCTTCAAAATAAATATGGAATTGAACGCTTGGTTATTTCTACCTATCAATCCATTACTGGAACTGGGGTTTCTGCTGTGCAACAGCTAGAAAACGAATATGAAAACAAAAAAGGGGAAATGGCTTACCCCTATCCTATTCACCGAAATGCCTTGCCCCATTGTGATGTTTTCCAAGACAATGGTTACACAAAAGAGGAAATGAAATTGGTGAAAGAAACCCATAAGATTTTAGGAGACGACCAAATTCGCGTTACGGCAACGGCTATTAGAATTCCTGTTGTTGGAGGACACAGTGAAGCGGTTAATGTAGAATTAAAAGAGCCTTCTTCGGTTCAAGAAATCCGTCAACTTTTACACGAAAGTCCTGGCGTTGTTGTTCAAGATAATCCTGAAACAAACACTTATCCAATGCCTATTTATGCGGAAGGAAAAGACGATGTGTTTGTAGGGAGAATCCGCCAAGATTTTTCGCAAGACAACACCTTTAACCTTTGGATCGTAGCCGACAACCTGCGTAAAGGAGCTGCCACAAATACAGTACAAATTGCAGAGTATCTTCTTGAAAAAGGCTTGATCAACGCATAAGTAAAACCACAGTGGCTTGTTGAAAGGGCCAAAAGCTTTTTGAAAGTATAAAAAAAGACCGCTAAATAGCGGTCTTTTTTATTTATGGGTTCATTTCAAAACTCTCCATGAATTTGGTGGTATAGTTCCCGGCAACATAATCGGGTTCCTCCATTAATTGACGGTGAAAAGGAATGGTTGTTTTTACCCCTTCAATAATG
The DNA here is from genome assembly GCA_965659515.1 of Candidatus Arcticimaribacter sp. Taxonomy (GTDB): domain Bacteria; phylum Bacteroidota; class Bacteroidia; order Flavobacteriales; family Flavobacteriaceae; genus Arcticimaribacter. The sequence continues at coordinate 25,923 of CBFHVC010000010.1, read as the reverse complement.
AATTCATCTAAAGCGCGTTTCATTTTATTGATGGCTTCTTCACGTGTTTGCGCCGTTGTAATCAACTTTGCAATCATTGAATCGTAATAGGGCGGAATAATATATCCAGAATAAACATGGGTATCTAAACGCACACCATGGCCACCGGGAATATGTAAATTAGTGATTTTCCCAGGGGAAGGACGAAAATCATTGTAAGGATCTTCGGCATTGATACGGCATTCTATCGAATGCAATTTTGGCAAATAGTGTTTCCCTGAAATAGGGATTCCTGCAGCCACAGTAATTTGTTCGCGTATCAAGTCAAAATCGATTACTTGTTCCGTAATGGGATGTTCTACTTGGATGCGGGTATTCATCTCCATAAAATAGAAATTACGGTGTTTGTCTACCAAAAACTCAACTGTTCCAGCGCCTTCATATTTGATAAACTCTGCTGCTTTAACGGCTGCTTCTCCCATACGATCGCGTAATTCGTCGGTCATAAATGGCGAAGGCGTTTCTTCGGTTAATTTTTGGTGACGGCGTTGAACAGAACAGTCCCGTTCTGACAAGTGGCAAGCCTTTCCAAAGCTGTCTCCTACTACTTGAATTTCTATATGACGGGGTTCTTCAATTAATTTCTCCAAATACATGCCGTCGTTTCCAAATGAAGCTGCCGCTTCTTGACGCGCGCTTTCCCATGCTTTTTGAAGGTCTTCTTCTTTCCAAACAGCACGCATTCCTTTACCACCACCACCGGCAGTGGCTTTTAGCATAACAGGATAGCCTGCTTCGTTGGCTAATTTTAAGGCCGCTTCAAAGTTTTCAAGTAAGCCTTCAGATCCTGGAATTGTAGGAACGCCAGCCGCCTTCATGGTCGCCTTAGCCGAGGCTTTGTCGCCCATTTGATTGATCATCTCACAAGAAGCACCAATAAATTTAATGTCGTGTTCTGCACACATTTTAGAAAACTTTGCGTTTTCTGACAAGAAACCATATCCTGGGTGAATGGCATCGGCATTTGTAATCTCAGCTGCGGCGATTATATTCGCCATTTTCAAGTAAGACTCTGCACTAGACGGAGGCCCAATACACACAGCTTCATCCGCAAATTTTACGTGAAGACTTTCGGCATCAGCAGTTGAATAAACAGCCACTGAACTTATGCCCATTTCTTTACAAGTACGGATAATTCGCATGGCGATTTCACCCCGATTGGCAATTAATATTTTTTTAAACATAAAAAAGGTGTTCGTTACCGTTTATGATGGGTCGATTAAAAAGAGTGGCTGATCAAATTCTACTGGAGTAGCATCGTCTACCAATACTTTTACAATCTTACCACTTACTTCAGATTCAATTTCGTTAAAGAGCTTCATGGCTTCTATAACACATAAAACGTCTCCTTCGCCAATTTGCTGTCCTACTTCTACAAAAATAGGCTTGTCTGGAGAGGGCTTTCGGTAAAAGGTTCCAATAATGGGCGACTTAACGGTGATGTAATTATCGCTTGCTGTACTTTCTGCCGCAGCAGGTTCTGCCGCAACAGGAGGAGCTGCAACAGCAGGTGCTGCTTGCAGTTGATGCTGTGCTACAACTGGAGGAATTTGCTGAACAATTGTTGTGTTCTCGGCTGCAACTTTTCCGTCTCCCGTTTTAATGGTAATCTTAACGTCATCCATTTCAAGGCTTACTTCTGAAGCGCCTGACTTGGCGACGAACTTGATTAAGTGTTGAATTTCTTTAATATCCATTGATCCTATGATTTTTAGTTTTTGTAGTCGTAATTCCAGGTTAAATAGGCTGCTCCCCATGTAAAACCTCCGCCAAAGGCAGTAAACAATAATTTGTCTCCTTTTTTAAATGTTGATTCAAAATCTGCAAGTAAAAGGGGTAAAGTAGCAGCAGTTGTATTTCCGTATTTATGAATGTTTGTAAGTACTTTTTCTTTGGCAACGCCCAATTGATTTGTTGTTGCGTCAATAATGCGTTTATTCGCTTGATGTGCCAGCACATAATCAATCGCTTCAGGGTTCAGCTCATTTTTTTCCATGACCTCATTACTTGCCGCTACCATATGGTTTACCGCATATTTAAAAACGGTTCTCCCTTCTTGATAAAGATAGTGTTTCCCTTGGCTAAATGTATTTTTATTGATGGGATAAAGGGAACCACCATCATTGATGTTTAAGAAGCTTCTACCACTACCGTCTCCTCCATGCTGTGCATCCTCAAAGCCATAGGCATTCTGAGAAGGCTCAAAAAGAACAGCCCCAGCACCATCCCCAAAGATGATACAAGTTGTGCGATCTGAATAGTCAACAATTGAAGACATTTTATCTGCACCAATGAGCAAGACTCTTTTGTATTGATTTGAACTGATAAAAGCAGCTGCGGTAGACATGCCGTATAAAAAACCTGAACATGCTGCTGAAAGATCAAATGCAAAAGCGTTTGTTGCACCAATTTGAGAGGCGACATATGGTGCCGTAGAAGAAACTAGATAGTCTGGGGTAATGGTCGCCAGAAGAACTAAATCAATTGTAGTTGGGTCAATACCGTTCTTTTGGCATAAATCTTCTGCCGCTTTTACGGCCATAAAACCAGTTGAATGTAAAGGATCTTTTGCAATGCTGCGTTCAAGAATTCCTGTTCTAGAACGAATCCATTCATCGTTTGTGTCAACCATCTTCTCAAGATCATGGTTGGTCAAGACTTCATTTGGCACATAACTTCCAACAGCTGTAATGGCTGCTTTTGTTATTTGAGAGCTATCCCGCTTCATTGTTTGCTTATCTTTTCCTTGAAGGTTTGGCTTAGTGAAGATAAATGTTTTTTAATCGAAACAAAATCTTTTATATGAAAAATGCTCTCCAAAAGGAGAGCATCAAGACTTTAAAAAAAGGGTTAATTAAGCAACGGCTTCTTCAGCGCTGTCAATTAAAACTTTTCCTTTGTAATATAATTTACCTTCATGCCAGTGTGCACGGTGGTAAAGGTGAGCTTCACCTGTTGTTTTGTCTACAGCAATTTGAGACGGCGCAGCTTTGTAGTGCGTTCTTCTTTTGTCTCTTCTTGTTTTGGATATTTTTCTTTTAGGATGTGCCATTTTCGTCCTGTTTTGGTTTTATAGTAAATCTTTTAATTTATCCCAACGCGGATCGTTATCTGTTAACTTCTCCTCTTTGGGTTGTAATTCTTCTAGTTTTTTTAATAATGCTGAATCTAAGGTCCCGTCAATAACGCCTGGATGTACTTTTTTTACAGGTACTGCCAAGACAATCATTTCATAGATGGGCTGGGCAACATTTACCTGAAAGCTTCCGTGCGGAAGAACTAAAAATTCATCATTGTCGTTATCGAATTGATCGCCGAACTTTACAATCCAATCAAGGCTAGCGTCAATCTGGTGTTCAAAAATTTCGTTTGAAACATCGCAGGTTAATCCCAGACTACCTTGGGCAGTAAAGTGCAGGTTCATCAGACTAGGTTTTTTGTCGAAAAGTAAGGTTACTTTGACTTTGGCCTGGTCGAAATCATCAAATTCAAAAGCGTTAAAGAACGTTGTGTCAATGTCAAAATCGAAGGTATGTTGACCGTCTTTGAGCCCTACAAATGGGATGACAAATTCGGTTAGCGTTTCCATATGCTTGTCATTGAGGGGGCAAATTTACAAAAATTTTTATTCCAAACTGCTTTTAGCCAAAGAATTATTCGTTTACAGCAGGGGTGTATTCCTGATGAGAGGCTCTGTTGAAAAAGATTTGGCGTGCACAAAAGAGTGCTTCTTCAAAAGATTGCGTCTTTGCTTCCCCTTTTCCCGCTAAATCATAAGCCGTTCCGTGGTCTGGGGAGGTGCGCACTTTATTTAGTCCAGCAGTAAAATTAACACCGTTGCCAAAGGTGAGGGTTTTAAATGGGATTAACCCTTGATCGTGATAGGTAGCCAAGACTGCATCGAACTGCTTGGGCAAGGCCGTCCCAAAGAAACTGTCTGCTGCATAGGGGCCAAAAACCAATGTGCCTTGGGCGTAAATTTCTTTAATCGCAGGGCGTAAAACCGTATCGTCTTCTTGGCCAATTACACCATTGTCTCCTGTATGCGGGTTGATGCCTAATACTGCAATTTTTGGTTTTGCAATCCCAAAATCTTCTATAAGCGAGGCCTTCATTTTCGCTACTTTTGCTTTAATTAATTCAGGCTGAATCGCGCTGGCAACCTCACTAACGGGGATATGATCTGTTAAAAGCCCTACCCTTAAACTGTCACTTACCATAAACATCAAGCTTTCTCCGCTAAGTGCTTTGGCCAAAAAGTCGGTATGCCCAGGAAAGGCAAAATCATCGCTTTGAATATTGTGTTTATTAATGGGAGCCGTAACTAAAACATCTACCGCTCCTTCTTTCAACGCCTTTGTCGCTGCCTTTAAAGAGGCTAAAGCAATTGCTCCACCTTCTTTGGTTGCCTCTCCAAAACGAGTATCAAAGTTTTGTTTAAAAACCTCAACTACATTAACTTGATTGTTGCTGGGTTTTTTTCCTAATACATAGGGCGATAAAGCGCTTTGCAAGTTAAAGTGTTTGCGTTGAGCACTGATAAGCTTAGTGCTGGCAAAAACAATGGGCGTAAAGAAATCAAACATGCGTTTGTCTTGAAAGATCTTAAGGATGATCTCTATCCCTACCCCATTAGGGTCTCCAATTGAAATCCCTACTTTTATTTTGCGGTCTCTAGCTTCCATTGCTTGATTATTTGCTACTTTTGACAGCAAAGTTAAACAATATACCCGAGCTTATGTTTACAGGAATTATAGAAGATTTTGGCACCATTACACAAATGGAAAAAGAACAAGAAAATGTTCATATCAGTTTAACCAGTAAGTTAACGCCAGAACTTAAAATTGACCAAAGCATTGCGCACAATGGCGTGTGTTTAACCGTGGTGAAAATTGACGGAGATACTTATACCGTTACGGCCATTAAAGAAACCCTAGACAAAACCAATCTTTCTGAGTGGCAAAAAGGCGATAAAGTTAATCTTGAACGCGCAATGCAACTTGGCGCGCGTCTTGACGGACATATTGTTCAAGGTCATGTTGACCAAATTGGGCGTTGTACGAATGTTAAAGAAGAAGGTGGAAGCTGGGTTTTTGATTTTGACTATGACCCAACGTTAAAAAACATTACCATTGAAAAAGGCTCTATTACCGTTAACGGCACTAGTTTAACCGTTGTTAATTCTGGACGTAACACTTTTTCTGTTGCCATTATTCCTTATACCTATGAGCATACGAACTTTCATACCTTAAAAAAGGGAACGCTAGTTAACCTTGAATTTGATGTAGTAGGAAAGTACATTACAAAAATGCAACAACTATAATAAGGGATTATTCCTTATCTTGTTGTCAAACTATATTATCATGGAAATATTAGAATTGACAACCCTTTTACTGCTCCTTGCTTCGGCATTTTCTTTAATTAATTTGCGCTTGTTAAAACTCCCCATGACCATTGGGTTAATGATTTTAGCCATAGTGCTCTCCTTAAGCGTTTTAGGGATAGGACTGGTTTTTCCTTCCTTTTTAGAGGCTGCTACAGGCTTGACAAAAGAGTTTGACTTTAGTGATTTACTGGTCAACGTTATGCTTCCTTTTTTACTCTTTGCAGGAGCGATAAGTGTTGATGTGCATGAATTAGTTAAAGATCGTTTAACCATTTTATTCTTGGCCTGTTTTGGGGTGATTTTTTCCACCTTTTCGGTGGGGACTGGCTTGCATTGGTTAGTGCAACAGCCTTTCTTTGGCTTATCAGAGATGGGTTTAACTTATGTGGACTGCTTACTCTTTGGCGCATTAATTGCGCCTACAGATCCTATTGCGGTTTTAGCCATGGTCAAGAAAATGAACCTTTCTTCGATTACGGAAACTCGTATTGCAGGAGAGTCTCTCTTCAATGACGGGATAGGGGTAGTGGTTTTTCTTACTCTTTTAGGCATTAAAATAGGAGGGGCTGAAAATGTCACGGCGGCAAGTGTGGCCTCTTTATTTGCTTCAGAAGTATTCGGAGGAGTAGGACTAGGAGCTTTAATGGGATATCTAGGCTTACAACTACTCAAATATATCGAAAATGAACACCTAGAATTAGAGGTGCTAGTGACACTTTCGCTTGTGCTTTTACTGCCGATAATTTCACATTATTTTCATTTTTCTGCTGTGTTAGGAGTCGTGGTTATGGGCTTATTCCTCAATCAAAATATCGATACAGATAAAGAAGAAAACGGGATTCAAAAAGCCATGGGAGATTATGTCTATAAATTTTGGCACCTTTTAGATGAAACCCTGAATGCGGTCCTCTTTATTCTCATTGGCCTTGAAATCATTCCGCTTTTTGGCGATTTTAAATTCAATTATATTTTTATCATTCTTATTGCTGTTGCCTTGGTGGTTGGTTCGCGATGGATCGGTGTGAGTATCCCCATTGGAATTCTTTCGCTTAAGAAAAAATTTGAACCCAAAACAGCTTTAATCATTACTTGGGGGGGACTCCGCGGAGGACTGAGTATTGCGCTTGCTCTAAACCTTCCCGACAGCATGGGAGATGCCAAAGGCTTGATTTTAATCTTGACCTATGCCGTTGTTTTATTTACCATTTTAGTACAAGGGCTTACCCTTAAAAAAATTGTAAAATAAATTGATTTACCTTAAATTTGGTATTGAGTATTTCGCGCTGTGACAACAGTGATGTTTAATCTAATGTAGAAAGGAGGTGTCTTATGTCTTATGAACAACAACATTTAGGGAGTAACGGACAAAAGGTGCCTTTTCGAAAGGTATTTTAATCCTACTCCTTATCTAATTAGATAAAAGCAGACCGATGGGTCTGCTTTTTTTTCTTTTATCGTATTTTTAATCATCCACTATTATGAAAAATATCCCTCGATTAGATTTAAATGACTTTTTATCTGAGCAAGCTGAAAAAAAGAACGCCTTTGTTAAGACCCTAGGGCATGCATTTGAAAACATCGGGTTTCTTATTCTAAAAAACCATTATTTAACTTCAAGCCAAACCGATTTACTCTATAAAGAAATCAAAGCCTTTTTTGATTTACCCAAGGCACAAAAACAAGCCTATGAAATTGAGGGTTTAGCGGGCCAACGCGGTTATACTTCTTTTGGAAAAGAAAGTGCAAAAGGGAGAACAGAAGGCGACCTGAAAGAATTTTGGCACTTTGGGCAATACCGAAAAAATGAAAACGGCCCTGTTTATCCCGATAATGTTATCATTAAAGAAAGTGAAACCTTTAATGCGATTGGAAAAGAAATCTTTCAGTCCCTTGAAAAAACGGGGTTATCTATTTTACAAGCTATCGCGCTTCACCTAAAACTACCCGAACAATATTTTGACCCCTATGTCACTTTTGGGAATTCAATCTTGCGGGCAATTCATTATCCGCCCATACAAACGGCCCCAAAAAATGCGGTTCGCGCTGCTGCACATGGCGACATTAACTTGATTACCCTCTTAATGGGAGCGCAAGGAAAAGGGCTGCAGGTTATGACGAAAGACGGAGAATGGATTGATGCTATTGCAGCGGAAGGTGAACTGATTATCAATATGGGAGACATGATGGCCCGTTTAACCAACAATCAATTAAAATCTACATTACATCAAGTTGTTAACCCGCCTAAAGAACTGTGGGGAAGCGCGCGCTATTCTGTTCCTTTCTTTATGCACCCTAGCGCTGATATGCCCTTGAACTGCCTTGAAGATTGTGTTAGCGAAGCGCACCCAAAGGCTTATGAAGATTGTACAGCAGGAGAATTTTTAGACGAACGCTTAAAAGAATTAGGGTTAAAAAAATAGAGCATGGAAACTACAGAACTACTCTTTACTATTGCCAATACCGCCATCCTTCTGGCATGGCTTCCTTTATTGGCTGCGCCGAAATGGTCTCTTACCCAACAAATGCTCGCCTTTCCCTTTGTACCTTTTGTGTTGAGTTTCTTTTACCTGTTTTTCCTCCTTACCGATGGCGGTTTAGCCGAAGCAGATTTCTCTAGTTTAGCTGGTATCCTAGAACTGTATAGAAATGCCACTCCAGAAGCGGCAGCGGCAGGATGGATGCATTACCTAGCCTTTGACTACTGGGTGGGATGCTGGATGCTGCGCGATGCGCAAAAGAAAGGAGTACCTCATCTATTGATTGTTCTTCCGCTGCTGTGTACTTTTATGTTAGGCCCTGTGGGCATAATGCTTTATGTTCTCTTTTCTCAAACGCGGTTAGCCTTTAAAAAATGAAGTACACCACCATCAATCAATTTAGAAAAGCCCACCGATTTTTAGGAATTTTTATCGGAATACAGTTTTTGTTCTGGACGATTTCTGGCTTGTATTTTAGTTGGACCGATATTGATGAAATCCATGGAGATCACTACAAAAAAGAAATCAACACGAGCCCTTTGATTTCTCCTCTTTTAAGTGATTCCCTTTTACAACAATTGCCTTTTCCGCTGCATAGCTTAAAGGTAAAAGCCATAGGAAAAGAAGGCTTTTTTTGGGTGAATGACTCCCTGTTAATCGACCCTAAGACTGGCCTTGTAATTGATGAAATATCTGCAGAACAAGCCATGGCTGTTGTCAGAGAACATATTCTCCCAGCATACCAACCGCTAAGCGCAGAACGAATCAACGCTGTAGGACCACATGACGAATACCGCGGCAGACCCCTTCCCGCTTTTCGCATTCCCCTTTCAGGGAAAGGGAATCCCGTCGCTTATGTAGACGCCGTTAGTGGAGACTTTCAACGCATTAGACACACCCAATGGCGCTGGTTTGATTTTTTATGGATGACCCACACCATGGACTATCAAGGCCGTGATAATTTTAACACCCTATTGTTGCGTGGATTTTCCTTACTAGGCCTAATTACGGTTTTAAGTGGCTTTGCCTTGGCTTTTGTGACCTCGAGCTGGTGGAGAAAAAAAAGAACTTAGTCTTCCTTCTTGCGTTTTGGAAGAACGAGGCAAATTAAAATTCCAATAAGGCCAAAGAAAAATCCCAAAAGAAAACCTTCTAAATGCCGACGCCCTTTTTGCTCTGAAATATAAGCGCCAATTCCTCCTGTTACGATTCCTAAGGCGAGAAGTGTGAAAATGTTCATGCTTAAAAAATATAGGATAGTTCCAGGCGAATATTGCGTCCTGTTTCTCCTGCAAAATAACGCAAACGGTTTAAATAATTGCGGTAATCTATATTGAAAATATTTTCGGCCGTGAAGCTTAAATCTATTTTTTTAAACGCTTTTGTTTCGAGTGAAAAGCCCATTAAATGGTAGGCTTTTGGCGCTTTGCTTATGTCAACAAGACGGGTCATTATACTACCGTCTTCTTCAAAAAAAGCATAGGTGAAATTAACGTCTGGCACTTGGGTTTGCTGCGCAACAAATTGACTGCGTATCGACAGGCGTAAAGGCTTGTTTTTTTGGGGTTTAAATTGAATTTCTTGGTGAATATTTAAGGGAGGAACATCCACCAAAGGGGTGCCTTCTTTTGTTTGAATTTGCACCCAAGACGCTCTTGTGTTGTACCGCAAAGCGGAAGTCATTTGATAAGAAAGATCCAGGTCGATTCCTTGTGTATTAACCCTAGGGAGTTGCACATATTCGCGCACTAAGAAAGCGCTATTTCGGGCTTGATCAAAGCCTGCTTCTCCTGGCTGAAGCACAATATAATTGGCGATACTACTGTAATGTCCTGTTAGGGCATAGGTGAAATCACCGCTTTGTTTTTCAATCGAAAGAAGCGCTTTTAACCCTCGCTCTTGGGTCAAGCGTAAATCGCCTAATTCAATGGTTGCTAAAGCATGGTGAAGCCCGTCGCTAAACAATTCTGCGGGATTGGGTGCGCGGGTAATATAGCCCAAATTTGCCCGAAAATTGGCCTTGCCTAGTCGTTGTTTTACGCCAGCTGAAGCGGAAAAATTCCCAAACTTCTTGCGTTGACGGGTTAAATAATTCCCTGCGCTTCCTGTAGCAATAATGGTTTGTGGAAAATCAATGTCATACCCCCGGTCATTCCAAACAGCAATCTTATAAAATTTTTGGGCATCTAGATGGTCGTAATCAAAACGAACACCCACCTCAGCGGTAAAATCATTTGTGGGAACATATTCATGGATCCAATAGAGGCCGAATTTATAGCGCAAATAATCTGGAATTAACCTGCGAACACCTGTGCTTGGATCTGAAAAATTGTCTTGAATTTGTGCAGAAAAACCCGTAGACCACTGAAAGTCTTTTTTTTCTGCTGCCTGATAATTGGTGACAAGATCATGGGATTGTAATAAAATATCTAAGGCCGGTCGATCGTTAAATGCGCCACGCCGAACATCAAACTCCTTTCTATTGTTTGCTTGATAGGTATAGAGAAGATTCCATTTCGCTTGATTTTCAAAACGGCGGTCGTGCCGAAAACTTATATTATGATGGGTAGTTTGCTGTCTTGGGTTTTTGATATTTCTAGTCCATGGCAAAGTAGACAATGGTCGGTCGCTCTCAATTGCTCTGGCAAGATCACCCACAGTTCCGACGTGGGCCGAGGAAAGAATCCCCGCTTCTTTTTGATAAAAGCGATAGTCTATCCGCCATTTCTTTGTAATCTTATTTCTCCCCAAAAAAGCCTGTGCGTGCTGTTCTCTGTTTCCAGTATTAGATAAAGCATAAGCAGGATGTGAAAAATCTCCTGCATTTTTTATGGAAGTGGCTGCGCCAAAAAAAACACCACTTATAAAAGTCTTGGTCAAATTCGTTAAAAAATATCCTCCTTGCCCCTGGGTCGAATAGCCCGTTGTTATGGATCCCATTAAACTGTCTTTTAACCGATACGTTTTAGGGCTAATTTCTAAAACACCTCCTAAAACATCTCCGCTGTATTTAAGGGCGGCAGCTCCTTTAATCAACTGCACTTGGTCGGCTCCATTAACATCAATACTAGGCGCATGATCGGCTCCCCATTCATGGTCTTGTAAACGAATCCCGTCATTAACGATGGCCAATCGAGATCCCGTTACACCATGAACCATCGGCTTGACAATAGCATTGCCTGTTTTAATGCTAGAAACGCCCGAAAGTTGTGCTAAAGCATCGCCTAAATTTTGCGATCGAAAACGCTTGATTTCCTCATCGGTTAAACGGCTTTCTATTCCCGTTTTAGTCGAGTTTTTTTGACTTATCTCACTAACAATAATTTCTTCGAGCTCATTGATATGGTGTTCTAAAAAATAGCGCTTTACACTTGCAATTGGAAGGCTTTGTTTTTGTGTAACACTAATACAGTCAGGGTGTTCAAACAATAAAGTATACTGCCCTTTACAAAGGTTACGGAAAAGGAATTTCCCTTTGGCATTGGTCGAAAGCTGTTGATTTGTTTCGACAATAGTGACCATCACCTTTTCAAGCGGAAGATCCTCATGTATATCAAATACTTCCCCAAAAAGCTCATATTCACACTTTTGTGCAAAAAGCCCTTGGCTTAAACAAATGGCGAAAAAAAGAAGAATTTGTTTAAACACGTTCTTGAATTATAATAAAACAGGTGCCTTTTTGAAAAAGGCGCCTGTAATGGTTTTACTGAATTGAAACGGGGAAATTCAATTCAACATCGGTTGAACCGCCAAGTTCCCCTCTTGTCGCTCCCGTCTTTGATGTGGGTTCGTGAATTAAATACACCCTAACAACACCTGAACTTGCTGCTGCTGCTACCCATTGTGTTTTTAAATTAATGCTGATCCCATCGTTGTCTTCAACATCGTTGCTCGCAGGTGAAATTGTTAGAGCAGCACTAGAAACTCGATAGAAAACAAAGTGTTCATCGGCTTCTTCGATGACTTCTTCAGTAATATCATCGACATCTGAAGCATCTGATGTATCAAAAAAATGAATGCTTAAATTAGAGGTTGTGTTTGCTACTAATGGGATTGACGGAACAGCGTCTCCTTCGTTCCAAGTGTAATCATTTGAACTTCCATCAGCAGCTGTTACAGTTAGTGTAACACGATTAATTACTTCTTCTTCGTTGACTTCTTCTGGAGTGTCTTTTTTACACTGGGTAAACATGAATACAAAAGTAAGGGCGATTAAGGTGCGTGGAATAAGGGTATAGGTTGGGTGAATGAATTTTTTCATTGTAATGAATTTAATATTATTCAAATTAGATTTAAAAACTGAAATTAAACTAAAGTCAATAACTGGGGTGGCCCGCGTAAATGAAAAAATTGAATTTGTTGAAAAGCATAGGCCTGTGTTGGCCTAAGTGGCTGAAGTAATTGATTTTTTACTTCAATTAATTGCATTGCTTTTACTCCTTGAAAGGCGAAAGGAGTGGTAAAAGTTGCGTTGAGTTCGCAGCTAATTTCTTCGGTATGAAAATGGACCTTTTCTTCTGTACACTGAACTTCATCATGATGCGCTTCGGCTAAATGCACCCACTGTCTAATGCTAGGAGAAAGCAGTACTCCTAACAATAAAAAAGGGATCAAAAGGTTGCCTAATTTGCTGCGCACAAAGGGATTTTGATGTAAATATACTTATTTCCGTGAGGAAAAATATACTTACAGAAAATAATGCCCTAAACAACAGCCCCCTAAGACAAGCAATAAGAGAGCAATGAAAAGCTTTTGATGCGTGGTTTCTATGGGATTTTGCAAGCGTTGAAATAAACCTACTGTAGAAGATGCATATGCTTTTCGCTTTGGCGCGATTATCGTACTTTGCTGGCCTATGCAAGACAAAAAAAAAGTTTCCTTTAAATGGGCCTTTAAAGAATATATCTGGCCCCGTAGAAAGATTGTTTCTATTGGTTTATTGCTCATTATTATACGCAGCCTTTCGGGTCTAGTATTGCCCTATGCCAGTAAAGCTTTAATTGATGAGGTTATTCCTTCTAAAGATATAGATGCATTGACCTATTTACTCATTGCTGTGGGAGTAGCCCTGCTGTTTCAGTCTGTCAGTTCTTTTTCCCTTACGCGTTTATTGAGCGTTGAAGCCCAACACTTAATCGCCGTGCTTCGGGCAAATGTCCAAAAGAAATTATTGAAACTCCCCATTAGCTTTTTTGACAACCAAAAATCTGGAGCGCTTGTCGCTCGTGTAATGAGTGATGTAGAAGGGGTAAGAAACTTGGTTGGAACAGGTTTAGTTCAACTAATCGGTGGAACTATTACCGCTGTGATTTCTTTGGTCATTTTGATAAATATCAATGGCTGGATGACTCTTTTTGTCCTTCTTCCTGTGGGAATTTTTGCTGTAATAGCCCTTAAGGCCTTTGGCTATATCCGGCCTATTTTCCGCGACCGCGGTAAAATCAATGCAGAAGTAACCGGCCGATTAACCGAAACCCTCAACGGGATCCGGGTCATTAAAGGCTTTAATGCAGAAGAGCAAGAACAAAAAACTTTTGCCTTAGGGGTAGAACGTCTTTTTCTCAATGTTAAAAAAAGCTTGACCGCCACAGCTTTTATGACCAGCGCCTCTACCTTTTTATTGGGAACAGCCTCTGCTGGTATCATGGGGATTGGGGGGTACTTTATTATGCAAGGCAGTATGACCTATGGCGAGTTTGTCTCCTTCACCCTTTTCCTTGGTTTTATGATTGCACCCATTGTTCAAATGAGCAATATCGGGAGTCAATTAACCGAAGCATTTGCAGGCCTGGACCGCACCCAAGAATTAATGGAAACCCCTGAAGAAGACGACCCCACAATTCGTACAAAACACCTTGATTATGTAAAAGGATCCATCGACTTTGAAAATATTTCTTTTGCTTATGAAGAAAATAAAACCGTACTCCACGATGTATCTTTTAGTGCTAAAAAAGGAGAGGTCATTGCCCTTGTGGGCTCTTCTGGTTCTGGAAAATCAACCATTGCTGGGCTAGCTTCTGGTTTTTTAAACCCTACAGACGGGCAGGTGAAAATTGATGGACAAGATTTGGCCAAAATCAACCTACGCAGTTTCCGTAAACACCTGGGTGTAGTGCTGCAAGACGATTTTTTATATGAAGGTACCATCAAAGAAAATATCCTTTTTCCGCGACCCGATGCCACTGACGAAGAAGTGCTTATTGCCGCAAAAGGAGCCTATGTGACCGAGTTTACCGACCGTTTTGACGACGGTCTAGACACCCTAATCGGAGAGCGAGGCGTAAAACTTTCTGGAGGACAACGCCAAAGGATTTCCATCGCAAGAGCACTTTTAGCAAAACCAGAAATTGTGATTCTTGATGAAGCTACTTCAAATTTAGATACCGAAAGTGAACGCTATATTCAAGACAGTCTAGGAGTGCTAATGAACAATCGCACCACCCTGGTGATTGCACACCGTTTAAGCACCATTCAAAAAGCCGATCAGATCTTAGTGATTGAAGAGGGTAAAATTGTGGAGCAAGGGAAACACCAAGAACTTTTAGCAAAACAAGGACGCTACTTTGAACTCTATACCTATCAAACCAGAATGTGATTCATTCAAATTGATTATTTTTAAACGTAAATTACCAAAGAATGAATAAATCAATTACTCTTTTATTCCTGTTTTGTGCGGCCTTACTTCAAGCACAAGGTTTAAAAAAATCGCCATGGCATATCGTTGCAGATGAAATTAACCCCAATAACTATTACGGTGTCACCGTGGCGAATGGTATGGTGGGAATGGTTTCTTCTCCAGATCCTTTAAAGGTGAAAGATGTTGTTCTTAACGGCGTTTATGACTATTATCAACGCGGGCGTGTGAGTAATATTTTGAAGACCTTTAGTCATATGAATATGCATTTAGAGGTAGATCAACGGCGCATCGACCGCAAGCAAATTAGCGATTATGCCCAGACCCTAGACATGCAGAATGCAGAACTTGTTACCACCTTTAATGTACCTAAAAAAGTTGCGGTAAAGCACCGCTTAATGTCCCTGCGCAATTTGCCCTATACGGCAATGAGCATTGTTGAAATAACGGCCTTAGACAATGTAGAAATTGTCCCGATCAATTATATAGAAAGTCCTAATCATATCTCTGATGTACGCAATCTTTATGCAGAAATTGATCGCCCGCATGTTTTAATTCCCTTGATGAGTTCTGTAGGCTTTAGCCCAGGAAATAAAAAGCTCGCCGCAACAACTTCTTTTATTTTACCTGAAAAACACGGACAAGAACCCAAAATAATTCATGAAGATTGGGACTACAATATGCACTTAATGAAGTTCAAGAAGACGCTTAAAAAAGGAGAAACCTATCGTTTTGCCTTAGTGGGTTCTACGCTATCTTCCGTTCAAAACAACGATCCCCACAACGAAGCAGAACGCTTAACGCTTTTTGCAAAGCTGGAAGGGATTGAACGTCTTTATACTGCGCATCAAAATGCCTGGAAAGAATTGTGGAAGAGCGATATTGAAATCGAAGGAGATTTACGCTCACAACGTGCAGTACGCTCAGCGATGTATCACCTGTATTCTTTTGCCCGAAAAGGAACGGCATACTCTCTTTCCCCCATGGGGCTTTCTGGCCTAGGCTATAATGGTCATGTTTTTTGGGATACCGAATTATGGATGTATCCGCCTTTACTCGTACTTCAGCCCGAGATAGCGCGCTCGCTTTTAGAATATCGCTTTCAACGCTTGGGCGCTGCCAAAGAAAACGCCTTTTCGCATGGCTATGACGGCGCAATGTTCCCCTGGGAATCGGCCGAGGACGGCTCTGAAGACACGCCAATATGGGCTTTAACAGGACCCTTCCAGCAGCATATCACCGCCACAGTGGGCTGGGCGTTTTGGCAATATTATCAGGTTACCCAAGACAAAGAATGGCTTGCCACAAGAGGCTATCCCGTTTTGAAAGAAGTGGCGGCCTTTTGGTCCAGCCGCGTAGAACGAAAAGGGCCTGGGCGTTATGAAATCAACAATGTAATCGGGGCAAATGAGTGGGAAGAAAACATCGACAACAACGCCTTTACCAATGGAATGGTGAAAACAGTCATGGAATATGCTAGCCTGGCGGCAGAAGCTTTAGGCAAAAATCCCCCTGCAGATTGGCGTAAAGTTGCCGCAAACATTCCCATCTTGAAATTCCCCGACGGAACAACCAAGGAAAACGAAACTTATGCTGGACAAATCATCAAACAAGCCGATGTCAATCTACTGGCCTATCCGTTAAAAGTGATCACTAAAAAAGAAGACATCGTTCGCGACCTTAACTATTACGAACCGCGGTTATCTCCAGATGGTCCTGCTATGGGAGGTGCTATTTTGTCGGTCTTAGCTGCCCGCGCAGCTAACCCAGAACGCGCTTATAAAATGTTTAAAAAAAGCTATCAGCCCAATGAGCTTCCCCCCTTTAATGTCATCGCAGAAACCGCCAGAGGAACGAACCCCTATTTCGCTACTGGTGCTGGAGGAATGCTTCAAGCAGTGCTCTTTGGTTTAGGAGGACTAGACATTCAAGCCGATGGGGTTAAACAGCTGCCTTCAAAACTACCTAAAGCATGGACATCCCTTACCCTAAAAGGGATCGGAAAAGACGAGACAACCTTCACGTTAAACAAATAATTATGAGCTTTTTTAAAAAAATTTCTTTCCTTTTATTTTTTCCCGCTAGCCTGTGTGCACAGGTCTTTACCTTTAGTGATGGTGCTTTAAACCACCGTATCTTAATGGATGATTCTTATCTTGTTGAAACAGTATTTGATCCAAACGACGGAAGTTTCTCTTCCACACGGGGCGGCTTTTACCAAAAAACACCTGAAGGAATCCTTGTGCGTTTTGAATTCAATTCAAACTACCCAAAAGACAGCCTTAAAAGCAATACCTTCCGCCAAGAAAATTGGGTGAAAATTTCTAAAACAGCACAAGCCCTAGCAGGAAAATGGTTAATGGCAGGAAGAGTAAAACCCGAAGGAGAACAACGCCGCGATTTAAACCGTTCTAGAAAAACCATGAAGTTTTTAATTGACGGTTATTTTCAATGGATTGCTTTTGATACTGCTGGGATGCAATTTAAAGGTTCTGGCGGGGGAACCTATACCGCCCAAGACGGCGCTTATGTTGAAACCCTTGCGTACTTTTCTCGCGACAACAGTAAAGTAGGAAAAGTCCTCCCGTTTGAATTTAGCCAAAAAGAAGACGACTGGTACCACAAAGGCTTTACCAGTAAAGGAACTCCTATGCACGAGATTTGGCATAAACGCCCTTTAGAATAGGTTTCTATTCTTTTGTTGAAAGAAAATCGGTGCCGAGATAGCGGTCATCTGCATTCCTATACCAGGCGCGATCTTTGGGCATTTTAATGCCCGCTATATTGACTTCGCCCGACAAGAGGATGTACTCTCCGTCATTTTCAGCTTCGTTGTGATAAAATTGATAATGGCGTAATTGCGCGGTGGTTTTATCTAAGTAGAAATACCAAGTATCTTTTCCTACAGTTTCATTATACGTCACTTTTAAACAATCATAAGAGACACCTTTCAAGGTTTTGGTATAAACCTTAGGATCTAGCTGGGTGCCGGGATCTTTTAACTTCATGGGCAAACCATAGAGATAAACATAGTAGTCTCGCATTTTGTTTGTCCGTTCACAATTAAGCCCATGCGCTTTTGCTTGAGCAGCTGTATAAGTTGTGCTCCCCTCAAAGCTATGAGAACATTCCCCCGCTTTCCATTCTGCTGTGGTTTTAACACCCCCTCTTTCGACGCTGCTTTTAAAATACTGCTGTGGAAAATCAAGGTCGATTTTTGTTGTGCGCAAAGGACGACTGGGCGTTTCCATTTGAATAATAAAGTGCGCTTTAAAGGTGGCCCATTTTCCATGGGGATCATGATAGGCGATGCTTTTATTCAGTAATTCTTGGGCCGTAATTTCTTGTGCTTGTGCTTGTGCTTGTGCTTGTGCTTGTGCTTGTGCTTTAAAGGTCAGCAAAGCCAGTAATATAAACAGGGGCTTTTTCATTTTAGTTACGGTAATCTAAAGCGGGTTTACGGTCACCTAATAAGGGCGTGTATTTGAAATCTTCCCCTCTAATTTGAAGGAATTCTTTTTGTGCAGCTTCAATAATCGAAGGGTCATCTAGCAACTGCATCCCCGTTAAGGTAAGGGCTTTTGCGGCAATAATAAGTCCTTTTGTTCCAATGGAAGTTCCTCCAGCGGCAACTGCTTGCCAGCTGTGGGCAGGTGTTCCGGGAACCCAGGTGGCTGCGCGCAAGCCTGCCGTGGGAACCGTATAACTTACGTCTCCAACATCTGTTGAACCACCAGCTTTGGCGTTAATGTCATAGGGTTCTATCCCTTCGACATATTCCATATTAAGGGGTTTCCCTAGGGTTGCAGAGATTTCTTTGGCGAAAGCCATCTCTTCATTGTTGTATTGATAACCGCCTATGGTTTGAAAGTTTTTATGCACCCTTTTTTGCAAGCTGGGCACGTACAAAAGATCATGGGTTCCCCCGATCATTTCATAGTCCATGGTGGTACCCGTTCCCATGGCGGCACCTTCTGCAGTTTTAACGATTCGGTCAAATAATTTAACCACTTCATCTCTTTTAGGATGGCGAGAATAATAATATACTTCTGCAAAGTCTGGAACGACATTAGGGGCTTCTCCTCCTCTGGTAATCACGTAGTGAATCCTTGAAGAGGTGTCCATGTGTTCGCGCATCAAATTGGTCATATAATTCATTGCCTCAACCGCATCTAGTGCCGAGCGTCCCTCTTGCGGGGCTGCAGCAGCATGGGCAGAACGCCCATAGAAACGAAATTTGGCTGATTTATTGGCTAAGGCAGGGCGGGGATTTGCAGAATTCCCGCTTCCGGCATGCCAATGAAGGGCTATAGCAACATCGTTGAATAACCCTGCCCTGGTCATATAGACTTTTCCTGAACCGCCTTCTTCTGCTGGACAGCCGTAAAACCGCACTGTTCCTTTGATCTTATTTTTCTTTATATAGTCTTTTAAACTAATGGCTGCTGCTGCAGAAGCAGTGCCAAATAAATGGTGCCCGCAAGCATGACCAGCGCGTTTTCCGTTAGAGACTTTGTAGGCAACCGCTTTTTGAGAGAGTCCGGGTAGGGCATCATATTCGCCTAGAATGGCGATCACGGGTCCTCCATTGTTGTATTCTGCAATAAAAGCCGTAGGGATGCCAGCCACGCCTTTTTTGATGCTAAAACCTTCGTCGGCCAAGGTCTTTTGAAGCAAAGCACTGCTTTTTTCTTCTTGATAGCCCATTTCAGCATGGTCCCAAATGGTTAATGCAATTTGCGCATAACGCTCTGCCTCTTTATCGAGATTGGTTAAAATAGATTGGTGCTCTTGGCCAAAAGTTAAGGCCACAGAAAACAATGCCAGTAGAAGGAGTCCTTTTTTCATCGGTATACTTATTTAGCTTAAATGTAAAAAAAATAGCGGTCTTTCTCGTCCTTTAAAGTCCAATCAAGTATTGAAACTTAAAAAAGAACTGGGTGCGATTGAATTGAAATAGCTGAAATTGTAACTCTTCAATCTCTTCTAAGGTGTTTTGGTTTCCACCCAAATAAAAGATGGTCGATGGATTAGGGTTCCATTGAACAAGGGGTTGAATAAAAAACTGCTTTGTGAAAGTATTCTTTTCTGCTATCAAGCGAATGTTAAAGGCATTGCTAAATTGGTACCGCAAGTTCATCCTTGCAATGGTTCCCTTAAAATAATCTGCGCCTCCATTAAGCCGTTCTAAACGGGCATAGCGCAAAGAGGGATTTACGGTGAAGTTATTGTTGAGTTGGAAACTCAAGGTCATAAATGCAGAGCGAACTTTCCCTACTTCTGGGATTTCTTCGTTGAAAGACAAATCTCTTCCACGATTTATATTTGCCCTAAAGTTAAAGGCTTCACTGGGTGCGCCATTGACAGAAAAAGTGTGGGTGGGGAGATTTTTAAAAGGGATGTTTAAAAACACTTTTCGCGCATCATAATCCAAGGTATAGGACAACTCTGTTTGCCCATAGGTTTTAATGGAAGCAAAAAGGTCGATACTAAAGTTTTTATACAACTTTTCAAAGGTGTAAACCATATCTATCTTAGTGCCAAAACCAAAAGATTGGATCCCAGGTTTGTTTAAAATATTGAGGTACTCGTGGTAAAAGGTTCCCCACTGACGGTTGTTTTTTACAACAAAACCGACATCGGCTCGGTACTGAGGGGAAATATTGCGGTAGTACAAATAGCTTTGCCAAAACTCGGTTTTTCGATAGAGCTGTAGGTAAAGTGCATCTCCGTTTAGTTTATCGCCGTCTAGGGCAATTGTTTTTCCTTGAATGCTTTGATCGGTTTCAATCCAATCTTGTTCTGGTTCTTTGTTGACATTCTTGAAAAGTTCAAAACTTAAACGCCAATTTTGATTGAGAAGAAACAACCCGTCTAGTCCAAATAAGTGCCCATATCCCCCGCCGTCATAAAAGCGATTCATCATCACCCCGCCAAAACGTGCTTGCGGATTCAAAAGGTGTTGATAGCGCAAAACATTAACCACGCTTTGCCCGCCTTGCCCTAGATAGGAACGGTCTTCCCCGCCAACCAAATAGGGGGAGTTTTGATCTAATGCATTTAATAAAAAGAGGCGGGATTTTCGCCCCTGGCTAAGGATTTTTGATGCCACAGTGGGGTTGACAATCGAACGAGAATAAAAAGCGCCATCGGCGAAATTAACCAGGTCGGTCCCGCGGTTAAAAAAAGGTCTGCGTTCTGGATACTGTAAAGAAAAAGAAGAATTGACATCGATCTGGGTTACATCTGCTTCAACCTGAGAAAAATCTGGGTTCAACGTGACTTCCCAACTGGTGTTTTTATTGAGATCAAGATTTAGTCCAAGGCCTATCTTTGCATTTAAATCTCCATAGGCAATAGGCGTCGTGGGGCTTTGTCTTTCCCCTTGAATATTACTCGACAGATAGGGCAATAACTCTTTGCGCTTTTCTATTTTAATGTTTTTAAAATAGAGGCGATCGGTGGTTTGACAAACAACGCAGCTGTTGTTGCGATCGCGAATTTGACTACTTACTTCTATATCATTTCCGTTTTCAACATAACGTCTATAAAAGTTAACGCGCCACATTTGGTCCTTCCCATTGGGGAAAGGAATCTCGGCAAAAGGGATCTTCATTTCAATCTGATACCCGTCTGCAACAACAACCCCCTTGGATTCAAAATTGACATTGAAAGAGCTGTCATAACGCTGCTCGTCGCTTAACGCATTGATTTGTTTTACGTCAAATTGACTGCCCAGTGCATTGACGGCTAAACCAATGTTAAAGCGCGCATCGGCAAAAGGATCTAGTCGCACCAAAACAACGTCGTCATTCCAAATGTTTCTGTCGTCCCGGGGGCGAATGGAAGCGCGAATGGCCTTTGGATCGTGCTTGGCATAAACCCCAATGAAAATATGGGTACTGGAATACGCAATATAGGCGGTGGTCTCTTTTTGAGCCGGTTGATTGTTTGCAGGGTTAAACTCTATATCAAAAGGCACTTGGGTCGCTGTTTGCCAGATTTTTTCTTCTAATCGCCCATCAATCACGAACTCTTTTTCGTTAACCAAGGGTGGACGAAAACTGTCTTGAGCAGCTAGTAACAACGGGAATAGCAAGGAGAGAACAAAAGTTGTTTTGTTCATAGCATTGAAAATTATTTGTTTTTCTTTTTTTACAATACTATGGTTTTTATTTGATTTGAGCACTGTGGAATATCCCAAGAAGCGCTTTTTATAAAGGGGGAACAAACTGCCGTGCTCTTTTTTAATCGGCTAGTTCACGGCTTAAACCAATTTCTTTGATGCGCTTGTCATCGGTGCTGCGTTTTACCATAAATATGGCTTCTTTTATTTTCAGTTCATCTTGAATCACGGCTTCTATTCTTTTAATCGATACCCGATATTTTTTCACTTTAGATTCATGGGTTAATTGCACGGCAAAATTAACCATCAATTCGGGCAGGGGAACACTTTTGGGGTAACTTTCCATAATTACGAAGAAGATAAAACGTTCGTCTTCGTTTAGTTTTTCTACAATGCGCTTTGTGTTGGTTTTAATTTGCTCTACTAAGGTTGGTTTTTTTACGCGAAAATAATAATAAACTATGCCCAAGAACAACAGGAT
This sequence comes from Candidatus Arcticimaribacter sp., assembly GCA_965659515.1. Lineage (GTDB taxonomy): Bacteria > Bacteroidota > Bacteroidia > Flavobacteriales > Flavobacteriaceae > Arcticimaribacter. Next base: position 3,780 of record CBFHVC010000010.1, on the reverse strand, counting down.
TAAACCCCCAAACAAAAGAGCGCTGTTGTAGCGCTTTAACGGAATATAAATGGGAATGGATTCGTATTGTTGCCCCATTAATTCTTCTTTGGTAAAGACATAAGGAGCTTCTAAGGTTTCAGCACCATTTTCAACCACCACTAAAAAGCGCGCTATCTTTGGATTAAAAATGATTATTCTAGTGTCTTTTATAACCCCTAAATTGGGATTTGAGTAGCGCTTGAATAAATTGTTGGGGAAGTCAAATTCAGCGATTAAATTTTGTCTATTGTAAATATAGGTTTCACTACCAGTAATGGTTTCTCGATAGGTTATTCCTTCCAACGCTGGATTAAAGGTACCAATAGGGGTCCATTTTTTGGTGTTAAAACTGTAGGTGAGTATTGCTTTGTCCTCAATCACTTTATTGGCTGGGTCAAACCATTGCCGATTAATAAAATAAACAAGGGAATCGCTGTGTTGAAAAACGCCCCTGGTGAGTAGTTGTGGAACATGTGCTTGGGAGGAGAATTCCTCTTGGGACCACTCTCCAATTCTTTGGTCATAATAAATTAAATTGTTCTTTTCAGAATATAAGCCATATCCACCAAAGCAATAAATACGTGCTTTATGCCCGGTTAAAAGTGCGCCATATCTGCTGCGCCAATCAAAGGAATTGTCTCGTCTTCTTAAGGTGTCTCCTGTCAACTCATACACCTTTCCTATCCCTCTAGAAAGCACAAAAATTTGTTTATTAAAGTGGATGCCCATCTTGTCTTTTGCCTCAAAGTCTTTTGTAATTAGCTTTGCGGCAGTCCATCCAGCGGAGGGGTTCCAGCGGTAAATACTGTCGTTATCTAAAAGGGAGAAACCTTCTTCTGTTGCAATCGCAACATATTGATTTGACGTTAATTGAGGGGGCTTAAACAGGTTAATAAACAACAATAAATATAGCATGCAGTAAAGGTAAAAAAATATAGGATATATATAAGATATATTGTAATAATGCGACTATTCCTCTATTTATCGCTTATTTACAACTATTTTTAAGTGTTTAAATGTATTGAATTGAATAAACGCGATTTCATTGTTATTTGTTTCCTTCTATTGCTTTCAATCCTAAGCATCTTAAACCATAAAATCTATGGTTAGGGTGCTGTGTTTTTGAAAGCTTAGGAGGATACGAAAAAGTAAGAGTGATATTTCAAGTTTTTTAATTTTAATTGTATTACTATTTTTATGGGGTTGACTTCACACTTACGCCAAGCGTTCGCTTTATTGCTCTTTGGGATTTTTTTATGCAATAGTACGCTTTACGGTCAGGATTTTGATCCACCCGTAGTTAGTTCATTTTCAATTTCACCGACAACAGTTGATATTTCAACGGGAGCTGCTACAATCACAGCATCAATCAGAGTCAGAGACACCACAGGTGTAGATTTAACACGATTAAATAATCCATATATAACAGGAGGGAATCCAGGTATTGTGTCTGGATATAATCAATTTACTGATTGGGTTTTGGTAAGTGGCAACAAGTATGATGGTTTTTACGAAGCCAGTATAAATTTAAATCCTGATTATGTGCCTTCAGATACATACAACATTAGTGACAGTAATTTTTATGATGAAAACGGATATGACGGAACCTCTGACAATTTGGATAACGGACTCACTGTTATAAACAATTATGGTCAAATTTATCTTGACTCAAATGGCATAACAATAAAATGTCCTACAGCAAGCCTAAATGCGACAGCAACCATTGATAGTAAGGTCTATACCGTAGTGGACGAAACGACCCTTCGTGCTAAAGTAGCGAATGACGAAGATGTGACTTGTGTGTGTATATCGCAGGTTACAGACCTATCAAGTCTGTTCGAGAACAATACCTCCTTTAATCAGGCCATTGGCAGTTGGGACACCTCAAATGTAACCACGACGCATCGCCTATTTTTAGAAGCAGATTCCTTCAATCAACCCATTGGTGATTGGGATACTTCCGCCGTTATTTCCTTTAGTGGGATATTTAGATTTGCCAACTCCTTTAATCAAGATCTTTCTGCTTGGGATGTTTCAAGTGCAACCACCATGGAGGATATGTTTTTAGGGGCGAGTGCTTTTAATTCGGGGCTTGCTTCAGGGGTTTCATCTACTACGATAGGAAGTTGGGATGTCTCTAATGTAACCCGGATGAACGCTATTTTCTCTGGAGCATCCTCTTTCAATCAAGATATCTCAGGGTGGGATGTTACTAATGTTATCCATACCCGTAGGTTATTTGATGATGCGAGTTCTTTTAATCAAGATATTTCCACTTGGGACACTTCTTCGGCTAACGATTTTTATGAAATCTTCAATGGCGCTTCCAGTTTTAATCAAGATATTTCAGGCTGGGATGTGAGTAATGTAACCACCTTCTATCAGGCTTTCAATGGTGCAACCGCTTTTAACCAAGATCTTTCTGGCTGGTGTGTATCAAACATTTCTTCTGCACCCACTAATTTTTCTACAAATGCGGCCTTAACAAGTGAGCATCTTCCTGTATGGGGAACTTGTATCGCAAACGACACTACAACTCCAACTCTGGTCCTCTCCCACAATGCCACCCCAACCACTTCTGTTAGCAATGGAGCCAGTGTTACCATTACCGCCACCTTCTCTGAAGCTATGCAAGCCACGCCGACCATTAGAATTACTGGCTGTTTTGAGTGCTATGGTTATCCTGATTTGGTCAACAATACAGCAATGAGCGCAACAAGTTCAGCGGCAATATGGACCTATAATTGGACCGTATCATCCACCGTTTCTACAGAAGTGAGTGTAACCGTTTCTGGGACTGATTTGGCGGGGAATGCTTATAGCGGAACAGATAGTTTGACCTTCAATATTGCTGTAGTACCTGATTATTTGCCGACCAATGGACTAATTGCTTGGTATCCATTTAATGGAAATGCCAATGATGAGAGTGTTAATCATAATGATGCTTCTGTTTTTGGGCCTCTTTTAAGTTCCGACAGAAGTAACCTTTCAAATAACGCCTATACATTTGATGGAGGTGATTATTTATTGGTGAATGGCGATAATTCTTTGGAATCTGACGAACTAACCGTCTCAATCTGGGTAAATCCTACTTCTTTTAATTCAACAAATGGTATTTCATCGCCTTGGAATACATTCCTCAAAAAAGGTGATTTTTCATCCGTTAATAATGAAACTTTTTGGTTTGCTCTTGATGGGAGTATAAATGGTAATGGGTCTATTCAGGGTGGATATAAAGATAGTTCTTGTTCACCAGGGGTAGGTTGGAATAAGTTTAATTTAACTTCACCTTCACCATTATTGAATACTTGGTCTCACCTAGTAATTACCTACTCAAGTAGTGGGAACCAAAAAATATATATAAATGGTGCTCTTGTTAATGAAGATGTTGTTCAAGGAACGATTGATTATTGCACAGGTGCAGGCATCTCAATAGGATTAGAACGATCTGGAACTACAGATGGGTTTAAAGGAAGTCTAGATGATTTAGGTTTGTGGAATAGAGTTCTATCACAAACAGAAGTTGCCCAACTCTACACCGGAGTAATCGATACGGTTTCTCCTACTGTGGTCCTTTCCCACAACGCCACTCCAACCACTTCTGTTAGCAATGGAGACAGTATTACCATAACCGCTACCTTCTCTGAGGCCATGCAAGCCACGCCTACCATTAATATCACAGGAGATCAAGCAGCAAATATTGCTATGAGCGCAACTAGCTCTGCCGCGATATGGACCTATAATTGGACAGTATCAACT
>CBFHVC010000009.1:0-67164 GCA_965659515.1 Candidatus Arcticimaribacter sp. | reverse complement strand
ATCTCCCTTTTAAGGAGAGGGTCCTGGGTTCGAGCCCCAGCCAAGTCACTTTTTTTTGGACTTGGTAGCTCAGTTGGTAGAGCATCTCCCTTTTAAGGAGAGGGTCCTGGGTTCGAGCCCCAGCCAAGTCACTACTCCAATCAAGCGCACGTGGCGGAATTGGTAGACGCGCTAGGTTGAGGGCCTAGTGGGAGTTAAATCCCGTGGAAGTTCGACTCTTCTCGTGCGCACTACGCTTTATTCCATTTTTTTTTGTACTTTCGTTTAAGCTTTCTTAAAGAAAAATAGACAAATGAAAAGGATAAAAGACAGCTTTAGTATCAAAAACCTGGAAAATATTTCAGGAATTAAAGCACACACAATTAGGATCTGGGAGAAACGATACAATCTCCTCTCCCCCGAACGAACCGACACCAATATTCGTCGTTATTCCCTTACTAGCCTTAGAAAGCTATTAAACATCACCCTCCTCTACAATCACGGTTTTAAAATTTCCAAAATAGCCAATTTGGAAGAAGAAGAAATTCCAATTCTAGTGCGTGATATTGCCCTAAAATCAAATTCTGAGCAAATTTCCATCAATGCTTTTAAATTATCTATGGTGAATTTCGACACCGTATTGTTTGATGCTACATTTGATGAATTGCTCACAAAAAACAATTTTTCTTTTATCTATTTGAATATCTTTATTCCTTTGATGAACGAATTGGGTATTCTCTGGCAAACCAATGCAATCTCTGCTTCGCATGAACATTTCATCACAAATTTAGTGAAGCAAAAAATTCATATTCAAACGGAAATCATTCAGCGTTCTAACGCTCCGGTAAAAAACAACCCTACTTTTGTGTTGTACTTACCGGCAAATGAAATTCATGAATTAAGTATCTTATTTTTAAATTACTTCATTCTCAGTAAAGGGCATAAGACTATTTCACTCGGACAATCCATCCCTACGGATAGTTTGAAAACCCTGATGAGCTATAATACCGGTTTACATTTTGTTACCTATGTAACGGTAGAACCTAACAAAGATGAAATCAATGATTATTTACAGGAATTCCACCGTGAATTAATCGTTGATTATGACAATCAATTGTCGATTTTCGGACCACAAGTCACCCATGTAGACACTTCTGCTGTTCCAGCGGGCATAAATGTTTACAACAAGATTGAGCTCTTCATTGAGGAACAACTCAATACCACTGTTTTTGTTTAACTTTTTCGTATATTTATTAAAAAATTAATTGCAAGACTAAACAAAATCGTTTGGTTCACTACAATTACTATACTATGAAAAAGTTATTTGATGATGTTTCTTATCAATGTAGTAAAGAGGTGACACAGTCCTACAGTACCTCTTTTTCATTGGCAACTAAAATGCTGGATCCTTCCATAAGACAAGACATTTACAACATTTACGGTTTTGTGCGTTTTGCAGACGAAATTGTTGACAGTTTTCACGACTTTCCAAAAGAAGAATTATTCGTTCGTTTTGAAAGCGACCTAGAACACGCCTTAAAAGAAAAAATCAGTCTTAATCCAATTTTAAATTCATTTCAAAACACCTTTCATCGCTATGCGATTGACCGTGAATTGGTGAATGCTTTTATGCGTTCTATGCGATGGGATTTACACAAGTCAACCTATTTGACAAACGAAGACTATAAAGCTTACATCTATGGATCGGCAGATGTTGTTGGTTTGATGTGCCTTAAGGTTTTTGTCAATGGCGATGAAAATGAATACCAACGCTTAAAAAGTTCAGCCATGTCCTTGGGATCGGCTTTTCAAAAAGTAAACTTCTTAAGGGATTTAAAAGACGATTTTGAAGGCTTAAGTCGCTCTTATTTTCCAGATGTCAATCTTGTTAATTTCACAGAAGAAGATAAAATGAAAATAGTGGCCGAAATAGAAGCTGACTTTGCCAAGGGACTGGAAGGCATTTTTCAGCTGCCCAACAATGCGCGCTTTGGGGTATATACTGCCTATAAATACTATGCGCGATTATTACAAAAGCTGCGCAAAACCCCTTCTACTAGTATCACGCAAGCGCGTATTCGTGTTCCTAATTATGAAAAAATGGGCGTACTAGCACGCTCCTATGTCAAATATCGATTTAACCTATTGTAGCCAATGACGCTTAATTTAGTTTGGGGCATGGTCTATGTCTCTACCTTTATCTTTATGGAATTTGTCGCATGGTTTTCCCATAAATACATCATGCATGGCTTTTTATGGTCTTGGCACAAAGACCACCATAAAAAAGAACACAATTCATGGTTTGAGATGAACGACTTATTCTTTGTTGTTTATGCCCTGCTTAGTGCAGGCTTTGTTGTTTTGTGGGGAGAATTTGGTTTTTGGCCTGGTTTACCCATCGCTTTAGGCATCTTTACCTATGGAATGACCTATTTCTTGGTGCATGATATTTTTATTCATCAACGCTTTAAGATCTTCAGAAAGACGAATAATAAATACGCAAAAGGTTTAAGAAGAGCGCATAAAATACACCACAAAAACATTCACAAAGAAAAGGGGGAATGTTTTGGTATGCTTTGGGTTCCGCGTAAATATTTTACTTGATTATTGCTTTAACCAATTATTGTTGAAGTCACACGGTCTAAAAGACTTGTTTACACTAACATAGGTGTCTTCTATTTTTTCCTTCATCCACTTTTGAATGGTTCTTAATTGCTTGTCTTTTAAAGCCAATTCTTTGATCTTACTATAATCCTTTGAATAATCTGCTTGGTGCTCTTCATAGCGCTTAACGATTTTAAGGATCTTGTATTTCTGAGACCCAGAGCGGTCTGCTTCTAGTAAAGGAAGTGAAATTTCCCCTTCTTTTAAATTCTTGATTTGACTGTACAATTGCGGATCCATTTTAGTCAATTCAAAACGAGAATCTCCCGTAACCGGATTAACTAATTTCCCCCCATTGTTTTTGGTTTCTTTTTCAGAAGAAAAATTAAAGGCGGCATTGGCAAATTCAATTTCCTTATCAAGGAGTCTTTTGCGAATGGTGTCCAATACTTTTTTGGCTTCAGAAAGCTTGGCTGCATCGGTATTAGGGGTCAACAAAATGTGTCTAATGTCTACTTGCTGTCCTCTAATTTTATCAACGGTTAAAATATGCCAACCAAATTCGGTTTTAAAAGGGCTAGATACTTCTCCTTCTTGCATACTAAAGGCGACATCGCGAAATTCTTTTACCATACGTGGGCGCTTTCTTTGCAAGGTGTATTTTCCACCACTAGCGCGCGAACCGGGATCTTGCGAATATAAAATCGCCTTAGAAGCAAAGCTCAATCCTTTCTCTTCTACATCATTTTTAAAGCCATTGAGTTGATCAATAATGCGCTTCTTTTCTTCTTCAGAAACCTGTGGTTCTACCACAATTTGCGCGATTTCTACTTCTGTACCAAAAACAGGGAGATCTTCTTTTGGGATGGCTGCATAAAATTCTCTTACTTCTTCTGGGGTAACTTCAAGACTTTCCACAATATTAGATTGCATCATTTGAGAGAGCTTTTGCACCTTATTGATCTGAAATAACTCATCTCGGAAAGACAGCTCGTCTGTTTTGTTATAAAATGCTAACACCTTTTCAAGGCTCCCCAATTGCTCTGTAAAGTACTCGATACTTTGATCGACATAAGAATATACCTCGGCATCACTAATCTCAAGACTATCTTGGGTAGCATGGTGGGCATATAACTTGTCTTCCATTAATTTCCCTAAAAGTTCGCAGCGGGTCACTCCTTTGGTCGGAATCCCTTGGGACTCCATGTCTGCAATTGTCTTATCGATATCTGAATCTAAAATTACATAATCTCCTACTACCGAGACTACGCCATCTAATTTAACCCTTTCCTGCTGCTGAGGCTGCGCTTGGGCAAAGGCAAAACTTAAAGTCAAAAGGAAAAATAAATTAGGGATAGATTTCAAATTTATTGGTCTGTATTGCATCTTGTAAAATTTCTTGGTCAAATTCTTTTATATAATCTAATTTGTTGCGGTTGAACACGATTTTTCGAATGGTATTTTTAACCATGGAAAAAGGTGCGTTTTCGTTTGATAAACGATAGTCGCTAACGTGCAGCAAATATACCTCGATTGCATCTTCAAAGAAGAAAAATTGTGATTTTTTTAAATAATTATTAAACTGTTCAACAGGAAGAACGGGTAGGTTTTTTAGAAAATCTCTTTTTGTCAGCCAAACACTGTCTTTTATTTCATAACGATTGTATTGATAAGACAAAGAATCCAAGAAATGTTTGTCTTCTGGTCCATTTAATTGGAAATGTTCTTGTATCAGGGATAAATCAATATTGTCTTTGGGCAAAACGATATAACGCATTTGAACGACAGCTTCTTTTAAAGCAAAGTTGCTTTTGTTTTTTTGGTAATAGTCCTGCATAACCGCTGGAGAAACAACAGTGTCAATCATTGATTTCACAACAGACTCTTTATACGATCTGGCCCAAAGGTCCAATTGATATTCAGCCACTAATTCCGCCAATTTGTTTTGGGTCTCCTCTTCTAAGTTAATTACCGCTTGGTCATACAACAAATGTTTTTTTGCCCAGGTATTGATAATGCTTTGGGATAAAAGCGTACTGTCTTCTTGCGATAATTGCGGCAATAAAAGGGCCGCTAACTGAGATTCATATAAATAATGCGAACCTGCACGCGCAATTACACGATCTTGATCCACACTGGGCAAGTGATCACAACAGATAAAAAGAGCTGTTAGTACAAAGGCAAATAGTAAACGAGGCATAGTTTTTGTTTTATTATTAAATCAAAAATGACAAATAGTCTTGTTCTTTCCCAACGAAAAAAACAAATAATATTGTGTCTTATTAACATAAATGAGAGTGACACTTTTAATAAAAGATGTAAAACACTATTAATCAGTAATATAATTGTTAATAAAAATTTTTTTATCAACAATTATTGTTCTAAATTGCAAGCATATATTTGAAGATGAAACGTTCGTTCCAATTTTTAACTTCACTTTTTTTCCTATTTGCGCCCTTAGCAAGTCACGGAAATGTAATTGAGACGACTTCATCTACTTCAATTCCCCTTAATCCAGATACCGCCATCGTCAACCTTATTTACAAAAATGGCCAGCTCAATATCAAAGGCTTAACAGGAATTGGCAACATCACAATTTACAGTATTATCGGGAATGAAATTGCCGCTTTCTACAATGTGAATTTAGTTGACTTTCAACGCAACATAGCGCTTGATTCAAAAACCATGTTTATTATTCGGGTAGAAATTTCTGGCGAAATTAAAACCTACAAATTAGTGACGCGTTAAGCCTCATCTCAAAACGATATTTAGCGACTATAATTTGGTGCCTCTTTGGTAATTTGAATATTGTGCGGATGACTTTCTCTAATTCCAGCAGCAGTTATTTGAACAAATTGACCATTCTCTTTGAGCGCTTGAATTGAAGTAGTACCACAATACCCCATTCCGGCTCTTATTCCCCCAATAAATTGATGAATGCTTTCATATAGCTCTCCTTTATACGGTACGCGTCCTACAATCCCTTCGGGGACTAATTTTTTAATATCGTCTTCAACATCTTGAAAATAGCGGTCTTTACTTCCTTTTTTCATGGCTTCTACTGACCCCATTCCGCGATAGGACTTAAACTTTCTTCCTTCGTAAATAATGGTTTCTCCTGGAGATTCTTTTGTCCCTGCAAGCAAAGAGCCCAACATAACACAGTCTGCTCCAGCAGCAATTGCTTTTGGGATATCTCCTGTGTAACGAATCCCTCCATCTGCGATAACAGGCACACCACTTCCTTTAATTGCATCAGCTACAGCAAGGACGGCAGAAAGTTGAGGATACCCCACTCCTGCTATAATTCTAGTGGTACAAATAGAGCCTGGCCCTATCCCAACTTTAACAGCGTCAGCGCCATTTTCAACTAAATATTTGGCTGCTGCTGCTGTCGCTATATTCCCCACCACTACATCTAAGGAAGGAAACTTTGTTTTTATTTCTTTTAATACGGCAACTACGCCTTTGGTATGGCCATGAGCTGTATCAATAACAATGGCGTCAACCCCAGACTTTACTAAGGCTGCCGTTCTTTCAATTACATCTCCAGTCACTCCTACAGCCGCAGCAACACGCAGGCGTCCAAAAGAATCTTTATTGGCAATTGGTTTTGTGGTGTGTTTTGTAATATCTCTAAAGGTAATTAAACCAACCAATGTATTCTCGGCATCAACTACGGGTAGTTTTTCAATTTTATGGGCTTGTAAAATGTCTTCTGCTTCTGCTAGTGATGTTCCCTCTTTTACTGTAATCAAGTTTTCAGCTGTCATCACTTCAGCAATTGGGCGCGCTAGATTTTTTTCAAAACGCAAATCGCGGTTGGTGACTATCCCTTTCAGTTTACCTTCTGCATCTATAATTGGAATACCCCCAATTTTATAAGTAGCCATGTTTTTTTGAGCATCGCCAACATTAGCATCTTTGGTTAAAGTAACAGGATCTAAAATCATTCCAGATTCTGCTCTTTTTACCATCCTAACCTTGTCTGCCTGTGCTGCTATGGTCATGTTTTTATGCAAAACTCCTATGCCACCCTCGCGTGCCATGGCAATGGCCATTTGACTTTCTGTTACGGTATCCATTGCAGCAGAAACAATGGGAATATTCAACGAAATATTTCGAGAAAATTGGGTGGTGATATTTACTTCTCTAGGAAGGGTTTCAGAATAGGCAGGTACTAATAATACGTCATCGTATGTTAGCCCTTGTTCAACAAATTTATTGGAATTACGCATAGCAACTACTTAAGAATTAGTTGCGACCAAATTTACAACATTTCAAGCATTCAACAATCATGAATTGCTATATTCTTATTGGGATAAAAAAAGAAGATCGTTTTAACGGGACGACATCGTTTTGGGAAAAGTTTGAAGTGCCTGATTATAGGCGACTTCGAAATGCAAGGGATTGAGACCATGTGGAATTTTATGGGTGCTACAATAAGTCAATAATTTTTCTGTAGGCATATTCCCCAATAATTCATCTTTGGCCATAGGACAGCCACCATATCCTTTAATCGCTCCATCAAAACGCCGGCACCCGCTTCTGTAAGCGCGATCAATTTTTTGTAAGGCATTTGCTGTTTTAACATGTAAATGAGCACCAATCTTAAGGCTGGGAAACTCAGGTATAACGACTGAGAATAATTCTTCAATAACTTCTATAGAAGCTGCCCCAACAGTATCGGATAAAGAAATGACTTTGACCCCTTTTTCCGCAAGGGTATTCATCCACTGAGCAACGATTTCTGGTGACCAAGGATCGCCGTAAGGATTCCCAAAACCCATGGAGAGATATACAACCAATTCCTTGTTTTTTTGGGCGCAGTGGTTTATGATATCTTCGAGTAAAATAACGGAGTCTGCAATGGTTTTATGGGTGTTCCGCATTTGAAAATTTTCTGAAATAGAAAAGGGATAGCCCAAACAGTTAACTTCTGCTTGTTCACAAGCGGCTAGGACTCCGCGTTTATTGGCGACTATGGTCAATAGTTTTGTTTTGCTTTCACTGCGGTCTAAACCACCTAAAACTTCAGCGGTATCTTGCATTTGTGGGATGGCTTTTGGAGAAACAAAACTCCCTATATCTAAAACATCGAAACCTACTTTTAATAAAGTTTGTGCATACCGAATTTTCTGTGCTGTAGGAATCCATTGTTTGATTCCCTGCATCGCATCTCTAGGACATTCGATAATTTCGATTTGTTGCATAAGTAAAGATACACGCTTTAAGTGACTACCAAATAGATCCCTAAAATAATCCAAATTAAACCACTGATTAAATCCAAACGAAAACGGCTAAAAAAATGCTTGAATTGGATAGAAAATAGAATAACAAAAGTAAATATAACCCCAGCCTGAAGTAAAAACAAGCCTCCTAAAAGGGCGTATTGTTGCGCTATACTCCACGCTTCTGAAAACAAAAATCCTGGGAAAAACAGCCAAAAGAAAAGACTCACCTTTGGGTTTAAAAGGTTCATGTAGAGCCCTTCCTTAAAATCACTCTTATTGGCATTGACCTCAAAAGCAATTTCTTTTCTTTCTTTAAAATGTTTGTAAATAGACAACAGGCCCAAATAAACAAAATAGGCACAGCCAAGCATTTTAATCCCCAACACTACCCCAGGGCGTTCACCAATAAATTGTGCCCAGCCAAGAATCAATAACGCCGTGTGGAGGCATAAGCCAGTGATTAACCCTGCCGTAAAAAGGAGTCCTGAACGACTTCCTTTCGCAAGGCTTTTGGCTATAACCATCAGCAAATCTGGTCCAGGAGAAAGCGTCAATAAAACACTGGCGACTAGAAAAGAGCTTAACTGTTCCATAAAGCAGTGAATATAAAAGAATTATTTTTTGTATCTCCCGTTTCCCATTATATTTGCAATCAGTAATGAAGAAGAATATGCACGATTTTGAAAAAGAACTTGCTCCTTATAGAGCAGCCCTAACCGATCACCCGCTTTACACAAAAATTCAAACCATTGAAGCCATTCAAGTTTTCATGGAGCAACATGTTTTTGCCGTCTGGGATTTTATGTCTTTGGTGAAAAAACTACAAATTGATTTGACGACCACCCAACTCCCGTGGGTTCCTTCAAAATACCCCATAGCAGGCAGATTAATCAACGAGATTGTTTGGGGAGAAGAAACCGACTTAAACAAAGACGGGGAAATCATGAGTCACTTTGAGATGTACTTGCAAGCCATGGAAGAAGCAGGGGCCAACACAACCGCTATAAAGCAATTGCTTGCCGCTCTATCTGAAGGGGAAGAAATTGAAAGTCTTATTGAAAGCAGTGACTTAACACCTTATGTAAAAGACTTTTTATCTTTTACTTTTTCGACCATCGCGACCAATAAAACCCATGTTATTGCAGCTGTTTTCACTTTTGGCCGAGAGGATTTAATTCCAGACATGTTCATCGCTATGGTGAAAAATCTACGCAAAGAAGGCGTTCCACTTCAGCACCTTATTTACTATCTTGATCGCCACATCGAAGTTGATGGAGACGAGCACGGGCCAATGGCGCTTCAAATGATTGAAGAACTCTGTCAAGGCGATTCAACAAAAATAACTGAAGCCATTGCAGCGGCTAAAACAGCCCTAGAAATGCGCAAAAAACTATGGGACGGTATCCTAACACAGTTAAACACCCCCGTTTTAATTTAATTTAACACATGAGAAAAATTACCCTTTGCCTTTGCCTTATTGCAAGCCAACTAGGTTTTGCCCAAATAGAAAAGGCTTTACCATTTGCTGAAAGCATTGAAGAACAAGATTTAAAAGAATTACTTTATGTTTATGCCTCTGATTATTTTCAAGGCAGAGAAACCGGTACCCTAGGGCAAAAAAGAGCCGTTACCTTTTTACGGGAATTTTACCAGAAAAGAGGCATTAAAGCGGCCAAGGGAACGGAAGACTATTTCCAAACCATGGAATTGACCATTAAGGGACAAGCCGTTGCTACTGAAAATGTTGTTGCGATTATTGAAGGAAGTACAAAACCCGATGAGTACATTGTTATCTCTTCTCACCTTGACCACGAGGGCATTAAAAATGGGCAAATCTACAATGGCGCAGATGATGATGGCTCTGGAACTGTTGCCTTATTGGAAATCGCTGAAGCTTTTCAAGCTGCTGTCGCAGCAGGAAAAGGGCCTGCGCGTTCTGTTGTTTTCTTGCATGTTTCTGGAGAAGAAAAAGGATTATTAGGTTCTCGCTATTACACCGATAATCCGCTTTATCCTTTGGCCAACACAGTTGCCAACCTTAACATTGATATGGTGGGCCGCACCGACCCTAAACGAGAAAGCGAAACCCGCAATTATGTTTACCTTATTGGCACTGATCGTTTAAGCACAGAATTACACCAAATCTCTGAAGCGGCCAATGAAGCCACCCTTAAAATGGATTTGGACTACACCTATAATGCTGAGGACGATCCCAATCGTTTTTACTTTAGAAGTGACCATTATAACTTCGCCAAAAACAATATCCCGGTTATCTTTTATTTTAACGGTACTCACGCTGATTATCACAAGCCTACAGATACTGTTGAGAAAATCGAATATGATCTTCTCGCACAACGCGCACAGCTCGTTTTTTATACTGCTTGGGAATTAGCCAACCGCGAAAACCGCATTGTGGTTGACAAGGCAGGAAAATAATTTATCTAATCAACATTTACCATGAAGAAATTATTACTATTATTTACCGTTGTATTTGCCACAACACTTTCAGCGCAAGACCTTGAACTAGAAACAGAATCGATCGATAGCCTTGCACCAAGGGTTAAACGGATAGCTGTGGGAATAAAAATTGGGGTTCCTAATATTGCTGGTCTATCACTAGAAGGCGTCACTCCCCTGCTAGACAATCGCATTGCTCCTTTTATTGACTTTAGTGGATTTAATGTTCAGGATGGAGAAACAGAAATTGGCTTAAATTACACCGAATTTGGAACCAATATTTATTTTGGCAACAAAGGTAAAGGCGCCTACGCTGGAATTGGTTTTGGTAATTTATCAACTGACTTGACCTTTTTTGAAGATCTTGATGATGGAGGTCGAGGAAAAGGAAATACAAGTTTAGACATTAAATCAACTAACTTGAAATTTGGCATAAAAACAGGAGGAAGAATTTATTTTCGCTTTGAAGTCGGGTATGGTATTACTGCTGATGTACCAGAAGAAATTCAAGTAACACTTAAAGAAATTGGCGGAAGTCAAACCGATATAGAAAGTTTTGATGTACCTACGATTCCGGGACTAGGAACCAATGGCCTTTTAGTCGGTAATTTTGGCTTTGGCATTTCCTTCTAATCACAAAACAAAGTGTTAAATCCCCTGTATTTGCAAGGCTTTTTGTCCCACTTTACTACTTAAATCACTATCCTGTGCATTATTTTTTGGGGAAGGAAGGGAAAAACATGGCAGTTTTTTGTTGGTATTCCCTATAATCTGGTCGCTTTTGAAGCGAATAATACTCGCTGGGAATAACCCCTGTATAATAAACTAAAGTATCATACATCAACTTTGAGGTATACAGGAGGGCAAAACCCAATAAAAGCCAAAAAGAGGGTTTTAAAGAACTGTATTCCACTAATAAAACAGGCACAGTAGTTAAGAGCATCGCATTCCAAACCATCCATTCAGAAAAGTAATTCGGATGACGACTGTATTGCCATAAACCAAGCCTGCAAACCGGTCGTTTTTTATGTTGAAGACGTGCCTGACGAAGAAACTTTTGCTTTTGCAGATCAGCTATATGTTCTAAAGAAACGAAAAGAAGGTACAACACAAAACCAATGATTTCTAGCGCGCTAAAACGGCTTGCTGTATTGTTAAAATGAAATAAGGCCGGTAAGGCTAAAAAACTCATGTTGGCAAACGCCTGAATCAAAATCTCAAATTGAATGGAAAAGGCTTCATTGGAAAAACCCATCTTGGCCCATCGTTTGCGCTGAAACTTATAACGCGGCAATTCTGTCGCTAAATGCCCTTTCTTCCATAACACCAAAGCGCCAATGCCCATTCTTAAGCCAGAAAACAAGTACATCCCAGCAATTATACTTTTTCTAAGCCAGTACCCTTCCCCCAAAATTAAAACCAGCAATCCAATGGCAACTAGCCCCCAGGGCCAAGCAATATCTACATAGGACATTCTTTGGGTTAAATAGGCCGGAAGGCAAGCACAACTGAAGAAAATCAATAATTGTGCTGTTGTATTCCACCCTAAAAAAAGCCTCCAATCTTGCTGATAAGACAAGAGAATAAAGCAGAGGATAAAAGGCAAATAAACGCGACTTCTTTGAATGAATTTTTTCATGCTTGTTTTGATGTTGTTAAAACTAGATTAGGGAACTATTCAATGGAAAGCAATTGGCAGCTTACCCCTATTGGGCTGACCTGAAGAATATAAAGGTTACCATTTGTTCGATCGTCTATTTGCGGATATCGCTCTTTTCCCAATAGCTTATTTGCCAGCGCAGCTGTTGTATTGCTATGGCCAACAACTAAAATAATTTTCCCTTTATTTCTAGTTGTAAATGCAGGCGTATGCAAATCGCCGGGATGGTATAATTCAATTGGAAGATTTTTTGCCGCTGCAATAGGCTGTGCAGTTTCTTTGGTTCTGTGGTATGGCGTTGCATAAATAACATCAAATGGAACCGATTGCAATATTTTTGACCAATTTTCTGCCCTTTCTAACCCAACAGCATTAAGATGCGGGTCGCGATTAGAAGAGTCGCTTCTGTTTTTTTCTGCATGTCTAATCAGATAATAAGTAGTAAGCTCTTGGGCCAACCCAAGTTGCCCAAGTAACAACAATACTACCACGATATGTTTTTTCATCTGTTTAATTTAATTTTTGCGCTAATTTTGAGCTACTCCTAAGATACTGTTTTAAGCAATACAGAAACGCTTTAATGTTTTTTGCCAAATTTACCTCGCGAATTAAAGCCGCTAAAAATTCTGAATAGTATGTCTGATACAAACAAGTATGGACAGCCGGGTCGCGCTGGAGTAATCGTTATCAAAACGCAAGACTAAATTTGATCGATGGAAAAAATCAAGTACTTAGGGATTTCAATTGGAATTTTTGGCTGTCTCTTTAAGTTAATGTCTTGGACAGGAGCAACTAACCTTTTAATCGTTGGTTTGTCGTTTTTAGGGATTTACTATTTCCTGAAAGTCTTTGAGAAATAAACGCTGTTCTATAGTCATCTACGGTGCCAAAAAACTTTGAAGTGCTCAAGATCGATTATCTGGCCAAGTTCCTTACCTTCTTAAACAAAAGAACACTATGCTAAAGAAACTTGCTTTACTGTTAAGCTTGATCTTTATTGCTTGTAGTAGCGATAAAGACAATATGCCCAAAGAAACGAATACAATTACTGATGCACTTATTGGGCGTTGGGAAGAAGTATTGGACCAAGG
Organism: Candidatus Arcticimaribacter sp.; assembly: GCA_965659515.1. Classification (GTDB taxonomy): domain Bacteria; phylum Bacteroidota; class Bacteroidia; order Flavobacteriales; family Flavobacteriaceae; genus Arcticimaribacter. The sequence goes on along the minus strand of CBFHVC010000009.1, from coordinate 54,139 downwards.
AAGTATTTACAACCGCATTATATGGACCTTTTTCAGCTGATGGGGAAATGCGGCTTGACTTTGATGACAACGATAGCGCAATTGGACAATGGAGCGCTTTAAGCAGTGCTAATCGCTATTCTTTTTCTTTTCAACAATATCCAGATGCCGCCAAAAGAGTTTTTTCCCTGAGTTTAGACTTCTCCTCAAATAAAGGTAAAGTAACTATTTCAGATGATGGTAGTACTTCTCATTGGGTGCGCAATAGGGTACTGAATCGAATGGAGTAAAATAAAACAAGTGACTCCCTATATCCACCAAGCAGCACTCAGGAGGGAAAGAATATTCATTTTAAGAGCCTTGATCATGATGAAATTTTTCTAAACGATTATGCTAGATAACCGTCTAACTGAACTAATCGGCCACAACCTATCAAATATTGATTGATAAGGTTATATTGCCGGCATTACTTTGAAAGAAAACATGGAGGAAAAGAAACCTAAAAACAGGAAAGTAAACCTAGGTGGCTCTTATAAATTTAAGCTCGCCAAAAAATACAGCAAACCCAAAACCAAGGGGGATAAAATTGCGAATAGAAGAAAGAAGAAATAGGAAAAAAAAAGAGTAAATGTATTTAATTTACTGATCCCTTTTTTAAATCGTACAGACCCGAGAAGTTAAATGGCTCTATTTTTTGGGCTTTTATTTGGAATTCTTCCTTGATTTCCAATACCGTCAAAATCATTTGAATCCACAAAGTTATTTTCGCTACTATTATTTTTCCCAAAATCTCTGACGACAATTCTTGTATAAAAAAATAAATAGGTGAAAAATACAATTGATCCAATTAAAAACATTTGTTGATTACTCATAAATTAAAGTTTATTGATTTCGCCTTTGTCTAATTGCAATTGAAAAGGCAAGAATAGTAACCGGCCAGACACCGACATAAATTCCTTCTAATTCATTTCCTGTAAACCACAAAAAAATAGAATACAGAAAACTTAAAAAGGCGAGGATAATGGGATAATATTTTTCTAAAAACCTCAAATTAATTGATTTTAGCTGTTTTTTTATTGGCTATTACAATAGATAAAACGGCAATAAATGCGATTAACCCAAGCGCAGGCATAGGCACAATAGTTGGTGTTGTAAAATGCTGTAACAAGCCATTAATCAAAAAGAAAAAATAAGCGACTCCAATGTAATTTAATACTTTCTTTGCCGCATTTTCCGTTAAGCTTCTGGTTGATAAAACAATGATTCCTATAACAATAAAAGCCACAGATAAGGGCCAATGCATCTGGACCCCAACGGCCAACCCACCTCCTTCTAATAAGTCTTTGGGAAAAGATTGTTTGGTAAATATTTCAGCTCCAAAATAGAAAGCAATACCCTGAATAATGTTTAGTGCTCCAATAACAGTAATAATGTTTTTTGTTTTCATTTTAATTGGTTTATGGTTATATCTTTACAAAACTAAAATGGGTAAATCTTAAATGTAAAATGACATTAAAGAGAAAATCATCAGAAAAGATTAATTCCAAGAAGAGGATAAATTCCTAATCTAAAAAAGGGAATATCCCCGCAAACTAAACCTCTCTATCTTTTTTCTGAAAGAATTTTTGTCTTAAGACAATTTTAAAATAAAAGAAAACATAAATCAAAAAGATTATGCTTCCAATGATAAACATTCCTTTATTTTGCATAATAATTTATTTTATTTACTTCTTCGTTGTCTAAATGCAATCGCAAAAGCGAGTATTGTAACTGGCCAAAGACCAACATAAATTCCTTCTAATTCGTTTCCTGTAAACCATAAAAAAACAGAATACAGAAAACTTAAAAAAGCTAAAATTAAGGGGTAGTATTTTTCTAAAAATTTCATTTTGACTATCGGTTTTGGTTTAAGTTAGACTATTTGCAAAAAATGTAATACTGTTTTATGTCCAGATATTGATCTGTAGATTGCTAACTGAACGTATCAGAAAACAAAACATTTTTTAGTAATTTTTGGTTTATGGTTCTCTTAAATATACAGATTAAAGTTGAATGCCTCAATATCAAATCATTAAAAATTTTAAGTCATCTGTCAGTATCGATTTAATAACCAATCTTGACAGTGCTAGAATTACATGGGTTTTGTTTCTGTGATATCCTATATTTAGGAGATAACTTTGAAGCGTTTATCTCAAATAAAAACCATGGGCTATTTACTTGATTTTGGTTCATTAAAAACAGCTAGGCATTCTATTTCAACTTTTGCGCCTAATGCTAAACCACTCCCGGCAAATGCACTTCTCGCAGGAAGCGTTTCTCTATTAAAAAAAGCGATATATGCTTTTGACATCTCTTGCCAATCCTTTATACTAGATAACATACAGGTACATTTAAATATATCGTCTATAGAATGTCCCATATCTTCCAAAACATTTTTGAGATTCTCCAAAGCCTGTTTTGTTTCAGCACCAGTTCCTCCTTCAACGACTACATTATTAACTTCGCCTATTTGTCCTGATAAATAAATAACACCATTAACCACGGTTGCTTGAGAAAATGGCATCCCAGCGCTTTTATGTTCATCACTGTTTATGTATTGAATGTTTTGCCCAAATGCTACTGAAGAGATTAAACCGAATAGAAAGATAAGTTTTTTCATTTTGTAATTGATTTATCGTTATGCTTAAAGCTACAAATAAATCCCCTTTTAGCTTCGAGTCTGTTAATTTCATTAACCAAAAACACACCTTTTTGGGTGAGAAACACGAAAGAGAGCGCACAAAAAAAGGGAGTCTTTCGACTCCCTTCTACGGGTGGAAGATCGGTTTCGAACCGACGACCTCCTGAACCACAATCAGGCGCTCTAACCAGCTGAGCTACAACCACCGTTTGGACGGCAAATTTAAACTATTTTTTCCTTCCTTTCAAAGCTTGAGAAATGTTTTTTAAAACAAAGTAGAAAAAGAAAGCTTTTATACTCCGCTATCCCAAAAGGGAATCTACTGATTGTTGCTATAAATCATATTTTCAGTACTTTACACTACGCTAGGCCAATTGATCAAAATCATTGATCAAAGGAACTCTTTCTACCGTAAAACCTTCTGCAGCGGCAACCCCAGTGAGACGCCCTAGGTTTTGTGCTCTATAACGCACACTATCCAAGAAGTTTTTACTGCTTATTGGGGTCGAAGGGGCATCACTTTTAGCATCATAAAACTGACTTGCATAGGCGTGGATTGCTTCCATTTTAGTTTCGAGATGAGCAGAAATATCAACCACAAAATCCGGTTCGATTTCTTTCCATTGAATATAATGATACACATGGGCAGGACGCCATGCATCTTGCTTCTTCCCGGATGGGTCTTCGGTTGTGATTTTTTTCAATCCAGCTAAAAAGCAGGCATCACTCACCAGCTTACTCCCCTTGCCGTGATCGATATGTCTATCGTCTATGGCATTGCAGAGTACTAGCTTGGGCTGATGAAGGCGAATCGTTTGTATAATGGCCATTTGATGGGCTTCATCATTAACAAAAAACCCATCGCGAAAAGCGAGGTTTTTTCGGAAAGTAACCGACAATATTTTGGCTGCTTTAGCTGCTTCTTCATCGCGTATTTCGGCCGAACCTCTCGTGCCTAGCTCTCCCCTTGTTAAATCGATTATACCAACTGTTTTTCCTTGGTCTATGGCTTTGGCTATAGTTCCGCCACAACCTAATTCCACATCGTCTGGATGCGCGCCAAAAACGAGGATATCAACTTTCATTTGCTGCTTTTTCTAAGGCTTGATTCAAGTCATTCTTTAAATCCGCTACATGCTCTATTCCTACAGAAAATCGCACCAATTGATCTGTAATTCCCTGTTTTGCTCTTCCTTCTGGAGACAAAAGCTTGTGGGACGTGATGGCCGGAATAGTAATGGTGCTCTCTACCCCTGCTAAACTTACAACTGGCTGAATAATTTGCAAAGCCTTTTCAAAGGCCGTTCGGTTGTATTCTTTTTTAATTTCAAAAGACATCATGCCGGTAAAACCATGCATTTGTTGTTTGGCCAATTGATGGTCGGGATGACTTTCAAGTCCAGGATAATAAACCTTTGAAATTCCTGGGTGGGTTGACAGAAAAATAGCCAATGCAAGTGCATTTTCATTTTGTTGACGCACCCGTATTGAAAGGGTTTTGATGCTTCTTTCCAGCAGCCAAATTGACAATTCACTTAGATTTCCGCCAAGGCTTTTTGCTACGGCAAATATTTTTTCCATGTGAACTGCTGAACAAGCAACGGCGCCGGCAAGAATATCGCTATGGCCTCCCAAGTATTTGGTCGCTGAATGCAAAACAACATCAATTCCAAATGAAATGGGATTTTGGTTTACTGGGGAAGCAAAGGTGCTATCAATCATTGAAACCAAATGATGTTGTTTGGCCAGTTGCGCGATCGCAGCTAGATCAACAAGCTTCATCAAAGGGTTGCTGGGGGTTTCAATATAAATCACCTTGGTATTGGTTTGAATTTCCTTAGCAAAATCTTCAACGGCTAGGCCTTCGGCAAAAGAATAAGCGATCCCATAATTGTTAAAATGCTCAACGACTAAATTTGTTGTACCGCCGTATAGATCATTTTGCAACACCACATGATCACCTGCCTTTAGAAAAGCGAGTAAAGCAGTAGAAATAGCCGCCATCCCAGAACCAAAAATCAGGCCTTTTTCTGCCCCTTCTAGTGCCGCGATTTTTTGGGCAAGCCCCACTTGATTGGGGGTATTAAAATAGCGTGGGTAACGATCTGTTTCAGCATAAGAATAGGCCGTTGCCATATAAATGGGTGAAATAGCCCCTTTGTATATAGGGTCTTCTACCTGTCCTTCATGAACACAGTGGGTCTCGAATTGCTTCCCTTTCATCTGTTTATTTTGTAATCCAGGAAATGATTTCTTGATCATCTGGAGAAGTTCTTGGAGAAATAACTTTTTCCAAGACGCCTTCTTCATTGATTAAATACTTTTGGAAGTTCCAAGTTACCTTAGAATCCATAACGCCATTCTTCTCCTTTTGAGTTAAAAAAGCATAAAGCGGATGAATCTCTTTTCCTTTGACATCAATTTTCGCCATCATGGGAAAAGACACGCCGTAATTGCGCTCACAAAATGCGGCAATTTCTTCGTTAGACCCCGGTTCTTGTTTCATGAAATTATTCGCTGGAAAACCTACGATTACAAATCCTTCAGAACCATATTGCTCATATAAAGCCTGTAAATCTTTGTATTGAGGGGTTAAACCGCATTTTGAAGCCGTATTGACCACCATGATTTTTTTCCCTTTAAGGGTAGAAAAGTCGAATTGATCGCCTTCTAAAGTTTCTACTGTAAATTGATGTAGTGTTTTTTCCATAACATTTTGTGCGTAAAGTACTGGAGCCAAAAGCCCCAAAAATAGGATTAATGTTTTTTTCATAGCAATTGTCGTTATTTAAACGATAGGTGCAAAATACGTCAAGCCATAGAGTTAGACAAACATCCCCAAAGAAATTAAACCAATTCTGCCGAAAGTCCTTCTTCTAGCAGATGTAGACAACGTGGTTTTAAGTCATCATAGGCCCCTGTTTTGACAACGCATTTTCCTTTGTAATGCACTATATATGCACACTGCTCTGCTTGTTCTGCGGTTTGATCGCAATAACGAACCAAACAATTAATAACATGGTCGAAGGTATTGATATCGTCATTGTGCAACACAATTTGATGCTCATTAGCGACTAGCGTCTCTACTTCTTCTTCAAAGGCTACTTCTGGAGAATCAATCATTTGTTTTAGAAAAGTGAGCCGAAACCCAGTTGTCTTTTTCTTGAAAAGCGACCAATTGCAAGCCGTTTTGATTTGCCTTGGCTTCTATTGCGGGAATATCCTGGGTGTAAAATCCACTTAAAAATAAGGCACCATTATCTTTGAGTTGCTTAGAAAACAAAGGAATATCCAGCAACAATACATTCATGTTAATATTGGCTAAAATGGTGTCGTATATTTTGGTAGGAATGCATTTACTGTCCCCTTCGGTTGCAACGATATTTTTACAACCATTGGTCTTGATATTTTCAGCGGTGTTTTCAAAGCACCAAGGTTCTACATCAATAGCATCTACATCAACTGCGCCTAACTTTTCTGCTAAAATGGCTAAAACCCCTGTTCCGCAACCCATATCTAGAAGGGTATGGCCTTTTGGAGGGTGTTGCAGTAAATTATTCAACATCATATAAGTTGTTTGATGATGCCCTGTGCCAAAACTCATCTTTGGGGTAATGACCAATTCATAGGGAACATCAATGGGAGCGTGAAAATCTGCTCGAACGGCGCATTGATTTTCAATAACAATGGGCTGAAAATCGGATTCCCAAACTGCATTCCAGTTTTCTGGTGGAATAGCCGTTAAGCTCCATACAATGTCAAAACCATTTTCCGCCAACGGATAAAGGTGGTCGAGTAAGTCTGCTTGCCAGTCTTGCTCTTGAATATAGGCTTCTAGGCCTAAATCTGTTTCAACAAAACTTTCAAAACCCAACTCGCTCAATACCGCAAGGGTTACTTCTCTTCCAGCTTTTAGGGGTTGTATGGTTAAATTAAGTTGAAGGTAGGTTGCTGCCATTTAGATAGATTGAACAATTGCAAAAAAATCATCTGCGCTAAGTGCCGCTCCGCCAATAAGTCCTCCGTCGACATCTGTCTTTGAAAAGATTTCCTGTGCATTCGCTGGTTTAACGCTTCCGCCATACAAGATAGCAACATTTTCTGCAATTACAGTATCATAATTTTGGGCGACTAAACTGCGAATAAAGGCGTGCATTTCTTGTGCTTGTTCTGGAGATGCTGTTTCTCCTGTTCCAATGGCCCAAACAGGTTCATAAGCCAATACAATTTTTTCCCAAGCTGTATTTGGCAAAGAAAATAAGGCCTTACGCAATTGATTTTCAACTACTTCAAAGTGCTTTTCGCTCTGACGATCTTCTAATTCTTCCCCAAAACAAAAAACAACTTCCATATCGTGTTCTACAGCTGTCTTTACTTTTTCGGCCAAAGCTTCATCTGTTTCATTAAAATAAGCCCTGCGCTCTGAGTGGCCTAAAATCACTGAATTCACCCCAATACTTTGCAGCATAGAAGCAGAAATCTCTCCAGTGTAAGCGCCACTATTGGCTTGGTGCATGTTTTGTCCTATCACTTCAATAGCAGAATCACTTAACGCTTCTATCGCTTGTGCTAAATGGATTGAAGTAGGGGCAACTTTAACCTCAACTCCCGCAAAGTTTCCTTTTGCCTTTAATGCAGCAATCAATTGATCTGTTTCTGCTTTATTGTTATTCATCTTCCAGTTCCCGGCGACTATCTTTTTTCTCATGTTTTTTGTTTAAAATGGTTTTGCTTTTGGATCGATATAAATATAGAGGAAATCAACCATTAAATTGATAACCACAAATAAACTTGCTATAACTAAAACTGCTCCCATCACAACGGGAATATCTAGTGTATTCAGTGCGTTGACAATTTCTTTGCCTAAACCCCTCCAGCCAAAGATGTATTCTACGAAAACTGCCCCAGCTAACATGGAAGCAAACCAGCCAGAAACAGCTGTAATTACCGGATTCATGGTGTTTTTAACGGCGTGGCGACACACCACTTGAAAAGGACTTAAACCCTTGGCATAGGCGGTTTTAATGTATTCTTGTTGCAGCACATCAATAATTCCAGAACGAACCAATTGAACAATTACAGCAATTGGCCGAATCCCCAACACAACTGCGGGAAGCAAAAGATTTTTTATTTGTAGATGCTGGGCTTCGCCAAAGTCGTCCATTTCATAAAGACTACCCGTCATGTTTAATCCTGTTAAATCGCCAAACAAATGACCAAAAAACCAAGAGAATAAAATGGCACTAAAAAAAGAAGGCACACTCATGCCCAAGGTGCTTAAAAAAAGCAGTGAAGCATCAAGAAAAGATCCTTTAAAATAGCCCGCTAAAACGCCAAGAATTAAACCGAGAAAGACCGCTATGCTTATCGCACTTAGCGCGAGAACAAAAGTATTGGGTAAGGTTTCGGCAATAATTGTACTAACACGCTTCCCTTGTCGCTGATAGGAAGTTCTCAAATAAGGTTTTTTAACGGCCAATATAAAATCGCCCAAAAGAATGAAATATCCTCCGTATTTAGATTTACTGTAAAAGGAAAAATCGCTTTGCTGGGTACTGTGAAAGGAAATGGGCGATAAATCATTCAGAAAAAAGAAAAATTGCTGGTGGGTGGGTAAATCAAAACCGTACTTCTGTTGTATTTTTTCAATTTGCTGTTGCGACGCATTTTGATCGACCATCATTTGCGCTGGGTCACCCAAAACATTAAAAAGAAAAAACACGACTACCGTAACCCCTAAAAGCGTTAGTAATCCACTCAATCCTTTTTCTAACAGCAATCTTACCATTGAATTATTGATCCAAATGTATTAAAGCAAAAACGGCATAGTTAATCATGTCTTGGTAATTGGCGTCTATGCCTTCACTCACTAGGGTTTTTCCTTGATTATCTTCAATTTGTTTTACCCGTAATAATTTTTGCAAAATCAAATCTGTTAAAGAACTCACGCGCATTTCTCGCCAAGCTTCTCCATAGTCATGGTTCTTGGCCAACATCAAATCTTGGGTGATCTTTAAATGTTTATCATAAAGTGCAGTAGCTTGTTGTTCGGTTAAATCAGGCTGCTCTGCAATGCCCTTCTCTAATTGAATCAAGGCCATAATGCAGTAATTAATGATCCCAATAAATTCGCTTTCTTGCCCCTCTTCGACCTTTTGCTCGGCTAAACTTTGGATACTTCTAATGCGCTGTGCTTTAATAAAAATCTGGTCTGTAAGGGAAGGAAGACGCAAAATTCGCCAGGCCACTCCATAGTCTGTCATTTTTTTAATAAATAAAGCACGGCATTGCTGCGTAATTTGTTGATAATGGGTGAGCGTGGGAATCATTTCGACCTTAATTTTCGTAAATTTCGGGCAATTATTTAAGTCTATCAAATTCAGATAACGAAAGTTATCCATAGAAATACACCTTTATGACCCTAAACTGTAATGGCACGCTTGTAGCACTGTCTTCTCCCAAGATTTTAGGCATTCTAAATCTTACCCCAGATTCTTTTTATGACGGTGGAAAACACCAAAACACCACTGCAGCAATTCAGCAATGTGAAAATATGCTTAGCGATGGAGCAGACTTTATTGACCTTGGGGCATATAGTTCGCGACCAGGCGCAGAAGAAGTAAGCGAAGAAGAAGAATTAAATCGCCTTTTACCTGTTCTGCTTGCCTTGCGCAAAGAATTCCCGCAAGCATTATTTTCAATTGATACCTTTAGGGCCAAAGTAGCTAAAGCCGCTTTAGAAGAAGGTGCGCACATGATCAATGACATCTCTGCCGGTAATATGGATGCCAATATGCTCGCAACAGTAGGCCAGTACAAGGTGCCTTATATTGCTATGCACATGCAAGGAAAACCAAAGACCATGCAAGCGGCGCCTTCCTACACCGATGTTTATCAAGAAATCATGCATTTCTTTTCCGAAAAAATAAAGGCTTGCTATGCTGCTGGAATTAATGATGTTATTCTTGATCCCGGATTTGGTTTTGGAAAAACCATCGAACACAACTATCATTTACTTCATCGGTTTGAGCATTTCCAAGCTTTTGACCTGCCCGTGCTTGCTGGGGTATCCCGGAAATCAATGATTTATCGTGTTTTAGGGACCACCCCAGATGAAGCCTTAAACGGCACAACTGTATTACACACCATCGCTATGCTGAAAAAGGCGCAGCTCGTTCGGGTGCACGATGTAAAAGCGGCCAAAGAATGCATCCGCTTATTGGAACAACTCCGTTAGATTTTTCCTAATTTTACAAAAAGCCCAGCCTTTGAATAATTTTAGTTTTCTTGAATTTAATTTTGTCGATGTCCTTGATATTATCCTGGTCGCCTTTTTGTTGTTCTACCTTTATAAATTAGTCAAGGGAACTGTCGCCATTAATATTTTCCTGGGAATTGTCATTATCTACTTCATGTACCAACTTACCATAACGCTAAAGATGAATGTCTTAAGTAATATCCTTGGGAATTTTATTAGCGTTGGGTTTTTTGCCCTTATCGTAGTTTTTCAACAGGAAATCAGAAAGTTTTTGCTGCTCTTGGGCTCAACCAATTACACCAGTAGACAAAGTTTCCTTCGCTATTTTAACTTTTTAAATCAAGAAGACGATCATATTGTTGAACTGGATCTCAGTCTTTTTGCCAATGCGTGTGAAAACATGGCAAAAGATAAAACGGGCGCGATTATCGTTCTTGAAAGAAGCAATAATCTTGATTTCGTTAAAAGCACAGGAGATACAGCCCAAATTGAACTAAGCGCTCAAATCTTGGAAAGCATTTTTTATAAAAACAGCCCTTTACACGACGGTGCCATTATTATCAAAGGAAACAAAATAACGGCAACAAGAATTGTACTCCCAGTTTCCGATTCCAACAGCATTCCTAGTCGCTTTGGTTTAAGACACAAGGCCGGCCTTGGTATTTCTGAAAAAACCGATGCTTTGGTCATCGTTATTTCTGAAGAACGCGGAGAGATTATTTACATTAAAAACGGCAGCTTCCAAAGATTTGACTCAGCAGAAAAACTCAAACGCAGCCTTTCAGAAGATCTTCGTCTTTAGACTACTTGCACTTGGCTAAATTGCAATTCATATAATTTTTGATAAGCGCCATTCTCTTTTTTAAGCAAACTTTCATGCGTTCCCATTTCGACAATTTCGCCTTGATCCATTACTACAATTCGATCGGCTTTTTTAATTGTCGCCAAGCGGTGAGCGATAACAATCGATGTTTTGTCTTTGGTAATGCGCTCTGTTGCTTTTTGAATGAGTTCTTCTGAAAAAGAATCAATAGACGAAGTCGCTTCATCTAAAACCAGTATAGTTGGTGAAGCCATATAAGCACGTAAAAAGGCGATCAATTGGCGTTGCCCAGAAGACAACATTACGCCTCGCTCTTGCACGTTATAGTCATACCCACCGGGCAAGGATTTGATAAACTTGTGAACACCAATTTCTTTGGCAGCTTTTATAACGTCATCTTTTTGAATGTTTTCATCAAATAAAGTAATGTTATTTAAAATAGAATCGGCAAACAAGAATACATCCTGCATCACAAGAGCGACGTGGTCCCTTAAATTACTGAGCTTAAACGCTCGAATGGATTCCCCATCAATCTTAATGTCTCCTTGATCAAATTCATAAAAACGGGTAATCAAGTTAATCAAGGTTGATTTCCCTGCTCCTGTTGCGCCAACTATGGCAACGGTTTCTCCCGCTTTCACCGAAAGGTCTATCCCTTTGAGCACTTCCTCCCCGGGTAAATAGGCAAAACGCAACTGCTCGATATCTATATTTCCTGCTAGGCGCTGTACTTGATGGGTTCCTGTATCGTTTATTGCGCTTTCTGTCGCAAGAATTTTGAACACCCGGTCTGCAGCAACCATGCCCATTTGCAGGGTGTTAAATTTATCGGCTATTTGCCGCAAAGGGCGGAAAAGCATTTGCGACAATTGAATAAACAAAAACAAAGTTCCCAATGAAATCGCTGAGCCACCTAGGGTTTTAAACCCACCATACCACACCAAAAGTCCAATGGTAACTGAAGTAGAAATCTCTGCTACCGGAAAAAAGATGGAGTTAAACCAAACTGTTTTAAGCCATGCATTTTTGTGGCGGTTATTGATCTCGTCAAAGGCGTTTTGTTCAATAGACTCTCGGCTAAACAATTGGACAATTTTCATTCCACTAATGCGCTCTTGTACAAAGGTGTTCAAATTGGCAATTTCTTTTCGCACCTCTTCAAAGGCCTTTTTCATTGACTTTTGAAAAACGCGGGTAGCATAAACAATCACAGGGAGTACCCCAAAAACAATTAAGGATAATTCCCAATTGATATAAAGCATCACAAAGACCACCAAGCCCATCTTTAAAAAATCGGCAATAATCATAAAAAGCCCTTGACTAAAAATACTGGCAATGGTCTCTATGTCGTTGACAGAACGTGTTACTAGTCTACCCACTGCCGAGCTGTCAAAATAAGCCATTTTAAAGTGGAGCAGCTTTTTAAACAAACTTGCCCTTAAATCTTTTACAATCATTTGTCCCAGCCAATTGGCATAATAGACAAAGACATATTGAAAGAATACCTCTAGCAATAATGCCCCAAGCATAAAGAGAATAAAAATCAGTAAACCCTCATACAGGCGTGGGGTAATATAATCATCCACCGCCACTTTTAAGAGATAGGGCGTTAAGGTAGAAAAAGCAGACAACAGTATGGCCGAAAGCATTACAATGTAATAATACCCTTTATAAGGCGTAGAATAGGCCATTATTTTGCTGAATAATGCACGGTCAAATAAACTTGCTTTTTCTTCTTTCATTTATAAATAAATACTTTTGGGGTATTGAATTTCTGTGAGATATAGCCCTGTTGCTGGAACAGAAAAACCGGCTTCTCCCCTATTTTTACTTTGAATGATTTTGTGCATATCTGCTACTTCAATTTTACCGGTTCCAATGTCTAATAATGTCCCTACGATAGCGCGAACCATATTGCGCAAAAAACGATTTGCAGTGATGGTAAATATAGCGCCATCTGCTGTACTTTCCCAATGTGCCTTGGTGATATCACACAAAAAGGTTTTGACATCTGAGTGCGTTTTGGCAAAAGCCTCAAAGTCTTCATATTCCAATAAAATCTTTGCCGCTTCATTCATTCGTGCAATCGATAACGGTAAATGAAAATAATAATGCATTTGCTGCTTGAACGGGTTCTTTTGAAACCCTAAATGATATTCATAAGTTCGTGAGCTAGCGTCAAATCGCGCATGCGCATCGTCTTTTACCTTATCTAAGCGATGGATAACGATCTCTTCTTTTAAGAAACGATTGAGTAAATACGGGAGGTTTTCTTCTGTTTCCACAGAAAGATTAGCGTCAAAATGAGCCATCATCTCTTTGGCATGCACGCCGGTATCTGTTCGTCCAGCTCCAGTAATGACCATAGGTTTACGCAACAAGGTCGTCAAAGCTTCTTCTAGCGCCTGCTGCACACTGCTAGCATTGGGTTGACGTTGCCACCCATGAAAGGAGGTTCCATTATACGCTAAGGTGAGAAAGTACCGCACCCTACAAAGATATTAGAATCTTAACAGCTTTACTAACCCTTACAAATGAGATTCAATTTCTTTTTTGATTTTCTTAGCCTGCCTTAGTTTAGCGGTTATAAAAATCTCACTAAGCAAACTTTCTTTATTGATGACCACTTTAAAATTATGGGGAATAAAAAAGTGAGCGATCAAATATCCTCCCCAGAAAATCAATTCAATTCCATAAGGCCAGGTTAATCCTTCATAAAGGCTTAAATAAATGAGAAAAAGCAATTGTAATGGGGCAACCACATAAGCGAAAAAGAGCAGGTAGAAGTCCCGCTTTATTTGAACTCCTCGCACTTGCATATAACGAATTTCTTTAAAAACATGATCTTCTTGAAGACGGTAACGCAGGCCTGAAGGCTGAATAATAAGAACAGAATTAAAGGGCTTTTTTGCAGTATATTGCATGATAAAAATTTTGGGCACCTTCAAGATAATGAAAAAAATCCTTTTACTCTCTGATACACACGGGCATATAGACGATCGCATCTTGAAATATGCGCAAGAAGCCGACGAGGTCTGGCATTCAGGAGACATCGGAGATTTAAAGGTAACTGACACACTCGCCCAACACAAACCCTTGAGGGGCGTTTATGGAAATATCGATGGCACCAACGCAAGAGTAAGCTTCCCCGAAAACAATACATTCACCCTGGAAGGCGTGAAATTCTTGATGACTCATATAGGTGGACCAGCCGGAAAATACACTCCCCGCGTAAGGGAGCTTCTTACACAAAAACAGCCCGATGTTTTCATCTGTGGGCATTCTCATATCCTGAAAGTGATGCACATTAAAGGACGAAATATGATGCATCTCAATCCCGGTGCCGCAGGCATACACGGTTTTCATCAAATTCGAACCATGCTGCGCTTTGAAATAGCGCAAGGCAAATTGCAAAACATGGAAGTGATTGAATTAGGTCTCCGTGGAAAAAGTCTAGCGCAATCTGTCGAGCGAACGAATTAAAGCCTCGTCCTTTTTAATAAAACGATTCGCCAATAATAACGCAACCTCGCCCGCAAAAGCGATTGATAAGTCTGGCAAATACTGCTTAAAGTTATCTGCTTGATGCTGTATGATCAAATAAACAAAGCTCCCCCAAAACAACGTATAAAGCACCCAAATTAACTGATTTACACGTATTTGCAATCCTCTTTTTTTATAAAACCCAATATTAATTAAGACAAATAAAGAAAGTAAAATGGAAACATAAGGACTCGCCTCAGCCTTGTCGCCCACAAGAGGCTCAAAAACAATTATTTCTGATGGAAAAAGAAAAAAGTTCACGCCTCCTGCTAAAACAAAGAGCAACATAAAAACGGTTTGAATTCTTTGGATCATGTTTTTTTGTCAAAATTAATGGTTTTCTGCATTTACAGTGGTTTTTTTTGTAATATTGTAGTGCACGACACTTCATACCGTGCGGAATACCAACAATCATAATTATTTACTCAACCTCTTTTTGAGACCACTCAACACATGTACGAAATTGCTACGCTAAAAGAAAAAAAATTAGCCGATTTACAAGAAATCGCTAAAAAACTAGGGTTAAAAAAGACTTCTGCACTAAAGAAGCTCGATTTGATTTATCAAATTATTGACCATGTTTCTGCCAACCCGCCAGAGAAAAAAGAGGCCCCTGTAAAAAGCGAGCCTGCAAAAGCGGTCAAAAAGGAAGAAAACAAAAAAGAACAAAAACCGCAGCGAAAAGAGTTCCCTAAAAAAGAACAAAGACCTGTAAAAGCTGCGCAGGATAATAAAGACGAAAAAAAGGCAGAGCCAAAAGGAGAAGGAGAAAACAAAGAGCGAACCAACAATAGACCGCAACACAAGAACAATAAGAACACCCATCAAAATAACAATAACAAAAACCCACGCCATAAAAAGCAAGAGGTAAACCACAATAAAGATAATCGCAATCGCTATCGCGAACCAGATTATGAATTTGACGGGATCATTAGTTCTGAAGGGGTTCTTGAAATTATGCCTGAAGGATATGGCTTTTTGCGTTCCTCTGACTACCATTACCTCTCTTCACCAGATGATGTTTATGTATCTCAATCCCAAATTCGTTTGTTTGGATTAAAAACAGGAGATACTGTTTTGGGAACGGTTCGCCCGCCTAAAGAAGGAGAAAAGTACTTCCCCTTAATCAAAGTAGATCGCATTAATGGGCAAGATCCTAAAGTGGTAAGAGACCGTGTTTCTTTTGAACACCTCACCCCGCTTTTTCCACAAGAAAAATTCAAACTGGCCGAAAAGCAAAGTACCATTTCAACAAGAATTATTGACCTGTTCTCTCCTATCGGGAAAGGGCAGCGCGGAATGATAGTTTCCCAACCAAAAACGGGGAAAACAATGCTCTTAAAAGATGTAGCCAACGCTATTGCCGCCAATCATCCTGAAGTGTATCAAATTATCTTACTGATTGATGAAAGACCAGAGGAGGTAACAGACATGCAACGCAACGTAAAAGGAGAGGTAGTCGCTTCTACTTTTGATGAACCAGCAGACAGGCACGTAAAAGTAGCCAATATCGTCTTGGAAAAAGCCAAGCGTTTGGTGGAATGTGGACATGATGTAGTTATTCTTTTGGATTCTATTACCCGTCTCGCTAGAGCATACAACACGGTGCAACCTGCCAGTGGAAAGATCCTTAGTGGTGGAGTTGATGCCAATGCATTACACAAACCAAAACGTTTCTTTGGTGCAGCTAGAAATATCGAAAACGGAGGTTCCCTTTCGATTATCGCTACTGCCCTAACAGAAACCGGCTCTAAAATGGATGAAGTTATTTTTGAGGAATTTAAAGGAACAGGAAACATGGAACTTCAATTGGATCGCAAGATTTCTAACCGTAGAATCTTCCCAGCAATCGACCTTATTTCTTCTAGTACACGTAGAGATGATATTCTTTTGGATGAAAACACTGTGCAACGCATGTGGATTATGCGGAAGTATTTAGCTGACATGAACCCTGTTGAAGCGATGGAATTCATTAACGATCGCTTTAAAAAGACCGTTAACAATGAAGAGTTTTTAATTTCAATGAATGCCTAAGGGTTTCCTTGAAATTAAAGCATAAAAAAAGCGCTCAATAGAGCGCTTTTTTTATGGTAATAAGCAAGTAACTATAAGGCGGCTACACGCTTTGTCAATTTTGACTTAATGTTTGCTGCTTTGTTTGCGTGAATGATGTTTTTCTTTGCTAGCTTGTCTAACATAGAAATAACAGATGGAAGCAATACAGTCGCTTCTTTCTTATCTGTTAATTCGCGTAAACGACGTACAGCATTACGTGTAGTTTTGTGCTGGAAGCGATTGCGTAAACGCTTCTTGTCATTTGAACGAATTCTTTTAAGTGCCGATTTATGATTTGCCATCTAATATTTATTTAGTAGCCCGTAGGGGAATCGAACCCCTCTTTCCAGGATGAAAACCTGGCGTCCTAACCGATAGACGAACGGGCCAAAATTTTATGGTTGCAAATCTAAAACTTATTCATTGATTACGCAACGCATTTACATATAAAAATTATTTTTTTTTATTTGATTTGATTTCACTTCCATTTACTGCCTAATACGCCTTGGCAAATAGCACCCTTTGGGTAGAGGGTTTACCGCTGAAAACACAGCTTCCCGCCTCTTCTTTTGCCTCGTAGGGAATACAGCGAATGGTGGCTTTGGTTTCTTTTTTAATCGCCTCTTCTGTGGCCGCTGTTCCATCCCAGTGGGCAGAAATAAATCCACCTTTCTCTTCTAGGACTGTTTTGAAAGCCTCATAGCTATCCACTTCTGTTATATGTGCATCTCTAAAAGTGAAGGCCTTGTTGTATAGACTACTTTGAATTTCGGCTAAAAGAGCCGGAATCATCTCGACCAAGGCTGTTTGTGGCACAAAAGTTTTTTCAAGGGTATCTCTTCTTGCCAATTCGACTTGTTCTTTTTCGAGGTCTTTTGGCCCAATAGCAATGCGCAAAGGCACTCCTTTTAATTCGTAATCGTTAAACTTAAAGCCGGGTTTAATATTATCGCGATCGTCAAACTTGACAGAAACACCGGCTTCTTCTAGCGCTGCTTTAATTTTATTGGCAACAACGGCTATTTCTGCTAATTGCTCTGCTCCTTTGTAAATGGGTACTATCACCACTTGAATCGGCGCTAAATTAGGTGGCAATACCAAACCATTGTCATCACTATGGGTCATAATCAAAGCCCCCATTAAACGGGTAGAAACACCCCAGGAAGAAGCCCAAACATGCTCAAGTCCCCCTTCAGCAGTGGCAAACTTTACATCGAAAGCTTTGGCGAAGTTTTGCCCCAAGAAATGGGATGTTCCTGCTTGTAATGCTTTTCCGTCTTGCATCAGTGCTTCTATACAATGGGTATCTACTGCGCCTGCAAAGCGTTCACTGGCCGATTTTACACCTTTGATGACTGGAATCGCCATGAAGTTTTCAACAAAATCTGCATAAAGATTATTGATCAACAAGGTTTCGTCTATGGCCTCTTGTTGTGTTGCGTGGGCGGTATGTCCTTCTTGCCATAAAAATTCGGCTGTACGTAAAAAAAGACGAGTCCTCATCTCCCAACGCACCACGTTCGCCCATTGATTGATTAATATAGGTAGGTCGCGATAGGACTGTATCCAATTCTTATAGGTATTCCAAATGATGGCTTCACTGGTTGGCCTAACAACCAACTCTTCTTCTAGCTTAGCCGCTGGATCTACCATCAACTTCCCGGGAGCATCCGGATTATTTTTTAATCTATAGTGGGTTACTACCGCACATTCTTTGGCAAAGCCTTCCGCATTTTTCTCTTCTGCTTCAAATAAACTTTTAGGAACAAAAAGAGGGAAATAAGCATTTTGATGGCCTGTTGCTTTAAACTTTTTGTCCAGCTCTTCTTTCATCTTTTCCCAAATCGCAAAGCCATATGGTTTAATGACCATACAACCTCTCACGGCAGAATTTTCTGCCAAATCAGCCTTTACAACCAATTCGTTATACCATTTAGAATAATCTACTTCGCGTTTTGTTAATTTCTTTGACATAGTTTTGGCACAGATTTTGACTATCTTAGATTAAAATACGTTTGTGGGGCAAAACTAATTAATTTAGCCCGCTTACGAGTAAAAAATAAAGAGTTATGCGTTTTTCACCTTTTACCAGCTTGTCGGCCCTAGGAATTATGCTTTTTAACGGACTTCTGTTTACTGCCTGTGGAAGTTTTCAAAACGCTTCTTATTACAGTGATGGGATATACAATGACGACAATGTGATTGTAATTAGACGCAATAAAAAAGCGCCCACCACAAACGCCTATACCCAATATTTTGATGCGCAAGCAGAACAATACAGTTGGGACGAAAATAACGATGACGTTGCCCTGACAAATGTAGACTCTTTAAATCAGGGGAATCTCCAGCAATACCAAAGCAACCCAAATTGGGGTGGCGGTAATAAAACAACCCAAGTTGTTATTCAGGCTAATCCGCTAAACTTCGGTTTTGGTGGAAATTGGGGCTTTGGCGGTTTTTATGATCCTTATTTATCTTACTGGGATTACAATTTCTACAACCCTTATCGATGGAATCGTTTTGCATGGGGCTTTAACCGTCCGTTTTTTGGTGGTTTTCACCCTTATTACAATTATGGCTTTTATGGCAACCCTTACTTCTATGGCGGGGGAATCTGGAATCAATATGGCTATGCTTTCAACAACCGCTTTAACCGTCCTTTTAATCGCGTAAATCGCAATGGAAGAGCTGAAGTACGCAATAACCGCGCTTATAGTTCATCTTACAGAGGGCAAGCAGTTAGCGGTGGGCGTGCAGGAATAACGACCCGGGCTACAAGGCGCAACAATGAAACCCCATCAAATGGGACAGTTCAAAGCAGGAATTCTCGCAGTCAAGAACAGAGAAATGCAACTGTAGAAGTACCTAATTTAGTGAGACAAGGAAGAACAGCCTATACGCGTAGAACGCAGAACTTAGATGACACTGAAAACAGGGTACGTCGCACCCAAAACAATCAAGCAAGCAGTAATCGTTCGCAGATTCAACGGGTCATCAATCGTATGCAAAACAATGGTTTTGATATTCAAGTTATTGAGGATGCCAATCAGGCAAGAAGGGTTTCACAACAAAACCGCACCCTAGGGACAAGCGCTGGACGCACCAATAGTGCGGCAACTTCCCAAAACCAGAACAACAATACAGTAAAAGAATATCGCGCTGCGCGAAACTATACCAATAACAGCTCGACCAGAAGTTCTAATTCAAATGCCAGAAGCAGCAGTTCTCGCAGTTATTCTGCGCCAGCAAGGGTTTCCTCTGGCGGCGGGCGCGCTAGCAGTAGTGGACGTTCTTCGGGTGGACGTTCAAGTAGTAGTGGACGCAGACAATAATTAAACCAATTTACTTTTTCAATGACAAAGAATTTTATTTTTCTTTTAGCCTTACTATGTTTTCAGCTTAAGGCACAAACCTTGTTAGACATAGAACGCTATTCTGCCAATAGCATACAAGGAAGTGCTCGTTTTAGCGCAATGGGTGGGGCTTTTGGTGCAGTAGGAGGCGATTTTTCCGCCATAGAAATTAATCCCGCAGCCTCTTCTATATTTGCTTTTTCAGAAGCGGGAATTTCCCTTAATTCGGTTCAATTAAAAAATACTTCTCGTTATTTTAACGGAACTGAAGAAGATACAGGGAATGATCTTTCCGTAGGTCAAGCCGGCGTAGTTTTGATCTTAAACGAAAATAGCGGTGGCGACTGGACTAAACTGAGTTTTGCCTTCAATTATAATAAAAGTGCAAATTATGACAATCGTTTTGGGGTTGCAGGTATAAATCCAAATCGCGGAATCGATCAATATTTCTTGTTTTATGCACAAGGGAGAAGACTAGACCAAATCTCTCAGGTCGAAATAAATGGTGAATTTGAAACCTTTAACCAAGCTTATATTAATATCGGAGAGGCAAGTGATCTAGGATATCCAGCACAACAGGCCTTGTTTGGTTATGAAGGCTTCGTTATCAATCCAATACCGCTTCCCGGTACGACAGATCCTACAGATTTTTCTATTCGCTCTTATGAAAGCAACACCCAAAGAGGTGCAAATGGCTACTCCCATGAATACAATAAGACCAGTAGCGGTCGCATCAATAAATACAACATTAACTTTAGCAGTGTTTATCAAGACAAACTACACCTAGGTTTTAACTTTAATGTTTTAAATGTGGTTTACAATGAAAGCATTCGTTTTTACGAAAGTGGCTATGGATCACAATCTGGGATTACTAACTTGCTTTTTGAAAATGAATTAAATACCATTGGAACAGGAAATTCTTTTCAAATTGGCGCAATTTATAAAGCGACGAAAAGCATCCGTTTAGGGCTCAGCCTTGAAAGTCCAACCTACTACCGCTTGTCAGATATTATTCGACAGGGCCTAAATACGACTGTTAGAACTGAAGAAGGAACGACCAGTCAAAATCTAAGCCCTTTAGCAGCTGGAATAGATACTGTTTTCCCAGAATACCGCTTTAATACAGCAGGAAACATCAGAGGAAGCTTCGCCTACATCATTAAAGACATTGGATTAATCAGTTTTGATTACAGCAGAAGAGCCCACAATAGGGCAATATTCAAACCTAAAGAGGATGCCTTTCTTCAAGCATTGAACAATCAAATAGAAGATAACTTTCAGGCCAATCAACGCCTTCAAGTGGGGGGCGAATTTCGCCTTAATCCACAAATTAGTTTACGGGCAGGCTATAGCACAGAAAGTGCCTCGAGAATTGCCTTTGACAATCGCCAAAACATCATTAGTGGTGGCTTTGGTTATAATTTTGGCGCGAGTAATTTAGATGTTGCGGTGCAATTACAAGACTTCGCTTATCAGCAAGGCCTATTTAGCAATGGCCTAACCGATACCGTAGGGGTAAACCAAGACAATTTTAATTTGATTTTCACCTATCGGCTAAAACTGTAATCGGCTATACAATACTTCCCTTTTAGTAATGTTTTCGCTATCTTTGCAGTACATTATTGCTTATGAAAATCGATAAATTAACGCTGACAGACGAAGACTTACACGGCGATGACCATGTGGGAAGTAGCGCTCAAACACCATTAAGAGCAGATGCTTTTGACTTAAATGACGAGGAAAAAATTGACCTTATTCAAGAGAAAGTAGGAGACATCTTACACACCTTAGGTATGGACCTCACCGATGATAGTCTAAAAGGAACTCCAAAACGGGTAGCTAAAATGTTTGTCAAAGAAATTTTTGGGGGACTACATCCCGACAGTAAACCCAAAGCTTCTACTTTTGAAAATAAATACAAATACGGAGAAATTTTAGTAGAGAAAAACATCACCCTCTACTCTACCTGCGAACACCATCTTTTGCCCATTGTTGGGAAAGCACATGTCGCTTATATTTCGAACGGCACTGTAGTGGGCTTATCTAAAATGAATCGCATTGTTCAATACTATGCGCAACGCCCACAAGTACAAGAAAGATTAACCCTTCAAGTGGTAGAAGAATTACAAAAGGTCCTCAATACCAAAGATGTTGCTTGTGTGATTGATGCTAAACACCTTTGTGTGAATGCACGCGGTATTAGCGATATTACCAGCAGTACAGTCACAGCAGAGTTTGGTGGTGCATTCAAACAACAAGATAAAAAGCAAGAGTTCCTTGATTATATAAAATTAGAAACGGAATTTTAATGTCCAGCCTTTCAGTTTACAATTCCCTCAGCGGCAAAAAAGAAGTCTTTACCCCCATTACAGAAAACTATGTGGGGATGTATGTTTGTGGGCCTACGGTTTACAGCAATGTTCATTTAGGCAACTGCCGCACTTTTATTTCTTTCGATTTGATCTATCGTTATTTAAAGCATTTGGGCTATAAAGTACGCTATGTTCGCAATATCACCGATGCCGGACATCTAGAAAATGATGCCGATGAAGGGGAAGATCGCATTGCGAAAAAAGCGAGAATTGAGCAAATTGAACCCATGGAAGTCGTGCAACGTTATACCGTTGACTTTCATCAAACCCTAAAAAAACTCAACAACCTCCCCCCTAGCATTGAACCTACTGCTACAGGACATATCATCGAGCAAATCGAAATCATTAAAGGGATTTTGGCGGCAGGCTATGCCTATGAAATCAATGAATCGGTTTATTTTGATGTCCTCAAATTCAATGAAGACCAGCACTACGGAAAATTGAGTGGACGTAAAATTGAAGATTTAATCCACAATACGCGAACGCTAGACGGCCAAAGCGATAAACGCAATCCGCAAGACTTTGCCCTTTGGAAAAAGGCAGAGCCACAACACATTATGCGCTGGCCCTCTCCTTGGGGAGACGGTTTCCCGGGCTGGCACTTAGAATGTACCGCAATGAGCACAAAATACTTAGGCGAGCAATTTGACATCCACGGCGGGGGCATGGATTTAAAATTCCCCCATCACGAATGTGAAATTGCACAAGCGGAAGCCATCAACAAAACATCTCCTGTCAATTATTGGCTTCATGCCAATATGCTTACCCTTAACGGGAAAAAAATGGCCAAATCAACAGGCAATAATATTCTACCCGATGAAATGTTTAGCGGTGATAATGCCATTTTTTCTAAGGCATTTTCCCCAGCTGTTGCCCGTTTTTTCTTGTTGCAAGCCCACTACCGCAGTATTGTCGATTTAAGCGAAGATGCCTTACTGGCTTCTGAAAAAGGCTTTCAACGCCTCAGTGAAGGAATTGGCTTACTTGAAAAAATCGAAGCGGGAGAAGAAACAACAGGCTTTGACCTAAAGCTTTGGACAGAGAAATGTTATCAAGCCATGAACGATGATTTTAACAGTCCACTTTTAATTGCACAATTATTTGATGCCGTTAAATTCATCAATTCAATTCAAAATGGATCAGCCACCATTTCCTCAGAAGATTTAATGGTCTTAAAAGCAAAAATAAAAGCCTTTACGGAAGATGTCCTAGGCTTGACTTTTGGCAACGACCAAACAGATGATAAAGTCAACACTGCACTTGAAGGCACCGTAAATCTCTTAATTGAAATGCGTAAAAAAGCGCGCGATAATAAAGACTTTGCCACCTCAGATACTATTCGCGATCAGCTTTTAGCCCTAGGCATTCAACTTAAAGACGGGAAAGACGGTACAAGCTTTAGTTTATAAGGTATGAGAAATCCTATCAAGGCTTTATTTATTGTATTGATTAAAGGCTACCAAGGATTGATTTCTCCCCTCCTTCCACCTAGTTGTCGTTTCAGTCCTAGTTGCTCACATTACGGAATAGAAGCCTTGCAAAAACACGGCCTTATTCGCGGGACTTACTTGACCATTAACCGTATTTTACGCTGTAATCCGTGGTCAAAAGGGGGCTATGATCCTGTTCCCTAGGCAAGCCCAATTTCATTTTTTTTCGGTACTTTTATACAAAACCAAATTGCATGTATTTTCTTAAAATTCTTTGGGAACCCAGCGCTACATTATTCAAGATTGGCAGCTTTGGGATTCATTACTACAGTCTGATGTTTGTAATTGCCTTTAGTTTGGGCTATAACATCATGAAAAAGATGTATGAAAAAGAAAAGGTTTCTATTGAAACCCTAGAATCCATGCTTTTTTATGTGGTGATTTCTACCCTTCTTGGCGCGCGCTTAGGTCATGTCTTTTTTTATGACTGGGCTTATTATCAAAATCATCTTATGGAAGTCTTATTGCCCATTGCCACAAAGCCAGACGGTGGTTTTGCCTTTGTTGGTTTTAGAGGCTTGGCCAGCCATGGTGCAGCCATTGGAATTTTATTAGGCATTATTGTTTATCAGCGCAACTACCCCTATAAACCTTTGGCCTGGATTTTAGATCGACTTATTATTCCTACCACCCTTGGAGCAGCATTTGTTCGCATTGGGAACTTTTTTAATTCGGAAATTTTAGGCGATTATACGGGAAATAATTTTGGGGTTGTTTTTGTGAATAGAGGAGAATCACTTCCGCGCCACCCCGCACAACTATATGAAGCCATTGCTTATTTTGCGCTCTTCTTCTTTTTACGCTATCTCTACCGCAAGGGACTCCATCAAAAAGACGGCTTTTTGGTTGGCGTCTTTATGGCCATTCTTTTCTCCATTCGATTTTTAATTGAATTTGTAAAAGTAAGTCAAGGAGGGTTCGAGACCTTTCTACCTGCCTTGTCTACTGGGCAATGGCTTAGTGTACCCCTCATTCTAGCAGGACTATTTGTGATGTATCGCTGCAGAAATCAAGAAGAAGCTTAAGATGGAACGCACCCTAGAACAATGGCAATATCCGATCGGTCGCTTTTTAACTAAAACCGCTTTTAGCACAGATGAAATTCAAGCAGCAATTACGGTTTTATCCGAGTTTCCTGAAAAGCTTTCCAGCGTTCTTGCCCAATGCAGCACGGAAGACCTGAACCATCCCTACAGAACAGGTGGCTGGAAAATAAGTCAGTTGGTCCATCATATTGCCGACTCCCACATGCAGTCCTACATTCGGTGTAAGTTTGCTTATTTAGAAGAACGGCCCACCATCCTAAACTATCAAGAACAAGACTGGGCAGAAAAAAGTCCAGAAGCTTTAAGCAACGACATAACGGCCAGTGTGCAAATTATAAAAGGGCTACACCAGCGTTGGACGGCTTTTTTTAATCAAATTAGCCCAGAGGCTTTTAACAAAGTTTATCTTCATCCAGAGCGGAAAGCGCCTTTCCCATTGGCTGAAGTAGTCTGTTTTTATGCTTGGCATGCTCAACACCATCTTGCACATATCGAAAACTACCTCCAGCATAAAGCTTAATTTTCCCGTCTTTTTGAAACATTGCTTTTCGCCTAAATTAATATAGTAAGTAATTCTTACCCTTTCTATTCCATTTTCGCTTACACAGCCTTAAATGCGGTATTGATTTGATGACAAAAGGCGGAAAATATTTCTTATTTGGTTGAAATTAGTTAAATAATAACCAATTTCTTACCGAATATGAAAACAAAACTATCCCTTTTATTGATTGCCTTTGGTGTCATAACGCTTTATGCACAAATCAACGGAACAGTAACAGACAGTGATGGAAATCCCCTCCCTGGAACGAGCATTGTTCTGAAAGGCACCACTGCTGGAACAACGACCGACTTTGACGGAAACTATCAAATTGATGCACCAGCAGAAGGCACCCTTATCTTTAGCTACATTGGCTATGCCACAAAGGAAATCGCCATTAACAATCAAAGCAGTATTAATGTACGTCTAAGCGGGAGTGAATCGCTAGAAGAGATTATTGTAATTGGCTCTAGAAACCCAAACAGAACAGCCATTGAATCGCCCGTTCCCATTGATGTTATCGATGTGAAACAACTGATTGAATTATCGCCCCAAGTAAATCTAAATCAGATCTTAAACTTTGTAGCGCCTTCTTTTACGTCGAATACCCAAACGATTTCTGATGGAACAGATCACATCGATCCAGCTTCGTTACGCGGCCTTGGTCCAGATCAAGTGTTGGTGCTCATCAACGGAAAAAGACGGCATACCTCCTCGCTAGTAAACGTTAATGGTACGTTTGGAAGAGGAAGCGTAGGAACCGATTTAAATGCAATTCCTTCAGCAGCAATTAAAAGAATTGAAGTCTTAAGGGATGGAGCTGCAGCACAATATGGCTCGGATGCCATTGCAGGGGTCATTAATATTGTCATGAAAACAAGCGTTAATGAATTCCTTTTTAATGTGACCTCTGGAGGACACTTTAGTAAAAATGCAAATGAACAAACTGGTGGAATCGACGGAGAAACCATTAATATTAGCACCAACTACGGTCTAAAACTGGGCGAAAAAGGAGGCTTCATTAATTTTACTGGAGACTTTGATTTCAGAGAAGATTACAGCCGTATGAAAGCATGGGAAGGCAATGTATTCAATCTCTACAACACCATTGAACGCTTTGCCGCTAACGACAACTACGACTTAGCCAGGTTACTAGACGACGACGTTAGTGATGTAATTCAATATGCCAACACCGCAGGAATCAACCTAAATGGCGCAACGACAAAAACTGAATTACAGGAAATTTTATCAGCTGATAATACGAATAGCGAGCTCACAGCAAGAGGTTTGGCTCGTTCAGATTTCAATATGCGTGTGGGCCAGTCTGAGGTAAGGGGAGGACGCTTTTTTGCGAACATGAACTTGCCCCTAGACGACAATGGAACAGCCTTATATGCTTTTGGCGGTTTGAGTTCTAGAACAGGAAATTCAGCTGGTTTTTACCGATTGCCCAATCAAAGTAGAACATATACACCTGCTTATTTCAATGGATTTTTACCAGAAATTAATTCTACCATTTCAGATCAATCTTTCGCTATTGGTATAAAAGGAAAGGTCAACGCTTGGAACATTGATTTTTCAAACACCTATGGAAAAAATGCTTTCTTGTATACCATTGGAAATACATTTAACGCTTCACTACAAGCTGCTTCACCCACGGTGTTCGATGCTGGGGGCTTTTCTTTTGCGCAAAACACCACCAACTTAGATGTCAATCAGTTTTTTAAAAATACGTTTAATGGGTTTAACATTGCCTTTGGGGCAGAATATCGCCTAGAGAACTATGAAATCGTTTCGGGAGAAGAAGCTTCATATGCGCAATATACCGCTGACAGGCAGGCAATCACAATCTCCACCCAAAATCCATCGGTGGACTTTTTTGGTAGAACTAGACCAGGAGGCTCACAGGTATTCCCAGGCTTTAGTCCCGCAAATGAATTGTCTAGAGGACGAAACAGTATTGCAGCCTATATTGACTTTGATGCTTCTTTTTCTGAAAGCTTTTCCTTGACCTTTGCCTCCCGTTTTGAGAATTACTCTGACTTTGGCTCAACCCTAAATTTCAAACTAGCGAGTATTCTTAAAACTTCCGATAATTTCAACCTTAGGGTATCTGCCAATACAGGATTTAGAGCCCCATCCCTACACCAGTTAAACTTCAACTCTACCTCAACAATTTTTGATCAAGAAGGGAATCCACAAGAAGTGGGCACATTTTCAAACGACAGTAGGGCGGCAAATCTTCTTGGAATCCCCCAATTAAAAGAAGAAACCTCTCGTAGTGTTAGTCTTGGTTTTACTGCTAAAATTCCAACCGCAAATTTACGTTTAACCGTAGATGGTTATTGGGTAAATATCGATGATCGCGTGGTCTATACTGGGCAGTTTTCTGGACCAGGAACGGGTTCAGAATTAGATAATTTACTCTCTCAAGCCAACGCTTCAAGGGCTTCCTTTTTTGCGAATGCCATAGACACCCGTTCAAGAGGAATAGATTTTGTAATTACCCACAATGCAAAATGGGGTACTAGCAGCCAATTAAAATCAGATTTATCAGCGACCTTTTCGAAAACGGAACAAGTTGGAGACATTAAGTCCTCCGAAGTATTAAGAAGAGCCAACTTAGTTAGCACCTATTTTCCAGAAGACAGCCGCGTTTATTTAGAAGAAGCGGTACCTAGAACTAAAGTTAACTTATCCAACAGTTTAACCTTTAGCCAATTCAATATTTTCTTGCGAAATGTCTTTTTTGGTCAAGTGACCGAAGCCACGACCAATGAAAGCAGACAGCAGGTTTTTGGATCTAAGGTAGTTACCGATCTCTCTTTTGGCTATAAAGCCAATGATGCCTTAACATTTACCATTGGTGCAAATAACCTATTGGATATCTATCCAGACAGAGCAGCCCAAAGTTTAGGAGATGGCGGAAACAACAGAAGTTCTGGCCGCTTTGATTGGTCTAGAAGATCCCAGCAATTTGGCATTGGGGGAAGGTTTTTATTCGCAAGAGTAAGCTTCAACCTAAAATAAAACCCACCATTTCACAAAAAAAATCCCAACTGAAAAGTTGGGATTTTTTATTATAATATGAAGAGCTGAAGTTTAGTTGCTTCCCTCCTCTTCCTTTTGGGTATCAAACATCACAGGCGTTGCAATGAATACAGAAGAATAGGTTCCTACTAAGACCCCTACAATTAATGCAAACATAAAGCCGCGGATCGATTCTCCACCAAAGATAAAGATGGCCAATAACACCAATAAGGTTGTTAAAGAAGTGTTCAAGGTTCTACTTAAAGTAGCGTTCAAGGCACTGTTAACCGTTTCGTCTAATTGCGCTTTTGGATGATCGTTTGTGTATTCACGAATACGGTCAAATACAACCACGGTATCGTTTAAGGAATACCCAATTACTGTCAAAATTGCGGCGATAAAGGCCTGATTGATTTCCATGTTAAAAGGCATAATGCTGTAGGTAAGAGAGAAAATCCCAAGTACAATTAATACATCGTGGAATACCGCAGCAACTGCCCCTAAAGAGAATTGCCACTTACGGAAACGCAACAGGATGTATAAGAATACAACGATTAAGGAACCAATAACGGCTAGATAAGAGTTCTTCTTGATATCATCTGCAATGGTTGGACCAACTTTAATCGAAGACATAATCCCTACAGTCTTGTCTTCGGCACCATTGACAAATGCGTCATAGGTAAAGCCATCGGGCAAAAAGCCTTGAAGCGCTGTATATAATTTATTGTAAATCTCTTGATCGATTGCAGAACCTTCTTCGTCAATTTTGTATTTGGTGGTGATCTTTAATTGGTTATCATCGCCAAAGGTCTTTGCCTCAGCACTACCAAAAGTTTCCACTAGACTTGACTCCACTTCTGAAGGATTCATGATTTGATCAAAACGAACGGTATAAGAACGTCCTCCAACAAAATCGACCCCTTGGTTAAGGCCATTGATACTTAAAGAAGCTAAACTCGCTAATACCAAAACACCAGAAACGGCGT
The DNA here is from genome assembly GCA_965659515.1 of Candidatus Arcticimaribacter sp. Classification (GTDB taxonomy): domain Bacteria; phylum Bacteroidota; class Bacteroidia; order Flavobacteriales; family Flavobacteriaceae; genus Arcticimaribacter. The sequence continues at coordinate 24,986 of CBFHVC010000009.1, read as the reverse complement.
AGGCTACTTTTCGCTTAGATAAAAATGCAAACGAAATAGTTGACAATAAACCTTCGGTAGCTTTTGTTGAGAAGCTCACTTTTTTTCCGTTGAACAAACGACTGTCTACAAATAGACGTGTAATAAAGATTGCCGTGAACAAAGAGGTACCAATACCAATTAATAAGGTAGTGGCGAATCCTTTAATGGGTCCAGTTCCGAAGACAAACAAAATTAAAGCGGTTAAACCTGTGGTGATGTTGGCATCTAAAATAGAAGATAAGGCGTTGTTAAAACCGTCTGCAACGGCTTTTTGTGGGCCTTTACCTTTGCGCAATTCTTCTCGAATTCGTTCAAAGATTAATACGTTCGCATCAACCGAAATACCAATGGTTAATACAATTCCCGCAATTCCAGGCAGGGTCAATACAGCACCAAGGCCTGCAAGAATCCCAAAAATCAATAAGATGTTTAAGGCTAAGGCAATATCAGCATAGATTCCAGAAGAACCGTAGTAGAAAATCATCCAAACCAATACAATCAGTAAGGCGATTAAGAAAGAATACATTCCGCTTTGAATCGCTTCCTTTCCTAAAGAAGGACCTACAATTTCTGACTGGATAATCTCAGCAGAAGCAGGTAATTTACCCGCGCGTAAAACGTTGGCTAAATCAATGGCTTCATTAAGGGTGAATGTTCCTGTAATTTCTGAACGCCCTCCGGCAATAGCACCACTACTTACGCCTGGTGCAGAATAAACTACATCATCTAAAACAATGGCAATATTACTCCCTTCTTTAAAGGCTTTGCCAGTCATATTCTCCCAGATACGCGCCCCTTTTGAATCCATTTGCATAGAAACAGCAGGCTGTCCCATTTGGCTATAGGTTTGAACTGCGTCAACAATTACGCCACCACTTAAGGGAGCAACAGCGTCGCGGTTAGACTTAACAATATAAAGGTCAACGATATCTGCGTTTGGATTGGGTTTTCCCCAAGCAAAGGTAACATAACGTAAATTTTTAGGGAGTAATTTTCTTACTTCTGGTAAATCCAAATAACCCATTACTTTGTCCATGTCCTTTTTAGCAAATTGTGCTAAAATAGGTCCCCCCTGATAGCCATATCCGCGAACCAAGTCTAGGATTGGATTGCCTGCAGCTGGGGTGATCGAATCTTGTGCCTCAACATCGGCTAATAAGTCGTCAATCGCAGAGTTATCCGCAGCCGCTTCTTCTTCTGAAGATTGTGCTACTTCTAAAGTTTTAACTACTTCATTTGCTTCTGATAAAAAAGCAAAGAATTGATCGTTTTTAAAGGTTTCCCAGAACTCTAACTGAGCTGTGCTTTGCAATAAATTCTTAACACGCTCTACGTCTTTGGCACCAGGTAATTCGACAAGAATACGTCCAGATGTTCCTAAACGCTGAATATTTGGCTGAGTAACGCCAAACTTATCAATACGCTTGCGCAATACTTCAAAAGCAGAAATGATTGACTCATCAATTTTTCGACGAATGATTGGACGAACTTCTTCATCGCTCATTTCGAAATTGATTTGATCACTAAGGTTACGGTTGGCAAAAATATCTGGATCAGATAAACTTGCGGTTCCTTTGATGCCGTCAAAGGCGGCAAAGAAAGACTCTACATAAGGATCGTCTGTATTTTTCTGTAATACATCCGCTTCGTCAAGTGCTTTGTTGAAAACAGGATTCTTGGTATAATCTGCTAATCCTTTTAAGATATCGCGAACAGAGATTTGAAGAATCACGTTGATTCCTCCTTTTAAATCAAGTCCTTTGTTGAGTTCTTTTCCTTTGGCATCGTTATAAGAGGTAAATCCATAAAGGGATTGACTTCCAATAGAATCGAGATATTGCGCTTCTACTTGTTCTCTAAGGGCAATAAAATCTTCTTGCTCAGCTGCAATACTTCTTTCAGCATAAGCTTTCGCTTTTGCTTCTTGATTACTTGCAATAAAGGTGAAGGAAAGTTGATATATACTTACGATTCCAAAAAGGAAAGCGAAAAGTTTAATTAATCCATTATTTTGCATGCTAATAATTTTAAGCGTGTTAAAGGCTCGCAAATATAAAGTTTACCTAAGCATTAAGCAACTTTAGTTTACGATTTCACTACCCTAAGGAAGTGGAGATGAAAATTTTAGTTTAAAATACTCCCAAGGGCGTCGTTCATGGTGCGAACCGCTTGAGCGCTTTGATCAAATTTAGCTTGTTCTGCTTCATTTAATTGAACGTCAACAATGGCTTCTACTCCATCTTTCCCGATGATACAAGGAACACCAATACAAATATCACTATGCCCATATTCTCCTTCTAAAAAGACAGAACAAGGAATCATGCGTTTTTGATCATTGATAATGCTGTCTACCAAATACGCCACAGAAGCGCCTGGCGCATACCATGCAGAGGTACCTAAAAGCTTGGTTAAAGTAGCACCACCTACCATAGTAGCAGCGGCAACTTCTTCCAATTGTGTTTCAGAAAGGTGTTGGCTAACAGGGGTTCCGTTATAACTTGCCAAGCGGGTTAACGGAATCATGGTTGTATCACCGTGTCCTCCAATAACCATCCCTTGAATATCGTTAGCGGGCTTGTCTAATGCCTTAGACAAATAGGTTTTAAAACGAGAGCTATCTAATGCTCCTCCCATACCGATAATGCGGTGCTTGGGTAATCCAGTTGCTTTTAAGGCCAAATAGGTCATGGTATCCATAGGATTTGACACCACTACAATAATGGCTTCTGGAGAATGGGCCAAGATATTTTCTGCAACAGATTGTACAATTCCTGCATTAATTCCAATTAGTTCCTCACGGGTCATCCCTGGTTTACGGGGTATTCCAGAGGTGATTACGACAACATCACTTCCAGCGGTAGCGCTATAATCGTTTGTTACCCCCTCAATACGGGTGTTGAATCCTAAGGTGGTTGCTGTTTGTGTTAAATCTAACGCTTTTCCTTCGGCAAAGCCTTCTTTGATGTCTAACAATACTACTTCACTTGCAATTCGCTTGATCGCGATATATTCTGCACATGAGGCTCCTACATTTCCAGCCCCAACAACGGTTACTTTCATTTTATTTGTGTTTAATTATTTGATTAGCAGTGCAAATTTACGCATCAATGTTGGCATAAACGGCATTGCGTTCTATAAAATCTCTTCGTGGTGGCACTTCATCTCCCATTAACATAGAGAAAACGCGATCGGCTTCACTTCCACTGTCAATCGTTACTTGACGTAAAGTCCTAAATTCTGGATTCATGGTGGTATCCCACAATTGTTCCGCATTCATTTCTCCAAGTCCTTTATAACGTTGAATACTGGAACCTTGTCCGTATTGCTGCATTAATTGATCGCGTTGATCGTCGTTCCAAGCGTATTCTTTCTTGGCCCCTTTCTTCACTAAATAAAGGGGTGGAGTCGCGATATAGACATAACCTGACTCGACTAATTCACGCATGTAGCGGAAGAAGAAGGTTAATATTAAGGTAGAAATGTGACTTCCATCAACATCGGCATCACACATAATTACCACCTTGTGGTAACGTAATTTTTCTAGGTTCAAGGCTTTGCTGTCCTCTTCCGTTCCGATGGTTACTCCCAGTGCAGTATAAATATTGCGAATTTCTTCATTTTCAAAAACCTTGTGTTGCATGGCTTTCTCGACATTAAGGATTTTCCCTCTTAAAGGAAGAATCGCTTGGAAATTTCGGTCACGTCCTTGTTTTGCGGTCCCTCCTGCCGAGTCTCCCTCAACTAGAAAAACTTCGCATTGGGCGGGATCTTGCTCAGAGCAATCCGATAACTTCCCGGGAAGGCCTCCTCCACTCATTACAGTTTTACGTTGCACCATCTCGCGTGCTTTTCGTGCGGCATGGCGAGCTTGAGCTGCTAAAATCACCTTCTGAACGATGGTTTTGGCATCGTTGGGGTTTTCTTCCAAATAATTCTCCAGCATTTCAGATACGGCCTGAGAAACGGCAGAAGTGACTTCCCTATTCCCGAGTTTGGTTTTTGTTTGTCCCTCAAACTGCGGCTCAGCAACTTTAACAGAAACAATGGCCGTAAGGCCTTCACGGAAATCATCTCCGCTAATCTCAAACTTCAGTTTATCTAGAAGGCCAGAACCATCGGCATATTTTTTCAAAGTAGAGGTCAAGCCTCTTCTAAAACCAGAAAGGTGGGTCCCCCCTTCATGGGTATTAATGTTGTTTACATAGGAGTGTAAATTTTCAGAAAAAGAAGTATTGTAAATCATGGCGACCTCAACAGGGATTCCATTTTTTTCTCCTTCGATAGAAATAACATCCTTAATGATGGATTCTCTTGTCTCATCTAAGAAGGTAATAAATTCTTTAAGTCCTTCTTCTGAATGAAAAGTTTCCCCAAGAAACGCACCCTTTTCGTCTTTATTTCGGCGATCTTCCATGACAATGGTAATGCCTTTATTCAGATAGGACAACTCGCGCATTCTATTGGCAAGCGTGTCATAGCTGTATTCTAGGGTTTGCTGGAAAATCTCCGGATCTGGCTTAAAGGTAACCGTTGTTCCTCTTCGGTCAGTGGGTCCAGCTTCGCGAACCGCATATTTAGGCTTCCCTCTTTCGTACTCTTGCTCATAAGTTACTCCCTCGCGAAAAACGGTCGCTTTTAGGCTTACCGACAAGGCGTTTACACAAGAGACACCTACCCCGTGCAAACCACCAGATACTTTATAAGAATCTTTATCAAATTTACCTCCTGCTCCAATCTTTGTCATGACAACTTCAAGAGCAGAAACGCCTTCTTTTTTGTGAATCCCTATGGGAATTCCACGCCCGTTATCTTCGGTTGTGATCGAGTTATCTTCGTTAATGATTACTGTAATGGTATCACAGTGTCCGGCTAAGGCTTCATCGATTGAATTATCGACAACTTCATAGACCAAATGGTGTAGTCCACGAACGCCCACATCACCAATATACATGGAAGGACGCATACGAACATGCTCCATTCCTTCCAGCGCCTGAATGCTGTCTGCAGAATACTGGGGATTTTGTGGTGTTTCACTCATAATTTTCGGTTTTTAATACATCCTTTCAGGACGTCTTTCAAATATACGAAAAACCCACCCCTAAAGCGCGTAAATGCTAGGGTGAATGCCTTGAAGTTATCAACATTTTATGTGAATAAGCAGCAAAAAAAAGCAGCCGATAAAACGGCTGCTTTTTTCCTGCTATTTTAGGCCTAATTAATAGGCATCGTCATGTACTTTTGAGACCGCTCTACCAGAAGGATCATTCATGTTCTTGAAGGCTTCGTCCCATTCTAATGCGATGGGTGTACTACAGGCAACTGATGGTACCGAAGGCACACATAAGGCGGCTGTTTCTGAAAGGAAATGCTCTTCAAAAATACTGCGGTAATAAAACTCTTCTTTGTTTTGTGGTGTTTGCGCTGGGAAACGGTATTGGGCATTCGCCATTTGCTCGTCGGTTACAGCGGCTTCTACTACCTCTTTGAGGGTATCGATCCAACTGTAGCCTACTCCGTCAGAAAACTGCTCTTTCTGGCGCCATGCGACGCTTTCTGGAAGATAGTCTTCAAAGGCTTTGCGCACGACCCATTTCTCCATGCGTTCCTTGTTGATCATTTTATCTTGTGGGTTGATCCGCATTGCAACGTCCATAAACTCCTTGTCAAGGAAAGGAACACGCCCTTCAATCCCCCAAGCAGCAAGCGACTTGTTTGCACGCAAACAATCGTACTGATGCAGTTTGTCTAACTTACGCACGGTTTCTTCATGAAAGTCTTTGGCCGTAGGCGCTTTGTGAAAATACAAATACCCGCCGAATAACTCATCTGCCCCTTCTCCAGAAAGCACCATTTTAATGCCAAGGGCTTTGATTGCTCGCGCCATTAGATACATGGGCGTAGAAGCGCGAATGGTCGTAATGTCATAGGTTTCAAGATGATAAACCACATCGCGAATGGCATCTAGCCCTTCTTGAATGGTGAATTTTATTTCGTGGTGCACAGTATCAATATGCTCGGCTACTTTCTGGGCAGCTGCTAAATCAGGAGACCCCTCAAGGCCAACAGAAAAAGAGTGTAGTTGTGGCCACCAAGCTGCTTGCTTATCATCACTTTCAACACGTTTTGCAGCATATAATTTGGCTAAAGCCGAAGTGACCGAAGAATCTAAGCCACCGGAAAGCAAAACCCCATAAGGGACATCGCTCATCAATTGACGACGTACTGCAGCGGCTAGCGCATCGTGAATATCGTCAATGCTGGTGGTATTGTCTTTTACTTGATCAAACTTCATCCAATCGCGGCTGTACCATTGTACTGGCGCCTCGTCTGAACTTAAAAGATAATGTCCCGGTGGGAAAAGTTCAATTTTAGTACAAACGCCTTCAAGTGCTTTTAATTCTGAAGCCACATAGAAAGTGCCATGTTGGTCCCAACCCATATACAAAGGGATAATCCCCATATGATCGCGGGCAACAAAATAAGTATCTTCTTGGGTATCGTAAATGGCAAAGCCAAAAATCCCGTTCATTTCATCAATAAAAGTGGGGCCTTTTTCTTGGTATAGGGCCAATATAACCTCACAGTCAGATGCCGTTTTGAAATCGTATTTTCCTTCAAATTGCTTGCGGAGCTCTTGGTGGTTATAAATCTCACCATTTGCCGCTAACACATAACGCCCATCTTGACTATACAAAGGTTGATTCCCAGAAGTAGGATCTACAATAGCAAGGCGCTCATGCCCCATAAGTGCTTTTTCATTGGAGAAAATCCCGCTCCAATCTGGACCGCGATGCCGAATTCTTTTTGACATTTCAAGGATTTGCGGGCGCAAATCATCGGAAGATTGCTTTATATCGAAAGCACATACTATTCCACACATAGTTTATTATTTTACAACAAAACTAAGGCGTAGATATGAATTATAAACTAAAAACAAGTGAAATGATTTATTTTATCAATTAAAGTTACAGATAAAGCAAATATTTTAAATAATACAAGTGATATTTAAACGAAACACTTAAAGATTTAAAGCTATTTTGATTGTCTGCGCTGGTAAACGACATTCCCATCGACCAAAGTAGCCAGCACTTCGGCAGATAAAATCGCCGATTCGTTTACCGTCATGATATCTACTGTAAGCATTACAAAATCGGCTACTTTACCAATTTCAATACTCCCCTTTTGGTCTTCCTCAAAATTAGCATAAGCAGCCCAAATGGTCATTCCTTTTAAAGCTTCAGAACGGGTTAGCGCATTGTCCATTTGATAGCCTCCAGTGGGTTGTCCTTCGCTATTTCTTCTGGCGACTGCCGCGTAAAAAGTTTGGAGAGGATTCACTTTCTCTACGGGAAAATCTGTCCCTAAAGCTAACTTTCCAGACCAGTCGAGTAATTCCTTAAAGCTGTAGGCTGTTTTGACTCTTTTATCCCCGAGGCGTTCATCTGCCCAAGCCATGTCGCTAGTAGCGTGGGTAGGCTGAACGGATGGAATAACTTTTGGACCAAACTTTTGAAGATCTTGCTTTTCTACAACTTGCGCATGCTCGACTCTCCATCGTGGGTCTGGACTAACGGCCAATGCTTTTTCATAGGCGTCTAAAACAACTTGATTGGCAGCATCGCCAATGGCATGCGTATTCATTTGAAAACCTTTCTTGGCCAAAACATAGGCTAGGCGCTCAATTTCTTCCGGCGCAGTCAAGAATAGGCCTTTGTTGTGCGCTGCGTCTGCATAAGGTTCCTTAAGGGCTGCCCCGCGACTGCCTAAAGCGCCGTCAGCGTAAACCTTCACTGAACGAATTGTTAAACGATCGGTTTGGGTAATGCCTTTATCGAGATAATGGGCTAAGTTTGCTTCGTTGTTTGAAATCATCCCATAAACACGAATTTTGAGGTCTTCGCTTTTGTGTAGGCTATCGATTAATTCCAAAACATCCCGATTTAAACCAGCGTCATCTACTGTGGTAAGTCCGTTTTTAAATGCGATGTCTTCGGCTTTTTTCAAGCCGTTTATTTTCTTTTCAGTTGAAGGCTCAGGCAAAACAGCATAGGCAAGGTCTGAGGCCTTATCGACCAAAACGCCAGAGGGTTCACCCGCTTCCAAAATAACTTCTCCACCCGCTATTTTAGTGGCTGCAGTGATATTGGCTTTCGCTAAGACCGCACTACTTACATAAGCAGCATGCCCATCTACTCTTTCTAGAATAATCAGCTTTCCAGGGAAAGCTTCATCTAATACTTCTTTATTGGGAAAAGATTTATTCTCCCACAAATTTTGGTCCCATCCACGCCCAAGGATAACCTGATCGTTTGCTGTTCCTGGATGCGCTTTAATGCGTTGCACCAATTCATCGAGACTTTTTGTTCCCCTTAAATCTACCTGTTCTTGGGTCATTCCCAATTGGTAGAAATGACAATGGGCGTCTATAAACCCGGGGTAAACCGGCAAGCCTTTTAAATCAAGTACGGCTGCGGCATTATATTGGTTCAATAAGGCTTCATCGCCCAAGTCAATGATTTTTCCATTTTTAACCACTACTGCAGAAACAACGTCAAATTTTTCATTTACCGTATATACTTTGGCATTGTGAATAATCAAATCTGCAGTAAAGTTGTTACAAGAGAACAAAACGACGGAAAGTAAAAGGAGCGCGTAAAGGTTTTTCATGAGATAGAATTTCTATACAAAAGTAACAGAAAGGAGCACATTAGAAAGCCAGATCAAAATTATATCGTCCCCCAAGTAAAATTTGTGTTCCATATACGGGATAATTTGACCATTGGTAAAGGTCTTCGTTCAATATATTTTTGCCCTTAATAAAGACCTCCCAACGCTCGTTTAATTGATACTGCAAATTGAGATCAAATTGCGTGAAAGCGGCTAAATCCTCTAGAAGTATGGGCGCATTTTGCAAGTCCTGCCCGAGGAAATTATCCCGATAAGCATTCTTTCTTTCTCCTAGGTGTTTTATGTACCACTGCAAATAAAACTTTTGGCCCAACTTGAATGTTCCATTAAAATGCAAAGACAATTGGGGTAGATTTAAGGCCGTTTGAAGGTGTACAGGCGTTTCTTCGGTAATTTCATCAAAAGAAAAATCGGCATAACGGGCTTTGAATTGCAATCGCCCACCATTTTTAAAGGCAGCCCCCAATTGGGCTTCTACGCCCATTTTTTGCATATTCGCATAGACCACCTCAAAAGCATTGGCATAGCGATAAGGCACAATATTTAAACGATCAATGTCAATTCCAAAGCTTTGATACAGCGGCTGTTTTTCGATTTGCTCATAAAAGAGGTTCCATTGCAATTCCCAACCGGCAGCGAATTTAGACCTTGTTCCCAACTGGGCTTGAAGGGGGACATTTGTTGCTTGAAGCGCTATGGCAGGAGCTATGTATGGGTTTTCATGCGAAAATGACCTGAAACTGTTTTGCTGCAGGGTCCCGGTCAAATTTAAAAAAGGGGCGAAATTTCCTTTTTGTGGCCGATAAGAAAGCGCCAGTTCTGGATAAATAAAGAAATTGTTTTCTTCAAATTCGTCGCCTATACCCATTAGGGCTTTTGCACCAAGCTTAAACTTGAAGTTCCCGCTGATTTTACTGGCAAAGAGCGATACCCTTGCATTTCCTGCGCTATAATCTACCGCTTGACGTGTGTAAAAATCTTCTTTTAAGGTGGTAGATAAATACGTCAGTTCGGGTAACATGCTAATCGCCACGCCTCCCCAAACGACTTGAAATTTTGAAGAGAAATCGACTTCTACTTCTGAAGTTCCAAAGGCATCTGTGGTTAAATATGAATTTAACGCTAAGCGCTTCACCATAGGATCATACCATTGCCAGATTGACCCGACAGAGAGATAATTGAGTTTTTGTGCTGGCTGAATTTGCGCCAAAACAAAGCTATCTGTAATGGGATTGCGCAATCCATAAAAGGCTTGTTGGTGCTGTCGGAAATTGATTTGAGAAAAGGAATTTCGTTTTGAAGTGGCGTACTGATGCGAAACATTGAACAGTAAATTACTTTGCTTACTATCCAATTGCACTTCTTCTAGCGGCTTTAAAAAGCCATTGTAATTCACCACCCAATCTATTTTTTGGCGCCGATCAATCGCAAAGTTTGTGTTGTACTCAAACAACAACTGATTGAAATTCCCAAAACCTAAACTTCCTCCTGAATTAAATTGCGGTCTTTGTTTTTTTGGTTTTAACTTTCTGGCGGTCCCTTTAGAGGGGATAAAAGTAGAGGCTACTGGAACTGAAAAAATACTGTATTCGACGTTTTTTTTTGGCGCGACGATCGTATCTAACGGCGCTGGGCTTTCCCGCAACTTAAAAACATCTTGCAGGCTGGGCGTAAAGGATTTAATCACCGTTACCTCTTGGGTCCCTATATCTTCTTTCTTCTCTTGTGCAAAAGCCAGTCCAGAGAGCAATAAACAAATCAACAAGCAGTAAGGTCTATTCATTTGTAGCAGTTTCAATATTGATGGAAGCATTGTTTTTTGCCTCGACCATCTTAATGTTCTCTAAATCTTTCTTTGCTTCTTCTATTACTTCCGGGAACTGCGTGAAGTTTTCCAAGATAGATTCAATGATATAGGTTGCTTGAAACGCATCGTCTAGCTGATAAAAATTCTTGGACATGAGCAACAGGCTTTTTGCGCCCCAACTGGGATATCCTCCATAGTTTTGCGCAATGTTTTCAATTACTTTATTGGAAGCTGCAAACTTTAGGCGCTTGTGTTTTTGCAAAGCATCAAAATAAAGGGCTTCAACCGCGCGTTTCCCTTGCGGTGCTTTTTCTAGGACCTTAAAGGCCTTGACGGCTTTTGGTTGTTCTTTTCTCGCTTCCGCTGCTTTGGCTAGAATATAATAGGCGTCCCATTTAACACGCTCTTCCAAGGCATTCAATGCCACTATTTTTTCTGCATACTGCATGGCTTCTTCAAACGATTGGGTCTCAAAATAATATTGCATCAAATTAAATTGTGCATAGCGTTTATTTTCATCGAACTGAGCTAGCGCTTCTAATTTCAACCAAAAGGAAAGGGCTTTGTCTTTTTCTTCCAACTGAACCAAGGCTTGCGACATGCGCACCAAAGCCTGTTCTGAATATTGATTTAAAGGTACTTGAATTACCTTGTCGTAATATACACTTGCCGCCCCCCATTCTTCTTCTTCAAAAGCAATTTCTGCTAATAAAAAGGAAGCGCGAAGACCATTTCCGCCGTTGGTATATTCTTCTAAATAGTTTTCCAGCGCACGTTTAAGTGCTTTTTTCTTTCCGTCGTTTAACAGTCTTTCAATGGCATCAAAGGCAGCTTTCTCTAATTGTAAGTCGGGCAGAGAAGCGATATCAATTTCTTTTAGCCAAGCAGAAAATTCAGCCACGGTGTTTTCCTCAATGGCGATCTCCTTAACCGTTTGCAGGGCCTGTTGTGCAAGCACATTTTTTGGATAGGCACGCACCATTTTTTTAAGGGTGTTTTCTGCTAGAGCAGCTTGGTTGTTGTTGTATTGAATTAAACCTTTATTAAGCATTGCTTTAGCGCGGTAAGGGCTTTCTTTCTTTTGTACAATAATTTCGGCATAGGTCGCAATTGCCGCAGCGCTATCGCCTTGTTTGGTAAAAGAAAGCGCCAATTCAAACTGACAATCATCTACCAGCGCAGAAGTAGGGAATTGCAAGATCAAGTCTTTTAAAAGGCTTATTTTTTGTTCTAAACGGTTGACAAACCCATAACTGATGGCTTGTTGATACATGGCATAAGCGGCTTTGTGTGGAGCAAGTTTTCTCGCCTTTTCATATTGGTCCATCGCGGGCCAATAGGCCTTTAAAACAAAATGACTATCCCCCATTCTAAGGCGGGCATCCCGCTCGTATTTTACGGCTTGGGCCTGCTGAAGAAATCGCTCAAATGCGCTAATGGCGGCAGGATAGTTTTTTAACTGAAAATAACAATAGCCCTCATGATAGGCCAATTGTTGGGCAAAAGCAAGGCTAGAGAACTTGGGGAGACGTTTTGCCGCTTGATAACTTTCAAGGGCTAGGGCATATTCTTTTAGTTCAAAATAGGCCTGTCCTTGCCAGTAAGTTGCATTGGCCAAAATCAAGGGATTATTGTCTGCTTTTATGGCAGCTAAATAGTATTGAATTGCCGCAGCAAATTGTCCGCTTTTATATAAGGAAGTTGCTTTTAGATAGGATACAATTTGTCTGGCTTGATCATATGCACTGGAAGATAATTTATCTAGCAAAGCCAAAGCTGCATCGAAGTTTTGAGCATTGACATAAGAATCGAGTAATAAGGTCTCTATCTCATCCACAGCGGCGCTTTTGGGATAGGTACTTACAAAACGCTGTAAAACAGCAGAGGGACTTTCGTATGCGTTCCCAATTTCATAGCTCAATCTTGCATAATTCAACAGGGCATCTTCGGTGATAACAGTATCAAACTTCATGTTTGCGGCGCGCTTAAACGCATTTAAAGCAGCGGTTTTTTGATCGGTTTTCAAATAACTATCCGCCAAATGGTAGTAGGCGTTTTGTGCAATGGCGTTATTTCCGTTGATGATTTTATTGAACTGCGCAATGGCGTTGTCGTATTCTTTTACGCGATAATGGGTATAGCCCAGCTGGTAATAATCGGTATTGTTCCACTTTCCTCGCTTACCTTTATAGGCAATTAAAAAGGGTAAAGCCGAGCGGTAGTCCTTGAGATTAAAATAGCTTTCTCCTATGATTTTAGACAGCTCAGAAGTTTCTTTTTTGTCAGCCCCTTTTAAACTTGGTTTGGCCAAAATAATGGCTTCTTCAAAACGGCCCAACTTAAAGTTCATATCGGCTTGAAAATACCCTACGGTATTGTCATCATTACTTTTGTTGAGTTTATCAAAATTGCGATTGGCTTCGTCAAAATCTTCCAACTGATAGGCGATATAGCCCAGATAGTAATTTGCGTCTGCCTGATAATAAGGTAGCTCTTTTACCTTTTCGAATAGCGGTTTTGCATTTTTAAAACGCTTAGACGCAAAGTAACTATAGCCTTTATTGAAGTTGTATTCTGGGCGCTGCACTTTGGCCACTTCGCGTTCACTTATTTTACTGTACCATTTTAAGGCATAGGAATACCTGCCGCGGTTAAAGTAAAAGTTGGCTGCATCAAAGAAAGCCGTTTCTGTTAAATAGCTTGTGGGATGATCGATCATGTAGGCAGTGAGCATTTTTTCTGCCCCGGCTGTATTTAGCCGTAACGCTGCCGCGAGGCTATAAAAATTGGCCGCCTCGTGGCCAGCAGCCAAATTAGGATAAAAAGGTTGTATTTGATAGTATTGTGCAGCAGGCCCAAAGGCTTTAGAAGCGAAATAGTATTCTGCCGAAGTAAGCGCATTGGACTCCCAGCCTTGTTGTGCCTTAAGCTGACCGCAAGACAATGCAAAACCAAAAAAGACCATTAAAAAAGCGCGCTTCCAGATCAATTTCATCTCTATAAAATTACGACTTCTACTCCTATTATGAACGCAAGATATTGTGATAACGTATAAAAATTATCAACAAAAGCCAGCGGGATTTTTACTGTGAAGCGAGAAATAGTACCTTTATCCTTAAATCTTATATTTCAATCCCGTGGGTGCAGCAATTGTTAAGTTACAACAAGCCAATATTTTCCAAAACAAACAGTGTATTCTCAGCAAAGTCGACATTGAAGTTCAGGCGGGCGACTTTGTGTTTTTAATAGGAAAAACGGGCACCGGAAAAAGCAGTTTGATCAAAACCCTATATGCCGATTTACCCCTGCAAGAAGGACAGGGCGCTATTGCGGGTTTTGACCTAGATAGCATTCGCCAAAAAGACATCCCTTTTTTAAGAAGGAAACTCGGGGTGGTTTTTCAAGATTTTAAGCTGCTGCCCGACCGCAGTGTTTTTGACAACCTGCATTTTGTGTTGAAAGCCACCGGTTGGAAAGATAAAATCAACATAAAAGAACGGATTCAAGAAGTACTGAACGAAGTTGGCATGGCGGCCGTAGAACAAAAATACCCTTTTGAACTTTCGGGAGGAGAGCAACAACGCGTTGCCATTGCACGGGCCCTTCTCAACACCCCTGACATTATTATTGCTGATGAGCCCACCGGAAACCTCGATCCGCAAACCAGCCTTGAAATCATGGAGGTCTTTCGAAAACTGCACCAGCAAGGGATGACTGTTTTAATGGCTACCCACGACTACAATATGATTGTAAAATTCCCCGGGAAAATCTTGCGCTGCGACGAAGGGGCCGTTTATGAGGTGGTGCAAAAGCAGCCTTCTTAGGCCCTATTCATTTTATAGTTTATCTAAAGGATTCGCTAAACTGTCTTGGGTCACCTTGCTTATATGGGTGTACACCTCTGTGGTTTTAATTGAATCATGCCCTAATAATTCCTGCACATAGCGAATATTAACACCGTTTTCTAATTGATGCGTCGCATAAGAATGCCGCAATATATGGGGCGTAACTGTTTTATTTATTTGGGCTCTACGGGCGTATTTCTTGGTTAATTGCTGAATGCTTTTTACAGAATAAGCTGCTCTTCTTTGGCCTTCAAAAAGAAAATATTTTGGCCGAAAGGCCGTGTAATATGTTCTCAGATTCTCTAACAAGGTTTTTGGTAAGGGAACCACCCTATCCTTTTGTCCCTTTGTGTTGCGAACCATTAATCGCATGGCCGCAGAATCGACATCTACAATTTTAAGTGCCACAACTTCTGATACACGTAAACCACAACCATAGAGAATATTTAAGATGCATAAATGCTTGATGTTATTGCATTGATTCAACAAACGCTTTACTTCTGTAATGGTCAAATAGCGTGGTAATGGTTTTGCTTTTCTATGAGGATATAACGCCGTTAGATCGAGTCGTTTGTTGTAATACAATTGATAAAACTTTGTAATGGTGGCTAATATTTGCTTCTGATAGGCAACACTGATCTTTTGCCTTTTATGAAGTGATATAAGAAATTGGGTGATTTGCTCAAGCTTTATGTATTCCAAATCAAAGGAAGCAAAGGCTGCTAAAAACTTAGCCAATGCATTTTTGTAGGTTCTGATACTTGAAGGCGCATAGCGCTGTAAGCGCAATTTTGCCTCAAAATCAGCTAGGATGTTTTTTGTGTTGGGGCACATCACATTCGCTTTTGGTAATTTGATTATTCGTTTAAATATACACTATTTATTTGATTTACAGCTGTTTCATGAATTGACCTAAAATGGATATACGCTATTGATATAAGGTGGATAAACGCAATGCGTATATTCAATCGTTATGGACAATTAAAACCCTAAGTCTAACCAAACCTGAGAAATTTTTTTTCTGCTTGGGTGAAAAAAGAAAGAGAAAACAAAAAATGATGAATTGCTCATAGGGGGAGAAGTCAAAGAAATCAATTTTTCTTTGATGCATTTTGAAAGTTTTAGCACTCCTGAAAAATTGCTGAGGCGCAAATTTAAAATTGAATTAAAATGAAAAATATTAAAAACAAATTAATCCCCCTCCTTTTGGTAGGATTAATGTTTTCATGTACAAATGAAACGATTGAAAAAAACGATTTACAACAAGTCAACTATGCTAAATTAAATCTAAAAATGAATGAGCACATTAACTCTTATGCATCATATTTTGAAAGTCGAAAAACTGTCTTAGAAACTTTAGAACGATTTTCGAACAATGTTAAAAAATCCTCACAAGAACCCATAATGACTATTTATGTAGATTTAACTTCTGAAAAAGTGGAATATACAGAAGAAGACTTAGCAAATATTTATACTGATGCACAAAAAACATTTCTCTTGGCTTATTTTAATGAGGTTGGCAACGCTAAAGGAAGTGATCTTTTAGACATAATTGCTAAACATAAACTCACCTTAGAAAATACCTCGTTTACAACCGAGGAATACGGACACATTTTGTTTTTACTTGATTCTCACGAAAAAACTATAAATTTAATTAACGAAAAGTTATCAATAGATATGAGTTCTAGTAAGAATATATCTATCCAAAGAAAAGATTGCTTTTTGAATTGTATATCTGGGGAAGGAAGAAATATTGCACGTGGAATGGTGGGAGGTGCAATAGGTGGTGCAATTTGGGGAGGAACTACAGGAGCAGCAGGAGGAACAATAGTATTGCCTGGAATAGGTACTGCTACTGGAGCAGTTGGAGGCACAGTATTTGGAGCAGCAGGCGGAGCAGTTTCAGGAGCATTTGGGGCTGCACTTTGGTCGACAGCAGATTGTTTAGCTAGATGTGCTGGAAATACAAATGACCATGCAGAATGTTCAATGGATGATGCAGGCATAGAGGTATGTGAAGGAACAACAGTTTAATTATCTATATTATGAAAACAAAATTCTATTTAAAACGAAATTTTTATAAAATTAGAATTCTTCTAATAATAGTGATAACGATAATAATGTTTTATTCATTTTACTTTTCAGATAAACCTGCTTCAATAAATACAATTAGAGAGAATAAAGATAATCCAATGATGTATGTGTGTATAGTTATTTCATTATTCACTTCATTATTAATGATTTATATAATGGGCGGATTTAATAAAGAAAACATTAAACGAATGACAACAATTAATGAAAATGAAAAGGTAGAATAACCCCTGCTAGCGCGAGCGTCTCGCTCGTGACTGTATGATAAGCAGAAAGAAAAAGGTAAAGAGTAACATGAGTAGAAAGTATAAATTTCACAACAAATTAGCCGCATACTTTATAAGTTTCGCTACGGTGTATTGGTTAGATGTTTTTACTCGGCAAGTATATTTTAATGTTTTAGAAGAAAGCATAGTCTATTGTAGAAAAGAAAAAGGTATGGAAGTATTTGCCTTTTGTTTTATGCCAAGTCATGTACATTTAATATTTAGGTCAAGTAGTGAAGACCCTTCTGGGCTGATCCGAGATTTTAAAGGATATACAGCAAGAAAACTAATAAAAACCATAGAAGAAAATCCACAAGAAAGTAGAAAAGAATGGTTGTTACGGATGATGGAAAGAGCAGGTAAAAAGAATAGTAATGTAAAACAACGTCAATTTTGGCAACAACACAATAAACCAATAGAACTATGGAGTGACAAAGTAATACAACAAAAGATAGACTATATTCATAGGAATCCTGTTAAGAGTGGTTTTGTAACTGATCCAGTAGATTGGAAGTATAGTAGTGCAAGAAATTATCAAGAAGATCAAACAATTTTAGAAATTGACATTTAATAACAGGTAATGATTTTAGTTTGTTTAACGGCACGAGCAGGATGCTCGCGCTAGCGGGGGTTTGTTTGACGGCACGAGCAGGATGCTCGCGCCAGCGGGGGATGCTCGCGCCAGCGGGGGCAGTAGAGTACGTACCAACATTATTAATCAAAATATCTACTTTTGGCAACTGCTTTATTAGATGCTCAAAACTAAATGAATTTGAAAAATCAGCAACAATCCCTTTAATAACACCATTGGGGAAATCATCTTTAAGACGTTGAATCGCTTTTGCAATCGATTGGTCTGTCCTACCGTTTATGAAAACGATTGCTTGTTCATATAAAAAGATCTTGGCTACACAAAATCCAATCCCAGAAGTAGAACCACTAATAAAAACTGTTTTCCCTTTTAATTGTAAATCCATGATAATTCACCATTTTTTTAGTCCTAGTAGTTTTTTGCCTAATTCAGATAATTTAGCTCTTTCATATTTTATTTGTTCCAAGTTTCGAGGATCTCCAGCAAAAGCAAAACCTTCTGGTGCGACACGATTTTTCCAAGAATTAATTCGCCACTCTTTAAGTGATTCATTCTTTTCTTGAGCAGGCATCATAGAGATATATTGTGCAGCTCTCACTTTATCCTTAGATAGATTAGGGCGAATGCCATGTGGCTGAGAACTATTAAAAATCAACAAATCACCTGCCTCCATCGTTACTTTTATAATTTTATCTTCAAGACCCGTGATATCTGGTTTAAACCGATTTCTATCCTCAGCTTGGGTTAATTTCCATGTATCATAATTTTGATACAACCAGGGAATACACTGAAACCCACCCATATTTACATCAAGTTGATCTACTAATGCTAACACACCTTGAACATTTTGTGGCTTGGTTTCTGGATCATAATCCCAATGAATGAATCCATTGAATTCCTGCCCAGAAAGCATTGGGAAGTTCAAATTTGCACGGTCAATCGTTACCCATAATTTCTCTGTTCCCCAAATATCCACAAAAGCATCATATACTTTTTTTACTTGACGATTATTCCAAAGTAGTTGGTTATTATACACTTCTACCATACCTGTGCCTACCAATTCCTTCATTTTTAATTCTGAACGAGGAGCAGTGTACCAAGTGTTTTTATCCATTGGATCTTTCTCTTCAAACTCCCAAAGAAAGGCAGCAGTCTGTTCGGCTTGTTCTCGCGGAACAGCATTTTTAATAACCACATAACCCTGCTTTTTCCAAAAATGCCACTGCGCTATAGTCAAAACTCTTAACGTTTCTTCTGTTGCTTCTAATCGCAATTTTATGTTACTACTTTTGGCCGTAGATGGATTCCCTGGAATATCATTATGATCATTATCAAGAACCTTGTTTTTAATTTTTGCAGAATGACTATTTTTCATAATAAACAAATTTTAGAGTTAAAGTATAAACCAAAATTGAGCGTTTTATGTTAGTTAAATTTCACTTTAGTTAGCCATTATTTGCACAATTTTGATTAATTTGAAAAGCGTGTTTGGTTAAACCTAGATTTTGTGAAAAAAAATGAAGGCAAAACTTGAAACCATCACTAGTCAAAATAAGTCGTTTAGTATGATGTTCAATCCACGATTAAGCGATTTATTTTATTGGCATTCACACCCTGAATATGAATTGGTCTACATTGAAGCTGCCTCAGGCACAAGACATATAGGAGAACATTTGTCTATTTTTAAAAAAAGTGATTTGGTTTTGATCGGATCAAACATCCCTCATTTGAACTTTGACTATGGCATCAAAACGGCTTATAGAAAAGTAGTTGTTCATTTAAAAAAAGAATTTATTGAGTCGCATTTTCAAGGCACACCAGAATTAATTTTAATTAAACAACTATTTGAAAAATCCTCTTTTGGTCTAGCATTTAGCGGTGATATAAAAAAGAAAATCGGTGAAAAATTATTTCAATTTATTCATTTAAATTATTTTGAACGCTACATTCAAATGCTTGAAATTTTTCAGCAGCTAGCTAATATTTCTTCTACTGAATTATTAAACAAAAAGTCTTTCACAACTAGAATAAATGAAAGAGAACAAGGAAGGTTAAAAAATATCTATACCTATTTAAATAAAAATTATTCAAAAAAAATAAAACTAGAAGAAGTTGCAGATATTAGTAATATGTCCAAAGAAGCTTTTTGTAGGTACTTTAAAAAAGCAAGCAATTATACCTTTATTGAATTTTTAAACAGTTACCGCATTAGTGAATCAAAACGGCTTTTAATGACTGGAAACAGTGTGAGTGATGCTTGTTATCAATCTGGATTTAATAGCCTTTCTTATTTTAATCGCACTTTCAAAAAAGTGGCTAATGAAAATCCTCGAGACTTTAGAAAAAGGTACTTATAAAAAATAAAATAAGTTAAAGTGGTAAATTGAACTATTCAATCTTGAATTAAAACGTAGAATTAAACTTTTAATTTTGGTGAAAGACATTCGATGAAATCCTTGAATCCTGCGTAATTTCAACACTACCCAAAAAAAACAGCATATAGCGTTACAAACGCCAGTGTTCTCCTGGAGCCAAAACCTTGGTGACCGTTTTACCGCTAGCTTTAAAGCTAAGCTTGAGACGGCATTTTTGGGTGTTTAGGGCGTAAATCACCCATTGATCAGCCTCTTTTTTAAGAAATAGATCTGTTGGCGCATCAGCCTGCAAGCGGAGGCTTTCATTGCTCCAATCCTTCACATTAAACACAAAAACGCCCTTGGCTGAGTGTAGACTGGTAGTTGTGTTTTCTTCTATTTTATCTTGGGTTTGTTGAACAACCCAGTCATTGATCTTTCTGGTTTTTGCTGTCTCGTCTAGGCGGTTATTGTAGCCAGAGTAAGGATAAATCACACTGAGGAAAGTAAAGTTTTTTTGAGGAGCAGAAGAAACAATACTCCACTGTTTTCCACGGGCACCATCGCTAGAAACTGCTGCTGTATTATGAAGCTGTAAGATATCGTGTCCTGTTGCATCTGGGGCGACTGCCCTTAACAAATAAGGTGCATTTTCATGGGTATAATGGCCTTGCCATAGCTGCTTGTATTGATGGCTTTGAGGTGCTTTAAACACATCTTTGACGATCCAAAATTCATTTTTAACAAAAATAACTTGTCGACTATAATCTACCCCAATATTCTCGAAACCATCGTGGCTTCCGGCAAAAAAATCAAAACTATTGTTGCTTTCCCAAGCGATTACTTTGGGCTGAGGCAATGCTTTAAACTTACCAAAACCACTTCCCCCCTTGTTAGACGTCCATTGTTTTCCCTGTAGTTCTTCATCTACCAAAGCGACATTTTTAACCCTTGAATTTTTAAAGAGATCAAAATCTTTTAGAGAATAGCGCACCTGATAGTTGGGAAGGATAGCATGGCCATTTGCCATCGCTTGTATCCCGAGCATATCGCCGTGTTGATGATCGGGTTTCTCGGCATCTAGTCCAGTGCTAATAAGCATCATTTTATCCTTTTTTTCCCATCCTTCCCGCATAATGTAGTAACCCGTATCTTCAAACACTAGGGAACCATAGCTGGGTTGAATGCTTTCGATATTGTCGAGTAATTCAATTTGACGGCGATTCAAAAACCAATAGACCCTTTCTTCTACCTTATTCGCGGCGAAATAGCCAAAGGCAGGATCTTCAAAAAGGAGATAACCCAAGGTCATCGCTTTAGAAATGTCATTGGTTTCCCCCCATGGGTTGTCGGTATCGTCTTGCAAAACGGGAGCACTCCCATCTGGATAGGCGATTTTTACCAAAGTGGTAAACAAACCTTTAAGCTTTTCTTCCCAAGCTTTGTCTACTTTAATTCCATTCGTTTTGGCCAGTTGGTAAACATAAAAATAGTTGTTAATATCGCTCATATGATAATGAACAGATCGCTCAAATTGAAATCCATCTGCATTGATTTCTTTGTCAAGGTGTTCGCTAAGTCTCTGCATAGCGCGTTCTAGCCACAGGTCTGTTCCTTCAAAATCACGCAATAAAATGGCCAGCATGGCTAAAGCGGAAACCCCACGTGTTTGGTGATTGCCAGACTTAAATTGGGCATTTCGCTCATAAAGATGTTGCCCGTGTTGCAGCAGGGTGGCAATGGTGCGTAACTGATCTGCATCTGAATATTCGCTTTCATTTAAAAAGAGATTGTGAATCCAAAGCCAGTTCAACACCCTGTAGCCAGAGCGAAAGGCTTCATAGACCCCATTCCCATCTTCAATTTTCTCATAAGCATTGGCATGAAGGGCTGCATTCAAAGACTGCATTTGCGCTTCAAAATACTGGATATACTTGGGGTTTTTAGCTTGCGCGAAATAGTACAAAGCAATGTCAACCATCTTGTGTTGGCGTGCCAAATGGCGCAAGGCATAAGCATTTACTGCCTCTCCATTCAAATAATCAAACGGGAGTTTCCATTGGGCTTTTCCGGGGTATTTCCCTAAATGATCTAGGGCTCTTGCTTGATGAGTAGCGCTGTTTTTATACAAGGCGTTATAATGCGTGAGGCGTTTATTTACGGTGGTATAATCGTAGAAAAAACGCTCCGAAAATTTTTGTCGAAAATAAGCGGCTAAAGCTGCTGTATTGGTTTCCTCTAATTCCGATAGCGCGCTTTTGTTTAAAACACTTGGCAATTCGTCTATAGGGATGACCCTGTGGGATGCAAGGCTTTGTGCTGTTAACTGCTGCTGAAAGCAGGCGATTAAAAGGGAGAACGCTAGCGCAATCGTTGATTTCATAGGGTGTGTATTTACGTCTTTCGAATTCCATTTTAAGCTAAAATTCAAAAGGAAGCTTTTCTCAAAGATATTGAAAATTGATCGACCAATTTACCCCAAAATCCACTAGAATTGATTTGCGTTAATGGGTCAAAGCAGGAAAACCATTTCCCAAATTGGTTTAGCCTTGGTTTAATTTAAAAGGAAATAAATTTATCTTTAAACCAAAATTAAAAGCAATCAACTAAAACCGCTTATGGAACTCTTGAAATTTGCCACTGAATGGGCTAAAGCCGAAGTCTTTTCAACCCGTTTCTTTATTTTATTTGCCCTTGTGTTTTTGATCGCCAGTGTGGGTTTTTGGCAATGGGGTAAAACAGATTTGGCCAAAGCCTATGTCATTCCAACATTGGTTGCAGGCTTGTTACTGATGATCATTGGTGTGGGCTTGGTCTATACAAATGTCAATAGAATTACTGCATTTGAAACAGCCTATAAACAAGACGAAGCTGCTTTTCTAGCTTCAGAATTTGAACGAATTGAAAGTACTTTAAAGGAATACAACACCATTGTTTTTAAAGCAATTCCAGCGATTATGATCATCGCTTCTTTACTGATAATTTTAATGGATAAACCCGTATGGCGTGCCAGTTGCATCACCACCATTGCGATGATGATTGTAATCTTATTGATTGACGGAACGGCCCATTCGAGAATTGTGGACTATAAAGCACAATTAGTATCGGTTGCGCAATAGGGTTATCTGCTAGCCTACTTTAGAGCCTTGACGTTTACGCTCGTTTTCATCTAAGTAAACTTTACGCAGACGCAAGTGACTTGGCGTTACCTCAACATATTCGTCTCCTTGGATGTACTCTAACGCTTCTTCTAGTGAAAACTTAATTGGAGGAGCAAGTTTCACCTTGTCGTCAGAACCAGAGGCACGTACGTTGGATAATTTTTTGGTTTTGGTTACATTCACCACCATATCATCTCCACGAGAGTTCTCTCCGATTACTTGACCGGTATATACTTCTTCGTTTGGTGCGACAAAGAACTTTCCACGTTCTTGTAATTTATCGAGCGAATAAGGAATGGCACTTCCTTTTTCCATTGAAATTAAAGAACCGTTGATACGTCCTGGAATTTCTCCTTTATAAGGTGCAAATTCTTTAAAACGGTGGTTCATAATCGCTTCTCCGGCAGTGGCCGTAAGCAATTGATTACGCAGCCCGATGATCCCTCTTGAAGGCACGATAAATTCACATACCATGCGGTCTCCTTTTGGAGTCATACTTAACATTTCTCCCTTGCGCAAAGTGACCATTTCGATGGCTTTCCCAGAAACATTTTCAGGCAAGTCTATGGTTAACTCTTCGATTGGTTCGTGTTTTACACCGTCGATCTCTTTAATAATTACCTGCGGCTGACCAATTTGTAATTCATAACCTTCTCTTCGCATGGTTTCAATTAAAACTGAAAGGTGAAGTACCCCACGCCCAAAGACAATAAATTTATCTGCAGAACCTGTTTCTTCCAAACGCATGGCGAGATTCCGTTCTAATTCTTTTTCCAAACGATCTTTGATGTGTCTTGAAGTCACAAACTTTCCATCCTTCCCAAAGAAAGGGGAATCGTTAATGGTAAATAACATACTCATGGTGGGCTCGTCGATTGCTATGGTAGGCAATGCCTCAGGATTTTCTGCATCAGCAAGGGTATCGCCAATTTCAAATTGCTCTAGCCCAATCACAGCACAGATATCTCCTGCATTCACTTCCTCTACTTTTTTACGGCCTAAACCATCAAAAAGGTTCAATTCTTTGATGCGTTGTTTTGATATTTCACCTTCACGGTTGACCAAAGCTACGGGCATACCTGGGGTTAATTTTCCGCGTTGTAAACGCCCAATAGCAATTCGACCTGTATAAGAAGAAAAGTCTAAAGAGGTAATCAACAACTGGGGTGTACCCTCTTGGATTTCTGGACTTGGAACATGGGCTAAAACCATATCAAGCAATGGCTCTACAGAGTCTGTTTGCTTTTTCCAATCATGACTCATCCAATTGTTTTTTGCCGAACCATAAACGGTTGGGAAATCCAACTGCCACTCTTCTGCCCCTAATTCAAACATCAAGTCAAAAACAGATTCGTGTACTTCTTCTGGGGTACAGTTTTCTTTATCAACCTTATTGACCACCACAATGGGTTTTAATTTAAGGTCAATGGCTTTTTGCAAAACAAAGCGTGTTTGTGGCATGGGACCTTCAAAGGCATCTACCAACAGTAAAACCCCATCGGCCATGTTCAAAACACGTTCCACTTCCCCGCCAAAATCGGCGTGACCGGGAGTATCAATGATATTAATTTTGGTATCTTTATATGTAACCGAAATGTTTTTAGATAAAATCGTAATCCCGCGTTCGCGTTCTAAATCATTGTTATCCAAGATCAGATCCCCTTTATTTTCGTTGGTGCGAAACAATTCACAGTGGTGCATTATTTTATCAACCAAGGTGGTTTTTCCGTGGTCAACGTGGGCGATAATGGCAATGTTTTTAATAGTACTCATGCGTGATTTTTTACAGCTGCAAAGATAGCGGTATATTATTGACATATAACCCAATTGTATCTTTTTATTCTTGGCTGTTTTTTCAAAGAAAAAAAGGAGTAGCAACTTTTTTGTCTTCTACTTACAAAGCTATACGGCTTTAAAGCAAGGTCTTTTTATTACAACTTTAAATCAAGTAACTACTACCCCCAAAGATTAATTTTTAGGAGAAATTGCGTTAACTGCTTTTAATTGAATTAAACTTTGTAATTTTACCCCCCTGCCTTAGGGCATTTCTTTGACATTTTGGGGTCGACTGGTTTTGACAGCGAGATCAATCGAACAGTAAGCACGTCGAGCATTGAGTCACAGCTCGTAAATCCTGGATTCAAACCTTAATTGGCGAAAA
>CBFHVC010000008.1:0-72142 GCA_965659515.1 Candidatus Arcticimaribacter sp. | reverse complement strand
CTACATTGGTAATATTTACATCGTTTTTTTGTTTGTTAAGCGATTTTACTACACCACTCTGGAATCCGGAGACTATTACTTCATCTAATTCGTTTACTTCTTGTTTTAAAACAACTACAAGAATAGCTTCTGATGAGGTAAGTGAGAGTGTTTGAGGGGTAAATCCAGTATAGTCAACTTTGGCTTCTATACTCTCTTCAGCATTTTCTATTAAAACTGAAAAATAACCTTCGAAGTCTGAGACCACAATTTGTCCATCTTCAGTTGAAATGATAGCTCCTGGTAAAGGGAAGTTGCTTTCATCAATAACTCTACCCTTAAGAGTGCTCTGTCCAAAAGAAAAGGTTATTGAAAAAAATAAAAGAAATGATAATATGTTTTTCATGATTTATAATTTTTAGTAAAACTATTGAGTTAAATTATCCGAGTGGTAAACTACCCGTTATCAGTACCTTATCAAAATCAAACACAAACCTTATGTAAAAGTTAAAACCATAAATAAGCAGTTATGACGATTTATTCTACTCGCATTATTGGTGCAAGAAACAACCAGTAGTGGATACGATCGAATTAGTATCCATGTCCATTTCGAGCGAAGTCGAGAAATCTCTTTAAAATTAAGGGCAAGAAAAAACCCCACACTTTCGTGCAGGGTTAAAAATGTTAAAGCTATGTAGCGTAGCGGCTACGAAAGCTCCTCCTCTTGGGCTCGAACCATGACCACTTGGCACTTTAATAGTAATTTCTTTCCAAACTTGTCCTTTCATTTTGTATTTAACTCTATATGTTCCCATTTTTAGTTTTCTGTGATGTGTTTTTAATGAGTTTAAAACTCGATTTGGCAATTATGATTCTGTAGCTACCTAATTAAATCCCCCAATCCAGAGGCTCATTAGCCGAATGCGTAATGCTCTCTACTTTTGGCAACACATAAGGAATCAATTTAATGATAAGTTCTATCCTTTGTTTTGGTTCTAAAGAGTCTAAGTGTTCTTTAATCTCATCCAGTTCCTCAAAAATCAAATTTTTTAATACCGTTCTAATTTCTTTAGTTAGTTTATTTGGTGTTCCCTTTTGTCTTCCACCATATTTCGTTCCTGTATTATTAGCCATAACTATTATTATCTATTATAGTTTAATTCCTTGTATGCAGTAATGAATTATCGCTTACCCCAAGTGAATTTGAGGAACTATAAGGATATTTGTCGATTCCCTCGTTTTCAAAGGTTTCCTTTAAATCGTAGAGTTGATAAAGGTCTTTGTAAAAAAGTTCAAGAATTGAATCGTCTTGGGTACAAAACCCTCCTTTCAAGGAGGGTTTTTTTTATGCTTCATGCAAAGATTCCCATTGATTGACCTCCATCTCGTCGATTTTTAAATCATCGAGACCTTCTTGGTCAAATGGATTTTCGATATACTCTTGAACATTGTATAAGGCCATTAAAACAAAACTTACTAGTACAGAGAATAGTAGCGAGATAATTGTTTCTATATTCATCCCTAGGGTTTCCCGCGCCACAATCAATTGAGCGTTATATAAAAAGGGAGAGAGATAAATAAAGATCAAACAGTATTTACGCAATGAAATAGGCGTCCCGTGAATCTTGATTCCCCGGATCTTTTCTGCGGAAAGGAATAATTCATTCTTTACCCTAATCAAACTGTCCTTTTCACGCTCATTAAACAAGCCTTTATAAGTATCGATCAACACCAAGATCGTTTTGCGCTTTTGCCTTAAGGCATTAAACTCTACGGTCGTATTGGGATTCTTGAGGTAATCGATTAAAATCGCTTGTGCTTCCATTAAAACACGGTAAAGTTTAGTGTAATCTTCTTTTTTAATGTTTTCAACTGCATAAAAAATATTGGTCAAATCAATGATTTTATTCCTAAACTCGGCAAAGATATTAATGGCATCTTGGCGTTTTTGGTAAGCACTCGTAATCGAAAATACCAAAGGAAAAACAATCGCGATACTCATAATAGTAAAGTCAATTTTTAAATTGATTTGATAGTAATCGTATAAAAAATAAACAAGCACTGTTTCAACAAGAATCAATACAATTCTATAATTAAAGACGGAAGAGAGCGCAGAGGAAGTATTCATAGATAAAATTAAAAGCTGGTAAAACTAAAAAGATACCCTATAAGGATGCCAAGCAAAAGGATAATGACATTTTTAAATTGAAAAATTGGACCGTACTTCTCCCAGGAATCTGGGATATTATTCTTGTTTTCATCAGTGGCAAAACCCGATTTTGTGGAATAATTCGCATACCAATAAAAAAACAACAAGGCGATGGAAAATACCAACGCAATAAAAAATAGTGAGTCAATCATCTGTTTCAGTTTATGATTCTTGCCTCTATAAACGACAATAGTTGACAATTATTGACTAATTAAAGAAAAAAAAGCAAAACAATACCCTTATTGAAGTAAGCTTGCAGTATCATTTTGCCTTTTTTTTCTGTTCAAACACAACAAAACGTTTGCAAATCACTTATTACTAGGCGACTAAAATCTATACAAACAAACTGTTAACTGTAATTTTACTATCTTGTAGCAAAGACACTATTATGAATGAAATTGTAATTGTTATAATCGCTATTGTGGTCCTTTTCGCAGCAGTAATCATTTATGGCGTTTTTAGCACCACCATGGGATACGAGGAAGATGTCAATAAAAACTATATTCCCGATCGTCTTGAGCGTATGTTTGGTGCAGATCCAAAGCCAAAAAAAGACGAAGAAGCTTAAATTGTATTGCCACTTTTCCTTCCAGATTAGGCTAAAGAAAAGAATGTTTGGATAATCAGTCATTTAGCCCTAGTTTTACAAACCTAATTTAATTGAAGTGCAATTAAATTAATTGATTTATAACGCATATTAATACTATATCATGGAAGCATATATTTATGACGCTATTCGCACCGTGCGTGGGAAGGGTAACAAAAAAGGAGCATTAATTGGTGTAACTCCAACAGAACTCGCTCGCCAAACGCTTACTGCATTACAAAGCAAACATCAACTAGACACCACTTTGGTGAATGATGTTATTTTGGGCTGTGTAGGCCAAGTAATGGATCAAGGAGCCAATATTGCCAAATCTGCAGCGCAAGCTTCTGGTTATGGTGATCACCTTTGTGGAGTAACCTTAAACCGCTTTTGTGGCTCTGGATTAGAATCCATGAACCAAGCAGCCGCCTATATCAAATCTGGATTTCGTGATTTAATTGTTGCAGGAGGCGTAGAAAGTATGTCGCGTGTTGCCATGGGATCTGATGGAGCAGGAATGTTTATCGACCCGACGCTAGCCATCCCTGGAAATCTTGTACCACAAGGTATTTCTGCCGATTTAATCGCTTCTAAATATGGCTATACCCGCCAAGCTACAGATGAATTTGCAGCAGAATCGCAACGCCGTGCAGCAGAAGCCAACGCAAAAGGATACTTTAAATCACGTATTGCTATTCAAGACCAAAACGGAACCGATATCCTAACCACAGACGAAAACATTCGCCCTGGAACGACTGCAGCAGCATTAGCTGGTCTTTCTCCAGCCTTTCAAATGATGGGAGCGATGGCAGGATTTGACGATGTTGCACTAGATAAATACCCAGAAGTAGAAACTTTACATCACGTTCACCATGCTGGAAACTCCTCTGCAATTGTTGATGGAGCAGCCATCTCCCTTATTGGAAGTGAAGAAGCTGGAAAGAAAATGGGCTTAAAACCGCGCTTCAAAATCCGTACCGCTGCGATCGACGGAACAGACCCAACCATCATGTTAACTGGACCTGCACCTGCCACCCGTAAAGCCTTACAGCAAGCAGGCATGAATATCGGCGATATTGACTTAATTGAAGTAAACGAAGCCTTTTCGGCCATTCCAATGTTGTTTATGGAAGAAATGGGCATCGACAACAGTAGGGTCAATGTGAACGGTGGCGCTATTGCCATGGGGCACCCACTTGGAGCAACAGGCTGTATGCTTGCCGGTACTTTGATGGACGAACTAGAACGCCGTGATTTAAACACGGGATTAGTCACCTTATGTATTGCTGGAGGAATGGGAATTGCCACCATCATCGAGCGTGTTTAATTTTTAAGCTTTACAATAGAAATGGAAAATATTCAAGATAAATTATTATCATTTAGTGTTGATGCTGATGGTATTGGAACACTCGTCATCAACCAAACTGAAAACTCAGCTAACCTCTTTTCGGAAGAGTTCATCAAACGTTATGTTGAAGTAGCCCACGCTGCTATTGCAGACGATAGCGTTAAGGGAGTGATTGTAACTTCTGGCAAACCTATCTTTATGGCAGGAGCAGATTTACGCGCCCTATTAGAAGACATCCCAGACAAAGGGGCCTTTACCCAAACCATCCTCGAGATGCACAAGGGAATGCGCGAAATCGAAACTGGCGGAAAACCTTTTGTTGCTGCCATTAACGGAACCGCACTAGGCGGTGGGTTAGAACTCTGTTTGGCTTGCCATCATAGAATTGCATTAAATTCTACCAAAATCAAAATTGGTTTCCCGGAAATTAAAGTAGGCTTATTCCCTGGTGGTGGTGGAACTGTTAAAGCTCCTTATTTAATGGGAATCCAAACGGCTTTAATGTACTTATTACAAGGGATTGAAGCACGCCCACAGAAAGCCTTAAAAGACGGCTTAATTGATGCTGTTGCTGAAACCGAAGAAGAAATGCTTGCTGCCGCAAAAGCGTATATTCTTGCCACGCCAAATCCAGTTCAACCTTGGGACAACAAGAAGCACCGAATTCCTGGTGGAAATATTTGGACGCCAAACGGCGTACAAACCATGGTAGGTGCCTCTGGGAATGTGGGAAAATTAACCCACGGAAACTATCCCTCTGCACAAAAAATCATTAAGGTGATTCACGATGGAATTCAAATCCCTGTAGATCGCGCCCTTGAAATTGAAGCCCGCAACTTTACTGCAGCTGCTTCAACGCCAGAAGCGAAAAACATGATTCGTACAGGATTCTTTGCCATTCAAGATGCAGCCAAAGGAAAAGCCCGTCCAAAAGATCAACCCAAATACGAAATCGAAAAACTCGGGGTACTAGGGGCCGGTATGATGGGTGCTGGAATCGCTTATGTTTCAGCTAAAGCAGGCATGAATGTAGTCCTAAAAGACGTAAGTCAAGAAGGCGCAGAAAAAGGAAAGGCTTATTCTACCATGTTGCTAGATAAGGCCATTGCCAAAAAACGCTCTACACCAGAAAAGAAAGAAGCCTTATTGGCTAAAATCACCCCTACCGACGACCCTAACGCGGTTGAAGGAAGTGATTTAATTATTGAGGCAGTATTTGAAAATGTTGACTTAAAAGATAAAGTGACTAAGCAAACCGAAGCGGTACTTGCAGAGGACAAGATCTATGGATCTAATACCTCTACCATTCCGATTTCGTTATTGGCCAAGTCGTCTGCAAGACCAGAAAACTTTATTGGGATTCACTTTTTCTCTCCTGTAGATAAAATGCCATTGGTAGAAATTATCGTAGGAGAAAAAACCGAAGACAAAGCCATTGCTGCTGCGGTAGATTATACCGTTGCAATTAAAAAAGTGCCGATTGTTGTAAACGATAGTCGTGGATTCTTTACTTCGCGCTGTTTTGGAACCTATGTTTCAGAAGGGATGTTCTTATTAGAAGAAGGTGTTCCTGCACCAATGATCGAACGTGTTGCCACAAAAATTGGCCTCCCAGTTGGTCCTCTTGCCGTGCACGATGAAGTTTCTTTGACTTTATCTGTTCACATTTTTGAAAGCGATCCTGCAGAAAAAAGCGCCAGTGAAAAACGCTCTTACGCCATGGTGAAAAATCTAGTTGAAAACCACAACAGAACAGGAAAACGCGACGGAGCTGGTTTCTATGATTATCCTAAAGGAGGTCAAAAGAAATTATGGCCTGGCTTAAAAGAAATTTACACGCCAAATGTCAACGCTGTTTCAGAAGAAGATGTGAAGAAACGCATGTTGCACCGTCAAGTATTAGAAAGCTACCGTTGTTTAGACGAAGGTGTTTTACGCTCTACAACCGATGGTGACATTGGTTCTATTCTAGGATGGGGATTCCCTATTTTTACAGGGGGAGCACTCTCTTATATTGACTATGTAGGAATGGATCAATTTATCGCCGATTGCGATGCCTTTAAAGCATTACACGGAGATCACTGGGAAGTACCGCAAAGCTTGCGCGATTTAGCCGCTGCTGGGAAATCCATCCATGACTTTGGAAAATAAATCCTTGTATATCCTTATAAAAAAAGCGCCTTAAAGGCGCTTTTTTTTATGCTTCAAATTGCTTGAAGATGATGTTATTGACAATCTCTGCGTGGGCTTCAATCTGTTCTTGAGAAAAGACCTCGGTGCCGTATTGACTTTTCATTAAATGGGCCAACATAAAGAAACTACTGGAAGCACCCATAATAATAGAAATAAAATTGGCGCGTGGAATGGTCTTAAATTCCTTTAAACCATCTAAGGGTGTTTCAATACTTTTCTCTCCAAACCAAATAACCGGAGCAAAAAGTTGCTCTATCAAAAAAGTAGAACGCCAGTTTTCTTGTCCCATCTCTTGGAAAATGATTTTATATAAGGCTGGGTTTTCAGCTAAAAAGTAAATGTATTGCCTTGTATAGGCTCTTAATGCCATGGTGCCAGACAAATCAACATAATAGGTTTTGATGTGTTCAAAACGATCCACCAGTTTGTCGCCCAAATAACTCATGGATTTTTTCCACAAATCTTCTTTGTTTTCAAAACGATAGCTAATCAATGGATTGGTCACGCCCACTCTTTGCGCGACGTCTTTTAATTGTGCTCCGTCGTATCCTTTTTCAGCGAATACTTCTAAAGCCGCAATCAATATGTCGTTTAAATCTAGGGTTTGGGATAAACTGGGCCTACCACGTTTTCTTTTAGGCAGTTCACTCTTCGGCATAAATCAAATATTAGTGGATGGAAAATACAGCTTTTTTTACAATCCCTTTAGAAAGAAGAATATTTTGAGTAGAATTTAATAAAAAGATCGATTTTCGTTTCAAAAAAAACGAATCTCACAGTTCTAGTTGCTTATTTTTCTGCTTGTAAAGCTTTTGCTACTGCTTCAACTTTTTCCATTACCCGCAAAAGATTTCCGCCCCAAATTTTTTCAATTTCTGCCGCAGTATAACCACGTTTAACCAATTCTTTGGTCACATTTAAGGTTTCTGAAGCATCTTGCCAACCTTCAATTCCACCTCCGCCGTCAAAGTCTGAGCTAATCCCAACATGGTCTATTCCAATTTTATCTTTGATATAATCGATATGGTCGACAAAATCACTTACAGAAACAGGGGGATAGATCGCTTTAATCGCTTCCAGATCTTTTTCTGCTAAAGCCATTAATTGTTCTCTTTTACCTATATAAGCTTGAAGTGCCTCAAAGTCAAGGGCACGCATTTCATACTTATCTAAAACAGGAATGTCGTGTTTTGCACCTACTGCTCTTAAAACAGAATCTTTTGCTTTGTTGTAAGCATTGTGTTTTTCGGTGTGTAAATAAGCACTAAAGGCAACTGTTTGCACTACTCCCCCACTTTCTTTGACCCATTGCAATTGTTCATCATCTAAATTTCTAGAGTGATCACATAAGGCTCTTGCAGAGGAATGCGAAGCCATGATGGGTGCTTTTGAACGCATTGCCATTTGGCGAATCGCTTCTTTTGAAGGATGGGAAATATCTACCATAATTCCGTAATAGTTCATCTGGTCAATAACCTCTTTCCCCAATTCACTTAACCCATTGTGTAAAAAGAAACCATCTCCCTCGCCTGTATTTGAATCGGATAATTGACTGTGGCCGTTGTGGGCTAAAGAAATATAGCGCGCCCCTTGATCATAGAATTTTTTGACATTGCTTATCTCTGTCCCTAAAGGATAGCCATTTTCAACCCCAATCATCGCAACTTTTTTTCCGCTTTTCCAAATCTTTCGCACATCTGCAGCTGTTAATGCCAATTCTATTTGATCTGGAGCATAGTCATTTACCAAACGATGAATTGCACTAAACTTTGCTTCTGCATTGGCAGCCGCTTTTTCATAACCTTTTTTTGTCAAGCTATCTTGCCCGGTGTAAACAATAAACCAAGAAACATCTAAGCCCCCTGCGAACATATTGGGCAGGTTGACTTGCGATTTGGTTTTTTGGGTATAATTAACCGAATCCGTAAAATTCCCCACGTTGATATCGTCGTGGGTATCAATTGTTATAACGGCTTTATGGATGCGTTCTGCCTCGCTTTCTTGAACAGGTTTTGTTTCTTTGGTTTGACAACTTGTTAAGGCGATTGTCGCGAGCAATAAGGAAAATATAACTGAATTTTTCATTGAAGGTGTTTTGGTCAATCCCACTAAAGTAAGGAGAATTTCTGTTTAACAGAAAATTCTATCTTAGCACAAAGGAATTAAACTACAATTATGAATAAATTAATGCAATGGTCATTGACCGCAGCGCTAGCAGGTTTTCTTTTTGGTTTTGACACAGTCGTTATTTCCGGGGCAGATCAAAAGCTGCAAGTTTTGTGGAACTCATCAGACAGCTTTCACGGATTTGTTGTAATGGCCATGGCTTTGTGGGGAACAGTCGTAGGATCGCTTTTTGGCAGTATCCCTACGCGACTTCTTGGCCGAAAAAAAACATTGCTTTGGATCGGAGTGTTGTACACTATTTCTGCACTGGGATCGGCTTTAGCCACCACGCCATTGCTGTTTGCCCTTTTTAGATTCTTGGGTGGCCTAGGGGTCGGTGCTTCTACCATTGCTGCTCCGGCATACATTTCGGAAATTGCTCCTGCAAAAGACCGCGGTCGCTTGGTTGGGCTATATCAATTCAATATTGTTTTTGGTATCCTAGTCGCTTTTCTGTCCAATTATTTCTTAAGTGATTTGGGTGAAAATGCTTGGCGCTATATGATGGGAGTCGAAGCAATCCCTGCCATCATTTATACTTTAATGTGTTTTGGAATCCCCAAAAGCCCCCGTTGGTTATTTATCCAAAATAAACCCGAAGAGGCAAAAGCCATTATTCATCAAGCTTATGGAGAAGAAGATGCCACTGCATTGATTAAAGACATCAGTACTGAACAAGCTGTTGTTCCCGATGGCGAAAGTATTTTCAAACCCAAATACCGCTTTATTTTAAAGCTCGCCTTTTTGATTGCATTCTTCAATCAATTCTCTGGCATTAATGCATTTTTGTATTACGCGCCACGTATTTTTGAAGAAGGGGGACTGGGCGAAAGTACTGCCCTACTGAGTAGCGTAGGAATTGGCTTAATCAATTTGATTTTTACCCTAATAGGAATTAATCTTATTGACCGTTTAGGGAGGAAAACCTTAATGTATATCGGCTCCATAGGCTATATCATTTCCCTTAGCTTAATTGCAACCTCTTTTCTTCTCTCGTGGGAAGGACTGGCATTACCCCTCTTTCTCTTTGCCTTTATCGCTTCACATGCTATTGGGCAAGGCGCAGTAATTTGGGTGTTTATATCTGAAATTTATCCCAACCATTTACGCAGTGCAGGCCAATCCTTTGGCACATCAACCCACTGGGTTTTGGCAGCAATTATTCCCTCTTTGGTTCCTGTATTGTTTAGTAGCATTGGGGCGGGAAGTGTCTTTGCTGTTTTTGCTTTTATGATGTTTTTACAACTATTATTTGTGTATTTTTGGATGCCCGAAACCAAAGGAATTTCCTTGGAATCATTGGCGCAAAAGCTAATCATAAAGGAATGAAAAAAAGCATTCTCTGTGGTATTGCCAGTCTATTAATCGGTTGTCAAGGAAAACCAAAACACGACATACAAATGAGCGAAGCAACAAAATATCGTCCAGACTTTCATTTTACACCAAAAAAAAGCTGGATGAACGATCCTAATGGAATGTTCTATTTCAATGGAGTCTATCACTTATACTTTCAATATTACCCTGATGATAATGTTTGGGGACCCATGCATTGGGGCCACGCAAGCAGTAAAGACATGGTAAATTGGGAAGAACAACCCATTGCGCTTTATCCAGATGATATGGGCTATATCTTTTCGGGAAGTGCAGTGGTTGACCACAACAACACCTCTGGCTTTGGAAAAGATGGGAAAACACCTATCATTGCTATTTTCACCCATCACAATGCTGAAAAAGCAAAAGCCAAACAAATTGATGTGGAAACACAAAGCATTGCCTATTCGCTAGATGAAGGAATGACCTGGACAAAATACAAAGGAAATCCGGTTATTGAAAACCCCGAAATTAGAGATTTTAGGGATCCAAAGGTTATTTGGGACGACAACACCCAGCAATGGATTATGGCTTTAGCAGCACAAAACAATGTGCGTTTTTATGCTTCACCAAATTTAAAAGACTGGAGCTATCTGTCTAATTTCGGGTTTGACAAAGGCCATTTTGGCGGAGTATGGGAATGCCCTGACTTGTTTCCGTTAAAAGTAGCAAATAGCGATGAGACAAAATGGGTGCTTTTTGTCAGCATCAACCCAGGAGGCCCCAATAAAGGAAGTGCTACCCAATATTTTATAGGAGATTTTAACGGCACCGATTTTATTCTTGACGAAGGTTTCGCGCAAGACTTAAAAGATAAAAATGATTTCTGGATCGACTTTGGACGCGATAATTACGCAGGCGTAACTTGGCAAAATACACAAAGAGAAAACGGCAATAAACTTTTTATAGGATGGATGTCTAACTGGGATTATGCCCAGGAAGTTCCCACCCAAGAATGGCGTTCAGCCATGACCATCGCGAGAGAAATTGGCCTTAGCAAAACACCAAAGGGGTACCGCCTTACGGCCATCCCGGTTGAAGAAACGCAAAAAACACTAACCCCTTTATCCATCAATAGCACCAGCCTTTCGGGCAGCATAGAACTAACCCTTTCGGCAGTTGCCAATAAGAAAGTAGGCTATGTATTATCAAATGACTTAGGAGAAGAGCTCGTTTTTGGTTTTGACCCGCAGAAACAACTTTTCTTCCTTGACCGAACCAAAGCAGGAAAACATGATTTTTCAGAAAAATTTGCGTCCCATCTTTCTTTTGCGCCACGATTCGGCCAGGGGGATACCATCAAAGGAAGTGTGATTTTAGATAAAACCTCCCTTGAATTATTTTGGGATAATGGTCTTACCGTTATGACAGAAATTTTCTTCCCCACGGTGCCCTTCAACAAAATAACCCCCTTGCAATAAAGCCCTCGTTATGTCAAAAAAAGTGATTTGTTTTGGAGAAGTACTATGGGATATTTTCCCCTCTGGAGAAAAAATTGGCGGTGCACCGCTTAATGTTGCGTTGCGTTTAAAAAGCCTTGGGATTACAACAGCTATTGCCAGTAGAATAGGGCAAGACGAATTAGGCCAACGTTTACGTCATTTTGTCAAGGAACAAGGCCTAGTTACCGATTATATTCAAAAGGATAGTCAATTTGAAACCGGAAAAGTGAATGTGCGTCTTGATCAAAACGGCTCTGCCACTTATGAAATTGCACATCCAGCCGCTTGGGATAAAATTACTGCTGACAAAAGCCTTGAAAAAGCAGTAGAAGAAAGCGATTTGTTTCTCTTTGGAAGTCTAGTCGCAAGAGATGCGGTAGCTAAAAAAAGTCTTTTGGGCTTACTTAAAAAAGCGACCTATAAAGTATTTGACGTTAACCTAAGGGCACCTCATTATACCCAAGAACTGCTAGAAGATTTAATGCTTGAGGCAGATTTCATTAAGTTTAATGACGAGGAACTTCTGGAAATTTCCCATGCAATGGGGTGCCAAGAAAACAGTTTAGCGGCGCAATTGACCTTTATTTCAAAAAAAACAAATACCCAACAAATTTGTGTAACCAAAGGAAGTGATGGCGCTTTGTTACTTTTAAACGATCATCTTTACAGTCAAAAAGGTTTTGCGGTTAAAGTAGCTGACACAGTAGGAGCAGGCGATTCTTTTTTAGCCACCCTGCTAGAAGGCTTGCTTTTAAAACGAAATCCAGAAACTGCCCTTGAAAACGCCTGTGCTATGGGGGCAATGGTTGCTTCACATCAGGGTGCCAATCCTAAAATTTCAGCAGATGAACTAAGCCAGTTTATCGAAAAAGCGGGGAAATAAGATTTGCTATCTTCGTAAAAAAAAAGTGTACGATTTTCTTCCTTCAAATTACAAAGTCTTAAGCGCAGATACCAGCTTACAGCAATTCCTCAGCAAAGATGGGGCGCTTTATTTAGTCCTTAATCGACCCGATGTTCACAATGCCTTCAACGGAGAACTTATTCAACATCTTCTTGAAACCCTAGAGGAAGCGGCAGAAAATGAGGCTGTTCGCTTACTTATTCTTACGGGGAGCGGAAAGAATTTTTGTGCAGGAGGAGACATCAACTATATGCGTTCACTGGGAACAAATAGCTTTGAAGAAAACAAAGAGGATGCTTTACAAATGGCCTATTTAATGCAGGCTTTACACGAGTTCCCAAAACCAACCATCGCAAGGGTTAACGGGGCTGCCTATGGAGGCGGTGTTGGCCTTTTGTGCTGCTGTGACATGGCTTTTGGTACTTTAGAAACAAAAGTTTGCTTAAGTGAAGTTAAAATTGGAATGGTTCCAGCAACCATAGGGCCGTATGTTTTAAAAGCCATTGGAGCTAGAAATGCCCACAGATTAATGCTTACGGCAGAAGTTATGCAAGGACAAACAGCAGTAGACCAACAATTACTCACCGCTTTGTTTAAAGAAGAAGAATTTGATCTGCAGATTCAATCCATCGCAAAAAAAATAAGTCATAATGCTCCAGCTGCTTTAAACATTACCAAAGCTTTGCTTTTAAACTTGGCCTATCAGCCTATTAATGATGGGGTTGTAGATTATACCGCAGAAGTCATTGCCAATGTTCGCGCCTCTGAAGAAGGAAAGGAAGGTTTAGCCGCCTTTCTAGAAAAAAGAAGGCCTAAGTTTTGATCCTTACAATCAAAAAAGCCCTTCAGTTAAAGGGCTTTTTTTGTACCTCGGGTGGGAATCGAACCCACACTCTCGAAAGAACTGGATTTTGAATCCAGCGCGTCTACCAGTTCCGCCACCGAGGCAAAGGGACGACAAAATTAAGCAAATAATTTTCTTCTCCTAGAATTTCCTTAAAATTAAGTGACTCTAGGGAAATAAATTTTTACATTTGCATTCCCTAATTATTAGAAAGCAATTGGGTAAGGAAAAAAATGACTGAAGCAAAAATTTTTAGCTGTACACAAAGCGAAGATTTGGCCATGAAAATAGCCGAAGATTTTGGTATTCCTATGGGCAATGTTACTTTCTCTCATTATAGCGATGGGGAATTTCAACCGTCTTTTGAGGAGTCGGTCCGTGGATCACGTGTTTTTATTGTTGGTTCTACCCACCCCAGTTCAGATAATTTGATGGAAATGCTCTTAATGCTA
Organism: Candidatus Arcticimaribacter sp.; assembly: GCA_965659515.1. Lineage (GTDB taxonomy): Bacteria > Bacteroidota > Bacteroidia > Flavobacteriales > Flavobacteriaceae > Arcticimaribacter. The sequence continues at coordinate 58,648 of CBFHVC010000008.1, read as the reverse complement.
GATGCCGCAAAACGCGCTTCTGCAAGACATATTACGGCTGTTATGCCTTATTTTGGTTGGGCCAGACAAGACCGCAAAGACAAACCAAGGGTACCCATTGGGGCTAAAATGATTGCAAAATTATTAGAAACAGCTGGTGCTACCAGAATCATCACGATGGACTTACATGCTGATCAAATTCAGGGCTTTTTTGAAAAACCGGTCGATCACCTTTTTGCTTCTACTATTTTTGTTCCTTATTTAGAAAGTCTTCAACTAGACAATTTAACCATTGCTTCCCCAGACATGGGAGGATCAAAGCGCGCTTATGCCTATTCTAAGTTTTTGAAAAGCGACGTTGTCATTTGTTATAAGCAAAGACAAAAAGCCAATGTAATTTCTCACATGGAATTAATTGGTGATGTAAAAGGCAAAAATGTTGTGCTTGTCGATGATATGGTTGATACTGCTGGAACACTTACAAAAGCAGCTGAATTAATGCTAGAAAGAGGCGCTTTATCTGTTCGGGCAGTATGCACCCACGGAATTTTATCGGGTAGTGCACATGAAAGAATCGAAAACTCTTCTTTAGAAGAATTAATCATTACAGATAGTATCCCCTCTAAAAAAGAAAGTCCCAAAATCAAAATATTGAGTTGTGCCCACCTTTTTGGTTCTACCATGAAAAGTGTTCACCTCAATAAATCTATTCACGAAAATTTTATAAATTAAATCAATATGAAATCTATTACAATTAACGGATCTAAAAGAGAAAGCGTAGGCAAGAAAGCAACAAAAGCCTTACGTAATGCTGAGTTGGTTCCCTGTGTTTTGTATGGCGAAAACGAGCCAATACACTTTGCAGCGAAAGAACTTGATTTCAGCAAATTAGTGTACACCCCAAATGCACACACGGTGGTGATTAAAACGGAAGATGGCGAATTCAATGCTGTTTTACAAGACATTCAGTTTCACCCAGTAAGCGATCGTATTTTACACGTTGACTTTTTTCAATTAAACGAAGAGAAAGAAATTTCAATGAATATTCCTGTCGTTGTTGAAGGAGCTGCCCCAGGGGTATTAAACAGCGGGGGTACATTGATCTTAAACAAACGTAAATTACGCGTTCGTGCTTTACCAAAAAACTTGCCTGACTTTATCACAGCAGATATTTCTGGTCTTGAACTTGGTAACAAACTTTATACTTCTGAAATCGCAAGCGAAGCCTTTAACTTTTTACACCCAGACAATACTGTAGTATGTCAAGTGAAAACATCTCGTGCTTCTATTAAGAGTGTAGCTGAAGAAGGAGAAGAAGCAACAGAAGAAGCGGCAGAATAAATATTCTTTCGTTTATAAGTATAAAGCAGCTAGGGTCTATTTCCTAGCTGCTTTTTTTATTTTTACAAAAAATGTCTTTTTGGAAATGGCTTAGCGGACAAAAATCAAATCCTCCAGCGGTGAAAAAATATTTAATTGTAGGTCTTGGGAATATTGGTGCGACTTATCACAATACCCGACACAATATTGGCTTTGATGCCCTAGATGCTTTATGCGAAGAAAAAGCATTAAGCTTTGAAGAATTGCGTTATGGCGCGGTGACCAAAACAAAGTTTAAGGGCAGAACCCTTTTCTTACTTAAGCCGTCTACTTTCATGAACAATAGCGGAAAAGCAGTGCGTTTTTGGGCGCTGAAAGAAAATATTCCAACAGAAAACATCCTCGTTATAACAGATGACCTCAACCTCCCTTTTGGGACCCTTAGACTTAAAACCAAAGGAAGCGATGGAGGACACAACGGTTTAAAAGACATTCAAGCCCAACTCAACACAACCCATTACCCTAGACTTCGCTTTGGAATCCACTCTGAAGAAAAAGGCTATGATACTGTAGATTTTGTATTAGGGAAATGGTCTACACAAGAACAAGCTACACTTAAAGAAAGATACGCGATTATTGAAAAAATGATTTTTTCGTTCGCCACGCAAGGAGCGCAAAATACGATGAATCAATTTAACGGAAAATAAACTTAAGGGGCCGTTTCAAATCGCTTTGAGAGCGACGCAGTATTGTTTCCATTTAGATCATAACTGATGATTTGCCAAAAATACACTTGACCCGCTTCAAGATCCACCTGATGAGAAGTAGCTGAAATATCTGTGGCAATTGTATTTAATTCATCTATTGAAGGACCCATTAACAAGGCATAATGCGATAAATCGTTGTCTAAATCTTCGCCTTCCCAGGTAAAAAGATGGGTGCCATTGGTCAAGTCAATTACTTCGTTTGCTTGTGGTGATAATAAGTTTGCCGGAAAAGGCAAGTAGTTGCGTTGTTGTTGTGCTTCCAAATAAAAATTAAATGTCCTACTGGGTGTTTCAACAGAAGTTGATTCAGCTGTTGTTATAACTTTCCATTGATAAGGGACTCCCCTAGAAAGGGTTAATCTTATGCTGGTGTTTACGGTACTTGATGTTGTCTCTTCGTTGGTAGTTAAATTCTTAACAACCAGTTTATAAGCGTCTGTATGATCGGTTTCTTCCCAAAAAAAATCAACGCTAGCTGTTGAAGAACTTTGACTTACATACAAACAATTTGTGTTGTTTTCTGGCTGCAATAAAAGGGTTTGTTCGGGGTCTGGAATAGGGTCTTTACAGGCCACTACAGCAAAAGATAAAAGCCCCCATAAAAAAATGATGTTCTTTCTCATTGCTTGATGAATTTTAAGGTTTCAATATTTTTATCGGTGACTATTTTTACAATATAGTTTCCTGGAGGGTAGGCAGCTACTGAAACTTGAATAGCGCGATTTAAAACATCTAGAACAACTTGCTGATCGTGAATTTTACGCCCCTGTATCGAATAAATCGACAGCTGAGCTTTAGGGCTTTCTCCTCCCACTAAGACAGACAAGTTATCTTGAACTGGATTAGGGTAAAGGGTAGACGGGCTGTCCAGATAAATCACCTCTTTATAGGTGCCTTGACAACTTAATTTGGTGCTTACTTCAATAATATTTAGTCCTTTTTGAAGTGGCAATTCTTTTTGTTGTATGCCAACAGTTTCAAATTCAACTTCATTGAAGCGAATAAAATAACGATCGCTACCCCCCAATTGCAAAGTAACCTTTTCTTTAGAAGCATTCACTTTTGCGCTAATATTAAGTGGAAGTGGTTGGGTGATTGTTGTGGCAAAGCATTGCTCAAAACCAGGCGCATCTAAACTTGTAATACACAACAAATAATCCCCACTTTGAAGATCGCTAATTTCAAGCCGCTGATTCGTCATTTGATAAAACTGACTTATGCCATTTGATCCGCTAAGGTTTACTTGATAAGTAAATTGGGCAATGGCATTAATGACAATAGATCCGTTGTCTTGACTCACACAAGTTTCATCTGTTTTAAAAAGAGAAAAGTTTCGTTGCGCATCAACATCGCATAAATCTCCTTCTCCATCTCCGTCAGAATCGGTTTGATTGGGATTGGATATTAAAGGACAATTGTCAATATTATTGGGAAATAAATCATTGTCATCATTGGGCTCTATTTGCCCGCCTAAACACATCACCAAGGTTACACCTTCAATCACGCCAGTGTCTTGAACCGCATTATCAGTGACTTTTAAACGCCAATTTCCGCGAGAAGAAGAGTTATAAAAAGAGGTCAAATCACCTAAAGGCTGGAAAGTCCCAGCAAAAGGCGGACTCCCAGATTGTATCGGTATTGGCGCTTCTGCATCAAAAACAGTTTGATTAAAATTGTTTCCGCTTCCTCCTTGATTTTGAATCAAAAGAACAGCTCTTCCGTCAGGATGAACTAAACTAAAACTTAAATCTTCCACATAGGTATGCACTACATCTACTTTAACATCAATATCGATAATGGGTAAATCATCGGCTACTTGAATTACTATTTCTGTTACACCAGGCGAAGAAGACGTTGAATCTAAAATAGTTCGAGGCACATTCGCGGCGAGATAGGTTCCACAACTTGTGGTTCCTGTAGTGAATTGAAAAGGCGCACTGAAATCACTTTCACCACACTGATTTATTGTACTTACCCGCCAATAGTAAGTTTGTTCAGACAGCAATTGCGAAACACTATAAGCCGCCGTTGTGACCAATTCATTTACTACCAAGTCTGAAAAGGTCGACTCTGCACTTATTTGCAAACGGTATTGGGTTGCCTCAATATTTTCTTCCCAAGAAAGCACCAGGCTTGTAGATTGCTCTTCAGCATTGTTTATTGGAGAACGCAATTCTGGGCTTGGGATTGTCGCCGCATAAAAACGCGCACTAAAAACCTGCGCTACGACTGTATTCCCTACTGTGCCAACTAAGGTAAGAGAATAGGTTCCAGTTGAAGTTCCATCTGTATTTAATTCCAAGCTCGCTTGCGCGCCATTTGTATTTAAAACTGATTGGGTTAAAACAGCTGTGACACCACTAGGCAAGCCACTTACAGCTAGGGAAACTGCAGCTGTATCACCTTGATATTGTTGTAAGCGAAAGGCATAAGTAGCAGAAGCCAAGCCACAAACGGTCTTTTCTGCTTGGACAAAGGGCAAAGCAAAGGCGCGTTCTTGAATGGTGAAATTAACCCTGTTTACCGCAAAATAAATATTGTCTTTTGCTTGAATTTTTATGCGTGCTTGTGTACTGCTAATTTGACCCGGCACCTCGATATAAGCAGTGCCATTATTTGGAATATTCTCAGCGAGAAGAATGGGAAAAGAAGCTCCTGCGTCAAGCGACAAATAAATGTTAACCAAAGAAGTATTAACCGGAGCTTGATTGGTATTGGCGACATCCCAAGTAATTTGTTCGTTTGCCCCAGACAGCCAAAGTACAGAAGCATCGTCTTGAGAGTTTACCCTAAAGGGCCCTGCACTCCCCTCTACCCTAATATTCATCTCATCTTGCGCAGTAAAGCCAACTCCGTCTGGATTTGCCTGATCTCTATCCCGAACTGTAACTCCCCAGCGCAAACTTCTTTCAACCAAAGAAACCGTTTCCCAAGCAGAACCAATGGTTGGATTTACTTCCGTTAAATTTCCAGCCAATACACTAGACATCCTGGGAATTGTTCTCTGTGCCGAAGCGCTTGGTAATAACGACCTGTTCGTACTTCCAGAAAGTAAATTAGGGCCAAAATCTCCTGCCCTTACTTGACCAGAATCCAATTGTTCCCAGCAATAGGTTAAGGCATCTGTGTCTGTGGCTACCGCACTAAGGGTATAGGCGGTTCCTTTAGGAATAATATAATCTTGACCAGCATTAACAACAGGTATTTCATTTGTCGTTGTAATATTTGCTTGACAAGATTTTGTATTGAGGTAATCATTGATGTTTTTTATGCTATTAAAATGAAAATAAGGATCACTGTGCCGTTGCATATTTTGCCCATTTATAATCCCAGCATAAGACATAATGGTTGCACCACTTCCGGGTTCACTGTTATAACCAAAAGGTTCGGTATCGTGCGAAAAAGTATGTAAAGCGCCAAATTGGTGTCCCACCTCATGAATGACGTAATCAATGTCAAAATAATCTGTTAAAAAACTCCCTCCACTGCCGTTGGTTGCGGTAAAAGGATGAGCAGAAAACGCACTTCCTTTCGCACCGTTTTGGCATACATTTCCAACACTTCCTGCATCTCCACTAGCTTGACCCCTGTGAAACAAATGGCCTAAATCATAATTGGCTTCTCCTACTTCGCGTGTTAAAGTTGTTTGGATTTCACTGTTAAAGCTTCCAGTAAATGGGTCTGTGGTGGTATCGGTATATAACATAGAAGCCGTTGTAACCAGTTCTAAACGCAGCCCTAAATCTACTTCAAAGATTTCATTCATCCGATTCACGGTATTGGCCACCGCAACTAAAGCATCTTCTTGATTCGTTCCATTGCTGTCGTCATCATCTCCCCAAAACTGGGTGTATTCTGCCGTTCCGACTACAGCAAATCGATAGGTTTTTAATACGCCAACAGCCCTCTTGTTTTTTTGGGAAATCAAGGCTTGTTGATCTTTCAACAAAGCGGATGCAGCAGCTGTTCGGCAAAATGGCAAGCCAATCTCTTTGGAAAGGCTTTCCTTCCTTTGGTAATAAATATGCTCCCCTTCAGCTTCTTTCTTGGGCTGTAAAAAAACCATCCCACTAGGCGTACGCATAGTCCCACTTATTCCTTTAGGACTTAAGGTAATGCGGATGCGCACATTTTTCCGGGTTTTACTTTGCCCACTATATGCTTTTATTTGAGGATATTGCTGGGCTATCTCGGGAGAAAACAACGGAATCTGTTTTAAGTTAAAGGCTTCTAACTGATGTTTCTCGTTGGGGAAAAAGAGGGTGAATTCTTTGCCTTTGTTGCTTAAAGCAGGTCCCGTTTTTAACACTTGCATTAAGCCTTTTTGATTTAACACAACTTCATTTACAAGGCTATTTCTCTGGAAAGACGACGGAGCTTTTTGTTCTTTAAAGGCCCAATAATCCTGTCCAAATAAAGTGCCTGTAGCACAAAGTAAAAAAAGAAGAAGTCTTTTTTTCAAACTTTTAAGATTGGTTAATGTTTCAAGAAATAAACTAAGATGATTGCTTGAAATAAGCTAATTTTACCTAGAATTTAAAGATAGTCTTTTTTTGTGAAGGTCGTTTCTACCATTGAAAATTATCAAGCCCTGCAAGCGTGTTCATTGACCATTGGAACATTTGACGGGGTACATGTTGGGCACCGAGAAATCATTAAACGCCTGGTTAAAAGTGCCCAAGAAAAAAAACATCTGTCTGTGGTACTTACTTTCTTTCCACATCCTCGCATGGTTTTACAAAAAGACAGCTCGATAAAATTAATCGACACCTTAGCAGAAAAACAGCAACTTCTAGCTGAATTGGGGGTTGATGTCTTGGTTATACACCCTTTCTCAAAAGCCTTTTCCCGGCAAACCGCTGATGAATTTACCCGCGAAATTCTGGTGAAATCGTTTAACATCGCGCATTTAATCATTGGCTATGATCATCGTTTTGGTAGAAATAGAGAAGCAACTGTCGAGGACCTTATCAATGCGGGATCGACCTATGGTTTTAGCCTAGAAAAAATAGAAGCGCAGGAAATTGCTTCGGTTAATGTTAGTTCGACCAAAATTCGCACTGCACTCGAAGAAGGAAAAATGAGGGTGGCACAAGAATACCTCAATCGCCCTTTTCGTTTAAGCGGAAAAGTTATTGAAGGAGAAAAAATAGGCCGAACCCTTGGTTTTCCAACGGCCAATTTACACATCGAAGAAGACTACAAACTTTTGCCGTGTGACGGCGTATACTTTATCAAAACCCAATACAACAATACCCTTGTCTTCGGAATGATGAATGTCGGTTTTCGCCCAACACTTGCCGGAGAAAAACGCAGCTTTGAAGTCCATTTTTTCGATTTTTCACAGGACTTATATCAAGAGAATTTACAGATAGATTTACTCGAATTGATTCGCAAAGAGAAAAAGTTTAACTCCTTAGAAGAACTCAAAGCACAATTGCAAGTAGACCAAGCAAAGTGCCGCCAATTGATTCCTGCAAAATAGCCTTATAATGAAGCGCAAAATTTTATCTTTGTGCTAGAGATTTACTGCATGATACCACTGAAACAACTTAGAGAAAACAAGACTGAAGCCATCGCGGCACTTCAAAGAAGAAACTTTAAAGAAGTTGGGCTTGTTGACACCCTTTTAGCAAAAGACGAAGAAAGGCGTAAAACCCAAACAGAGCTTGACAGTCAGCTGGCAGAAGCCAATCAATTGGCCAAGGAAATTGGGCAATTATTTAAAACGGGGAAAGCAGCAGAAGCCCAAGGTCTTAAAGAACGTTCGGCAGCGCTTAAAAACAGCACCAAAGCTTTACAGGAGGAAATGCAAAGCTTAGAAAAAAGTATCCTAGCTTTACGCTATCAAATCCCAAACATTCCACAAGCCAGTGTTCCAGCAGGAAATACGGAAGAAGACAATGAAGAACTTGAAAAAGGCGGGAGTATGCCTAGCCTTGCCGAAGGGGCGCTTCCACATTGGGAATTAGCCAAAAAATATGACCTGATCGATTTTGATTTAGGCAGTAAAATTACTGGAGCAGGTTTTCCTGTTTACAAAGGAAAAGGAGCGCGTTTACAACGTGCGTTAATCAATTATTTCTTAGATAAAAATACAGCTGCAGGCTATCGTGAAATGCAAGTGCCTCACTTGGTTAATGAAGCATCGGGTTATGGCACAGGACAGCTACCAGATAAAGAAGGCCAAATGTATCATGTTACTGGTGATAATCTTTATTTAATTCCTACTGCAGAAGTACCCTTAACCAATATGTACCGCAATTTACTTCTTGAAGAAAGTGAATTACCGATTGCTGTTACAGGATATACGCCTTGTTTTAGACGCGAAGCGGGAAGCTATGGTGCGCATGTTCGTGGGTTGAATCGCTTACATCAATTTGACAAAGTAGAGATTGTTCGTTTAGAAACCCAAGAGCGTTCAAATGCAGCCCTGGAAGAAATGATGCAACATGTTAAAGGAATTCTAGCTGAACTAGATCTACCCTATCGGGTTTTGCGCTTGTGCGGAGGAGATTTAGGCTTTACCTCAGCCCTAACCTATGACTTTGAAATGTACTCTGCTGCCCAAGAAAAGTGGCTTGAAATTAGCTCTGTCTCTACCTTTGAAGGATATCAAGCAGAGCGTTTGCAATTGCGCTATCGCACCAAAGAAGGAAAGAAAAAAAATGTACACACCTTAAACGGTAGCTCCTTGGCGCTTCCACGTGTACTGGCTACGTTATTGGAAAATTGTCAAACCCCAGACGGAATCGTCCTCCCAAAAGTATTGGTTCCGTATACTGGTTTTGAAAAAATCGATTAAAGATGTTTATATACAACGTTACCGTTCATGTAGAACCCACTATCGAGCAAGACTGGCTCAGTTGGATGAAAAAAGAACACCTTCCCAAGATGATCGAGACGGGACATTTTCACCAGGCCAAATTATTTAAAGTCATTAGCGACCAGGACCATGGTGGAATCAGTTATGCCACCCAATACCACTGCGCATCTCGAAAAGAATACCAAGCTTATTTAGAGCAAAATGCAGCTGTATTGCGCCAAGATGCCATTGATCGTTTTGGCAGCGCAATTTTAGCCTTCCGCACCCAGCTGGAAGAAATCACAACTGTAGCATGAACAGCGTTCGCCCAAAAAAGAAATTAGGGCAACACTTCTTGACCGATTTATCCATCGCGGAAAAAATCGCCAACACCCTCACTTTCACCCAATACGACAAGGTGTTGGAAATAGGGCCCGGAATGGGCGTACTCACCCAATACTTACCTTGGAAAGAAGGCAAGGTATCGCTAATTGAACTGGACACCGAATCGGTGCAATATCTTCAAGCGAACTATGTGAGTATGGTAGATAAAATTCACGAAGGAGACTTTTTGAAAATTGACTTAACTAGTATAATGGGACAAGAACCCTTTGCTATCATTGGTAACTTTCCCTACAATATTTCCACACAAATCGTTTTCAAAACACTTGAAAACAGACAACAGATTCCTTTTTTTTCTGGAATGTTTCAAAAAGAAGTTGCCCAGCGAATTTGCGAACCCCCAGGCAGTAAAAAATACGGCATCCTTTCTGTATTGACCCAGCTTTTTTATGATGCTAAATACGAATTTACCGTTCCCCCTGGCGTCTTTAACCCTCCGCCAAAAGTAGATTCTGGAGTGCTTACCCTAAAACGCAAAGCAGATTTTACCCTTGAATGTAACGAAAAATTATTGTTCAAAATTGTTAAATTGAGCTTTCAACAAAGACGAAAAACCTTACGGAATAGCTTAAAAACCCTTGGATTACCTAAAGATATTACAGAAGATAGTATCTTTGACCTGCGTCCAGAAAAACTTTCTGGAGAAGCCTTTATTGCACTAACGAAAAAAATTGACCATGGCCAACTTTCAACTTGACGATGATTATGTAGGAGCAATAAAGACCCTTATCCAAAAACAAAAAGATAAGAAACTCAAAAAACAGCTTCACCAACTTCACTATGCTGATATTGCTGAACTGATTGAAGAACTCGCTCTAGACGATGCGATCTATTTGGTTAAATTACTCGACAGTGAAAAAACCGCAGACGCACTTGCTGAAGTTGATGAAGATTTTCGTGAAAAAATATTGAGACAGCTTTCGGCCAAAGAAATCGCAGAAGAAGTTGAAGAACTAGACACTGATGATGCCGCCGATATTATTGCCGAATTACCCGAGGAACGCCAAGAGAAAGTCCTCTCGCAAATTGAAGATACAGATCACCTAAAAGACATACGTGAATTATTAAAGTATGAGGAAGATACGGCTGGCGGATTAATGGCCAAAGAATTGGTGAAAGTACACGAAGACCTCAGCGTGCTCAAATGTGTTAACGCCATGCGTAAACAAGCCGAAGAGGTGACCCGCGTTCACTCTATTTATGTTGTAAATGCCCAAAACCAATTATTGGGGCGCCTTTCTTTAAAAGACCTTTTAACGGCCAATTCAAAAGCAGTTGTAAAAGACATTTATATTCCTAAAGTAGATTTTGTCAGCGTTGATGAAGATGTAGAAGAAGTGGCTAGAATTATGTCTAAATACGATTTAGAAGCCATTCCAGTTGTCAACGATAAAAAAGAATTATTAGGGCGTATTACCATTGATGATATCGTTGATGTTATTAGAGAAGAAGCCGATAAAGACTATCAGCTTGCCGCAGGTATATCAAACGATGTAGAAGCAGATGATACCATCTGGGAACTCACCCGTGCGCGTTTACCCTGGTTGTTTTTGGGGCTTTTAGGTGGCCTAGGCAGTGTTTTTATTTTAAAAGATTTTGAAACGATTATGAACCAACCTCGTTTGCGTAGTTTGTTCTTTTACACTCCCTTAATAGCAGCCATGGCGGGGAATGTAGGGGTACAATCTTCTGCGATTATTGTGCAAGGTTTAGCCAATGACATTATCAAAGGATCTATGCTTCAACGGCTTTTTAAAGAAGTGGGATTGAGCTTGATTAACGGCTTTTTATTGGCCCTTGTTTTAATCGGTTTTGGTCAAATCATGGGCCAAGAATTGATTCTTAGTCTCACCGTTGCGGGCTCGATGATGGGGGTTATCGTTATGGCAGCATTAATTGGCACCTTCGTCCCTATTGTCCTCGATAAACGAGGCATCGATCCAGCCATTGCCACTGGTCCATTTATCACCACTGCAAATGATATTTTCGGGATCTTCCTTTTCTTTTTTATGGCGCAAGTAATTCTTGGCTTTTAATCGGACTTATGCGTATTCTTCATCTTGACGAAAACCACCCCTTACTTGTAAAAGAGCTTGAAAAGGCGGGTTTTCAAAACACCCTCGCTTATACGGAGTCAAAAAGTGAAATTGAGAGAAGCTTAAAAGATTACAACGGCCTTGTGGTACGTTCTCGTTTTCCAATTGACGCTTCATTTTTAGCTAAAGGAACGAACTTAAAATTTATCGCCCGTGTAGGAGCTGGAGTCGAAAACATCGATCAAGAGGCTGCGAAAGAACTAGGTATAGAGCTCTTTGCAGCCCCTTTGGGAAATGCAAACGCTGTGGGAGAACACGCCCTGGGCATGCTCTTGGGTTTGATGAATAAACTGCGCTTAGCCCATCAATCCATCCAAGCGGGAGAATGGTTGCGAGAAGCCCACCGCGGCGAAGAACTAGAAGGAAAAACAGTTGGGATCATTGGCTATGGGAATATGGGAAAAAGCTTAGCCAAAAAATTACATGGTTTTGATGTGAAGGAAGTTATTTACTACGATATCGAAACAAAACCTCCTGATGATTTTGCCCGTCAAGTCGCCTTAGAAGAATTACAAGCAAAGGCTGAAGTCTTAAGCTTACACACCCCACAAACACCCTTGACCAAAGGGATGATTGATGCCGCTTTTTTAGCTAAAATGCAACAGCCTTTTTGGCTCATTAATACCGCTAGGGGCAGTGCCGTAAAAACAGGAGATCTCGTACAAGCCCTGAAAAAAGGAACAGTAAAAGGAGCCGCACTTGATGTTTTAGAATATGAAAAAAGCTCTTTTGAAAATCTCTTTACGACAGAGATCTCTAGCGACTTTAGCTATTTATTAGCCGCTGACAACGTTTTACTTTCTCCGCATGTTGCGGGGTGGAGTATAGAAAGTCACCGCAAACTGGCCCAAATAATCGTTCACCAGATTGTTTTAAACTTCAAGCAACTTTAATTCGACAGCACGACTTGCAAAGTCTCTCTAGTACGTTGTTCTAACAAAATCTTTTCGCCATAACTGCGCACCTTTTCTTTCGCCGCTTGATCAAAATGACGCACGGTGAATAGATTCACGTCTTCAGTTACGGTAACTTTGAACTTTGCTCTTAGTTCTGCTAATAATTCTTCTAAACGGTTGTATTTATTATTGACTACGACAGAAAAACTAATGGCAGAATTTTGAATCAATTCCACCCGCATTTGAAAGCGCGAGAGTAAGGCAAAAATTTCAGAAATATTGTCTTCAACAATAAAGGAAAAATCGAGGGAAGAGAGTTTCAATAAAACTTGATCTTTTTTAATGATATAGCAAGGCACATGTGGCTCAAGGGTTTGTCCTTTAGATACAGCAGTTCCTTTTCCATCGGGAGATATAAAAGAGCGGACATACAAAGGAATTTCTTTGCGCTGAAGAGGTTGAAGCGTTTTTGGGTGGATAACGGAAGCCCCGTAAAAAGCTAATTCAATGGCCTCGCGATAAGAAATTTGATTCAATAAAACGGTATCTTCAAAATGACGTGGATCCCCGTTCAATACTCCGGGAACATCTTTCCATATGGTCACCGATTCTGCCCCTAGAGCATAGCCGAAAATGGCTGCAGAATAATCTGAGCCTTCTCGTCCTAAAGTAGTCGTGAAGTTATTTGGATCACTTCCGATAAAGCCTTGAGAGACAATTAATTTTGCCCCATTGACTTGCGTTTTTATTTTGGTTTGTGTCAAATCCCAATCGAGATTTGCATCCCGATAATAGGCATCTGTTTTTACACATTGACGCGCGTCTAACCATTTCGCTGGAAGCCCTATTGATTTAAAATAATCTACAATTATTGTGGTTGATAACAACTCACCAAAACTGACCGCTTGATCGTAAACAAAACTGTAGTTAGGCGATTTATTGTGTTCAAAAAAGGTGGCTAATTCTTGAATTAAAACCCGCACTTTCTCGATTAACGGGGCTTTATTTTCCCCTAAAAGACCATCGACTATATTAAAGTGAAAAGCCTCTAATTCTTGTAAAACCGTTTTTAATTGACTTGGATTATTTTGATAGGTTTCTACAACAGCTTCTAAAGTATTTGTTGTTTTTCCCATTGCAGAAACAATGATTAACACATCTTCATAACCCACTTTTTGTAAAACCGTGGCTACATTTTTCACACTAGGGGCATCTTTTACAGAAGCGCCTCCAAACTTAAATATTCTCATTTTTCTTTTGCTAAATAGTGTTGCATCGCAACCTCATCCATTTGTACCGTACACCAGTCTGTTAAAACATGGGCACCGCTCTCTTTATAAAAATCAACCGCATGGGTATTCCAGTCAAGTACGACCCATTCAATACGCTTTACTTTTTTAGAAGCAGCATAGTCAATAAAGGCGGTATATAAGGCTTTTCCAACCCCTGTTCCCCTTTCTGAAAGGGTAACGATTAAGTCTTCTAAATGTAAAGTGGGGCCTTTCCAAGTAGAATATCGCGGGTAAAATAATGCCATGCCTATAATGCTTTCCTTTTTTTCTGCAACAATGCATTGAAATTTGGGGTTTTCGCCAAAAGCATGCTGTTTCAAGTCAGCTTCTGTCACCACAACTGCATCGGGTTCCTTTTCAAAGTCGGCTAATTCTTGGATTAAACCCAGAACTGACTTGATGTCCCGCTCTTCTACAAAACGTAAATTAACTGCATTCATAAGGCAAAAATAGGGTTGTTAAAAGGATTGTGCTTTGTTTCCTGTGTTTTTTCACAATTTGTTACAAAACTGTGAGATTCAACTTTTACCACCAATTGGCAATTGCTTGACCAAAGGCAATTGGATTTTCTGCGTGTAACCAATGTCCCGCTTTTTCGATAGTAACCAAAGTATTTTGTGGAAAATGATGCCGCAGCAACAATTCGTCTTCTGCTTCAATATAAGCGGAATTTTCTCCTTTTAAAAAAAGGGTTTTTCCAGTATAGCGCATATTGGAATCAAAGTTTGCCCCAACTTGGTCGCTTGCTTCTTTTAAAACATTGATGTTTAAACGCAGCCCTAGTTGAGCAGGAGTCACACGATAAATATTTTTCAATAGAAACTGTCGCGTAGCCGCTTCTTTTACATAATCCGACAGTAGATCGTCGGCTTGTTTTCGCGAAGAAATTGTGGTAAAATCAAGTGCGGCAAGCCCGTTTAAAATTTGTTGATGATGGGGTGCATAGGCCTTTGGAGCAATATCGGCTACAATTAATTGGGTTACTTTTTCTGGGTATAAACAAGCAAAAAGCATCGCTACTTTTCCTCCCATAGAGTGCCCCAATAGGGTGGCTTGCGTAAGTCCGTGGGTATCGAAATAACGCGCTAAATCTTCGGCCATTACTTCATAACTAAAATCGTTGCTCCAAAAACTTCTTCCGTGATTGCGCTGATCGATCAAATGAACACGCCAGCCTTCTTCTGCCCAGTGCTTAGCATGCGTTTTCCAATTATCGCCCATTCCTAGAAAACCGTGTAAAATAAGGAGGTCCTTGTTTCCTTCTCCAAGAACCAATGCATGTAAAGTATCCATTAAGCCAATAGCGATAAATAACGTTTAACAACTGTTTCAAATCCCAAATAAAGCGATTCATTCATTAAAGCATGCCCAATAGACACTTCTAATAATTCTGGGATTTCTCGTGCAAAAAAACCAATATTTTCCAAACTTAAGTCGTGCCCAGCATTAATGCCTAAGCCTAATTTATTGGCCAAGATTGCTGCTTCGCGATAAGGCGCAATTGCCGCTTCTTTATTTGTGAAATATTGCTGTGCATAGGCTTCTGTATACAATTCAATACGATCTGTTCCTGTAGCCACCGCAGCTTCAATCATTTTTAAATCGGGATCGACAAAAATTGAAGTGCGAATTCCCGCAGCTTTAAATTGGTCGATTGTCGTTTTTAAAAAACTAGCATGGCTAAGGGTATCCCAACCGGCATTAGAAGTAATGGCATCTTCTGCATCTGGAACAAGCGTAACCTGTGTGGGCTTTATAGATAAAACCAAGTCCATGAACTCAGGGATGGGGTTTCCCTCAATATTGTATTCTGTTGAAACAACAGTAGGAAGTATTTTTGCGTCGTCATAACGAATGTGACGTTGGTCTGGTCTTGGGTGCACCGTAATTCCCTGTGCACCAAAAGTCTGTAAATCTGTGGCAACTTGTAAAAGATTGGGAACATTCCCCCCACGAGCGTTCCGTAAAGTGGCAACTTTATTGACATTAACGCTTAACTTTGTCATGCTTCTTTTTTGGGCAAAATTACAAACTTTGCCCCCGACACCCTATCAATTTTCGTTAAAAACATTTCTCCCTAAGAACAACTGTTCATTGACACCCATATTTTCGTAAGTTTGTATAAATTCTAGTGGATGCAAATTGCCGTTCTTTGTCCGTTTATGAAACCCGTTTCAATTGGTTATGCCGAAGGGATAATCGAACATTTAATGGGCTTAAAAATAAAGGTCCTCGTAGACGACCAATTGCATGCCGGATTGGAAAACACGGCCCTAAAAGAGCAACTCAATGTTTTTCATCAATTAGACCGCAGTACCGATTTTCTTATTTGTATTGGCGGGGATGGATCCATCCTTCAAGCAGTTACCAAAGTGAAAGATAGTGGCGTGCCCATTTTAGGCATAAACACAGGGCGCTTGGGCTTTCTTACAAGCCTACAAAAAGAGTCCCTAAACAAAGGCTTGCAAGCCCTTTGGGAAAAAAAATACTCCCTAATTGAAAGAACAGTTTTGGCCATCGAACTCGATCAACATCAAGCCCTTTTGGATGCTTTCCCCTATGCCTTGAATGAAATTAGTGTGAGCCGAAAAGATACCGCCTCTTTAATCAGTGTGAAAGCAAGCATCAACCAACAGGAACTAACCACCTATTGGGCCGATGGCTTGATCGTTTCAACCCCCACAGGCTCTACGGGCTATAACTTAAGTAGTGGTGGACCCATCGTGTTGCCCGAAACCCCTGCCCTAGTTATGACTCCTATTGCACCGCATAACCTCAACATTAGACCCTTGGTTCTCCCAGACAGTTCTGTGCTAAAACTAGAAGTCTCAGGAAGAGAAGAACAACATCTTTTATCGCTAGACTCTCGTTCGATTACCTTGCCGCACAACACCAATATTCATATTAAAAAGGCAGATTTTACCATTAGTACAATTCAATTTTACGACACCGCCTTTTATTCTACTTTGCGGGAAAAATTATTCTGGGGCTTAGACAAGCGGAATTAAACAATAAATCAGCCTAAAAACAGTTTAGAGTAATAGTAGTGTTCAGGCCAACCGCTTGCACACTTTTTGCACCCTAAACTGAATGAAAAGAATCGGCTTACTTATTGTATTTCTTGGCTGTTTTTGGCCTACAAAAGCACAAATCCATGAATTGGGTTTTTTTGTGGGAGGAAGCAACACCATTGCCGACATTGGAAACACCAAATTTCTCTATGTTAATTCGCCTGCTTTAGGGTTAATCTACAAGTGGAATATTACAACACGCTATGCCATTAGAGCGAGTTATGTCAATAGCAATCTCAAAAGCTATGATTTTCACGCACAAGACTTAAGTCGTTTTAGACGTTATCTCTACGTAGACAACACCATCAACGAATTTTCACTGGGATTTGAAGTCAACTTTTTTGAATTTAACCTGCATGACGATGATAAAGAAATCACCCCTTATCTCTATGCAGGGGTAAGCTATTTCTCCTATGATCTACTGGAAATACCCTTAAATTTTCCTGTAGACCCTGTTATGAAAGTAGATGGCGCAATGGATTTGGCTATCCCAGCAGTCATTGGGATAAAAGCCAGTATTTCCCCGCTTTTTGTATTGAGTTTAGAAACGGGCATTCGCTATGCTTTTACAGACAATATCGATGGTAGTGCTCCCGAAAATACTTTACTTCAAAGAGGGGCAGCCTATAATAATGATTGGTATGTCTTTACTGGCTTCTCATTTAGTTATACCTTTGGCCAAATTCCGTGTTATTGTAAAGAAAAGAAATGATAGACGAAACCAAATTGCCGAAACACATTGCCATTATAATGGATGGAAACGGTCGATGGGCAAAATCAAAAGGAAAGAACAGGGTTTTTGGACACCGTAACGGAACAGAGGCGGTACATAAAGTCGTAGAGGCTGCCGCACGCATGAAAGTGGAACACCTTACCCTTTACGCTTTTTCTACGGAAAACTGGAGTCGCCCTGAAAAAGAAGTAAGCACCTTGATGGATCTTTTGATTCACGCTTTGAGAAGGGAACTCAAAAAAATGGTTAAAAACAACATTCAACTTAAAAGCATAGGGGATATTAGCAAATTGCCGGCAGAAGTTGAAAAAGAATTAACCCACACCATTGAAAGCACAAAAGCCAATGATGGACTGATTCTTACCCTTGCCCTAAATTATGGCGCGAAAGAAGAATTAACCCAAGCAATGCAACAAATTGCGGCCAAAGTTAAAAATAACATAATTTCCCCCGAAAATGTTGATGAAACCATTATTAATGAGCATCTTTACACGCAAAATTTACCCCCGGTAGATCTGTTGATAAGAACCAGTGGTGAACAACGAATAAGTAACTTTTTATTGTGGCAAATTGCCTATGCCGAATTATATTTTTCAGAGGTGCTATGGCCCGATTTTAATGAAAAACATTTTGAAGAAGCAATTACTAGCTACCAAAAACGAGAACGTAGATTTGGAAAAACAAGCGAACAACTCATCAGCTAATCCTTTTTTCAGTACAACCAAAGCTTTTTCACTCTTTGTGATGCTTTGCTTTTGCAGCTTTTTTGCCAAAGCACAAACTGCTGATTTTGTTCCTGGAAAAGAATATGTCATTGATTCTATTGAAGTAGTAGGACTTAAAAGTTTTAACAAAAAAACTGTTATTTCCTATAGTGGCTTAAGACGTGGGCAAAAAGTGCGTCTCCCCGGTGATCAAATCAGTTCTGTAATCAACAAACTATGGAACCTCGATTTGTTTTCTGATATCAACTTCTATGCAAAAAACGTCAATGAAAAAAGCATTACGCTTCAAATAGAAATCGAAGAGCTTCCCACCTTAAACAACGTTAAGATTTACGGTTTAAAAAAAGGGAAAATTCAAGGTATCATCAATGACACTGAATTAGAAAAAGGAAAGAAACTCTCGGAAAGCTTTTTAACCAACACAAAAAATTACATTGTAAATAAGTTCAAAAAAGAAGGTTTTCTCAATACGAAAGTCGTATTAAACACAACGCCTGATTCTACCAATGTTAATAGCTTTAATATGGTGGTTAACATTGACCGTGGTAGTCGTGTGAAAATTAAAGACATCGTCTTTAACGGAAACGAAAAGTTTAAAGACAATAAACTAGCGTCTAAACTAAAAAACACAAAACAAAAAGCATTTTACCGCTTTTGGAAATCTTCTAAATTTATCCCAGACGATTTTGATGAAGACAAAAAAAGTCTGGTTGATTTCTTTAAAGAAAAAGGATACCGCGATGCACGTATCTTAAAAGACTCGGTTATTGTGAATCCAGACAATACCCTTACCCTGCAATTTGATGTAGAAGAAGGGAACCGCTATTATTTTGGTGATATTGCCTTTCTGGGAAATGCCGCTTATACCGATTACCAGCTTTCGTCAATTTTGGGAATTAAAAAAGGAGATGCTTACAACGGCGTCCTTTTAAAGAAAAGAATCGCTGATGACAACAAACCTGATGGCCAAGACATCACCAACCTTTACCAAAACAGTGGTTACTTGTTTTCAAACATCAATGCAGTTGAAGTTAGTGCTGCTGAAGACACCATTAACTTTGAAATTCGTGTTACAGAAGGAAAAATAGCGTCCTTTAATAAAATCACCGTTGTTGGGAATGAAAAGACCAATGATCATGTTATTTTTAGAGAACTGCGCACCAAGCCAGGAGAACTATACAGCAAAGATAAAGTTGTGCGCACCGTACGTGAACTAGGTCAACTGGGCTTCTTTGATGCAGAGCAAATTTCCCCTGACTTTAAAAATGTAGACCCTAATGCTGGAACGGTAGATGTAGAATTTGGTTTACAAGAATCTGGCGCAAGTCAAATAGAGCTGCAAGGAGGTTATGGTGGTGGTGGCTTTATTGGAACCCTTGGACTTTCGTTTAACAACTTCTCCATGCGCAATATCTTCGACAAAGAATCCTATAAACCGGTTCCCTCTGGAGATGGACAAAAGCTAAGTCTTCGTTTACAGGCCAGCCAATTTTACAACACCTATAGTTTTACCTTTGCTGAACCTTGGTTGGGCGGAAGACAACCTGTACAATTTTCTACCTCTTTATCGCGAACAAACCAGTTTAGATATGACTTTTTTACTGGACGAGCAGACAAATCACAGTCTTTTGAGATAAGCAGTATCACCTTTGGCCTTGCCAAAAGACTCCGCGTTCCAGACGATTATTTCACCCTTTCACAGGCGCTGACTTATCAGTATTACAATCTGAAAAATTATTTTACAGGTCTTTTTACCTTCGGTAATGGTGTGTCAAACAACATCTCCTATACTGTATCCTTGTCTAGAAATAACACCTACACAAATCCCATCTTTCCGATGGGAGGATCAAACTTTGTGATTAGTGCAAAACTGACCCCGCCTTATTCCTTGTTTAATGACATTGATTTTGACGACTTAGGTAATCAACCCGACTATCAAACCCCAAATGCTGAAGGGGAATTGGTCGCTGATCAAGCTAAAATTGACCAAGAGAAGTTCCGCTTTTTAGAATATTATAAACTAAAATTCTCTGGAACTTGGTACACTAAAATCGTTGATAAATTGGTTTTAAAAACACAAACAGACTTTGGGTTTTTGGGCACCTATAATAGTCAAAGAGGAGATATTCCCTTTGAGCGCTTCTATATTGGTGGAGACGGAATGGCCAATAACTTCGCCCTTGATGGAAGAGAAACAATTGCTTTACGCGGTTATCCTAACCAAGGACTCTCTAGCCGAGATGGATCAACTGTTTACAATAAATTTACCCTAGAATTGCGGTATCCTATTACCTTAAAACCTTCCGCATCGATTTATGCCCTTTCCTTTATTGAGTCTGGAAGAGGTTATGAGGGCTTTAGAAACTTTAACCCTTTTAACGCCAATCGTTCTGCAGGAGCTGGAGTG
This sequence comes from Candidatus Arcticimaribacter sp., assembly GCA_965659515.1. GTDB lineage: Bacteria > Bacteroidota > Bacteroidia > Flavobacteriales > Flavobacteriaceae > Arcticimaribacter. The sequence continues at coordinate 38,155 of CBFHVC010000008.1, read as the reverse complement.
CGTATTTTTATGCCTGCCTTTGGATTACTCGGAATCGACTTTGCCTATGGATTCGACAATGTTGATCTTACGCAAATGACCCCCAATGGATGGGAGACGCATTTTATTATTGGGCAACAATTTTAGTATCTTTGCATTAAACATTTAAGTATGAACGCTTTCCGCTCCTTGCTTTTTATTGCTATTCTATTGCTTTCGCAATATTCTTTTGCACAAAGAGGGGTAAGACTTGCTTATATTGACATGGATGAAATCCTTGAAAATGTAGAAGAGTACAAAACCGCCAGTTCCCTTTTAGACAAAAGTGTTGCCAGCTGGAAAAAAGACATCGAACTGAAGAAAATGGAGCTCAAAGGAAGAGAAGATCAACTTCAAGCCGAAAGGGTGCTATTAACCCAAGAACTAATTGAAGACCGGAATTCTGAAATTGCCCTCTTCCGTTCAGAAATCTTTGATTTACAAAACAAATACTTTGGTCCTAGTGGGGATTATATCCAACAAAAAAACAATATCCTTAAACCAATCCAAGACCGTGTACTGGCGATCGTTCGGCAAATTGCACAAGAACGCAAATATGATTTCGTCTTTGACCGCTCTTCAGACTTGGTTATGCTATATTCCGCAAAAAATTACGATATTAGCAACCTAGTTTTACAACGCATCAATACACAAGAGCGAATTAAAGCCAGAAAGCAAAAGATTGAAGACCGTAAAACGCTCCTTGAAAAGCGAAAAAATAATTAAACACGACTAATTAAATTAATAATGAAGAACCTAAAATCACTTTTTATTGCCATCCTTATGGCACTCCCAATGACTTTTTCTTATGCGCAATCTAAAGTTGCACATATCGATACGCAAAAACTTATTGGTGAAATGCCTGAGGTAATTGCTGCACAAAAACAGCTTGAGCAATTAGAGAAAACCTACTCAACTGAAATCGAGAACACTTACAAAGAGTTCCAAACAAAAGCACAATCTTATTCTGCTGATGCGGCTAACCAAACAGATGTTACCAATCAAGCGCGCCAGAAAGAATTAGAAACAATGCAACAAAACATCAATCAATACAGAGAAACTGCTTCGCAAGATTTGCAAAAAAAGCAAGTTGAAATGATGCGCCCACTTTACGATAAAGCAAAAGCAAGTATCGAAAAAGTAGCCGCTGCCCAAGGCTTTGATTATGTATTAGACGCTTCTGCAGGAGGTAGTGTAATCATGGCGAAAGGAAAAGACTTAATGGCTGATGTAAAAGCTGACTTAGGATTTTAATCCAACCCTTTAACGTATCTTAAAGTCACTTATTCATAAGTGACTTTTTTTTTGCTATGCAGCAACCCTTAGGCTTTTTTGATTCTGGTATTGGTGGTATGAGCTTACTTCCTGCCGTAGAGCGTTTGCTCCCACACGAAAGCATTTGCTATATCGCAGATCATGCCTATTCGCCCTATGGAGACAAATCTACTGATGTGGTCCTAAAAAGAGCCAGAGAAATTACCGAAAAGCTAATCCAACTTCATTGTAAATTGATTGTACTAGCCTGCAATACCGCTACTACACAAATTATCGATCAATTAAGAGCAGAATATCCCCTGCCCTTTGTGGGGATAGAACCCGCCATTAAACCGGCAGCTTTAAGCACAAAAACAGGAACAGTGGGTGTGCTGGCCACAAAGGGGACCTTAAAGAGTACCCTTTTTCATAAAAGTGTTGCCGAGTATGGTCAGGAAATCAAAATTATACCGCAAGTAGGAGAAGGTTTAGTGGAATGCGTTGAAGCAGGCGAGCTGAATACCGCCAGTACTTCAAGCCTACTTAAAAAGCACCTAGATCCCATGGTGGAAAAAGGAATTGATACCCTTGTATTGGGCTGTACTCATTATCCTTTTCTGATGGATAAAATCACGGAAATACTCCCTCCAGATATCAAGATCATTGACAACAGCCAAGCCATTGCGAATCAAATTAAACGCATGCTAGAAAAAGAGAACAACTTGGCTGACACCAGCAATAAAAAAAGGAAACACTTCTATTCGACCCAAAAGGACAATAATCTGTCCTTATTTACGCCTGTTGCGGTGGAATATCTGGCGATTTAAACCAACTTGAATACAGCAGGTAGTTCTGCGCTATCCTTTCGATTTCTCCTTTTTGTAAACCAGGATCAACCGTTTTTATTTTTTTGGCAGGAATTCCTGCATAGATAGATCCTTCTTCTACAATAGTGCCCTGGGTAACAACACTCCCAGCAGCTATAATGCTATTGGAATGAACAATACAATTATCCATCACTACACTTCCCATCCCGATTAAAACCCGGTCTTTTAAAGTGCACCCATGCACAATGGCATTGTGGCCAATAGAAACGTCATTCCCTATGGTGGTACCTGCCTTTTTATAGGTCGCATGAATAACAGCACCGTCTTGGATATTAACGCGATCTCCTATGCGAATTTGATGTACATCAGCCCGCACCACCGCTTGATACCAAACAGAGCATTGATCTCCCATGATTAAATCTCCAATGAGGGTTGCGTTTTCTGCAATAAAACAATCTTCTCCCCAGTGAGGTGTAAAACCCCTTACAGACTTTATAAGCATATCGTTAATTTAAAGAAAGGTAAAAAATCATTCGCTTTAAAACGACCTCTTCATGCGACTTTTATGTAATTTTGAAAAAAAAAGAATGAGCCATTTTATTGTCACCCCCTTTATAAAGAACGATAACAAGTTTGCCTTGTTTACCATCAATGCCTCCTTTGGACTGAAAGAAAATAAAAGCTTTCACTCTGTAGAAGAAGCCAAAGATTTTCCGTTAGTACAGCAAATGTTTTATTTGCCTTTTGTAAAATCGGTTGAATTAATGGACAATGGTTTAGCCCTTGAGCGTTTTGATATTTTAGATTGGAAAGATGTGATTGACGAAGTTGCGCAAGAAATTCAAAAGTATTTGAACAATGGCGGGAAAGTTAATGCCGAAACCGATTTGAAAAAAATACCTGTAACGGTTTACGCAGAAAGCACCCCCAATCCTAGCGTAATGAAATTTGTGGCCAATAAAATGTTGGTTGAAACTGTCTTTGAATACAAATCAATTGAAGATACAGCCGAAGCACCACTTGCTGCAGCCCTTTTTCAATTCCCTTTTGTTAAAGAAGTTTTTTTCGACACCAATTATATTTCAATTAATAAAACAGAAGATACAGAATGGGAAAACATCGTGATGGAGGTCAGAGCGTTTATTCGCGCCTATATCGAAGATGGTAAAACAATTGTTTCTGTTAACACTTCTCCCAAAGAGACCTTCTCTTCTAGCGCAACTCCTCTAGCAGATTTAGATGAAACTTCGCAAGAGATCGTTAAAATTATTGAAGATTATATAAAGCCCGCTGTTGCTTCAGACGGAGGGAACATCCTTTTTGACAATTATAATACAGAAGATAAATCTGTTCAAGTTGTTTTACAAGGCGCCTGCAGTGGTTGCCCTTCTTCTACCATTACTTTGAAGAATGGAATCGAAACCATGCTAAAAGAAATGCTTCCTGGGAAAGTAGCCACGGTTACAGCGCTCAATGGCTAAGGCACCTTTAAAACAGAACGCCCTTGCCCATGCCCAAAGTCCCTACCTTTTGCAGCATGCCAATAATCCAGTTGCTTGGTTTCCATGGGAGGAAACCCATCGCAACAAGGCAAAAGAAGAAGACAAGCTTCTAATCATCAGCATTGGCTATGCTGCTTGCCACTGGTGTCATGTAATGGAGCACGAGTCTTTTGAAGACGAAACAGTTGCCGCGTTGATGAACACGCATTTTATCAGTATTAAAGTAGACCGAGAAGAGCGCCCGGATATTGATCATATCTATATGCAAGCTTTGCAAATTCTTACAGGGCAAGGCGGATGGCCCCTCAATATAGTTGCCCTTCCAGATGGGCGCCCTATTTGGGGAGGAACCTATTTCCCCAAAGAACAATGGATGGGTTATCTCGAACAAATTGTTGCCCTAAAAGAGCAAGAACCTCAACGGCTTTTAACATACGCGAATCAGCTGGAAAAAGGGATGCTTGAACTAGAGGTAGAAAAAAGCAAAGAAGAACTTGCCTTTGGATCAGAAGATTTAGAAAAGGCACTCTTGAGCTTAAACCCTAAACTCGATCGCGAAAACGGCGGCTTATCAGGGGCACCTAAATTTATGATGCCGACCATAATTGCTCTTTTCCTAAGTGACGATCGCTTTAAGCAACACGCCCATTTCACCTTAAAAAAAATCGCCTTAGGTGGTTTATTTGATTTGATTGGCGGGGGGTTCTCGCGCTATTCTGTCGATGAAAAATGGCATATTCCGCACTTTGAAAAAATGGGATATGACAATGGACAATTGCTCTATAGTTACAGTTGCGCCTATCAAATGCAAAAAAACAGCCTTTATAAAGAGGTCGTTGACAAAACCATTGCCTTTCTTCAAAAGGATTTAAGCAACGCACAAGGCGGTTTTTATGCCGCATTAGATGCAGATAGTCTTGATCTAAAAAAAGAATTAACCGAAGGAGCTTATTATGTTTGGACCCTTGCAGAACTAGAGGAACTTGGCCTTTTACATCAAACGCATTTTAAAGCTTACTTTGGTGTAAATGAAAATGGTTATTGGGAAAAAGACCACTATGTTTTCTTTAGAAAAAACGCCCTTGAAACTTATATTGAAAAAAATAAATTAACGCCTTCCTTCCAAAAAACTGTTGCCATATGGGAAGAGACATTATCCCTCAAAAGAATACAGCGTTCTGCGCCGCGTTTAGATGATAAAGTCATTTGTTCGTGGAATGCACTTATTGGGCAGGGCATACTGAAAGCTGCAAAGGTTTTTCAAAATGACGCTTATTTAAAATTAGCCGAAGAACATTTGCACTACATGGAAAAAACCTTCCACAATAAAGATGGAGGTCTGTATCGTCTCAACAAAAAAGGGGCGCCTCCAGTCAAAGGATTTTTAGAAGATTATTGTCATCTTATCGCTTATTACCTAGATGCTTATGAAACCTATTTTGCGGTTGCTTTCCTAGACAAAGCCAATGAATTAACCCAATTCTGCTTACAGCATTTTAAATCGACTGACGGTGCGCTATTTTTATTTACAGAAGACGATCAGTTAATACTGCAAACAAAAGAAATCAATGACAATGTCATTCCTTCTTCTAATGCCGTGATGGCTGAAAATCTGATGCGAGCGAGTGTTCATTTAGGAAAAGTCGAGTGGCTAAAACAAGCCAAAAAAATGCTTGCCCTTGTCGCAACAGAAATGTTGGCTTACCCAAGGGCGTATAGTACTTGGTTGCGCCTAGCTTTAACCCTACAAAAAACAGCTAGAGAAATTGTTGTTGTTGGGCCAGAAGCTTTTACTTGGATCAACGAATTACAAAAAAACAGTATCACACCAACCTGTTGGGCAGCAAGTACTGGTCCAGAAGAAAGCTATCCGCTTTTAAAAGGGCGCTATAAAGCAGGACAAACCCTGATTTATCGCTGTGAAAACAACCAATGTGGCCTTCCATTTTCCTCTATTGCAGCATTTAAAAAACAACAAAAGACTTAGTTTGTTTTTGCCGAATTAGAATAAAAATCTTTCAGGTAAAAGGGTTCGAAATAGGCCACATCTTCCCATGCTTTAGCGTTGAATTTTGTGGTGACTAAAGCAATCATGTCTTTTGCAGAAGGAACAACTATTTCATTTTGATAGATAAAATTATCGCCGGTTAAAATCTCCTGGCACTTTTCTGCTCCGTTGCCAATCACAATTTTTTTTCCTTGCGGAAGTTCCGCTATCCAATCTGAAGAAATAATTCTTGCATTGGTGGGCTGCACAACACGGTGTTGCGCATCTAAAGTCATGGTAAACACCTCCATTCTTCGGGCATCAATCATTGGCAAAATAAAGGCATTCTCTTGGGCTTTACACTGTTGGGCTAGCACTTCTAGGGTATTAACCGCGATTAGCGGAATACCATTGGCATAACAGATTCCTTTTGCAGAAGATACGCCAATGCGCAAACCAGTATAAGAGCCTGGCCCCATACTTACCCCAACCCCAGACAAGGATTTTATTGAAACAGCGGCTTCTTTTAAAGCTATTTCTATAAATGAATGAAGGTAATCGCTGTGCCTAAAATCTGGCGCATTACTTTCTTTGCAGTACAATAATTCGCCATTTAAAGAAACTGCAACAGAGCAATTTGTTGTTGCCGTTTCTATGTGTAAAAGGTATTCTTCCATTAATCTATTCCCATTTTTTTCGCCCTAAGAGTTTTTCTCCTAGTGGAGAAAGTTGAGCAGTTGTGTATTTTTTTTGTTCCCAATTTCGGGGATCTCCTGGGAAGGCATAGCCTTCTGGAGCAATTCTATTTTTCCAAGCGTTAATTCGCCATTCTTTCAATACTTCATTGTCTTCTTCTGCAGGCATCATAGAAACATATTGCGCAACACGCACCTTGTCTTTCGATCTGTTTGCTCTTATGCCATGGGGTAGACAACTGTTAAAAATCAGTAGATCACCGGCCTCGAGTTTTACTTTAACCAACTTGTCCTCTAATCCCGTAATGTCGGGCTGAAAGCGATTGCGGTCTTTGGGTTGGGTTAATTTCCAACGATCATAATTTTGAAACAACCAGGGAATACATTGAAACCCTCCCATGTTTTCATCGGTTTGATCTGCCAAAGCGATTACCCCTTGAACATTTTGCGGTTTGGTTTCTGGGTCATAATCCCAGTGAATAAAACCTTTGTATTCAAAACCAGCTTGTATGGGAAAGTTGAGATTGGCTCTATCAATAGTAACCCAAAGTTTTTCTGTACCCCATACATCTGTAAATGCCTTGTAAACGTTTTCACTTTGCCGATTGTTCCACAAGTGCTGGTGGTTATACACTTCAACCATACCCGTGCCTGCCAACTCTTTCATTTTCATTTCTGCCCGTGGGGCAGTATACCAAGTAGAAGGATCTTTTGGATTTTTCTCTTCAAACTCCCACAAAAAGGCTGCTGTAGCGGCAGCTTGTTCTTTGGGGATGGCTTGTTTAACAACAACATAACCCTGGGTTATCCAATGGTCCCATTGGGCTTCTGTTAAAAAATGGAGCGGTTCTTTGTTTACTCTTTTATTTAAAGACAAAACACTTGATTTAGCCGTTGATGGATTCCCCGGAATATCTAAATGAGCGTTCTCGTAAGCATTTTCTTGTTCAGGTAACATTGTTTTTTGATTTTTGGGTTAGTCCAAAGTACAAAAAATAGCAATATTTAAAACGAACGACTAAAGCCTAAAATGCAAGAGGGATTCCAAAGTAAAATTCCAAGACTTTTAATTTGAAAATATAATCGTATTTGGCACGAACTTCGTCAGACACAGCAGCCTCATAGCGTTGCTTAATCTGAGAAAAGTTAAAAGAATCTAACACCCCAGCAGTAAAACGCTTTTGTGCATTTGTGAAGGTTATTTTTCTAGCCTCTGCTGTGCTTTTCGCTGCTTCATAAAACGTAGCGGCGCCTTTTGCATCGTTATAGGCTTGATTGATATTCGTTTCTAAATCTAGATTTTGCTGCTCCTGATTGAAGGTTGAACGGGCTAAATTAATTTTGCTGCGTTTTACATTATTCTTTGCAGCAAAAGCATTGAAAATAGGAATGCTTAATTGAATCCCAAAATTGTGCCCATCGTTAAGTCCTAACTGATCTGCAATTGGAAGGGGATCAACGATTTCTCTTCCTTCAACACGGGTATTGACCACTTCTCCTGTGCTTCGCACAAAACCAATGGGAACATCTGTAAACGCTCCTGTTCCTTGCAATCTATCAGCATAAGACAAACGGGTGCTGTATCCATAAAAGGCTCTTAAAGTGGGCTGTAAACCGCCTTTGGCTAGTTTTAAATCGGCTTCTGCAATGGCAACATTGGTTTCTGCTAATTTTACATCATTGCGAAAGGTTAAAGCCTTTTCATAAACTTGCTTTGGCGACTCATTTAATACTTCAGAAAAAGGCACGTCTAAGTCAATCATTTCAACATCAAAATGCTCATAATCGGTGATGAGTAATAACTGTGCAAGATTGATTTTGGCTAAACGCAAACTGTTTTCTGCCTGAACAACAGCTTGTTTTTGGGTTGCAATATTGGCTTCTAACTCAAAAATATCGCCTTGAACCAAAACGCCAGCTTTGATCAATCCTTTGGAACGGGCTAACTCTGCTTCGGAAACTTCAAGTTGGTCTTTTTGAACCCCTAAAATTTCTTTGTTAAACATGATTTGCAAGAAACCATTGGCGACCAAAAGAGCGATATCATCACTCATATCAGCCAATTGATATTGACTGGCAAGGAGGGCTAAATTCGCGCGGTGTAATTGATTAAAGTTTTGTTTTCCTTTATAAATATCTACCCCAAGATTAACCCCTGCTGAAGAGAATTGGGTGGTGACATTCTCGAGTAATCCAGTGGTTATATTTTGGTTAAGACCGATGTTCCAAGAGTGGTTTGCATTTGCGTTCACGGTGGGGAAAAAACGCGCCATAGCAGAAAGCTTATCCAACTCGGCATTGGCATAATTCAACTTGTTCTGCTTAATTGAGATGTTTTTTTCTAAAGCAAGTTCCACGCATTCGACCAGGGTCCATTGCTTTTCTTGTGCCTGAGCTGACGTTGCAAAAAAGAGTACAGCTAAAACGAAATAATAGGGTATGTTTTTCATGTGGTTTTTATTCTTGTTCAGCTGATTCGTCTTCTCCTATCTTCTTCGCTTCTGTTTTGTTCCAAACTTTGATTTTATCTTCTAGGGTTAACCCATTGACAATTTCTACGTTAATTCCATCTGAAATACCAATCTCGATATCTTTGCGTTCGAACTTTTGATCGTCAATCTGGATTTCAACATAAGGCTGCTCTGTATCTTTATCAAATTGCAATAACGCTTCTGATAAAGCCAGGATGCTGTCCTTGCGTTCCAGCACTAAAGAAGCATTCGCACTATAGCCCGCACGAACAAAAAAGTCGTCATCTAAGGTAACATCACCTTCAATTTTGAATTGAACAGCACCTTGCTCTTCATTTCCTTTAGGGGCAATGAACTTTAATTTTGCATCAAATTCTTTGTCTTGAATCGCTCCTAGGTTTACCGTTAAAGGCATTCCTATTTTTAGTTTTCCTACTTCAGCTTCATCGACTTTTCCTTCAAAAATCATCTTGTTCAAATCGGCAATAATGGCAATCGTGGTCCCTGCGTTGAAGGAGTTACTCTCGATCACTTGATCGCCTTCTTTAACCGGCAATTCCAAGATAGTTCCTTCTACGGTCGCCCTAACATTGGTATTGGCAGAAGCAGATCCTCCTGCAGAACCTAACTTGATGATTTCGTAATCACTTTGGGCATTGTTTACATCTTGCTTTGCGCGATTGTAGTTCAATTCTGCTGTTTGAAATTCTTGTTGAGAAATAATCTCTTGCGCAAAGAGGGTCTTGTTACGCTTGTATTCAATCTGAGCGTTTTTCAAAATAATTTTCACATTAGCTAAACGACCTTTGGCACTGTTTAACTGGCCTTCATCGGCGACAACTTTAATTTTAGCCAGCAAATCGCCTTCTTTAACAAAATCGCCTTCTTCAACATAAAGGGCTTGAAGAATTCCTTGTACCTGAGGCTTTACCTCTACTTCGTCTTCTGGAATGACTTTCCCAGTAGCGACGGTTTTCTTTTCAATTGAAGTGATTAAAGCCGTTTCTGTTTCGTAACTGATGGTTGCTTTACTATTTGATTTTATAAAATAGGCTGCGGCAAACAATACACCAAAAACAACTAAGGCAATGATTAAATAACGGACAATTTTGTTCATAACAAGGATTCTATTAATATTTAGTTTATTCTTCTCTTAAAGCGTCGATGGGTTTAATACTAACTGCGCGTTGGGCAGGAATTAAACCAATCAGGGTTCCTAGGGAAACCATAATGGCGAGTGCCCCTAAAACAAAGGATATTGGCACAGTGGGGTTGGTGTATGGGAAATCGTCAAGATTGGCGGTTCCTGCGTTGATGCCTGCCAAAACAAAAGCCCCTAGTATTATGCCAAAAATACCGGCAACGGTAGTTAAAAAAACAGACTCTAAGATAATCTGCATCCGCACTTCTGAAGGCGTCGCTCCCAGGGCGCGTCTTACCCCTAATTCTTTGGTGCGTTCTTTAACAGAAATGAGTAAGATGTTTCCAATCCCAATTACTCCTGCAATAATGGTTGCAATTCCTACAATTAAGGATAAAAAGGTCATCCCTCTTGCAAAGCCCATAATTCGATTAAATACTTCTCCAAGGTTAAAAGAGCCAAAGGCACGCTCATCTTTAGGCGCAACACGGTGGATGCGTTTTAGGGTTTGCTTGACATCTTTTTCTACTTGTACCACATCTGCATCATTATAGGCCGCGATGGTGAACCAAGAAACATCTTCTCCTGTATTGTATAATTTTCTAAAAGTGGCAAAGGGAATGAAGACGTCTCCATCACTTTCAAAACCACCGCCTTGCACATATTTGTGAACGCCAATTACTTGAAAATAAATATCGTCGATACGAACAAATTTTCCTACAGGCTCTTCGTCTTTTTCAAATAATTCTTTTTGGGTTCGCTCGCCAATAACGCAAACTTTACGGGCGTTATCAATGTCTGATTGATTGATAAACCTTCCTTTATTGTAAATCTTTTTGGTGGCAATTCTAGTGTATTCTGGAAAGTCCCCATAAATATTGTAGGTCCCCGATTTTGCTCCTCTTACGATTTGTGAGCCACTGGTTCCATCAAAAATCCCACGTGCATTTCTTGGGGCGATAAACTGTATCTCTGGTATACTGTTGCGCAAGGTTTGTGCGTCTTTTAATTTAAGTTGCGGATTCCTGCCCGTTTTAAAACCGTCATATGGAATACTGGTACTTTGTGCCCAAACAAACATGGAGTTCATGGCAATGTTTTCAAATTCTCTTTCAAAACCATTGTCTAGGCCTTTGGCAGAGCCAGACAAGGTGATGTAAATAAAAATACCCCACAATACACCAATTACGGTTATGATGGTGCGAACTTTGTTTTTTTGGATAGAGCCAAAAATTTCTTGCCATGTATCGCGGTCAAATATAATCTTTAAACTATTCATCTCTCAAGGCTACTATAGGTTTAATACTGGCGGCGCGTTTGGCAGGGATATAGCCTGCAATTCCCCCAAAAATAATTAAGATAAGGGTGGAAAAAAGCGCGGTTTCTAAATCGATATAAGGATTCTTAATGAAGTAATCTTCTAGCGATTCTCCTATATTATTGAGGATTAAAATGCCAATCCCCATCCCGATATATCCAGAAATTGTCGTGATAAAAATTGATTCCTGAAGAATCATTTGAATCACTGATTTTGGGGTTGCACCAAGGGCTTTTCTAATTCCTAGTTCTTTGGTTCTTTCTTTCACCACAAAAACCATGATGTTTGAAATTCCAATGATTCCTGCAATCAAGGTACCCAAACCAACAAAGGTGACAATAAGCTGCAGAACATTAGCAAACTGTTGATTTTGCTTTAGTTGATCGGCGATATTTCGAATAAAAACGCCATTGGGGTCTTTGGGCGAAATTGACTTCTTCTCCTTTAAAAATTTACGCAACTGCGATTCAAAGGCAACGGCACCTGTGTGGCCCAATTCTGGGCGAAAGGCGACAATAATTTGGTCTATTTTATCATTTCCTTTTTCTAGGGTTTGCCTGGTGGTATAAGGAATATAAATGAACCTTTCCTCATTATCACCTCCGTCATCTTGAAAGACGCCTACTACTTTAAAAACGCTTTTGCCTACATCAATAAATTTCCCCACTGGATCTTCTTGCTTAAATAAATCCCTGGCAACCAAACGCCCTATAACTGCGTGTTTGCTTTTGTTTTTGATGTCAAGTTCATTGATATAACGCCCCTTCATCATGATGGTCTTTTCGGCATACTGGTGATCTGGTGCGATACCGCGGGTGGTGTAGTTGTCAAATTCGTTTTTATAACGAACTGAAGCCCCCCTGGAAATTCTTGGGGTGATGTATTCTAGAAAGAAAGGAAAGTTCTCTTTAATGTCTTTAAGATCCTCATTTTTGAATTCAATGCGTCGGTTGGCTTTAAATCCCTTGTAGGGCATAGAAGTTTTTCCGGCAAAAAGATAAAGGGTATTGGTGGCATCGTCTAAGAAAAACTCTTTAAAGGTGTTTTTTAGGCCATTGCCAAAGCCAAAAAGGATAATGAAAATCAAAATCCCTAGGGCGACTGTAAAACCTGAAAGAAAAGTACGGAGCTTATTCTTGCGAATGGTTTCGAATATTTCTTGCCAGCGATCTTGACTAAACATACTGTTCGGCTAAAACTTGATTTACTTTTGTATCTTCTATAATTACGCCATCTTTTAATCGCACAATACGTTTACACATTTGCGCAATATCTTCTTCGTGGGTAACGACTAAAATGGTTTTTCCTTCCTGGTTTATTTTCTGAATAATATCCATCACCTCATAAGAGGTTTGCGTGTCTAAGGCACCTGTAGGCTCATCTGCCAGAAGTAATTTTGGCTCAGAGGCTAAGGCTCTTGCAATGGCAACACGCTGCTTTTGCCCCCCAGATAATTCACTGGGTAAATGGGTTGCCCAGTCGGCCAGTCCTACACTAGCTAAATATTTTAAGGCTTTTTCTTGACGTTCTTTTCGATTGACTCCTTGATAATATAATGGCAAGGAAACATTCTCTAAAGCTGTTTTGTAATTAATTAAGTTAAAGGATTGAAAAATGAACCCTAAAAACCTGTTGCGGTATTTTGCGGCTTTGGTTTCATCTAGATCTTCAATCAAGACTTTGTCTAGTTCATAGGTTCCGGTGTCTAAAATATCTAACATCCCAATGATATTCAAAAGGGTCGATTTTCCTGAACCTGAAGAGCCCATAATGGCAACCAGTTCTCCATCTTCAATCGACAAATTAATGCCTTTTAAAACGTGGAGGGAACTACTCCCCATTTTATATGATTTGTGTAATTCATTGATCTCTATCATGGACGATTGTGCAATTTATTTAGTAATAAGACGTCTTTAGCATTGATTTGTTACAATGCAGGACAAATTATTTATACATCATGCGATAGACAACAAATCCAACTCCCGCAACCAATACATAAGGCATGGCCATAAGGTAGACAATCCCGTCGTTAATGCCTTTGGCAGTGGCTTGCCCCTCTTCAGATTCTAAGACTGCACGACACATGGAACACTGTGCCTCTGCCTGTGTTGGGAAGAGTAATAAAACCAGCAAGCTTAAAAAACCGACAAAAAGAATTTTTTGTTTCATTTAGGCGTAATAAGGAGAAATCATTAAATAAATAATCACACCTGTAACGGTGATGTAAAGCCAAATAGGAAAAGTAATTCTAGCGATTTTACGATGTGAGGTAAACTGCTGTGATATCGCCCTTACATAAGAAATCAATACCAAAGGAATGATGGCCACAGAAAGAATAATATGGGAAATCAATATAACGTAATAGACCGTTTTAACCCATCCTTCTCCACCAAAAGGCGTAGGGTCTGAAGTTAAGTGATAGGCAACATACATGACTAAAAAGGTTAGCGATAAACCTATCGCAGTTTTCATTAACTGCTCATGCAAGGTGATTTTTCTGTTTTTTATGGCCCATAAAGCGATGAGTAAAATCACGGCTGTATAGCCATTAATCGCTGCATAGATGGGAGGTAAAAAGGTAAAAGACTGTACCCCTTCTAAGCGAATACGAAAAAGTAAGGCAACTACTACTGGAATGAGGATTGAGACGACAATAATTAAGTTTTTGTACTTTAAATTATTGGCTTTTAAAGATTCGTTTGACATTTTATTTTTCGTTTAATAGTTTTTCAATATCGACTAAAAGTTGTTCTACGCCTTGCTCCGCTACTTCTTCTTGATCAATGCCCATATAATATACAATGGGATTTCCATATTGGTCTCTGCGTGAACGAATAAAACCGTTTTGATCGATTAAGGCGAAATACCCTTGGTGCTCAAAACCCCCAGCCACAGCTGGATTAATGGATGCGAAAATATTAAAACCTTTGTTAGCAAGATCGTATACTGTTGCTTTATCTCGGGTTAAAAATTGCCAAGAGGGCTTTTTATCAACATAAGCTGCTGCATATTTTTTTAAGGCCGTAGGTGTATCATTTTCTGGATCGATGGTGAAAGAAGCAATCGCGAAATCGTCTCTGTCGCCAAAGCGATCATACAAAACCTTCATGTTTTTATTCATGATAGGACAAATTGAAGGACAGCGACTGAAGAAGAATTCTGCCACATAAACTTTGCCCAAAAAGTCTTCATTGGAAATATAAATACTGTCTTGGTTCAAAAATAAAAAGTCGGGCACTTTTTTTGGCTCTCCATTAAGGCGAATAAAATCTAAAGCCGTATAACCTGGCTTTACAGAACGATTACTGCCGATGGTAGCATCATTGGACAAACGTTGGATAATCTTAGGAATAAACAGGTATCCGAAAATCAATAGCACAATGACCAGCCCTATAGAACTACTCTTTTTCATAGTACGAAATTAAGCAATTTTAAAATGATTGATGCTAAGAAAATCTACTTTAGCCTATTGCTATTGTTCTTTTTGAGCGCCAGGCGATATTCTGCTAAGATAACCTTAACGTCGTCGGTCATTTTTTTATTGAGTTCGGCCACGGAAGAGGTGTTGTAACCGTAAAGGGTACCGGTTTCTTCATCATCGTCTCTACCACGCAACTTTTTAGCGCGATCGATAATAAAAACTGTTGCATTACTGGCTTTATCGTTTAGCTGAATATCCGTTTTGAAACTGTCAAAAAGCTGCTTGATTTGCGCTTTACTTCCAAAAACAAATTTCCATTTCGAAAGATCTGTTGCTGCGCCCTGTCGTAACTCTTCTAGAATAGCGTTAATCTGTTCTTCTAAACCCTCTTCGACGATCATTACAAATTGAAAGTCTTTAAATTGGTAAAAGCGCTTATAGATTTTTTGGTTTAAGTTAAAGGCATCTGCTTTTCTCAGTTCAAGATCACTTCCCCAAAAGCCTACGACAGAAATCATGCCATCAAATTGATGTGTTTCGCCATCGAAAGAGGGCCAAGTGGAAACATCTTCTACCCTTTCAGTTAATATGGGTAAACGGGCAAAATTATTGATGCCAGAGGCAAAAAAAAGATAGATCACAAGTGGGAATATAAAGAGTATCCCCAGAACTAAAAACTTTTTAAATGCCGCTTGTTTCATTAGATGGATTTAGAAGTTCCAGCTAATAAAACCTGCGCTCATTACGTCAAAAATATAATCTGCTTCTACCAGTAATATAAAGGCCAAATAAGGAATTAAGATCACTAGCGGAAGCACTATAGAACCTTTAAAAGAACCTTTTTCATCGCGAATGTGCATGAAGTCCCAAGCGATATAATAGGCTTTTACAATGGTTAAAATAATGAAGATCCAGTTCAATATTTTCATCCCAAAGAACATGCTCATCAAGCTTTCTGGTTTGATGATCCCAAGAACAACTTCAATTGTTGTTACGATGGATAAAAATATCAAAACGCCCCAAATCTTTTGAACATTAGATTTGAACTTTAATAATCCTCTAAAAATGGCTAATTTTTGATCTGCGTTTGCCATGTGTGCTGTAATTTATTGTTATACCAAATAGAAAAAGGTGAATACGAATACCCAAACAAGGTCGACAAAGTGCCAATATAGCCCAACTTTTTCAACCATTTCATAGTGTCCTCTTCGCTCGTAAGTTCCTCGAATTACATTAAAAAAGATAATGATATTGATGACAACCCCAGAGAGAACGTGAAAGCCGTGAAAACCTGTTATAAAGAAAAAGAAGTCTGCAAAAAGGCGATTCCCATATTCGTTATGGATTAAATTTGCACCTTCAACAACATCAACTGCGTCATTAATTTTAGCAAGTGAAGCTGCTCTTGAAAGCACAATCTTCTGTCCCTTTTCATCGATCTTTTCCCCACGAATCAACAAATTTTCATTTGCCGCAAAACCGGCTTTTACTTCTTCTAAAGAATAATTGGTTAAAGAAGATTCATTCGCAAACCAAATTCCGTTGCTGTTTTTGTGTGTTGCTCTATCGCTTGCAATACTAGAAGCAAAAGCTTCAAGGGCAACGCGTTTACCGGTGTCTCCATCAACAAACTGAAGAATTTGACCTCCTCTTGTTTCCAATGCGCCGTATTCTCCTTTGATAAAGTTTTTCCACTCCCATGCTTGCGAACCTACAAAAATGGCGCCTCCAATAATGGTTAAGAGCATATAAAAAGTCACCTTAGCTTTGTTCATGTGGTGGCCAGCGTCTACCGCCAATACCATGGTAACTGATGAAAAGATCAAGATAAAAGTCATCAATGCCACATAATACATGGGGGCATCTATTCCGTGTAAAAAAGGGAAGTGGGTAAATACCTCATCGGCGATGGGCCAAGAATCGATATTTTTAAAACGTGAAAAGCCATAGGCTACTAAAAATCCTGTAAATGTCAAGGCATCAGAGACGATAAAGAACCACATCATCATCTTGCCATAACTCGCGTTTAAGGGCTTGTTCCCTCCACCCCAAACGTTGGTTTCCTCATTGGAGTTGGTTGCTGCTGCTTCCATAAAATATTGTCAAATTATTGATGCAAATTTAAATGTTTTTACTGATAAATTGTCACAAAGACGAACAAATATAACCATAGAAAATCAAGGAAATGCCAAAATAATTCAGCTAATTCAACCCCTAAGACCTCCTCTTGGTTGTATTGATTTCGATAGGCATTGATTAAAACCACCGTCAATACAACCAATCCTGCACTGACATGCGCAAGGTGTAGCAATACCAAAACGTATAGAAATGAGGTGGTAATTGAGCTTTCTGCTCCTGTAAAATAATAACCTGAACCAATGATTTCACTAAAGCCTTGAAATTGAAAATAAACAAAGGCCAAGGTTAGCCCTAAAGTGACCCAAAGCATTGCTTTAAACGACCCCAATTTATTTTGTTTTAAATTTCTTTTCGCTAAATAAAAAGTTACACTACTAATCAATATAAGTAGGGTGCTAAAGGTAAATGCGATGGGCAAAGTAAATCCCTCAAGCCAATCTGCTCTTGAACTACTTACTACATAAGCACTTGTCAATCCTGCAAAGGTCATTGACATACTAATCATCCCAAACCAAAGCATCATTTTCTTGGTTCTACTATTTCTTTCTATTTCGTTAATTTCCATAGGCTAAAAATTTATCCATCACATATATCACTTGAACAGCACTGATGTAAAACACACTGCTTAACATCAATCTTTGTGCTGCCTTATTGTCTTTTTTAAGCATTAAATCTCCGGCAAAATAAAGCATAATAACCCCGACAAGTCCCACTGCAATCGCACCAAAAATACTCAACTGCAAGGCACCGGTATAATGCGTAATTGGCAAGAGAGAAATAAGCAACATCCAAAGGGTATATACAATAATCTGAAAGGCGGTTCCTTTGTCTTTTTTTCCGGTAGGCAACATTTTGAATCCTGCTTTTTTGTAGTCTTCGTCTAGCATCCATGCAATGGCCCAAAAATGGGGAAATTGCCAAAAAAACTGCAACATAAACAGCACGCCTGGTTCGATCCCAAAATAATTGGTATAGGCAACCCACCCTAACATAAAGGGAATGGCGCCTGGGAAAGCACCCACAAAAACAGCTAGCGGAGTTTTGGTTTTTAATGGCGTATATAGCAGAACATATAACAAGATAGAAACACTACCGAAAAAAGCGGTTCTCCAATTAAGCATATAGAGCAAACCAATCCCGATTAGGGTCATGCTTAGTGCTAGGATTAAAGCCGTAGAGGCTTGCATGCGTCCTGCAGGTAAAGGCCGGTTTTTGGTGCGCTGCATTAAAGCATCTAGGTCTTTTTCGATGACTTGGTTAAAGGCATTAGATGCCCCTACCATGCAATATCCCCCCAAGGCTAGTAGCAATAAATCCACATAATTAATGCTGTCTGCAGCTAAAAAATAGCCCGCAATAGAAGAGAAAACAACACTCAATGCTAAACGCATCTTTGTGATTGCTTTAAAGTCATTAAGCCAGGTGGTATTTGATGCAGCAGCTTCAGCAGACATATTCATTCTTTCAACGGGGCAAAGATAACGCACTTTACCGATATTTCTTGTTTTCCCTTGCTTTTTGCGCACAAAAAAACCCGAAGTTTCCTTCGGGTTAAATGTTTTATCTTTTCTAGTCTATTGTAGACGGAAAGTAATTGGAATACTAAAGGGTACACGTACTGCACGACCGCGTTGTTTTCCTGGTGTCATTCGAGGTAATCTAGAAATAATGCGCTTGGCTTCTTTTTCTAGGTTTTTGTCTGGTCCACGCATACGAACACTGGTAATTGCACCGTCTTTAGCAATAACAAACTGTACATAAACACGTCCTTGAATTCCCATTTCTTGTGCAATCTCTGGGTAACGGAAGTTTTTGCGAATATGCTTGTTCATTTGCTCTTGGAAACATGCTCTGCGTTGCGACTTAGCCACTTTTTCACAGCCTGGGAAAATTGGAACATCTTCAATTACAGCAAAAGGGACATCGACATCATCAAAATCATCTTCCACTTCAATGTCTTCAACCTCAACGATTTCTTCTTGATCCGTTTCTGTAGATTCAATGACTGTTTCTTCCACTTCTTCTTCATCCTCCACGATTTCAATCACTTCTGGTGCTGGTGGTGGTGGGGGCGGTGGGGGTGGAGTTTTAATTTGTTCCGTAATAGGTACTTCTTCGTCGTCTTCGTCTTCGACGTTTAATGATTCATAGCCATAGCCTGTTTTTTCATAGGTCTTCCATTCGATGGCTTGCCATGAAATAAATAAAACAGCTGCTAATCCAATCGCAAAATAGAGTGAACTATTTTTGGTTAAATCGGCGTTAGGATTCTTTTTTAATTGCATTGCACAAAAGTTTAGAAGGCTAATTTATGAAAATACGGCTTTTGACCACAATTTTTTTGATAGTTTTTCCCAAAAGAATAAAAGTGAGTATTCCGGTCGTGTTTGCAAGAAGGTCATAGGCTTCAAAAGACCTATAAACCAAGCAATAACCTTGTATAATTTCGAGAATTAAACCAAATAAAAAGACAGTAAAAAACACAATTACTTTGGGATTTTTCATTTTCCAATCCAGGTCCAACGCTAAACCAAGACTGGTAGAAAGGGAAAAATAAGCGATTGTATGCGCAAGCTTGTCAACACTTAAACCGACCTGGTCTAAGGGAGGAAGTTGTAATGGAACCGTAGAAAGAAAAACAATAAACACCCCAATACTATAAGCGAATATAGTCCAGGTGGATTTAGGCACCAATAAGCGATTTGTATCCCGCTGCGTCTAATAATCCAGTTTGATCATTGACGTCTTCAAGCTGAACTTTAATCATCCAACCAGCACCATAAGGATCATCATTGACCGCTTCTGGAGCATCGGTGAGCGATTCGTTAAAGGCTACAACAGTCCCTTTTAAGGGCATAAATAAATCTGAAACCGTTTTAACGGCCTCTACTGTACCAAAAACTTCTTCTGCCTCAATGGTTTCGTCTAAAGTTTCTACTTCTACATAAACAATATCGCCTAGTTCTCCTTGGGCAAAATCGGTTATTCCTATGGTGGCGATATCACCTTCGATAGAAATCCATTCGTGGTCTTTGGTGTAATGTAAATTTTCTGGTACGTTCATGGCTTTATTTTTTGCTTGAAGCAAATATAATTTTTTGGCTGAAATCCCAATCAATTAATTCCCGAAATTATAACGCATGGTAATTCCAGAACGAATACTGGTTTGTGGGAAAGCAGTCGAGATAGCAAACTTAGAGAAATTGTGATCATAGAAGAAATTGGCTTGCAAGTTGCGCGACAAAGCATAGTCTGCTGTTACTTTAATGGACCAAAGTGTTTGTCCGGCAGTAACCTGATTGTTGTCGATCTCTAAATTGCGCAAAACAGTAATATTGTTGCGATAAGAAAGATCTGCCTTGATGTTTAAATCTCCTTTTAAGGTGCGTTTTCTTCCGCCTATATTGGTACTAAAGGGCAAATCTTTGATGCGGTATCCCATTCCTAAAATATATTCTTCTCCGCTGGTTTCCGTCAGTAAATTGTTGTCGAGGCTTAGCGATAAAGCCCGATCTGTTTTCAGTTCTGCAAGAAACTTAAAGGAGTTTTTCAATTCTAAATCCACGCGAAGTAGAGGATTAAACTGTTCTACTAAATTGATGTTGCCATATAATTTTTCTGAAACGAAATTTCCCCCTGTATCTTTTAAATTTGGTACCTGAGGATCAAAATCAAGATTCGTTTGAAACTGATTAATGGTATAACTAGAGCGATAGGCATGGGTTAAAGAAAAACGGTTAAACAATTTTTTTAACGACTTTACATTCATTAAACCGGTATACTTTAGGTTCCAGTTGGGCAACGGAACTTTTTGAATAGGATCGAGAGAAATCGCATTGGCGTTTGTTCCTGAATAGGCGGCTAAAAGGGCTGGGATAACTACTTCTTGCTGGCTTTTTCCATAACCACTAGGGAAACCATCCGCATCTATTTCGCTTGCAAGAAGCCCTCTTTGCTGCGCTAAGCGATTGGCAATAATTCTTCTATTGGCTCTAAACGTTTCAAAATATGGACTGGCTGCTCCGGAAGAGCGCTTGAAGGCCGTTTTGATCAAGATGGTCGAAATGCCAAAATTCCCAAAACTGTTGCTGTTTAAAGGAACATATTCTTGATTGACAACATTAAAATTCTCGGTAAGACTTTCAGAAAAATTGCGTTCTGCGCTTAAATCAATAATTAAACCCTTGCCAAAATCCAATTGGCCTGTTAAATTAAGTTGTGCGTTTTTGAGTTGGGTAAAGGGTTGGTTAAAATTGGGGAAGTCTGTTAACCAGCCTTGTTTGGCCGCTTCATAGCGAATGTCAGCTTGACTTCCAAAGGTAAAGCCAGGGGAAGGTTGCAAGGTGCCCAAGAGGCCTACCTTGGGCAAATAGCCCGGTAAAACCTTGCCGTTGTTTTCTGTATACGAGAATTGTAGGCGCCTTAAAACCGTTAAAGCATCTACCACAGCAGTTAAAGTTTTACGCTTCTTTTTGGGTTTTTTTACTTTGGCCGTGTCAGTAGGCGTTTTTCTAATGGGCAAAGCACGGGTGTTTTTTCGCTTCTTGGTTAACCCTAAAATACGGTAGAGGCGATCTGTTTGTATCGATCCATTTAAAGATTTTGAATTCACATTTTGAATGGTGTTTACAATACCCAATAAACCCCCGTTTTCGTTGGCTACTTCCGCTAGAATATCCGATCCTCTTTGCCAACTAAAATCTCCATTGTAGCTAAAATTAGCATCGATAAAACGCAAGAAAGGCAAATAGGCAAAAGGGAGTTTATAGGTGAGATTTAAAGTTTGAAAATGTCTATTTGGATCACCAAAATCCCAAAGTCCATCCCAAATTCCCCTTGCTTTGTCTACCCGTCTTTCCCCATCGGGGGTTTCCGCATAATAGTTTTTGACAATGTTATTGCTAGAAGCGGTAAAATTCAGTCGAAGTGAGCGCGTTAAATTATGACCAAAAGAATAGGTCCAGTCAAACAAAAAGTTGCGTTGTTGCAATTCGGGTAAACCCAGTTGATTTGCCGCATCTACCCCTTCTAAATAAACCTCTCTAAAACGCTGACTATTGAATAATCGATTGATATTGGTGCTTATTGAAATATTGGCCGGAACGGGATTAAGGTTAATTTCTTTTAACCAGCGCAGGTATTGTTTTTTATTAAACAGCTTTACTTTTTTAAAGGGGTTAATTTCAAAAGGCTTGAAGGTGTGGCCGTAATTTGCCCCTAAACGCAAAGAGGTATTGGATTGATCTTCAATCTCATAATCGTGATGTGTCAATTCATTAAAGGCATAAGAAAAATCAAAGTTTTCAATGTTGTAGAAACGGGGCTTTGCGGGACTACCCACTTTTCGCACCCCAATCAAACTAATGCTTTTTCGTTTTGTATAATCAATCGCTTGGGCGCGAATTGCCTTTTGTTCTTCCGTGTTTTGTGCGGCACTCAAACGGTCTTCTAATCTTAAATCTTGGTAGAATGGGTCGTACTCTGGGGTAATTGCCGTCTCGCCTACACTGTAATTCAAGGGCAAGTTCACCCCCCATTTTTGTGGGAGAAGCTGTCCAGCATTGACTGTTGAAACAAGATCGTACTGCAATAATTCTTCTCGACTTCGTTGATTGGGCGACTGGTCAATACTACCAAAACCTATGGTCGAATAACGTCCGCTAGCGCTTAGATTTGCAAAATCAGCGATATTCGCATCAAGCGCTCCTATGGCAGCCCACCCCCCTTTGCTATCAATTCCAGCGATACGCAATTCGTTAAACCACACTTCTCCACACAACACATCACCCACTTGGGTTGAAGGATTTTTCACCCCAATCATCATGGTCTTAATGGCGCCTAGCGAAGGATTCCCTTTGATCGATAATTTATAGCGCTTTTGTCCAGGTAAACTGCTAATTGGCGTGAATTCATCAATCGGATTCAATTCTTCATCATAATAATTGGCCGCCTGAAAAGAAGGATTGCTTAAATAAGCTGCTTTGATTTTTGATAGCAACGCTACTGGAACATCAATCGAGTTAAAATCGGGTTGCCATACTTCTTCTGCACTTAATCGATTGGCCGTATTTTCAATATAATCTGTGGGTTTAAGCGGAACCTCGATTTGATAATAATTGTCTTGATAATCTGTCCCCAAACGAATAAATGCCACTAACCTTTTGTCGTAGGCATCTGTTGTGCCCGAGCCAGGAAGCGGGACTTGACCTTGGATGGACTCTGCGTGCAAATACATTTTAAGGGACTTATACTGGCGTAAATCAACATCGACTCCTTTATAAATTCCACGGGAATCCATGGGCTGCAAACCACAAACCCTGAAAGACAAAGATTGTTCGTTTTGACGAACAATGGTGTTGTTGTTGTTGATTTGTTCTCGTTGAATTTCTGGCGGCAAAATATAATTCACCGGAATGCGATTTTCGTTTTCTAGAATATTAACTGTTGAAATGTCTACGGTAGTATTGGCATTGGCCAAAACGTCCTCATTCAAAGAACGGTTATAGCGGCGCCAATCGCCTCTAACCAAATCCAAAGTACCAAAACGCATCACAACCGATTGATCGAAACCACGCAAAAGCATGCGCATAAAGCGAACTGAACGCAAATCTTGAATCCCGTTGACTGTATTGAAGAAGCTAGAAAAATTGGTGCCTTGGTAATAGCTTTTGTCTAGCGGAACTTTAAACTGTATCCATCTGGTAACTAAGCTTTGCCCATTGGGAAGACTAACAGCGACATTCTCGCGAACATCTGTTACAAAAGGGTGCGACCCAACAGTCATGTTTTTTTCAATTGGAATTTTATATTCAAAATAACTGTCAATGGTATTCATCGTTTGGTCGCGATTCACATCTTCTGTGTCGGGCTCTGCCGTACTTCCGCGATTGGTGTCTGAAAAAGCGATGGGCGAATTCCCTTGGGTGCCATTAAAGTTTTTATAGCGATTAATAATACTCCCTTCGGCCTGAAGAAAATATTCATAATTGTCTCCTGCCGGGTCATTCACCGGCCCATTAGGATAGAAAGCTTGTTCTTCACTATCGCTTAAACCATCTAGCCCAACATCCTGCAAAAGGCGGTCTTCTTCAACGGTATTAAATGCATACAGCAAAGATTGAGAAGAAGGGGTTCTTCCCCAATTGGTCGACTGCACTGCGGTAAGTTCAGTGCTGGGTAAACCATTTTCATATTGTTTGCGTCCATCCCGTAAAATATCTTCTGATATATTCCCCAAATGAAAAACCAATTCTCCTAATTCATCATCATTGGACTGTACCTCATCAAAGGTGTCTAAGACCCAAAATTCAATGAATTCTACGTTGGATTGCTCAAAGTTAGTTGCATTGATAGAGCGCATAATTCCACCCCAATTTTGTTCTGGCTGATTGCCAAAAAGATTGTTGTCTTGATTGTTATAGGGCCCTTTTTCTGTTGGGAAATAGGCCAAATCTAGGGTGGGTTGAATGGTTGATTGCCCTTGGACTAAATCTTGTTCTGGAAAAATTTCTTGGATAAAAATACGCCGGGTTGTATTTAATGAAATCTCACTATTCCCAATTCCATCGGGTCTAAACTGGGTAGAATAGAAAACGGGATCGACGGTATACCAGGCGAGTTTTGCGCGATTATAGCCAGCTGCTAAATCGTCTTGTGGGGCATTGGCTCCTGCAAAACCTTCAAAGGGAACAGAAGCTAATTTCCATGCAAAAGCACCTTTTACATCGATATTTGTTTGGGCACCTTCAAAATCGTCAAGATAAACATTCGTTTCGCCCGCTAACTTTGTGTTTCGCGGATCTCCAGCAATTAAGGACGCAATTTCTCCACGGAAAGAAACCCGAGAAGGGGCCGTTGTTTCAATGGTCGGTAGCTTATTGATTAATCGGGTTAAAAAAGGAACTTCGGTAGAGAAATTGGTGTTAAAGCCAATCATGGTGTTGTTTACCGGTTCTGTGCCATAGTTGGCTTTTTGGGTCAGGGGATTTTCACTTAAATTAATTAAGGTTCCCCCTATGGCTACTTTTTCGTTGAATTGATGGGTGATGTCGAAGCCGCTAAAACGCTTGTTTTGCTGCCCAAAGAAAGTGTTATTCTCTACAGAAATTTGAATGGGAACATTAGAGGCCTGCAAGGCAGGGTCTAAAATTTTAACCCGCCCTATTTGATAATTTACGGTATAATCTACGCCTTCTCTTAATACCCTTCCGCCAGCTGTTACTTGCACCGAACCTCTTGGAACATTAAAGGCGCCAATGGCAATGCCATCTCCTCCGGCAGATTTATACCGCCCTTTTAATTGGTATTTGTTTTTTTCGGTTGCTTCTAGTGCCGCTGCTTGTGTTAGGGCATACATTTCCCTAAAGACATATTTGGCTTGATTTGCATTATAGGTCATTTCATCCGCATAAGACGCTGCGCTGCTTTTTGGGTCATCTAATAAGGCAAAGAGACTTTCTCCAAAAGGCTCTACGGTAGGAAAAATAATGCGGCCATATTGTGGATCTACGGTAATCCCTGGAATAAAATCAAAAAAGCCATCCCCTTCTGGTTCTGGGTCATTGTAAATATTAAGTCGATCCAGTCGCAGTGTTCGCAACAAGATGCTATTCTCTAATTCTGCTGGCCAAATACTTGCATCAACGGGAGAAAGGTAGTTAATGGGAGAAGGATCGGTATAGAGGATATTTAACCTAAAGTCTTCTTGTTCTAATTGAAAGGCGCCGGTGTTGTAGATGTTTTTCATCATCAAATTCCAAACAGGTTGGCGCACATCTGTCAAACTACTTTTGAGGAGTTTCACAACAAGATTATTGGTTTCTACCTGAGGCACCGCTGCGGTGGCAGTGTTGGGATCAATACTTGTTCCTGAGACACCTCCGTTGGCAAATTCTCCTACTTGATAAACTTCTCCATTAAATGTAAATTGAAAAGCAACCCCTAAAATTTCGTCATTACTCAAACGTTGATTCAAGGAAATATACCCCAGCTGCGGATGTAAAGTATATTCAGAAGGGTCTAACTTACGTGCACTTTCTAAAAAAGCATAATCAAACCCTTCTCGCACCTGCCCGTTTAGGGCGCCAAATGCTTGAGACAAGGTTCCCACATCCCGAATTCCGTCGGTGATAAAAGAACCGGCATTGATTTTTTCTGGATCCAATTTATTGGCCTCGTTGGCTGGAACGCCACCGGGCAAAGGAGCATTAAAAAAACTTGTGTTAAGTTGACCTAATCTTGTTTTGACTGGATTAGATTCTCCTAAATCTTGCAAGGCGACAATATTGCGAATATTATTCACTTGGGATTGTCGGTTGGTAATCCACACCTCTACCCGGGTAATTTGTATAGGAGAATTGATGTAGGGATAGGTTTTTAAAAAACGGTCGTAATTATCTCTAAAATACTGGGCGAGGAAAAAGTGACGATCTGCTTCATAATCAAGCGCAAAAACAGAAAATTCTTGTAAAGCCCCGCCGCCTTGTGCAATAACCGACTGGCTTTGAGAACGCTGTTCTGCAAAAACACCGGTAATATTGGTACGCCCAAACTTTAATTGCGCCTTTACTCCCATTAAACTTTGTGCTCCAGAAATCAAGGTGCTGTTTAAGGGCATGTTAATGTTCCCTATATCGATGTTTTGTAAAATGGCATCTTCCGTTGCGGGCTTATTTAAGAAGTCATTGATCTTGTTTTTGTAATTCCCAACAGTCCCCTGCAGGTTATTCGCTTTATCTTGCAGGGACTGTAATTTCCCTTTAACATTGTCGACTTTACCTTTGACTTGATTGTATTTGTTTTGTAATTGCGCCCCTTTTTCTTCTATTTTTCCAACAGTATTAGACAAAGATTCTGGCAAATAGTTTTTAAGTTCGTTTGCCTTAGGAGGATTGAACTGTAGTTTAACCAAATTTTGAAAGTCAAAGGTAGATTCGGTATCATAATTGGCCGTAATTTGTAAACGCTCGCCAATATTTCCCAATAAACTAAGACTAATGCGCTGGTCAA
Source organism: Candidatus Arcticimaribacter sp. (assembly GCA_965659515.1). Lineage (GTDB taxonomy): Bacteria > Bacteroidota > Bacteroidia > Flavobacteriales > Flavobacteriaceae > Arcticimaribacter. Next base: position 11,374 of record CBFHVC010000008.1, on the reverse strand, counting down.
AGTCAAAACCGAAGTTTCTTCTATTGCGCGGCGAAAACGAGGGATTGTCAGTTTTTTGATACCGCACGCCTAAATCTATCCCGATGGAACCCTGAGGGCGAACATCGATGGTATTGCTTCCAAAAATGGAAGAAAAGAATTTTGAATTGACATATAACTCCGGCAAAAGGTCTTTTTGGGCGCTATTGTTTTCTCCTTTTTTTTTCCCTATTACGGTGATTTTTTGTTGAAAATAGGCATTCATTTGTGCCTTCAGTACCCGTTTTTCAAATTCTTTGGGGGTTAAAACCAAGGGAGTGCCGATGGGAAAATCTCCAATTGCAGCCGAAAAGATATACAATTCCTGCGCTGGGTCATATCGGTAAAAGGAAGTGATGTCTTGTGTTTGAGGTAAAGCAATTCTACCCAACTCAGTAGCTTCTATGGTGGGGTCTTGACCATAACTTCTTAAAATCCCTACTCCAAGCAATAGCGCGAGTAAAAGGAAAAAGCGAGGGTGTTTTAGATGCGCTTTCTTTTTGTCAATCAAAGGTTTTTTACAATTTATTCAAAGCTTGCTTTATCAGCTCTTCTACAGAACTCTCTGGAGCAGTTTGAATGATGTTATCAATCACTTTCTCGGCTTGCCTTCTTTGGTAACCAAGAACCTCTAATGCTGATAACGTTTCTTCTTTGATTGTATTGCTTTTTACGACAGGAATTTCCTCCATTCCGGCCACATTTTGAATTTTGTCTTTTAACTCGATTAAAACCCTTTGTGCCGTTTTTAATCCAATCCCCTTTACAGCTTTAATCGCAGCTAAATCTTCGTTGACAATTGCCTGCTGAATTTCAACCGGAGTCATCGACGATAACATCGTTCTAGCAATGTTTGCGCCAATCCCCGAAATAGAAATTAACAAGCGAAAAATACTGCGTTCCATGGGCTGAAAAAATCCATAAAGCGTATGGGCATCTTCTCTTATTTGCAGATGGGTAAACAAGCGGATGTTTTCGTCTGCACCAAGCTGACCATAGGTGTGCAAAGAGATGTTCACTTCATAGCCAACCCCGTTACAATCAATCACGACTGTTGTGGGATTTTTTTCGATTAAGCGACCTTGTAGTTGGGTAATCATAACTGCTGTTTTTGTTGGGCATCAACCACTGCAACAGCAGCCATATTGACCATTTCGTCTACACTGGCCCCTAATTGAAGTACGTGAACGGCTTTTTCTAGCCCCAATAAAATTGGGCCCACAGATTGTGCACCATGGAGCTCTTTCAATAATTTATAGGTAATGTTTGCTGACTCCAGATTAGGGAAAATCAAGGTGTTGACATTCTTTTTAACTAAATCAGAAAAAGGAAATTTCTCTGCTAACATCTCTTTATTTAATGCAAAATCTGACTGTAAAGGTCCATCGACGTCTAGATCTGGATAATAACGGTGTAAGTAATCTACCGCATCACTTACCTTTTTTACTCCTGGGTGCTTAGACGCACCAAAATTGGCAAAAGTAATCATAGCAGTGACTGGTTTAAACCCAAACATTTCAACGACTTGCGCATTCATATAAGCGATTTTAGCCAACTCTTTAGCCGTAGGGTCAATATTGATGGAGGTGTCTGACAAAAACAAGGGACCGCGCTCTGTTAACATCATGTTTGTAGCGGCGATTCGAGTTACTCCTTTGGCTTTGCCAATAATACTCATAACAGGCTTTACCACAGAAGCATAGTTCCTTGAATATCCAGAGAGCATAGCATCTGCATCCCCGGTTTTAACCATCATAGAAGCGAAGTAATTTCGCTCGCGCATGACAGACTTTGCTTCGTATTCTGTTACGCCTTTGCGCTTTTGATTTTCCCAATACAGGTTCGCATAATGGTTTTTGATATCGCGCTCTTCCATGCTTTTTGGATCGAGAATTTTGACCGAATTAATGTCAAAATCGATTGATGCCATCAGGTCTGTAATCACTTCTTTTCGCCCTAAAAGAATGGGTTCTGCAATGCCTTCTTCTTTTACAATCTGGGCAGCTTTGAGGACATCGAGTTGGTCTGCTTCTGCAAAAACCAGTTTTTTAGGGTCTTGTTTTGCACGGTGGTGTAATACCCTTAATGTTTTTTGCTCGCTCCCAGTTCTAGCCGCTAATTCTTCACGGTATCGATCCCAATCTTCAATAGGTTCTTTTGCAACGCCAGACGCTATTGCAGCCTTTGCCACAGCTAGCGGCACCTCAACAATTAATCGCGGATCAAAGGGTTTTGGGATAATATAATCTCGCCCAAAAGTCAGACGCGTTTCGTTATAGGCCAAATTAACTTGCTCAGGCACGGGCTTTTTGGTCAATTCGGCTAAGGCTTTTACTGCTGCCATTTTCATCGCTTCGTTAATGGCAGTGGCACGAACATCGAGTGCCCCTCTAAAGATAAAAGGGAAGCCCAAAACATTATTCACCTGATTAGGGTGATCTGAACGCCCGGTGGCCATTAAAATATCGTCTCTGGTAGAACAGGCCAAATCGTAGGCAATTTCTGGATCTGGGTTGGCCATGGCAAAAACAATGGGATTTTTCGCCATAGAAATCAACATTTCAGGAGTGACAATATTGGCCATCGATAAGCCAATGAAGACGTCAGCATTATTCATCGCGTCTTCAAGGCTATGCAGGTCGAGATCAGTCGCAAATTCTGCCTTTTCTGGCGTGAGCGTTTCGCGGTCTTTTCGAATCACGCCTTTACTGTCTGTCATGACAATATTTTTGGCTTTAGCCCCAAAGGCTTTATACAAACGCGTACAAGAAACTGCTGCTGCCCCAGCACCAGAAATCACAATACGCACCTCTTCTATCTTTTTATTGGATAGCTCTAAAGCGTTTAATAAGGCTGCACAGGAAATAATGGCGGTTCCGTGTTGGTCGTCGTGCATGACTGGGATATCCAGTTCTTCTTTTAATCTGCGTTCAATCTCAAAGGCTTCTGGCGCTTTGATGTCTTCAAGGTTAATGCCCCCAAAAGTGGGTGCGATCGCCTTTACCGCAGCAATGAACTCTTCAGTGTTTTTGGTGTCTACCTCTATGTCAAAAACATCAATCCCCGCAAAAATTTTAAACAAAAGGCCCTTCCCTTCCATCACGGGCTTAGACGCCTCTGGACCGATATCGCCTAAACCTAAAACAGCGGTTCCGTTTGAGATCACGGCCACCAGATTCCCTTTGTTGGTGTATTTATAAACGTTGTCGACCGCTTTGTCTATTTCTAAACACGGAATGGCCACCCCAGGAGAATAGGCCAAGGCTAGGTCGCGCTGGGTCGCATATTTTTTTGTGGGGACAACTTCTATCTTTCCAGGGCGCGGTTTCGCATGATAAACCAAGGCCTCCCTGCGGTTATTTTCTTTACTCATAGTTATGTGCTTATAACAAATGTAGGAAGTCCTGTTAAATAGACCCCATGAAACCAAAAAAAAAGCTCCCCAAATTGGGGAGCCTAAAAGTATTCGGTTTTTTGGTTTTTTAATAGCCAGGGTTTTGGGTGAGGTTAGGATTTAACAATGCATCTGCCGGGAAGGGAAAAAGTAAAAATTTAGAGTCTGATAAACTTGGCTTTAATTCTCTTTCATTTAAGAATGTTCCGAAACGGATCATATCGTTACGTCGCCAACCTTCTAACCAAAGCTCTCGTGCTCTTTCAGCATAGACATTGTCAAGATTTGCAGGAATACTCCCCAAACCAACTCGGGCTCTAATAGCATTAAGATCTGCTTGAGCATCGCCACCTGTCCCACCTCTAAGAGCAGCCTCAGCTCGCATTAATAATGCATCTGCATATCTGAAGATAACGATATCGTTTTCTGGTCTATCTAAATTTTCATTATCTGGAATATATTTCATTGGTCTATACCCCGCGGTTTCCAAATCCTCTGGTTTCGAAATCACTAAATCCAAATCTTTGGTGTAGACTAGAGGACGTGAACCATTTTGACTTCTTGTTTGTAGCGGTGTTTCACCCCCCGGTGCATAGATTTGACCTCTCTGTATCCCAACTGGATTTCCAAAATCAGCAATAATATCCTCCGTTGAATAGGTCGCTCTAGGATCATCCCCTTCAGCAACCCCATTTTCTAAAAAATATTCATAAAATTCTCCAACAATCACAGGACCATTCCACCCCCCTGGAGTTTGATTGTAATGTTGTCCCATTCTCCAATGCCAACGATTATCGCCAAAAGTATTTTGATTGACCTCGTCTTTTATAGAAAAGATAATTTCATTTGAGGTGTTGTTTTCAGGTGCAAAGTTTAACCAATATTTACTTCCATCAGTAACACCAGTGGTATTTAAAGTACTAGAAATAGCATTGACGTAATTAATTACTTCCGTCATATCCGCAGCATCAAAAGAATAATTTGTACTTCCAGCTTCTGCGGTATAGACCGCCTTGTTCAAATGCAATTTGGCTAATAAAAACCGTGCCGCATCTTTGTTGGCAATTGAAGCATCATCAGCTGTTTTTTCAGGCAATGCAGACAGTGCTTCTGTTGCCAAAGTAATCGCTAAATCCAAGGCTTGAGATCGAGTATACACTTCTGGAATAGCCGTTAAATCCTCATATGATTCTCTAAACGGAACTGTCCCAAAATTATCAATAGCATAGTAATAAAAAAGTGCTTTTATCAATTTTGCATTCGGATGAATGTTTGATTGTGCTGGATTTGCTAATACAATGTCACAGTTAAATATACCTGTAAATATTTCATTATAAGTATCTCTTATCCAGAGGTGGTCAGGAGCCCACGTAAGGGTGTGCATTTGTCTAAGCGCAGCATTATCGTCCCAGTCACCACCCCGTGTAGGACCTGCAAAACAGTCTGTGGTCATTTCACCCAAGCCTAATATTCTTGCTTGTCCGTCTTGGACATTCTTCAGGCGTAAAGTTATGGCGATTAAATCAGCTGATCCTGCTCCAGTAGCCTCTGATATTTCTCCATCAAGTATTTCCTCTTCTAAATCTGTACAACTTATTATAGTTAAAAAACTTAACAATAAAATTGTCGCTTTATTTTTGAATATATTTTTCATTTTTATAAAGTTTTAAAAAGTTACATTTAACCCAACTGTAAATCCTTTACTTCTCGGATAGCTTAAATAATCAAGCCCAGCAGAGGGGACTCCGTTTAACGTTTTATCAGTATCTACTTCTGGATCAAACCCGGAGTAGTCTGTAAACACTGCTAAATTGTTTAAACTCATATACAAGCGTGCGTTGCTCGCTTTTATTTTTTCTAGCAAAGTATTCGCGAAATTGTAGCCAACCGTTAGATTATCCCATCGTAAAAAATCTCCTTTTTCCAAAAATTTGGTTGAGGGAGTATTAGGGTCACTTCCGTTTTGACCTGAAGTAGCGGCTTCTCGGGTAATATTTCGCCCTGGATATACCGATCTAACAAAATAACCATTGGCGGTATTGTTGTAGATATAATGACCTAGAGCACCATAGAAAGATGTACTGAAGTCAAATTGTTTGTACCTAAAGGTGGTAGAAAAACCTAAGTTAGTCGTGGGTAGTGCTTGTTTATCTAATACAGATTTTGTTGCTGTGGCTAAATTACCTGCACTTCCGTCGGCCTGTGTATATAAAGAATTTCCATCGGTATCATACTCTCTAAATTCGAACAAAAAATAAGAGTAAAGTGGGTTCCCCTCCGAAAGCACTTGAGAAAATGCGCCAGACAATCCTTGTCCATGAATTTCACCTGCTTGAATAAAAGGGGCAAAATTCTGTACTTCATTACTCACCAATGATATATTCCCAGAAATATCCCAAGTCATATTCTCTTTTTCTAAAACAGTAGCGTCAAGTGTAATTTCTATACCCGTATTAACTAAATCACCGTCTAAATTCACAAAACTTCTTGAAATTGGGGATGGTTGCGTTGCTGCTGTAGGTCGAGAAAAAATAAAGTCTGTAGTAGATCTTCGATAGTAGTCCACAGTTCCTGTTAGTCTATAGTCGAACAATCCGAAATCAATTCCAACTCCATAGGAAGTTGTGGTCTCCCATTTCAAATTTGGATTAGAATTATTGTTTGTAGATAAACTACCATTTTCATAAACCGTTACTGCAATTGCGGAGTTAGGATCAAATTCCTGATTACCCGTTATCCCCCAGTTTCCCCGAATCTTTAAATCATTAAAGATTCCTTCTCGATTTGTGATAATTTTGTACCCTAAGCCAAGGGAAGGAAATGATCCTCTTTTATTCCCTGATCCAAATTTTGTAGAACCATCATTACGGTAAGTAAAGGTTGCTAGAAAGTTTTTATAGGACGCTTGAACTCGAGCAAAAAACGAATCTAGTTCTGTTCTGTTTTTATATGAATTTGACCGAAATTCGTTGTTTGAACCTCCTTCAATGTTATCAATTAATTTTGTTTGATCAAAATTAAACTGTTGTGCATTGGTTATATTTCCTTCGGAATTATACTGATAATAAGAATAACCAAGAATTGCATCAAAATTTACTTCCCCAAAAGACTTTTTATAGTTTAATGTACTCTCAATTGTAGTGTTTAAACGAAAGTCATTATATGTTGAAGCAAATCCTCCTTTATAAGCACCATCATTTGCCTCAAAAAAATCCTGAGCTCCAACACCAATACCTTCAACATTAATTGTAGGTAATAACTGAGACCCTCTATTCCCCCTCGAAGTTTCAATACCAAGTAAATAGTTAAATGAAAGCTCCTTCGTGATTTTTATATCAGCGGAAACGCTTGCTAACAACTTGCTTGTAACGGTATTATCATCAAAAGAATCCAATAATTGTTTTGGATTTAAGTAGTTATTCCCTACATAGGTATAACCACTATTACTAGATGCATCATTTCCCCCTAGTATATTGGTGTCTGGTCTCCAATATAAAGAGGCACCTATAAGATTCCCAATAAAACCTGCGTTGGTGGTGAGTAGGTGTGATTGATTTTCTAAGCGAGAATAAAGCACTTTACTGTCTATTTTTAATCCCCCGTTGAATAGCCTACTTGAATTATTAAATGACAAGGTGTATTTGTCTAAGCCTGTCTTATTTACAATCCCTTCTTGTTGTGAGGTGCCTATAGAAAACCTTGTAGAAGATTTCTCATTACTATTCGTTATCGTGATATCGTGATTATGTGATAAGGCATTTCTTAATATTACATCTTTCCAATCATAATTACCTCCTGCGTTTGTAACCGGTGTTGAGCCAGCAACTTCACTACTCAAGAATTCTTCTCTACTCATTACATCTCTATAAGAAGTGTTCTTGGCAAAACGGCTAAACACTGTAGAACCTGAGTATGAAATAGTATTCTTGTTAAGCCCCTTGCCTTTCTTTGTAGTAATTATAATCACTCCGTTAGCTCCTCTTGATCCGTAAATAGCTGTTGAAGAAGCGTCCTTTAATACTGAAATACTTTCAATATCATTTTGGCTGATAAAGTTTAACGGATTTTGAGCAGAGGAATCACCAAACTGAGGTGTTTCGTCAAGACCGGATGATATATTACCACCGGCAAGTGGAACACCATCTACCACAATAAGTGGTTCGTTACCCGATCGTATGGAAGAATTCCCTCTTACGCGGATAGCAACTCCAGCCCCAGGTTCACCACTTGAAGAAGTTACTTGAACCCCTGCTGTTTTACCTCTTAATACCTGTGCTGGAGATTCTGCAGCTATGGTGGTAAAGTCGCTAGAATTAACGGCATCTATTGCACCTGTTGCGTCTTGTTTACTTATTGTACCATATCCTAATACAACCACCTCATCCAATTCATTATCAGAGGTTAAAGTCACGCTCAATTGATCTTGCCCATTCCAGGTAACTTCTTGGGTTTGAAAACCCACAAAGGAAACAACCAAAACATCTCCAGAAGTTGCGTTAATGGTAAAATTTCCGTCAAAATCTGCAGTTGTCCCATTGTTGGTTCCTTTTACAATAATTGTTGCTCCAGGAAGCGGACCATCTTCACTTGTCACTAGTCCCGAGACTGTTTGTGCAACGCCCGTTACTCCCACAAAGAGGAGCAAAAGAAATAGTGTTTTTACGTAATTGTTTTTCATACTAAATTGATTCGATTAATTTGTTAAAATGCACGTATCATAAAATCAATGTAGTCGGCCTTAATATCTGCTGAAACAAGCTAGAAGTCGGTGCTGCAAAGCCAGGTATTTCTAAAAAGCGCGCAACAATGGTTTCGCTTTATTTCTGCGTTTTTAAGGGAGAAAAAAAATAGGCTCCTTTCCGCTCTAGAGAGACAGTTGAGCTGTTAAAAATAGATTTTACCCTCCCTAAAACGTTTTCGGTGGACGGTTTTTTGGGGAGGTTGCATCCATTATTTATTTACTATAAATATGATAATGAGAAGATTAACCCACAAAAAAAACGGGGATCAAAAGATCCCCGTTAAAATGTGGTTATAAAGAATAAGAGCTTAAATGCTTTCCTTTTCGGTAACAAAGAGAGAACAGATTCCTCCAAGGATCAAGAAAACCCCAGCCAATCGAATTACATTGATGGGATTATTCCCCAAGAGATCGTACACAAAATACTGCATAGAGAAAATCTGGATAATCATGGGAATCACAATAAACATATTGAAGATACCCATATAAACACCTGTCTTATCTTTTGGGATAGAAGCGGCGAGCATTTGATAAGGCATGGCCATCATGGAGGCCCATGTGATTCCTAAACCAAAGGAGAAAAGATATATTTCTGAAACTTCAATCCCGCTGCCAAAAGGAAGGGTGAAAATCAAGTCGGTATCGTTTAACAAAGGCATGCATAACAGGCCTATCCCTCCAATCGCGAGACTGATAAAGTGCAGCTTTTTTGCCCCTAACTTTCGGGCTATAGGAATCAAAGCAAAGGCAATGGAAAAACAAATGATGTTATAGGTTCCATTCAAATTCCCGGTTAAAAGCTGGGCTTGATTAAAAAAGCTGCTTTCTGGATCGGTGGTATTGTATAAGGATAAAGAAAGTGCAGAGGTTAAATATTGCCAGTAACAAAACATGGCATACCAAGGAAAGAACATCACTGGAATGAGCTGTTTCATGGTGGTAGGCATTTCTTTAAAGGCCACTACAATCTCGTCCCAGGTGCGTTGTACTAAACTTCCTTTTTGCTTATCTGCTTCTAGTTTTGCCAACTCTTCTTCTGTTGGGGGATATTCTGAGGTCGTCAAAACCGTAACTAAAATGGTTGCTGTAGAGGCAATGGCTCCGATTCCAAAAGCCCAATAGGTCGAAACGGGTACGCCGTTGTCCATTTTATCACTCATGGCCAAAATTCCTAGGGATACTAGAATGGCTGGCGTAAAGTTGGCTAAAGTGGTTCCTAGGCCCGTAAAAAAGCTTTGCATTAAAAAACCTAAGGAGTATTGCTTCTCGGGCAATTTATCTGAAATAAATGCACGATAGGGTTCTAGGGCAATATTATTTGCGGCATCTAAAATCCACAATAAACTAGCCGCCATCCAAATCGAACTAGAAAAGGGCATCGCAATTAAGGCCAAACTCGCCACTATTGCTCCAATGAGGAAAAAGGGCTTTCTGCGGCCAAATTTTGGCGACCAAGTGCCATCGCTAATCGCTCCAATAATGGGTTGCACTAAAAGACCGGTTACTGGTCCTGCAAGCCACAACATAGGCAATTCTGCCTCGTTTGCGCCAAGGTATTTGTAAATGGCGCTCATATTACTTTGCTGTAAACCAAAGCTAAATTGCACCCCGAAAAAGCCAAAATTCATGGTTAGAATTTGACCAAAGGAGAGTTGTCTTTTTTCCATTGTTTAATTATTTGGTTGAAGCAAGCTGGGTTGGTTCGATTTGGGTTTGTAAACCTTTGGCGACATGGTCGCCTACTTTTTGGCCTTGCGCAACGCCTTCTTCTATGGCCATCATATAGTGAATTCCGCCATATAATCTAGAAATCGCGGCTTCTTCAGCAGCGTGAATAAAAGAGGTATACGAGCGAACGGGTAAACCAAAAGCGACTTCTGTGGTATCGTCAAAAGCAAAATTATCGCCATATAATTTGGTTAAAACCACGGCTGAAGCCCGTGAAATTACAGAGTGCCCACTGGTGTATTCTGGGAAAGGTGGGGTTTGCAATAAAGGCAACCACTCTTCGTCATAGTGTTTGTTGATTAGGGTTTCTGGACGCACCACAAGGGTGTTCCACTTCTCGTCCCAACAGCTAATGAAACCGTCAAAAAGAGCAATACTTACATGAGCATAGGCGTTAATGGTCGCGGCAAAATCACTGTTGGCTTTTCGGGTTGCAATCGCGGTAATCCCAATCCAATGCCCTCCGGGGGTAATCTTTTTAGTGGCAAACATCGCATGCCCCCTGTGGTGGGTAACATAGGGGTTGCAATCCCAAAATTTCGCGATTTCAACTTGCTCATCGGTTAAACCTTCTCCAATTTCAAATACTTCTTGCAACTGGGTTTGGAAGGGACTTCCCTCCGTTAAATCAAAAGCCAAAGGCGCTTTGGGCTGGTATTGATTGGCCGAATCCAACACTAGGGGGCGGATCTTATTCCAGTGCGGCTCTATCCCATCCATATAATCAGGCGGAGTAGGTTTCCAAAACTTCTCTCCCTCTAAGATGGTGTACTTTGGGTAGGTTCTGGTTTGGTTATACATATCTTTGCTCGCCCAGGCAAGAATGTGGTCTGCCATTTCTTGCGCATAGCGCATTGACGCCTTGCGCACCGATCTGGGCACGCCTATGGCCTTAATTTTTTGTTCGAGCTTTTCTTGATAGGCCTCCATCTTATCTTCCGAAAAAATCAAGGTTTTTCCTATGATGTTGTAAGCGTAAATGGCCGAGAGTTCTGGGTTAGCCGTTTCCGTCATTGTAGGAGCTTCGCCCAAACCGCTTAACTGGCTGGCCAGGGACTTATATTCGGTGGGTTTAGCCTGGGCCATTACCTCATAGGCCGCAATGGTTGGGTACATGTATACCCGGGAAGCGACTGGAGGAGAAAAGATATCATACACGATAATATCAGACAAGTTTTTAACAGCTGCATGAAAGAGTTCAGAATTACTTAGTTGCTCTTTATAGGCTGTGTTTTCTGAACAAGAAATAAAAAGGACCAAAGCACAAAATATTTGGGATAAATTTTTCATTTGATTTATTTTTTTTCCTCAAAGTATAATTCTGATCGCCAATTTACATCATTTGATTCACTAAAAGGGCTGTCATAAAAAACTTCTACCATGGGGTAATTTAACTTTTTTCTTTGATTTGAAAAACGTTGAATTAGATTAAACCAGCTTCTATGTGATTCGTTATAATTTCCAAAAAATGTTTGCTTTTGTCCATTAATCAT